>NZ_JBQFPY010000005.1:0-339325 GCF_056536625.1 Ruegeria sp. CJ9
CGGCTTCGGCTTCGGCTTCGGCTTCGGCTTCGGCTTCGGCTTCGGCTTCGGCTTCGGCTTCGGCTTCGGCTTCGGCTTCGGCTTCGGCTTCGGCTTCGGCTTCGGCTTCGGCTTCGGAAAAGCCCTCTTCTACCGGCTCGGCCGCGTCAACAGTAGCTTGTTCCTCAGCAATTGTGGATTCGACCGCTTCGTCCGACTTGGGGTCTTCCACTGGCTTTTGATCGGTTTTCTTCTTACGAGCCACCGCAACATTCCCCTTATCGAATCCAAAATCATATGAATAACAGGCCACTCTAAGTTAATCGGTGGTATCGCTACCCTCAACCCGCATCGCATGTTTCACAAGTTTTTTAACCGCTTTCCGCATTTTCTTGGGGGTTGGCGCTTTGGCGACCCTTAGATGCGCATAGTCCAAAAAATAAAGGGGTTCCGCAGTCGCTTCGCTGATTGCGGCAAGCCACAGGGGCGCTGAACCAGCCCAGATATCGGCAAATTGTCGCGCCGTCCGGGGCGAAAATAACGGTGCGATGACCGGCTCTTTGCCATCGGTGGCGGCTGCGGCCTCGGGTGTCAGCGGTAACAGGCGCTGCTGATAGACGGCCTGTTCGCGCACGGTCAGTCCCGACTCAGTCAGGCGGGTGGCGACATTGCCCCGGCTGTGTTCTCCACGCAAATGCAAAAGCGGGCTGTCGGGCCGATGTTTCAGCAGATAGGCCACCAGTTCTTCGGCCGCTGCGCCAACCATCTGCGCGTTCCAACCAGCAGTTTGGGCCGTACTGGTAGTGGCAGGGCCGACGCAAAAGGCGGGCATGTCCCGAGACAAGCCCAAGGATACGGCAGCATTCACCCCATTGGCCGAGGTGAAAATCAATCCCCGCACACCACTGGTGTCGACATTGATCGGCAAGGGGTTGATTTCGAGTAGCGGGGAATAGATGACCTTGACCCGGGATCTGGTGCGGGCCGGCAGCTGCGCGACAAACCGTTCTGAGGCGGCGCGAGGGCGGGTCATCAACAAATACAACGGTCGGCGCCTTCCGCCTTGGGATTGTTTGCATCCGCGCAGGGTGATACCCCGCTTGGCAGTCATGGTGTAACGGATCAGGCCAATGGTGCAAACACTTACCATCCTCGGGTTGGAAAGCAGCTGTGATGACACGGCCGCCGCCGTCGTGCGCCAAACCGATGGTGCAGAGGCCGAGGTTCTGTCTTCTATCGTGCATGGCCAGACCGAATTGCACAGCGCTTTTGGCGGCGTAGTGCCCGAAATTGCCGCCCGCGCGCATGCCGAAAAACTGGATGTCTGCGTGGTGCAGGCGTTACAGTCCGCAGGGCTGACCCTGGCCGATATGGACGCCATCGCGGTCACCGCCGGGCCGGGTCTGATCGGCGGCGTCATGTCGGGCGTCATGTGTGCCAAGGGGCTGAGTGCAGCATCTGGCCTGCCATTGGTCGGGGTGAACCATCTGGCCGGGCATGCCCTGACACCGCGTCTGACGGATGGGATCGCTTTTCCTTATCTGATGCTGCTGGTCTCGGGGGGGCATTGTCAGTACCTGATTGCCCACGGACCGGAAAAATTCACCCGTCTGGGCGGCACCATCGACGATGCCCCCGGCGAAGCGTTCGACAAAACCGCCCGCCTGCTGGGCTTGCCGCAACCCGGCGGCCCCTCGGTCGAGGTCGAAGCCCGGTCGGGCGATCCCAAGCGATTCCGCTTTCCACGCCCACTGTTGGACCGGCCAGGATGTGATCTATCGTTCTCGGGGCTCAAGACCGCGCTGATGCGGATGCGAGACCAGATCGTTGCCGAAAAGGGTGGGTTGACCCGACAGGACCGCGCAGATCTCTGCGCTGGGTTTCAGCAGGCCATTGTCGACACATTGGCCGAAAAAACGCGCCGGGCGATGGATCTGTATTTGGAGGAAAACCCTGCAGAGCCGGTGATCGCGGTTGCAGGTGGCGTAGCAGCAAATTCGGCCATTCGTGCCGCATTAGAGACTGTTTGCACAGAAAAAGACACGCAATTCACGGCCCCGCCGCTGAACCTATGCACCGATAACGCCGCCATGATTGCCTATGCCGGGATGGAGCGGTTTCGTACCGGTGCCCGGGATGGATTGGACCTGACCGCCCGGCCCCGCTGGCCGTTGGATCAGACCAGTCCCGCCATGCTGGGCAGCGGCAAGAAAGGAGCCAAGGCATGAGCGTCGCTGTCCTTGGATCTGGGGCATTTGGCACCGCTTTGGCGATTTCGCTGGCCGGGAATGGGTCGGTGACGCTGTGGTCGCGCAACACCGAGCAAGCCAACCAAATGCAAGACAGCCGCCAAAACGCAGCGCGCCTGCCAAAAGTGGCCCTGCCGAACGAAGTGTTGGTGACAGCCGACATGCAGGACGCCGTGACCGCTGATGTCTTGCTGCTGGCGGTGCCTATGCAGAAATTGCGTGCAGCTCTGACGGAACATGCCCCGGTTTTGGCCGGTAAGACGCTGGTTGCCTGCTGTAAGGGGATCGAACTGTCCTCGGGCCTTGGTCCAATCTCGGTGATCCGCCAGACCATCCCGGATGCGCGCCCGGCCCTGCTGACCGGGCCCAGCTTTGCCGATGACATCGCGCGTGGGCTGCCCACGGCGCTGACGCTGGCCTGCGCGGATGGTGATCTGAGTGAAACGCTGCAGACCGAACTGACCACTGCGAACCTGCGCCTTTATCGCACCACCGACGTGATCGGCGCGGAATTGGGCGGAGCCTTGAAAAACGTCATGGCCATCGGCTGCGGCGCTGCCATTGGGGCCGGGCTGGGCGACAGTGCCCGCGCTGCCCTGATGACCCGTGGCTTTGCCGAGATGCAGCGGTTCGCTTTGATGCGCGGCGCGCGTCCCGATACCTTGATGGGCCTGTCCGGATTAGGCGATCTGGTGCTGACCTGCTCATCCGAATTGTCCCGAAATTATCGTTTTGGCCTGTGTTTGGGTCAAAATCGCCCTTTCGACAGCCAAACAACGGTCGAAGGCGTCGCAACCGCGCGCGCCATGGCGGACATTGCCACGGCTGAGGGGCTGGACATGCCCATCAGCGCCACGGTGGCCGACCTGAGCCACGGCACCTATAGTGTGCCCCAAGCCATTCAAACTCTGCTTAACCGACCCCTCAAGGAGGAATAATATGCTCATTGCCCTGATCGCCAAGGACAAGGACGGCGCCCTGCAAACCCGGCTGGACAATCGCGCCAACCACCTGGCCTATATCGAGGAAACTGGCGTTGTTGCACAGGCAGGCCCCCTGCTGGACGGCGACGCGATGATCGGCTCGTTGATCATTCTTGAGGTCGAGGACATGGCTGCTGCGCAAACATGGGCAGACAACGATCCCTATGCCAAAGCAGGGCTGTTTCAATCCGTTGATCTGATCGTATGGAAGAAGGTCGTCGGCTGATGGCATATTGGCTGTTCAAATCCGAACCCTCAACCTGGAGCTGGGATCAGCAGGTTGCCAAAGGGGATGCGGGCGAAGAGTGGGACGGCGTGCGCAATTATCAGGCGCGCAATTTCATGCGTCAGATGGCAATCGGTGACCGCGGGTTTTTCTACCACTCGCAAAAGGACAAGGCGATTGTCGGCATTGTCGAGGTCTGCGCCGAGGCCCACCCCGACAGCACTACAGATGATGAACGCTGGGAATGTGTGGATATCAAGGCTGTACGCCCGTTCACCACAGCTGTCACTTTAGAGCAGATCAAGGCAGATGAACGTTTGGACGAGATGGTGCTGGTGAAAAACTCGCGCCTGTCCGTTCAACCTGTGACTGATGAGGAATGGGCAACCATCTGTGCGCTGGGGGCCACCCAACCGGATTGACGGAATCAACGTCTAAGGGTGCAAACCTTCTCAAACCACCAATAAAATGGTATATTTTTTGGGCTGCACCATGTGGGGGCAATGGCGGCCGCAGTTTCAGTGGTCGTCTGTCTTTTGGTGTTGCTCGATCTTTGGTTGATCAATTCGAAAGCAAGAACCCATGTCTGACGTTGAAGGCAGCGGTGGGAAGAACGAAGACATTGCTGCTGAGCTGAGTTCAAAATGCTGGGAAGCGCGCCTTGAGATTGCGCGAAAGCAGCGCGCCGCTGCGCTGGCCGATGTGCAGCAATCAAGTCACCTGGAAATGTCACCGGAAATCGATATTGAAGCGCCGCAGGAAGACAGCCCCGCAGAACCCGGTGAATTCAAACTTGAGCAGGTTGTGTTCAAAAGTTCTCAGTCGAAACACCCAATACAACCGCCCCGAAAACAGCGCGTCAATCGCATGTATCCGATCGTTTTTGGTGCAATGTTCTGTGGCGCTACCCTGCATTGGGCCGCAACAAGCGTTTTCGCAGGATGGCGAAACCCCGACGCAGTGGTTCAAACCAGCTTATCTATTGATACAACAGCAGAAATCGACACAAACGCAAATCCGGCGGCAGGCGATCCAAATGACGGTGATACGACCCTGTCCAGCTTGGGATCAGACACCGCAAAACCGGTTTCGCGGTTTGCCAAAGTGACGCACAAGACCTCCACTGCAACTACGGAGCCAGGTTCAGTAGGGGGCAACTCACATTTTCCAATGGACTATGCGCCTGCCTGGGGTGAGACTCTATTGCCACCAGTGATACAAGGCTCTTACGAACCGGTGGCTCCGCTAACAACCGTACCTGACCTCGTGATCGCCCGAGCCACCGCACCGAGATCGGTTCTCGTGATCCCCGAAAAGCATGACAGCCTGCCTAATCATGACCAGCCGGCTGAAACAGGGGTATCTCTTTTTGTACCCGTTGGCGTGTCGAACGAAACCAGCATCGCCGTGCTTGAGATTTTGACCTCGGACCAGACTGACGTGATTGCAACGGCGCGGGTAAATTATGCCGTGAAGGCGACTCAGGTCCGATTCTATCACCCCAAGGACGCGCAAATTGCGGAACTGACAGCAAGTTTGCTTGGCGGTATCTCTCGGGACTTTACGAAGTCCGGTCCAAAAACGCGACCGGGTCATATTGAGGTTTATCTGGCCGGTAAGGGAGGTGGAAGAAAACGCCAACCAAATCGAGGGCCAGATTCAGTGGAACGGTTTGTTGCCCGAATTATTGAAGAGTTCCAATAAAAATGCGGGAAGGTTCCGACGATGCAGAACCTTCCCTACCCCCGCGTGCTCCCTACTCACCACACGCGTCTGGAAATCTTTGGCTCTGACCGTACTGGTCACTCTTAGATATTAGTAGAGTTCTGGTGGTCAGCACAAACACCAAGTGCTTAAAATTGAAAACGCCCGCCAGTGGCCTGACGGGCATCAAGGGATCAGCCGTAGACCGACTCTTTGCCGAAATGCTTGGTCAGCATGTAATAGACAACGGCGCGGTATTTGTTACGCTCAGACATGCCATAGGTTTCAAGCGCAGTGTTGATTGCGCCCGTCAACTCTGGCCCGTCTGACAGGCCCAGCTTCTTGATCAGAAAGTTGTTCTTGACCGTCTCGATCTCACCTTCCTGCGTGGCAGCCACGGTCGACGCGTCGGCGTCATAGATCGCCGGACCACATCCGATTGTGACCTTGGTCAGCAGGTCCATATCAGGGTCCATTCCGCATTTGTTTTTCAGATCATCTGCGTATTTTGCGATCAGCTCGTCGCGTTTTCCCATGTCCCAATCTCCCTAAGTTACAATGAAACGGCACCCTTACCGTCTTCATTAAGGTTAGCCGCGACGGATATTTTTCCGAAAGGAAAAAATTAAGGGATTTCTCCCCCTAATGCCGATAAGGGCGCAAAGCGGCCCGGCTAGCCTAGCGGCAAAAGCCCCAACCCGGACCCTGCAGGTGGAAATGGTCGGCGTGCAAGCGATTGTAATCTGGCCCTAAAACAACCCGGAACCAGTCACAAGCACCACGTCCAATCCGATGCAAAAAAGCGGCCTCGGGTCCGGGCGTGTCCCAATCTGTCAGCAGGATCAGGGATCGGCCATCCCCCAGTTGCAGACCGATTATATCAATCGCGTCCGCGGTGGCGTGGCTGCTCCAGCCGCTGTCCTGCCCCTGCGCAGTGCGCATCCGGCGGCAATTGTAGCTGCCCACGTGGCGTAAGGCGCGCACGTCGGTGCCCAAGATCTCGCGCGCGGCGGGCTGCACCACGTGATGTTCCCATAAGGCCAGCCGCAATGTTGTGGTGCAGCTGGTTTCGACCGCCTCGATCCGTGCGGTGGTCAAACCAGACAGCAGACCCCGACCGGCAATGCCACAGTTCCGATCCACCACCAGCTCGTCCATCGGCTCAAAAACCACTTCGGCTGCGGACAGGGCGGCCCGGCACTGTGCCTCGTCCCCCAAGGCGCGGCGCAGCTGATACGCGGTGACCGGCGTAACCGGTGCTGTCACGGTCAAGTCCCGCAGTGGGTTCCAATGTGGCGGCACCGGAGTTTGCGGATGCGACAACACCCACCACCCGCCGCCGCCCACGACGATCAGCAAGGCAACGAGTGTAAAAAACAAAGACGCCGCCAGATACAAAATCCGGCGGCGTCTTGTGCGTTTGGTCATCCCCGTTCCGCAATCAATAGCGGTAATGCTCGGGCTTATAGGGGCCTTCGGGTTTCACGCCGATATAAGCCGCCTGTTCACTGTCCATTTGGGTCAGCTTCACACCGATGCGATCCAGATGCAGGCGCGCGACCTTCTCATCCAGGTGCTTGGGCAGGATGTAGACGTCGTTGTTGTACTCATCACCCTTCGTGAACAGCTCGATCTGCGCCAGAACCTGGTTGGTGAAAGAAGCTGACATCACGAATGACGGGTGACCGGTGGCGTTGCCGAGGTTCAGCAAACGGCCTTCGGACAGCAGGATCAGACGATTGCCCGACGGCATCTCGATCATGTCCACCTGTTCCTTGATGTTGGTCCATTTGTGGTTCTTCAGGCTTGCCACCTGAATTTCGTTGTCGAAGTGACCGATGTTGCCGACGATGGCCATGTCCTTCATCTCGCGCATATGCTCGATGCGGATCACGTCCTTGTTGCCGGTGGTGGTGATGAAGATATCGGCCGATGCGACTTCGTCTTCCAGCAGAGTGACTTCGAACCCGTCCATCGCCGCCTGCAGGGCGCAGATCGGGTCAACTTCGGTCACTTTCACACGGGCACCCGCGCCGCGCAGCGAGGCGGCCGAGCCTTTGCCCACGTCACCATAACCACAAACGACAGCAACTTTACCGGCCATCATCGTGTCGGTGGCACGACGGATGCCGTCGACCAGCGATTCCTTACAACCGTATTTGTTGTCGAATTTCGACTTGGTGACACTGTCGTTCACGTTGATCGCCGGGAACGGCAGGTGGCCGTCTTTCACCAGCTGATACAGGCGGTTCACACCGGTGGTGGTTTCCTCGGACACGCCCTGGATCTGATCACGCATCTTGGTGAACCAGCCAGGGCTTGCCGCCATTCGCTTGGCGATCTGGGCCTTAATGACTTCTTCCTCTTCCGAGCCCGGAACGGGGATGATGTCTTCGCCGGCTTCGGCACGTGCGCCCAGCAGGATATACAGCGTTGCGTCGCCGCCATCATCCAGAATCATGTTCGGGCCGTCTTCGAACAGGAAGGATTTGTCCAGATAATCCCAATGCTCTTCCAACGTCTGGCCTTTGATCGCAAAGACCGGAATACCAGCCTCGGCAATGGCTGCCGCCGCGTGATCCTGGGTTGAGAAGATGTTGCACGACGCCCAGCGCACATCCGCGCCCAACGCCACCAATGTTTCGATCAGAACAGCCGTCTGGATGGTCATGTGCAGCGAGCCGACGATCCGCGCACCTTTAAGGGGCTTTGCGTCACCGTATTCCGCGCGCAGGGCCATCAGGCCCGGCATCTCGGTTTCGGCGATGTCCAGCTCTTTGCGGCCAAACCCGGCCAGCGCAATGTCTTTGACGATATAGTCCCCGGCCATCATATACTCCATTCCGGTAAGCAGGTCCGGGCTGCCCCCTAGCATCCCTTGGGGCAGGTAGCAACGCAGATGGCCGAAAACAGATTATTTGGCAGCAAAAATCAGCTGGGCTCACCCTTTAGTGTAATCTTCGGGATCGCTTCAAAAAAATCGGTGCCAACGGCGACAATACAACTAATGCCGTTCGCTTGGGTCACCAGAACCGTGTAGCTTCCGGTTTCCTTCGAGGTCCAAACCTCCATAACCGCCTGCGCACCACGCGTTTTCTGCAATCCACCAAAGACCAGCTCTTCTGAATAGCTGTCTTGCAGCTTGGCGATCACATGCTCGCGTTGCGCACAACCTTGGGCAAATGCAGGGGGGGCAGTGGCGGCCATTCCAAAGGCCAGGGTAATTCCAAACAGTCGCTTAAACATAGTAGCTCCCTTCGATACGAGTTACGTTCCGAGAGGGGCACACCAGGAGGAGCATGCACCCCCCTCAGCACAGATGTCGGTATCACCACGCGCCAATTCAAAGCACGTCTGGTCAAGAAAAAGTTGGCAGCTGGTGATCTCGACAGGTACATCATAACACAAAAACCCAAAACTTACGTGAGCGACTTCACAGGGCATGGCATAATGGCAACACAAGCACGAGCGTGGCAAAGAATGCTGTCGGGGCGCAGGCTGGATCTGCTGGATCCGACCCCCGTGGACATCGAAATCGAAGATATCGCCCACGGATTGGCCTTTGTGGCCCGTTGGAACGGCCAAACGGCGGGTGATTTCGCCTATTCCGTGGCCGAGCATTCCCTGCTGGTCGAAGAGCTTTTTGGCCGGATTGCGCCCAAAGCACCGGTGAAATGGCGCCTCGCGGCTTTGTTACATGATGCGCCGGAATATGTGATCGGAGATATGATCTCGCCGGTCAAATCCGCCGTTGGCCCCGATTACGGCGCTTTGGATGATCGTCTGGCGGCCGCGATCCACATTCGGTTCGGGTTGCCTGCTGCAGTGCCGAAAACGGTGAAACGGCAGATCAAGAAAGCCGACAAGATCAGCGCCTGGATGGAGGCAACGCAAATCGCGGGGTTTTCCGAGGCCGAGGCGACGAAGTTCTTTGGTCGTCCGGATAAGTCGGTGATGGAAGGATTGACGATTACGTTACGCCCGCCGGTTGAGGCACGCGAGGCGTATATGGCGCGGCATGAGAATCTGATCCAGAAGATTTAACAAAGGATGGCGTGTTCTCGGATCAATTGGTCCAATCAATAGGAAATGTACAAAAATCCGATCACAGACAGACCGATCAGAGTCAACCAGCCGATAAGTTGATATAGAAACCTCAATTTCTCCGCATTCATCTCACCGGTATCAAAGGGCTCCAGAGATGAACGGGTTTGCTTGGCCCCAATAAGTTTGGGGAAAAGTGCCGACAAAGCATGGGCGATGCCGAAGAAGGTCAAAAGAGAACAAGTTGCTAGTCCAAAGACACTCGCCGTTAAGCCGGTCATAGTCCATGGTCCATTCCAAGTTTGAAAAACAATGGATCCCACAACGATCAGAGCTCCGAGGGAACAGACGCCAAAAACCAAAGCGCCTAGACGTTGCACCCAAGTTTCAGGCGCGGTTTTCGCCAATAGCTGCAACACCATTCGAACTGAGTCTGTAGCCTACCTCGGACTGCGCTTCGCCAAAATTCGCTGCAACGTTCGGCGGTGCATGTTCAGGCGACGGGCGGTCTCGGAGACATTCCGGTCGCACAGCTCATACACCCGCTGGATATGCTCCCAGCGCACGCGGTCCGCGCTCATGGGGTTTTCCGGCGGTGGCGGCAGTTCGTCACCTTTGGCCAGCAGCGCATTGGTGATGTCGGTGGCATCGGCGGGTTTTGACAGGTAGTCGGTCGCGCCGATCTTGACGGCGGCCACGGCGGTGGCAATCGCGCCATATCCGGTCAGAACCACAACCCGGCTGTCGGGGCGTTTTTCGCGCAAAACTTCGACCACATCCAGACCGTTGCCATCCTCAAGCCGCAGGTCGACAACGGCATATGCAGGGGGGCGGGCTGTAGAAATGGCGCGGCCTGCGGCGACGGAACCTGCGGTCTCAACTTCGAACCCGCGCTTCTCCATGGCTTTGGCCAGACGTCTCAGAAACGGCTCATCATCATCCACCAAAAGCAGGGATTTATCGGGGCCGATATCCAGGTCAGAGCTGTCCGCCATATTCTGTTCTTTCCGTAATTTTACGTCTTTGGCTTAAACATGAGTAATAGCAGCGCCATTTCAAAGGTCAAATCGACTGTGCGCCCTACATCTGATCCAGGAAGCACCCGACCTTGTCGGCCATCTGCTCCGCCGTGTCGTCGCGGTTGAAGAATTCCAGGAATCCATGCTCGGGCGTCATCAGGTAAGTAAAGGTGGAATGGTCGACCAGATAGAATTCGTCGCTTTTGTCATGAGCCTTGTAATAGGTCTTGTAGGTTTGGCTGGCGGCCTTGACCTGCTCGGGCGTGCCGGTCAGAGCGATGGTTTTGCCGCCCAGATTGAACGCATAATCAGCCATCACTTCGGGTGTGTCGCGATCCGGGTCGATCGAGATGAACAGCGGCGTCACAGACTGGCCACGCTCGGCCAGAATATCCACGGCCTCGGCATTGCGCGACATATCGAAAGGGCAGACATCGGGGCAGAAGGTATAGCCGAAATAAACCAGTGTCGGCTCGGTGATCACATCTTTGTCGGTAACGGTCTCACCCTTGCCGTTGATCAGCTCGAACGGGCCGCCAATCGCGGCTGAGCCACCGGCGATCTGGCCGGAACGGCATTGCGCGAACTGATCGTCCGACCGGCCCCCCAGCGTCAGCAGCCACATGGCGCCCAGGCCAACGGCCAGAACTACGGTTGCGAGGATGGCATAAAGGCGGGTCATGACATCAATCCTGAAATGAGAGGGGTTGTTGATCGTTTTCGCCGGGACACCTATCAAGATGAACAGCCGATGCAACAGGACATAATAGACCGATGGCAAATTCCAACATCACTTCGTGGACCGGTCAGGAAGGCAGCAACTGGATTCGGCTACGCACGCTGATCCTATTGCGCTGGGTGGCCATCATTGGCCAGTTCACGGCCATCACCGTGGCACAGCGATATTATCACGTGCAGCTGGAACTGGCCCTGTGTTATCTGGCCATTGGTGTTTCGGTCATGGGCAACATGACGGCCATTCTTCTGTTCCCGCAAAACAAGCGCCTGACCGAGTTCGAGAACTTCCTGATGGTTCTGTTCGATCTGCTGCAACTGGCCATTCTGCTGTATCTGACCGGTGGTCTGAACAACCCGTTTGCGTTGCTTCTGCTGGGGCCGGTGACCATTTCGGCAAACGTAATGAGTACGCGTTCAACCCTGATCGTGGGGGGTGTTGCGATTGTTGTGGCATCCTTGCTGGCTGAGTTTCATCTGCCGCTGCGCACGGAGCAGGGCGAGGCGTTGCTGATCCCCGACATGTTGTTATTCGGAAACTGGGCCGCGATCGTGATCGCAATCGTGTTCATTGGCGCCTACTCACACCGCGTCAGTTCCGAGGTCCGATCCATGTCCGAAGCGCTTGCAGCCACCCACATGGCCCTTGCGCGCGAACAGAAGCTGACCGATCTGGGCGGTGTGGTCGCCGCCGCCGCGCATGAGCTGGGAACGCCATTGGCCACGATCAAGCTGACCAGTTCCGAGCTGATCGAAGAGCTGGATGACCGCCCCGACCTGAAAGACGATGCCGCGCTGATCCGCGAACAGGCCAATCGCTGCCGCGATATCCTGCGCGATATGGGCCGTGCCGGCAAAGATGATCTGCATCTGCGGCAGGCTCCTCTGTCCACCGTGGTGCATGAAGCCGCCGAACCGCATATTCATCGCGGCAAGACGGTGCATTTTGACGAAGGGCCTGCCGGGGACGGTGATGTGCAGCAACCCTCGATCCTGCGCAAGCCCGAGATCATTCACGGATTGCGCAACCTGATCCAGAATGCGGTGGATTTCGCCCGCGCCAATGTCTGGGTCGAGGCCGAATGGACCTCCGATCAGATCACCATCAATATCATGGATGACGGGCGCGGGTACCCTTCGCAGATGATTGGCCGTATCGGTGATCCCTTCATGCGCCGCCGCCGAGCCGAATCCGATCAGCGGACCCGCCCGGAGTATGAAGGCATGGGGCTGGGGTTATTCATTGCCAAAACCCTGCTGGAACGCAGCGGGGCAGAGCTTCAATTCGCCAACGGGTCAGATCCCTATCAGAACCTGAGCGACAAAAAAGACCGGCGGGGCGCAATCGTACAGGTTTCCTGGCCGCGAAATCTGATCGACGCGCAAACCGGCGACACGCCTGTCCCGTCGGGTGCGAACCAGCGTATCCAGGTCTGAGTTAAGACCCCGTTAACCATTAACGCGCATAGTTCCTTCTCGTGATATCAGTACCGAGGAGAGCATGGTCGACTGGATCATTCTGGCCGCTATCAGCCTGGTATCCGCTAGCCTGGCGGTGCAATGGCTTTTGCCCCGTCGTCGGCAGCGGGGCGATAGTTTCGGTCTGTCCTCACCCGCGTCGCTGTTCGATGCAGTGTTTCTGTTCGATGAGGACCGCCTTATCAGCCATTCCGATATTGCTCTGGAAGGGTTTCAGGCAGTCCGCGACTGGCCTGATCTGCGCCGCCTGCTGCAACGGGACTTTCCGACCTTTCCGGAAACACCAGACCGTATTCGACGCGAAGGTACCCTGATCATTCCTGCCATCGACTGCACCATCGAACGCGATGTCCTGTGTGAATGGATCGACGGGATCGTGCGGGTGCAACTGCGCGACAGTACCGACCGCCCCGACCCGGTGCAGCGCGACCCCCAAGACCCGATCCGGCTGGCGATGGAACAGGCCCCCTATCCGGTTTGGCTGCTGGATCATCAAGGTAACGTGCGCTGGTGCAATGCCGCCTATGTCTTACTTGTGCGCAAGGTCCGCGGTCAGGATACTGATTTGACCGCACCGATGTTCCCCGGCACTGATGAAGACGCACGGTTGGGGGCAAAAAGCCGCATCTCAATTTCGTCCGAAGGCAGCGGCAACAAGCTGTGGTTCGATCTCACTCTGGTGGATCACCCCGAGGGGCACCTGTGCTATGCCGTCGATATCAATGCCATCGTCGCCGCAGAGACCGCTCAGCGCAAGTTCGTCCAGACCATGACGAAAACCTTTGCTCAATTGTCTATCGGGCTGGCCATATTTGACCGCAACCGACAACTGGCCTTGTTCAACCCGGCGCTGATCGATTTGACCACCCTGCCCCCGGATTTCCTCAGTTGCCGCCCCAGTCTGTCCAGCTTTTTTGACCGACTGCGGGATCAACACATGATGCCGGAACCCAAGAATTATCGCGGGTGGCGCAACCAGATGAACGACCTGCTCGAAGCGGCCGAGGACGGGAATTACCAGGAAACCTGGTCGCTGCCCTCGGGGTCAGTATATTCGGTCAGCGGGCGGCCCCATCCCGACGGCGCCGTGGCTTTTCTGTTCGAAGATATCACGGCCGAGATTACCCTGACCCGGCGCTTCCGCTCGGAAATGGATCTGATGCAATCGGTTCTGGATAAGTTGGCCGATGCCATCGCGGTGTTTGGTGATGACGGAACACTGGCTTTTACCAACCGCGCCTATCAACAATTGTGGGGGGATTCTGGTGAGGCCGGGTTCGAACCGGATTCCGTGCTGGATGTGACGCGTGGCTGGCAGGAACAATGCGTTGCCTCACCGATCCTCGGCGAGATTCGCGATTTTGTGGAAATGCGCGACAACCGTGTTGAATGGTCCAACGACCTAAAGCTGCGGAACGGCACCCAACTGTCCTGTACGGTCAGTCCCATGCAGAACGGCGCAACGATTGTGCGGTTCTCGGTCGAGGATGCGCCGTCAACCCTGCCGATCCGTCAAATCAGCGCCTGAACCGGGTTGCAGCCGCCCGGGCGTAAGGTCATTGTGGCGCCATGACGTTGCACGCCCGTTCGATCACCCTGAATTCGCCCGAAGAAACCGCCGATCTGGCCGCACGGCTGGGTGCAAAATTGCGCCCTGGCGACATCTTGTTGCTTGAGGGTGAGATCGGCAGCGGTAAGACCCATTTTGCGCGCAGCCTGATCCAATCACTGATGTCTGTGCCCGAGGACGTGCCTTCGCCCACCTTCACGCTGGTACAAGCCTATGACACCCTACCTGGCGAGATCTGGCACTGCGATCTGTACCGGCTAAGCGCCTTGGAAGAGATCGAAGAACTGGGGCTGTCCGACGCTTTTGAAACTGCCATTTGCCTGATTGAATGGCCGGACAAGCTGGGTCCGCTGACCCCTGCCACCGCCCTGACCTTGCATTTGAAAACAGACCCTAACACGACGGGTTTGCGATATCTGACCCTTTCGTGGTCCGATCCGAAATGGCCCCAAATACTGGAGAGTGCCGCATGACGAACCGGGCTGTGCTGGCCGAGGCGCTGATTGCACAAACACCATGGTCCAACGCCACGCGCGCACCGCTGGCCGGGGATGCCTCGAACCGCCGGTACGAACGTTTGACCGATCCCGATACTGGCCGCACGGCTGTTTTCATGGACTCACCTCCGGGCAAGGCCGAACCGGTTGAGGCTTTTGTCCGCATGGCTAACTATCTGCGGGAAATCGGGCTTAGCGCACCCGAAATCTATGCCGAGGACACAGAATTCGGCTTTCTGTTGCTGGAGGATCTGGGCGATGATCTGTTCGCCCGCGTCCTCAGGCAAAACCCTCGGATGGAGCGCGAGCTGTATGAGGCTGCAACCGACGTTCTGATCGAGTTGCACAAGGCACCTACCCTGTCACTGCCGTCTTATGATCCGACGATGATGACCGAATTGGCTGCGTTGTCCTTCACCAAATACGCCCAAGCGGTATTGGGGGAACATGATGCAGACGCTCGGATACGGTTTGAAAACCGCTTTGCGGATATTTTGCACCAAGAAACCTCGGGCCGCAAAGTGGTGATCCAACGTGACTATCACGCGGAAAACATGATCTGGTTGCCGGACCGTGACGGGGTCAAGCGGGTGGGATTGCTGGATTTCCAGACCGCGATGCTGGGCCACCCGGCCTATGACCTCGTGTCGATGTTGCAAGATGTGCGCCGTGATGTGGCACCGGGGACCGAGATGCGGATGGTAAACCGATACATCGCCGCAACCGGCGAAAAGGATCATGACTTTCGCACTGCCTACGCCGTGTTAGGCGCGCAGCGAAACCTGCGCATTCTGGGCGTGTTCGCCCGATTAGCGGTGGACTATGGAAAACCGCAATACATCGATCTGATCCCGGCCACATGGGCGCATCTGATGCGCGATCTGGACCATCCTGCGCTAGTCTCTGTTGCTGATCTTCTGCGCGGCGCCCTGCCCGCCCCAACCCCGGAAAACCTGGACAGGCTCAGACAGACATGACCCGACACCCCGACGCCGTGATGTTGTTTGCCGCCGGGTTTGGCACCCGTATGGGCACTTTGACCAAAGACCGGCCCAAACCCCTGATCGAGGTCGCAGGCCGCCCGCTGATCGATCACGCGCTGGATTTGACGGACGATCTGCCCGCTGATCGAGTGGTTGCTAACCTGCATTATTTGCCCGACCAGCTTGCAGCGCATCTGACCCCCAAGGGCGTGCTGACCTCTTTGGAAGAGCCGGAAATTCTGGAAACAGGCGGTGGGCTGCGTGCTGCTCTGCCCCTACTGGGGCTGGATCCGGTATTTACCTTGAATACGGATGCAATCTGGTCTGGGCCGAACCCTCTGACCCTTTTGCGCAAAGCGTGGGACCCCAACCGAATGGATGCGCTGCTTATGTGTGTTCCCATCGCCCAGACCATCGGGCATGCCGGACCGGGCGATTTCACGGCAGATGCCGAGGGCCGGATCACCCGTGGCCCCGGATTAGTCTATGGCGGGGCGCAGATCATTAAGACCGAAGGGCTGGCAGCCATATCTGAACAAGCATTTTCGCTGAACTTGCTGTGGGATCAGATGCACAAACAGGGCCGTCTGTTCGCGGCCACCTACCACGGTCGCTGGTGCGACGTGGGCCGCCCCGAGGGGATCGCCCTGGCCGAGGGGCTAATTGCCGATGTTTGAACCCAGCGCTGCGCCCCGTGTCTTTGCCGTGCCTCCGGGCGCAGATTTTCCAAAGGCTCTGGTGGATGGCCTGCGTCAACGCGCCAATGACCAACCGCCCGAGGCGCTGGCCCGGGTCCAATTGGTGGTCAACACGCGCCGTATGGCCCGGCGCGTACGCGATCTGTTCGATCAGGGCCCGGCCTGCCTGCTGCCGCGCCTGTCGCTGGTGACCGATCTGGGCGAAAGCGTCGATCTGGCGCAAATCCCGCCCGCCATCCCCGCATTGCGACGCAGGCTGGAGCTGACGCAGCTGATTGCCAAGCTCTTGGAGCAACAGCCTGATCTCGCTGCGCGATCCTCATTGTTCGATCTGTCCGACAGTCTGGCGGCGCTGATTGACGAAATGCAGGGCGAAGGTGTTTCGCCAGACGCGATCCGGCAGCTGGATGTCAGCGACATGTCTGGTCACTGGGCACGGGCCCAGGCTTTTATCGGGATTGCCGACCATTTCATTGACTCTGGCCCTGATGCGCTGGACGCGCAGGCGCGGCAACGGCGTGTGGTGGAAAATCTGATTGATCGCTGGCAGGTGGCCCCTCCGCAGCATCCGGTAATCCTTGCGGGCTCTACCGGCTCGCGTGGCACCACATTGATGCTGATGGAGGCCGTCGCCCGCCTGCCGCAAGGGGCGTTGATCCTGCCTGGTTACGATTTCGATCAGCCTGACCATGTCTGGCAGGGATTGGACGATGCGCTAGCCTCAGAAGATCACCCGCAATACCGGTTCCGAAAACTGATGACCCGGCTTGAAATGCAGCCTGACCAGATAGGGCACTGGACCGGTAACCCTACCCCGTCCCCTGCCCGTAACCGTCTAATCTCACTTGCCTTACGACCCGCACCGATCACCGATGCCTGGATGTCCGAAGGCCCCAGATTGACCGATCTGGATGGCGCCACCAAGGACCTCACCCTGGTTGAGGCGCAATCCCCCCGCGCCGAGGCATTGGCCATTGCCCTGCGTCTGCGTGAAGCGGCAGAAACCGGCCAGACCGCCGCGTTGATCACGCCTGATCGGATGCTGACTCGTCAGGTCAGCGCCGCATTGGATCGGTGGAACATCCTGCCGGATGACAGTGCGGGTCTGCCATTGCAACTATCGGCTCCGGGCCGGTTTCTGCGCCATGTGGCTGGGCTGTTCGCCCGGAGGCTCGAGGGCGAGGCGCTGCTGACCCTGCTGAAACATCCGCTTTGCCACGATGGCGGCGATCGCGGTGCGCATCTGCTGCATACCCGTGATCTGGAACTGGATTTGCGGCGACACGGCCCTCCGTTCCCCGACAGCGCCAGCCAGGCCGCTTTTGCCATCCGCAAAGAGGTGCCAGAGCAGTGGATGCAATGGCTGGTGGCGCAGTTCTGCGACCAGCAAGTGACGGGTGAATTACCTCTATCCGAATGGGTGACCCGCCTGCGCAATCTCGCCGAGGCAATATCGGCCGGTAGTGAAGGCGACGCCGGAACGCTGTGGGACAAGAATGCGGGCCAAAAGGCGTTGTCAATTCTGACCGCGCTTGAGGACGAGGCCGAACATGGCGGCCCGATGACGGCCCATGATTTCGCCGACCTGCTGGGCGCGCTGCTGGCGGGGGAAGAGGTTCGCGACCGGGACGCGCCACATCCGCATATCATGATCTGGGGAACGCTTGAGGCCCGGGTTCAGGGCGCTGATCTGTTGATTCTGGGCGGCCTAAATGAAGGCAGCTGGCCCGAGGCCGCAGCACCTGACCCTTGGCTGAACCGACAGATGCGCGACAAGGCGGGGCTGTTGCTGCCCGAACGCCGCATTGGCCTGTCAGCGCATGATTTCCAACAAGCCGTCGGAGCGCCCGAGGTCTGGTTGACCCGCGCAACCCGATCCGATGACGCCGAAACCGTGCCATCGCGCTGGCTGAACCGGATGACGAACCTGTTGCAGGGCTTGCCGGGGCAGGGTGGTCCCGAAGCGCTGGCTTCAATGCGCGCTCGTGGCAAGCAATGGCTGCGTTGGTCGGAACAGCTTGAGGTCGCGCCGAAGATCGAACCGGCCGCGCGTCCATCGCCGCGCCCGCCGGTCGCCGCACGCCCACGCCGTCTGAGCGTGACCGAAATCAAACGCCTGATCCGCGATCCCTATGCGATCTACGCCAAACATGTGCTGCGCTTGCGGCCACTGGACCCCATGGTCCAGGCACCAGACGCTTTGCTGCGCGGGATCGTCATCCACGAAATCCTTGAACATTTCGTCAAGGACAGTGTTTTGGACAGCGCTTTGCTGACACGCGAGAATTTCCTGAAACGCGCTGAGACGCTGTTGGACCAGCATGTCGCGTGGCCGACCGCCCGCAAACTGTGGCTGGCACGGCTTGAGCGGATTGCCGATGACTTCCTTACCGCTGAAACCGCCCGACGTGGCGATGGCGGGCCAGTGGCGTTTGAGGCCGCGATGAAGCTGGTGCTATCGCCACTGGATTTCACCATCGCAGGACGAGCCGACCGAATCGATCACAACAGACGTGGCGCGCTGCGGATCGTGGATTACAAGACCGGCACGCCTCCGACCGAAAGCCAGCAAGCCAAGTTCGACAAACAATTGCTGATCGAGGCCGCCATGGCCGAGCAAGGCGCCATCGAAGGCATCGATCCGTTACCGGTTGCCGAGGCTGTATTCATCGGCATGGGCGGTACTTACAAAGAGGTCGCGGCCCCATTGGCCAAGGAGCCGCCTGACAAGGTTCTGACCGAGCTGAAAGAGCTGGTATCTGCCTATTTAGAGCCTGATCAAGGCTTCACCGCGCGCCGGATGCTGCACAAGGACACGGATGTTGGCGACTATGACCACCTCGCCCGGTTCGGCGAATGGGACCGCACTGACAAAACCACACCCGAGGTGCTGAAATGAACGCCCGCAATGATGCAACCGAGCGGCAGGTGCAGGCGGCGCGCCCAGATGCCTCGACCTGGTTGGCGGCCAATGCGGGGTCGGGCAAGACGCGGGTTCTGACCGACCGGGTGGCACGGTTGCTGCTGGGTGGCGTGCAGCCGCAACATATCCTCTGCCTGACATACACCAAAGCCGCCGCCAGCGAGATGCAGAACCGGTTGTTCAAACGGTTGGGTGAATGGGCGATGCTGGAGGATGACAGCTTGCTGGCGCAGCTGACCGATCTAGGCGTGCCGGGCGTGATCGACCCTGACAGGCTGGCGCAGGCCCGCACCCTGTTTGCCCGCGCCATCGAAACGCCGGGTGGACTAAAAATCCAAACGATCCACTCATTCTGCGCTTCGCTATTGCGGCGATTTCCTTTGGAGGCCGGGGTTAGTCCTCAGTTTTCCGAGATGGAGGACCGGGCCGCAGCGCTATTGCGCGAAGAGATCGTCGAAGATTTTGCCGATGGTCCGCAGGCCGCACTGATTGAGGACGTCGCCCGTTTCGTCACAGATACCGGCTTTGACAATCTAACCGCCGCCGTCACGCATAAACGCAACCTCTTCTCTCAGCCAATAGAGTGGCCTGATCTGCTGCAACGTTTCGATCTGCCCGACGGGTTCGACGAAAACGCCCTGCTGGCCCGCGTGTTTCTGGGTGGTGAGGTCGACTTGATCCGCGCGATCCTGCCTGCACTGACCGAAAGTGGCGGCAACAATGCCAAGGCTGCGGCCAAACTGGCGGCGTTTACCGAGGCGCGCATCAACAGCTTGCCGCTGTTGGAGGGCGTGTTTCTGACGGGCAAATCGGCCAAAGAACCTTTTACCGCCAAGATCAACAGTTTCCCCACCAAAGCCCTGCGGGAAGGCGTGTTGGCTGGTCATATGCCTCAGCTGGAAGCCCTCATGCTTCGGATCGAGGCCGCACGCGAACACCGGCTGGCGCTGGTCGCGGCACGCAAAACACATGTTCTGCACCGTTTTGCTGCTGCCTTTTTGCCAGAATACGAACGCCGCAAGCTGTTGCGCGGCTGGCTGGATTTCGACGACCTAATCCTGCGCGCACGGCAGGTGCTTAACGATCCGGCCGTGGCGGAATGGGTGCTGTACCGCCTTGATGGCGGTATCGACCACATTCTGGTGGATGAGGCGCAGGATACCAGCCCAGATCAATGGGATGTTGTTGAAAAGCTGGCTCAGGAATTCACCAGCGGGGAAGGGGCCCGATCCGGGGTCGAGCGGACTATTTTCGTGGTCGGCGACAAGAAACAGTCGATCTATTCCTTTCAGGGCGCCGACCCGCAGGCCTTTGACCGGATGCAACAGGAATTTGGGCGCAGATTGGAAGAATCAGGCTCTAAATTGTGGGATTCGACACTAGAATACTCATTCCGATCCTCTAGTGCGATCCTGTCTCTGGTCGATATCCTGTTCGAAAACCGTGCCGAGGCTGGGTTTCACAAGGATAGCCTGCACCGCGCATTTAAGGCCGATTTGCCGGGCCGCGTTGATTTGTGGCCGGTGGTTGAAAAGGTCGACGATGATGATGATGGCGACTGGACCGATCCGGTGGATCGACCCGGCGCGCGGCACCACACGGTCATTCTGGCCGAACAGGTAGCCCGCTCGATCAAGACCATGATCGACACCGGCGAGACGATCCCCGAGGATGGTGACCGGCCCGGCACTTTCGTTCGGCGCAAGGTGCAACCGGGGGATTTTCTGATCCTCGTCCAACGCCGTTCAGACCTGTTTGCCGAGATCATCCGCGCCTGCAAGGCCGAAGGCCTACCCATTGCCGGGGCCGACCGTTTGAAAGTGGGCGCGGAACTAGCGGTCAAGGATCTGGCGGCGCTGTTGAGCTTTCTGGCCACGCCCGAGGACAGCCTGTCACTGGCCACAGTGTTGAAATCGCCTTTGTTCGGGTGGGGTGAACAACAATTGTTCGACCTGGCGCATCGGCGGCAGGAACAGTTTCTGTGGGCCGCTTTGCGACAACGGGCCGAGGAGTTTCCCGAAACGCTAGGCATCCTCAACGATCTGCGCGGCCAGATCGACTTTCTGCGCCCTTATGACCTGATCGAACGCATTCTGACCCGGCATGACGGGCGGCGGAAACTACTGGGCCGATTGGGGGCCGAGGCCGAGGATGGTATCAACGCACTGCTGTCACAGGCACTGGCTTATGAGCGCACCGATATTCCCAGTTTGACCGGGTTTCTGGTCTGGATGCAGACCGACGATCTGGAAATCAAGCGGCAGATGAGCGGTGTCGGCAACATGATCCGCGTGATGACGGTGCATGGCTCCAAAGGGCTTGAGGCCCCGATCGTGATCCTGCCGGATACCGGCAAGCGACAAGCCCCGCGTGATGCCGAGATCATGGTGGGTGAGGGCACACCGCTGTGGAAAGTACCCGCGGATGCCTCGCCAGCCTTGATCGCCCAGGCACGAGCCGAGGCACGGACGCGGGAAGAAAATGAACGGCTTCGACTGCTATATGTGGCTCTAACGCGGGCCGAAAAGTGGCTAATCGTCGGCGCCGCCGGGGATGTCGGCAAAGACGGAACCAGTTGGTACCAGATGGTCGAGGCTGCGATGGCACGGGCAGGGGCCGCACAGGTCCCTGGCTCGGAAACCCTGCGTCTGTCACATGCAGATTGGGACGCGTTACCTCTTGTCGAACATGTGGAGCCTGAGATTGCCGCGACTCCGCTGCCCAACCAGTTCCTTTCCCCAGCGTCCGTGCCAGAACAGGCGCCCGAGACGCTCAGCCCGTCTGATTTAGGTGGGGCCAAAGCGTTACCCGGAGATACCGGCCACGATGAGGAGGCCGCCAAACTGCGTGGCACGCGCCTACACTTGTTGTTGGAACACTTACCATCCGTTGCGCCAGAGAATTGGCCGCAGCTTTGCGCCCGGGTTCTACCTGATATGCAACAACCTGACCGGCAGGAACTGTTGGATGAGGCGCAGGCCGTTCTGGCGGCTGACCATCTGAAATTCGTGTTCGCCAAAAACACACTGGCCGAGGTCCCGGTGACCGCCGATCTGAACGGGCGGCGCATGCATGGAGTGATCGACCGTCTGATCGTGACCGAGGCGGATGTGCAGGTGATTGATTTCAAATCAAATACCACGGTTCCTGAAAGCGCATCAGCTTGCCCCGAAGGTCTGTTGCGACAGATGGGGGCCTATGCCCAAGCGTTGGCGCAGATCTATCCGGGTCGACAAGTTCGCACGGCGATCCTGTGGACGCGTACAGCCGATCTGATGTGGTTGCCACACGATCTTGTGACGGATGCATTGACCCGCACCCAGATATCTTGACCTTGGGCGGTGCCGACCCTACGTTCTGTTCCCGAGTTTACCCCATTCAGGAGACAGAATATGTCGACCGTAGCCGTGACCGACGATACCTTTGACGCCGAGGTTAAGAATTCCGACATCCCCGTTGTTGTCGATTTCTGGGCCGAATGGTGTGGCCCTTGTAAGCAGATCGGCCCCGCCCTGGAAGAGCTGGCCGCTGAATACGG
Organism: Ruegeria sp. CJ9; assembly: GCF_056536625.1. Taxonomy (NCBI): domain Bacteria; kingdom Pseudomonadati; phylum Pseudomonadota; class Alphaproteobacteria; order Rhodobacterales; family Roseobacteraceae; genus Ruegeria; species Ruegeria sp. CJ9. The sequence continues at coordinate 22,628 of NZ_JBQFPY010000005.1, forward strand.
CGACAAGGTGAAAATCGCCAAGGTTGACGTAGACAGCAACCCGAACGCCGCCGCCGCCATGGGCGTGCGCGGTATTCCGGCCCTGTTCATCTTCAAGGACGGTCAGGTCGTCTCGAACCGCGCAGGCGCGGCGCCGAAGGCGGCACTGCAAAGCTGGATCGACGAATCCATCTGATCCAACGTGATCAGCAAGTCATCAAAGGCGCCTTGAACCGGGCGCCTTTTTTATTGCCGGGAGGATCAGATGGCAAAAACACGGGTACTTGTGGAGTTCGGCATGGGGACGTCTTTGCGCCGCGAGGATTATACCGAGGCCGCGCTGCGGGCGATCAAAGATGCACTATGGCACAATTCGGTCAACATGGCCGAGCTGTTCGATTTTCCGAAAGAGGCGATGATCATCGACGCCGAAATTGGGGTTCAGCAGCCCGAAAAGGTGGATCGAGGCGCATTGACTGCCATTTTCCCTTATGGACAGCCCAATATCACCATCACTCAAGGTGGGTTGGATATTGAAAAGCCGCATACCGAAGGTCGGACAGTCATTGCCAATGCGGCCATCATCGTTTCTTTCGATATGGAGCCCGTGACATGACCGAAAAACGTATCATTCTGGAAATGGGTACCGGCAACGACCTGTATGGGCAGGATTACACCAAGGCCGCACGCCGGGCGGTGCAGGATGCACTGCATCATTCGTCGATCACGCTGTTCTCAAAGCTGGGTGTGGATCATACCGACATGCGCGTTTGCGTCACGATTGGGGTACAGGACCCTGACCAGGTGAATTGCGATCTTGTTGCCGCCGATCTTCCCCGCGGACGGGCCGAGGTGCGGGCTGTCAAAGGTGGGTTGGATATCGAAGATATTGAGGCTGGCACGAGACATGTGGTGGCAACCGCCGCGATCGAGGCTTTCCTGCCCGACCTATCCGGCCAATACAAACTGTCCTGACAAAGAAAAAGCCGCTCGGACGAGCGGCTTGCATTCTTTTTGCACTGGGCGCGGATCAGACGTTTCTGATGTCCGCGCGGCACAGGCCGATATCTTCCAGCTGTGCGTCGCTCAGCTCCGACAGGGCCTTGCGTGTCTTGCGGGATTCATTCCACGCGATTGCTTTGTCATAGGTTCCGTAGAACGCGTCCACTACGTGCAGAATGGTAGCTGCTCCGAGCGGCGCATGGGTTTTAGCGATGGTTGCCATTTGCGCAGTCCTTATATGTGAAACAGCCGACCCGTTGTCGGTTGTGAGGCTCATGTAGGACGTCAGGCTGAGACTCACAATTGCTAGTCCGGTAACCCCGCATTGCGATTCCTGCATATCTTTTAGGCAGTTCGTGACCTGTTGCGCTGCGGACAGGTCCGGCCCATATAGGACGGCAGTTGAAAACGGAGGCTTTTATGGCGGATAGCGATTTTCCCGGATGGCACGGCACAACCATCATTGGCGTCAAAAAGGGCGGTCAGGTGGTGATTGCCGGTGACGGACAGGTCAGCCTGGGCCAAACCGTGATCAAGGGAACAGCACGCAAGGTGCGCCGCCTGTCGCCCGGCGGGTTCGAGGTTGTCGCCGGTTTCGCCGGGTCAACCGCCGATGCCTTCACCCTGCTGGAGCGTCTGGAAGCCAAGCTTGAGGCCACACCCGGCCAGCTGGCGCGCGCCTCGGTCGAACTGGCCAAGGATTGGCGCACAGATAAGTATCTGCAAAAGCTTGAGGCGATGCTGATCGTCACCGACGGCAAGGACCTGCTGGTGATCACCGGGGCAGGGGATGTGCTGGAGCCCGAACACAACGTGGCCGCCATCGGCTCGGGTGGGAACTTTGCCCTCGCCGCAGCCCGCGCCATGATGGACAGCGACAAACCCGCCGAGGACGTGGCGCGCGAGGCAATGGCAATTGCTGCCGATATCTGCGTCTATACCAACGGCAACCTGACGGTCGAGACGATCTCAGGCTAACAGCGCCTTGATCTCTTTTCCTTTCCAGCGCAGGTGCATGCCGACCAGCCCCATCAAGGCCGTCGCGATGACGATGTAATAGGGCAGGCGGATATCAAAGCTCATCAATCCGCCGCCGATCAGAGACATGACACCGCCCGCCAGACAGAAGACAGCGGTGGTCACACCCATGACCCAACCCTGATCGGTCTCGGCAACGGCCGAAGAAAACAGCCCCAACAGAGTTGGGTATGAGACGCCGAAAAAGAAATAGAAGAAGAAGACCGGCACGTAACTCAGCACACCGCTGGGGCTGAAGGCAAAACCGAACCCGCAAATCACCATCACCACCAGCGAAGTGTAGATGATCTGGTGCTTGCTGAACCTCTCTTGCGCAGGCTTCACCAGGAAGGTGCTTGAGAACGCCAGCGCAAAACCGATCACCACCATCGCCATGCTACCGCCAATGACTCCGTATCCCCAGGCGCTGGTCAGGAAATTATCAACGAAGACATAGAAGGTGACATTGGCGATCATGAACAGCGCATAGACTGGCAGGATTTTCAGAACCATCGGGTGTTCTCGCACAGCAATCAGGCTGTCGGTCACGTCCCGCGGGCGGAACACAAAAGCCGTACGCTCGGTCCGGGTGTCCTTGAAAAAGGTCAGCACAAGGAAGATGGCGATCAACACCAGAATAAATGCGCCATAGAACGGGGTTTTCAGCGTAGCAAAGCTGCCCAGCAGGTTGGCATCGGACAGAACCGCGCCAATGATTGGACCGCCGACAAGGCCAAAGCTGACACCGGTTATGATGTAACCCATGTTGCGGTCGCGATCCGCCGCGTCGGTACTGCCGTCAATCATCGCCGCCTGCGCGATGGGCTGGTTCCCTGCGGTGAACCCGGTGATCGAACGGCCTATGATCAGCAACAGCAAGCTGTTCATATACAGCGCCGCAATGGTCAACGCATACCCTACCAGTGCCCCGCTCAGACAGACCAGCAGCGCATTCTTACGCCCGATGGAATCCGAGACCTTGGATACATAGACCACACCCAGAAACCACGACAAAAAGAAACAACCAATTACCAGCCCGTAATACAGATGGCGGCGACCATCGGGCGTACTCTCGGGCAGGAATCCCGATTTCGTCTCCATGATCAGCGAGTTGATGATGGGAAACACCAGTCCTTGCCCGATCAGGTCCACAAACACCACGAACAGCAAGGTGATCTTGGCAATTTTCGTCACTTTCACACTCCTGACCGTCAACACCTTGAAATCACTGTAACAGAGGGCGCGCGTTTCACCTATGGAAAGCGTTTGCAAACCGGATGGGCCATTGCTAACCAACGCTGCCAATGAAAAGGGCTTGGTTGTTTTCGCGATTGCGGTGATTACCTAAGCCCAAGACTAGCCATGCCGACCGAAAGGACTGCCCCTGTGACCGACCTGACCCCGCGCGAGATCGTCTCGGAACTGGACCGCTTTATCATCGGGCAGAAAGACGCCAAGCGCGCCGTGGCCGTGGCGCTGCGCAACCGCTGGCGGCGCAAGCAACTAACCGATGACATCCGGGATGAAGTCTATCCCAAGAACATCCTGATGATTGGCCCCACCGGTGTCGGCAAGACCGAGATCAGCCGCCGTCTGGCAAAACTGGCCCGCGCGCCCTTTATCAAGGTCGAGGCCACCAAGTTTACCGAGGTTGGCTATGTCGGGCGCGACGTGGAACAGATCGTGCGCGATCTGGCGGATGCCGCCATCATCCAGACCCGCGAATACATGCGCGAAGACGTCAAGGCCAAGGCTCATCAGGCCGCCGAAGACCGCGTAATCGAAGCCATCGCCGGCACCGATGCCCGCGAAGGCACGCGCGAGATGTTCCGCAAGAAACTGAAAGCCGGCGAACTGGACGATACGGTGATCGAGCTGGAACTGTCCGACACCTCGAACCCAATGCCGATGTTTGACATTCCCGGCCAGCCTGGCGGCCAGATGGGGATGATGAATCTGGGTGATATCTTCGGCAAAGCGTTTGGCGGGCGGACCGTCAAGAAACGTCTGACCGTTGCCGAAAGCTATGATGCGCTGATCGGGGAAGAGGCCGACAAGCTACTGGATGATGAAACCGTCAACCGGGTGGCGCTGGAATCGGTGGAACAGAACGGCATCGTGTTCCTGGATGAGATCGACAAGGTCTGTGCGCGGTCCGACGCCCGCGGTGGCGATGTCAGCCGCGAAGGGGTGCAGCGCGACCTGCTGCCTTTGATTGAGGGCACCACCGTGTCAACCAAGCATGGTGCGGTGAAAACCGACCATATCCTGTTCATCGCCTCGGGTGCGTTCCACATTGCCAAACCGTCGGACTTGCTGCCCGAATTGCAGGGCCGACTGCCGATCCGCGTAGAATTGCGCGCCCTCACCGAAGAGGATTTCGTTCGCATCCTGACCGAGACCGACAACGCCCTGACCCGCCAATACACCGCATTGATGGGCACTGAAGAGGTCACTGTCAGTTTTACCGAGGACGGCATCGCCGCCCTGGCCAAGATCGCAGCGGATGTGAACCAAAGCGTCGAAAATATCGGCGCGCGGCGGCTGTACACAGTGATGGAGCGGGTGTTCGAGGAGCTTTCGTTCACCGCACCTGACAAGGCCGGGTCCGAGATCACCGTCAACGCCGATTTTGTCAGCGAAAACTTGGGCGAATTGACCAAGTCGACGGATCTGAGCCGTTACGTTCTGTAACGTCTTCAGCCGGAAATTGCCGCTGATCCTGCCCCATGTCGCTGGACGTGGGGCAAGAATTCGATAGCTTAGCGCAAAAGGCCGTTAGGACCCTGTTTGATGCGCTACCTGATTTTTCTATTTATGTCTTTGTCTCTGAGCGCCTGTGTTGACAGGACGGTCTCTGAAATTGTGCCGTCGGCTGCGTCCATAGGAACGACGAAAACCGTATTTGCCAGCACGACCAGGGCCCGCGAAGCAGACGGATCATTTGGTTTCAGGCGCAGTGAAAAACTGCAGTTTCTGGAAACCACCGTGTCCATACCGCCAACACACACGCCGGGAACCCTGAAGTTCTCTTATGCAAATCCCAACCCGCAAAAAGAGTTCGTTCTGGCTGATGTGACCGAATTGAACGGGCCTCAGGGACTGCGGCACCATCTGCGTGGGCAGGACGAAGTGACGATCTTTGTGCATGGCTATAACTCGACCCAAACCGAAACCATCTTTCGCGCGGCGCAGCTGTCGCATGACATTGGTCTGCCCGGATCGATCCTGGTGTATTCCTGGCCCAGCCGTGCGACGGGATATGGATACGCTTACGATCTGGACAGCATGCTTTTTGCCCGCGACGGTTTGGAACAGACCATTCGTGAATTGAAATCGATGGGCGTAAACCGGGTTCTGCTTGTGGCGCATTCCATGGGCAGTGCCCTGACGATGGAGATGATGCGACAAACCGAATTGCAGGAACCGGGTTGGGCCAAAAGAAATATCGAAGGTGTGGTTCTGATCTCTCCTGATCTGGACGTGGATTTGTTCCGTTCGCAGATGGACAGGATCGACAATCCACCCGACCCGTTCATTGTCATGGTCTCGCAAAAGGACAAAATCCTGAACATTTCAGCCCGTCTGCGAGGCACGGATGAGGGCGAACGGCTGGGCAATATCAGTTCGATCAAAACGCTTGAGGACTTTCCTATCAACGTGATCGACACGACCGCATTCAACAGCGATGCCGAATCTTCGCATTTCGTTGCTGCTACATCTCCGGCTTTGCTGGCGATCCTCAACTCGATCCGGCGGGTCAACAATACATTTGGCCCTGACGAGCGTCCGGCTATCGACATTCTGGTGCCCCCCAGCGAACGCAACCCCACAGGCGCGACCGGGATCGTGTTGACGGAAACGGGACAGGCGCAGGTGTCCAACCCGTGACACGGGTTAAATTGCGTCATTTTCTTTTTCAAAATGCCTCTTGGTTGAGCGCCGGGGTTCTGCTGACGTTTTTGTCCAGCTTTGGGCAGACCTTTTTCATCTCGGTCTTTGCCGGTGAAATCCGTGCAGCGTATGGGCTGAGTCACGGGGCCTGGGGAGGGCTTTATTCTCTGGGTACCACCGTTGCGGCTGTCGTGATGATCTGGGCCGGCGGGTTGACCGATATCTTTCGTGTTCGGGTTCTGGGGCCGTTGGTGCTGGCTGGTTTGACGCTTGCGGCGCTGTCGATGGCGTTGAACAATAGACTGTTCCTTCTGCCTATCGTGATCTTTCTGTTGCGCCTTTTCGGGCAGGGGATGAGCACCCATCTGGCGCAAGTGGCCATGGCGCGCTGGTTCACCGCGACACGTGGCAAGGCGCTGTCGATCGCCTCGCTGGGATACGCGGTCGGAGAGGCGCTGTTGCCGGTGATTTTTGTCGCCGCGATGGTGTTTCTCGACTGGCGATTGTTGTGGGTGGTGGCCGCAGGTGTGACGGTATTGGGTATCCCGGTTCTGATGCGTCTGCTGCGTCTGGAGCGCACGCCGCAAAGCCTGTCAGGGGATCACATTGCCACTGGCATGCAGGATCATCACTGGACCCGGAGCGAGGCGCTGCGCAATTCGCTGTTTTGGTTCATGGTTCCCGCGATCCTTGCACCATCTGCCTTCATCACCGCGTTTTTCTTTCATCAGGTCCATCTGGCGCAGGTCAGGGACTGGCCGCATATTCAACTGGTGGCGCTGTTCCCTGTATTCACCGGCGTTTCGATCCTGTCGATGTTTGCCGCTGGTTGGGCGCTGGATAAATGGGGCACCGCGCGGATCATGCCGTATTACCAGCTGCCGATCGGTGTGGGCTTTGCTATTCTCTCGGTCACCAATACCATAACCGGCGCCCTGATCGGCCTGATCTTTCTGGCTCTGACGGTCGGTGCGAACAACACATTGCCTAGCGCCTTTTGGGCCGAGTTTTACGGCACTCGCCATATTGGCGCGATCAAGGCACTGACGACCGCGGTCATGGTGCTGGGTTCGGCCATTGGTCCAGCTCTAACTGGGGTGCTGATCGACTACAACGTCACGCTTGGTACTCAGTTTATGTGGATCGCTGCGTTCTTTGTTGTAGTCAGCAGTTTGGTCTGGACCGGCATTCACCGCGCGAAAACCGCGTTTTAACGACCCCGGCGCAGATACACGTAATAGGCCCCGTCGCCGCCGTGGCTGATATGGGCGGGTGTTACCTGTAACACAGCCTGCGCCAGCGGTGGGATCGACAGCCAGTGTGGCACCTGATTACGCAGTACGCCGCGTGGGGTCGGAATGGGGCCGGGTTCGTCACGGTCCTTACCCTTGCCCGTAATCACCAGCACCAGCCGCTTGCCCTGTGCCTGCGCCGTCAACACAAACCGCACTAGCGCCGGATGCGCCGTGTCGATCCGCATACCGTGCAGATCAATCCGACCTTCGGGTTTCAGCTTGCCGCGCTTCATCCGTCCAAAAGCCTTGGTGTCCATCTGCACCGGGCTGGCGCGCAGGCTGTCAGTGACCGAGGGCTTCAATGCATGACGCGCCACTTTGGCGGGCGCGGTCTGGCCGATCTCGAACCCGTCCAGCCGCATCTTTGGTGTTTTGGTTGGTTTCGGTTTGGGCAGGGTGGTGGGATGAACCGATTGCGGCAGCTCAGGATGCAGACGTTCAGCCTGTTTGGTGACTTTGCGCCACAGCTCGATCTCTTCTTCGGTCAGTTTGCGCCGGGTCATCAGAACTCATCCGGGATCAGGGCATAGGCGCGTTGGATCGGCAACAGGATCACCATGCGGCCCGGATCTTTCAGACGCCCTGCTGCCTGCCCAGCGGCATCACCGGTGCCAAAGAAGATATCCGCCCGCTGAGCACCCTTGATGGCAGCACCCGTATCTTGCGCGATCATCAATCGGCGCATCGGGTCCTTGCCGTCTTTTTCCACCCAGACCGGAGACCCCAGCGGCGTATATTCAGGATCCGCGGCAATGCTGCGCATAGTGGTGACAGATCGGTTCATCGCTCCCAGCGGGCCAAGTTCGGGCGCAACGCGGGTGACTTCACGAAAGAACACGTAGGAAGGGTTGTGAAGTAACAGTTCAGACCCGGCCTCGGGGTTTTTGCGCACCCAGGCGCGGATCATCTGCGCGCTCACCTCATGCGCGCCTAACGCACCGCGGCGGATCAATTCGGCCCCGATCGACCGATACGGATGCCCGTTCGCGCCGCCATAGCCCACGCGTAAGCCACCACCATCGGGCAGACGAATACGGCCCGAGCCTTGGATCTGCAAAAAGAACAGCTCGACCGGGTCATCAACCCAGGCGATCTCAAGCCCCCGGCCAGTCATAGCATCCCCGGTAAGGATGTCCCGGCGGCTCAGCCAAGGCCCTTCGGCGCGTGCTTCGGGTGGCATTTTGTAGATAGGGTATTTGAACCGGTCGGTCCGGCTGCGCGATCCATCCAGTTCGGGCTCAAAATAGCCGGTGAACAGCGCATCTTTACCGTCTTCAACCAAAACCGGACGGAAGAAAAGCTCGAAAAACGCCTGCGCTGCATCCCCTTCATAGGTTCGGGCCACAGCGCAAAGGGCACGCCAATCCGGATCATTCAGATCGCCGCACGTATTCAGAAATACCGAAAGGGCCGCCCCGTGATCGTCAGCGGCCCAGCCCTCAAGGTCATCAAACGACAGGATCGAGCGCGTCGCCTCAGCTCCGGCGGCGCTAGCGGTGGTCATCGCACCCACCAGTAAAAGCGACCGGAGTGCGGCAATCATGCGTCCGTGGCGACAAGCAGCCAGTTCGGATCGTCCGCGCCCATGACACGGGCAAAGGTCCAGCTGTCCTTTTGGCGTTTGACGGTGTTCGGGTTACCTTCGATGATATCGCCGCCGCGATCACGCACAACCGAGGTCAGCTCACCCACGAATTTCATGGTGATCTCGGCCTGATTGGTATCTTTGTCGAATTTCACGTCGGCCAATGTGGTTTCACGCACGCCGATAAACTCGGCCTCGATGGTCAGGCCTTGATCTTCACGGGCGGCCACGACGGACACGAACGTGTCGAACACCTCTTCGGACAGGAAGGGTTGGATTTCGTCCAGATTACCCTTTTCGAAACCCATGACGATCATCTCATAGGCACCGCGCGCGCCCTGCACGAATTCGGTGACGGAAAAGCTGGGCTCGATCCGCTTCATCGCAGCAAGCGTTTGTGCCTGTTCGCTGTCTTCGGCAACATGGTCTGTGATGTCGTAATCAGGACCACCTTCAATCACCTCAAACCCGCGGCGGGCACTGTGCCCGTCGGGTTGTTCCTGAACAGGAGGTTTCTCAAAACCTTCACGCGTACCCAGCACGCTTTTCAGGCGCAGGATCAGGAAAACGGCTATTCCGGCCAGGACCAGCAACTGGATCATCGGTTCGTTCATTTCATCCTCTTTTCAGACCGCGACTTTGTATACGCGGCCTCATGCCACTATGTAGGTGACAGTTCGTGGCAAGTCCACTGCCCGACCACTGGTAAAGGATAACGCATATGTACCTGTTCTTGGCATTTTTATTGGTTCCGATCATCGAGATTGCCCTGTTCATTCAGGTGGGTGGTCTGATCGGCCTTTGGCCAACCCTTGCAATAGTGGTGCTGACCGCTGTTCTGGGCACTGCGTTGGTCAGGACACAAGGTCGCATGGCGCTGGCGAACCTGCAGCGATCCTTTGCCGAGTTGGACGATCCGACAGAACCCCTGGCCCATGGGGCGATGATCCTGTTGTCCGGCGTTCTGTTGCTGACGCCTGGTTTTTTCACCGATGCGGTCGGTTTTGCCCTGCTTGTTCCGGGCATTCGCGTGGCCGTGTTCCGATACCTGAAATCGAAGGTGACGATCACCCAGTTCCAGATGGGCAATGGGGCACAGTTCCGGTCTGGTCCTGCACCATTCGAGCAAGATGACGTGATTGACGGCGAATTCACCGAAGTTCGGCCCCGTCAGGACCCTTCGAAACCATCGAAATGGGTTGAAGGACCGTGACCTGCATTGAGGTGCCGCGCCCAACTTGCTAAGCAGTGTCGAATTTCATTTTTGGAGTAGATCCATGGCCGAAGAAAACGCTGCAGAAAACACGGCAGCCCAAGCCGCCCCCCAGGTACAAATGCGAGTGCTGGGGCAATTCATCCGCGATTTGTCCTTTGAAAACGTGATGGCACAAAAAGGTGTGTCCGGTGACGTTCAGCCCGAAATCGCCGTTCAGGTGAATCTGGATGCAAAAAAGCGCGCGACGGAACATCAGTACGAAGTTGCAGTCAAACTGAACCTCAAGTCGAAAGCCAAAGGACTGGAAGACGTTCTGTTCCTGTGCGAAATCGACTATTGCGGCCTGTTCCACATCGAAGGCGTGGCCGAGGACCAGTTGCATCCGTTCCTGATGATCGAATGCCCGCGCATGTTGTTCCCGTTCCTGCGCCGCATCGTCAGCGATATCACCCGTGACGGTGGCTATCCGCCGGTCAATCTGGACAATATCGATTTTGTCGCGCTGTACCGCAACGAACTATTGCGTCGTCAAGCAGAAGCGCAGAAGGCGAACGCCTAATCGATTTGACCCGCGCCGTGTTTCACCTCAGGCGCGGGTCCACAAGGCGTTTTTGCCCAATTTCTCTACAAATGCTTTATGCGCCGCGCGTTCTTCGTCGGTGATCTTTGATGCCAATGGTGTCGGACGCGCCGCTGGGCGCCAATCGTCCTGACCGCCTGCGGCCGAGGAAGCAGTCGCGGTCAAGCCGAAGTCCGGCTGCCGCCCCCCGATCAGTTCCAGATAGACCTCGGCCAGAATTTCCGAGTCGAGCAACGCCCCGTGTAGCACCCGGTTCGTGTTGTCGATATTGAACCGACGGCACAGCGCATCCAGTGACGCAGGTGAGCCCGGAAACCGTTTGCGCGCAATTGCCAATGTATCCAGCGCCTGATCCATCGGAATCGACGGCAAACCCATCCATTTTAGCTCCGCATTCAGGAATTTCATATCGAAGGATGCGTTGTGGATCACCAGTTTCGAATCCTGGATGAAATCAACAAACCCCTGACCAACCTTGGCAAAGACCGGCTTATCCTTCAGCGTGACCTCACCCTTTTCCGGCGGGCGCGGGTTTTCCAGCAGGTCGGGGCCGATCCCATGCACGCCAAACGCCTCTTCGGGCATGGATCGTTCAGGATTGATATAGACGTGATAGGTCTCGCCCGTGGCCACGTGGTTCCATAGCTCGACCGCGCCGATCTCAACAATCCGGTCGCCGCTTTCGGGATCAAACCCCGTGGTTTCGGTATCGAGTACAATCTCACGCATCTGCTATCCCCGCCCGTATTTGCCTGACCACATCCTGCACCTGCGCGCGGGCGTGGTCCAGAGTATCGGTCACGATCACATAATTTGACCGCGCGCATTTTTCGTCATTCGGCATTTGCTTGGCGCGGATCTGTTCAAACTGTGCATCAGTCATCGTACCGCGCGCCATCACGCGACGCTTTTGTTCGTCCGCCGGGATCGAGACACAGGCCACCGCATCCATCGCTGCATCACCACCGGTTTCAAACAACAGGGGGATGTCGAACACCAGAATATCCGCGGTCGCGTATTCCCGAAAAATAGCGCGATCTGCGGCAACAAGCGGATGTACGATGGCCTCAATCTGTTTCAGCGCGGCTGGGTGCTGCGCGATGACTTGTTTCAGGGCGTCACGACTGACAGACCCATCGATGATGGCATCTGGAAAAGCAGCGCGCATCGGCGCGACGGCCGCTCCTTCCCTTGAATAGAGTCTATGTACGGCTGCATCCGCATCCCACAGCGCACAGCCTTCTTCGACGAACATCTGCGCCGTGGTGCTTTTGCCCATCCCGATCGAACCGGTTAAACCAAGCGCGAAACTCATCCCAAAACCGCCGCGCGCAGGTCATCGGTCACCTCGGGGCGGGTGCCGAACCAGCGTTCAAAACCGGGCACCGCCTGATGCAGCAACATGCCCAGACCATCGACCGTGGTACAGCCTGCTTCCTCAGCCGATTTCAGAAGATGCGTTTGCAAAGGTGCATAGACCAAATCAGTCACAACCGCACCCGCTTGCAACCCATCCAAGGGCACCCTCAGTTCCGGTTGTCCCTGCATGCCCAATGAGGTCGTGTTGACCACCAGTTCAGCTTCTTCAATGACATTGCCGGCCTGTAACCAATCCACAACGGTGATGCGGTCGCCAAATTCATCTTTCAACTGATCCGCCCGGACGCGCGTGCGGTTGGTCAGCATGATCTGGGGCACGCCCGCGTCCAACAAACCCTGCAACACCGCCCGTGCTGCGCCACCCGCACCAAACACCACCGCCGGGCCATCCGACGGAACCCAATCCGGCGCGCCGCTGCGCAGGCTCTGCATAAACCCATAGCCATCGGTGTTGTCCGCGTGGATTGTGCCATCATCTTGAAACACCAAGGTATTTGCCGCCCCGATGACCGATGCGCGTTCCGATACGTGATCGGCGATACGCAACGCCGCTTCTTTGTGGGGCACGGTCACATTCGCCCCGACAAACCCCGCCTTCGGCAGGGTGCGCAAAACCGTCTCAAGATCCTCGGGCGCTACGTCTACGGGGATGTAATGCCCGGCCAGCCCATATTTCTTTAACCAATGGCCATGCAGTTGGGGCGACTTGGAATGCGCAATCGGGTGTCCGATTACTCCGGCCAGCGGTACTCGGTTATGTGTCATTGGTCGATCACCCCTTTGACGGCCAGAAAATTGAGCAGTTCCAACAGGGGCATACCCAAGACATTAAAATAGTCGCCGTCAATGGTGGCGAACAGGCGCACGCCTTCTTCTTCCAGCTTATAAGCCCCCACCGCGTGCCGGATACTGTCCCAATTGCGGTCGATATAGTCGCGCAGGTACGCGTCCGAACTCATCCGCATGCGCAAACGCACCTGCCCGACATGGCGCCAGATCGGCTCGCCATCCAGATAGATCACCGCCGCCGACAACAGCATGTGCCGCTTGCCCCGCATCGCCTTGAGCTGCGCCAGCGCCTCCTGGGGCGTTTCCGGTTTCGACAACAGCTTCCCGTCGAAATCCAACACCTGATCGCACCCCAGAACCATCGCACCTGGTTTTTTGTCGCTGACCTTGCGCGCCTTCATCTCAGCCAGTGCATCGGCGATGTCCCGAGGGGATGCTTCCTCAGCCAGCAACGCGCGTTTCATGGTATCCTCATCCACGCGCGCGACCTGAACGGAAAACGGCACGCCTGCGTTTTCCAGTAGCTGCGCACGTATGGATGAGCCTGAGGCCAGGATGATGGGGACAGACATGTGGACAACCCCGTGTGCAAATCGTTGAGCGTTCTTGAATGGTTTGTATGGTTTTCCGATTGACACGCAACCCCGGGATATTCGCGCAGATCTTCCCTGAGTCGCTCGAACGCTGTCCATCCGGGACAAGGATAAGTCGGAATGACGGGATAAGCGGGAACTCCACATATACTCAGAAACTTATCCCCAGAGCATCTTTTGCAGATACAACTTAACTCATTGAGTTAATTATATTATTTTCACTATTAACAGAATCATCGCTTTGACGCGTAAAAATGTCCACCTGGGGAAAACACATGTGTAAAATATTAATCCACGAATTTTGTTCACCCTACAAAACCATCTTCCTTTTTCTTTTCTTATTTTTTTATTAGGGAGAGTTCCGAGCAACGCCCGGAGCCAGGATGACCGATCTTCTTTTCACGATTTACCCGTGGGTGAAGTCTTTACATATCATGGCCGTGATCTCGTGGATGGCCGGTTTATTCTATTTGCCCAGACTGTTCGTCTATCACGTAGAAAAGGCGCAAGCCGTCGATGGTGCTGAAACCATTTTCTTTGAAATGGAAGAAAAGCTGCTGCGCGTGATTATGCGCCCGGCAATGATTGTGGCGTGGGTGTGTGGCCTGATCATGGTGTTCACACCAGGCATTGTCGGTTGGGATTTTGCATGGCCCTGGATTAAAGGTTCTGCCGTGATCGGCATGACCTGGTTCCATCACTGGCTGATGGCGCGGCGCAAAGACTTCTTAGAGGGCCGAAATACGCTCACTGGGCGCCAGTACCGCATGATGAATGAGGTTCCCACCATTTTGATGGTTGCCATCGTTCTGGCGGTCATTTTGAAATTCTGAGGGCCTGTTTGACTCCGCAGTCAGCCGCGCTTATGTAGAGATTAACACGCCCGTCCGGGCGGCGTATCTTCCGTACTGAAATTCCACTTCGTGCCGCGATGCCTGCGGCGAAGGTATATATCATGACAACTGACACCCTGAATCTGGCTGACCTTAAGGCCAAAAGCCCCAAAGACCTTCTGGCGATGGCCGAAGAGCTGGAAATCGAAAACGCCTCGACCATGCGCAAGGGCGAGATGATGTTCCAGATTCTGCGTGAACGCGCTGATGAAGGCTGGACCGTTGGCGGTGATGGCGTGCTTGAAGTGCTGCAGGACGGCTTTGGTTTTCTACGTTCACCCGAAGCGAACTATCTGCCGGGCCCAGATGACATCTACGTTTCACCGGATATGATCCGTCAGCATTCGCTGCGCACCGGGGATACGGTCGAAGGTGATATCAAGGCACCGGATGAGAACGAGCGGTACTTCGCGCTGATCAAAGTCACCAAGATCAACTTTGAAGAGCCTGAAAAAGCCAAACACAAGATCCTGTTCGACAACTTGACGCCTTTGTATCCCGATGAACGTCTGAAGATGGAGATCGAAGATCCCACCATCAAAGATAAGTCGGCCCGGGTGATTGATCTGGTCTCACCTATCGGTAAAGGACAGCGGTCTTTGATCGTGGCGCCGCCGCGGACTGGTAAGACGGTGATCTTGCAAAACATCGCGCATTCGATCGAACAGAACCACCCGGAGTGCTATTTGATCGTTCTGCTGATCGATGAACGCCCCGAAGAGGTGACCGACATGCAGCGCTCGGTAAAGGGTGAGGTTGTGTCCTCGACCTTTGATGAACCTGCAACACGCCACGTCGCCGTATCCGAGATGGTGATCGAAAAAGCCAAGCGTTTGGTCGAGCATAAACGAGATGTTGTTATTCTTCTAGATTCGATCACAAGACTTGGTAGAGCGTTTAACACTGTGGTCCCCTCATCCGGTAAAGTTCTGACCGGTGGTGTGGATGCAAACGCTCTGCAACGGCCCAAGCGCTTCTTTGGTGCTGCGCGGAATATCGAAGAGGGCGGATCGCTGACCATCATCGCCACCGCGCTGATCGATACCGGCAGCCGGATGGACGAAGTGATCTTTGAAGAATTCAAAGGCACGGGTAACTCGGAAATCGTTCTGGATCGTAAGATCGCAGACAAGCGCGTGTTCCCGGCGATCGACATCCTCAAATCCGGCACCCGGAAAGAGGACCTGCTGGTCGACAAAGGTGATCTGGCCAAGACCTTTGTTCTGCGCCGTATCTTGAACCCGATGGGCACCACTGATGCGATCGAGTTCCTGTTGTCTAAGTTGAAGCAGACCAAGACCAACGGTGAGTTCTTCGACTCGATGAATACCTGATACAGGTCTTAACCGACGCGAGGCCTTCGAATGGATACGATATTCGCCTTGGCCAGCGCCCAGGGTAAAGCAGGGGTGGCGGTCATCCGCCTCTCGGGCCCTTTGGCGCATTCAGCCGCAGCCGACCTGACCGGCAGCCCGCTACCGTCCCGCGGTATGCGGGTTCGGTCTTTGTGTGCAGCTGATGGGTCACGCTTGGATGATGGGTTAGTTCTGACCTTCCAGGCCCCGGCCAGCTTTACCGGTGAAGACGTCGCAGAGTTGCAGATACACGGCAGCACGGCTTCGGTTAATGCGGTAATGCAAAATTTGTCCGATACGGTTGGGTTGCGGCTTGCAGAACCCGGGGAATTTACGCGCCGTGCATTGGAAAACGGCAAGATGGACCTGACGCAGGTCGAAGGTCTGGCCGATCTGATCGATGCCGAAACCGAGGCGCAGCGTAAACAGGCCCAGACCATTTTAGCGGGAGAGCTGGGTGGCTTGGCCGAACGCTGGCGCCGTGACCTGATCCGGGCGGCGTCTCTGCTGGAAGCCGTGCTAGATTTCGCCGATGAAGAGGTTCCAACCGACGTGACACCTGAGGTCTGCACATTGGTGACCGGCGTCATGCAAGACCTGCAACGCGAAGCGGACGGTGTAAAAATTGCCGAACGTATCCGGACCGGGTTCGAAGTTGCCATTGTTGGCCTTCCAAATGCAGGCAAGTCCACCTTGCTGAATGCGTTGGCGGGTCGAGAGGCCGCGATCACGTCGGAATATGCCGGCACAACTCGTGACGTTATTGAAGTTCGCATGGATCTCGGTGGTTTGCCTGTGACTTTGCTGGACACCGCAGGGTTGCGCGAAACCGAAGATCACGTTGAAAACCTTGGAATTAATCTGGCCCGTAAACGTGCGGACGCGGCTGATTTGCGGGTATTTCTGACCGAAGACCCGTCAGACCTTGGTGTTCCCATGGTCGAAGGTGACATTCAGCTTTTTCCGAAATCTGACCTGCGCGGGGATGATAAGGGCGGGATTTCCGGGAAAACCGGTCATGGAATTGATCAGTTAATTTCCCATATATCGTGTGTATTGGGTGAGAGATCCACAAGCCATGGTATTGCAACCCGTGAACGCCACCGAGTCGCACTGAATGAATCCAAGGCAGCTTTGGTCGCGGCGATGACAGTTCTGGAATCAGGCCCGGACCTGTATGATATCGCGGCAGAAGAGTTGCGGACGGCTATCCGCGCCCTTGAAACATTGGTCGGCAGAATAGGGGTCGAAGACCTTTTGGATGAGATATTCTCCAGTTTCTGCCTGGGTAAGTAAGGAGTGTTTCACGTGAAACATTCAAAGTTCGATGTTGTTGTGATTGGCGCCGGACATGCCGGAACCGAGGCCGCCCATGCCGCTGCACGCGTGGGGGTTGAGACGGCATTGGTGACGCTGTCTGCGTCCGATATTGGAGTGATGTCCTGCAATCCTGCCATTGGGGGTTTGGGGAAAGGCCACCTGGTTCGCGAAATCGACGCGATGGATGGTGTCATGGGCCGCGTTGCGGACCAGGCCGGTATTCAATTTAGATTGCTGAATCGCCGCAAAGGCCCAGCTGTGCAGGGCCCAAGGACTCAGGCAGACCGGGCACTGTATCGTGATGCCATGCAGAAAGTGACACAGGCGCAAGAGCATTTATCCGTGGTGGTCGGGGAGGTCACAGATTTTCTGACAGTTGGACCTCGTATCGTCGGAATACAATTGGCAGATGGGTCCGAGATTCATGCCTCGGCCGTGATACTTACATCCGGGACCTTTCTGCGTGGTGTGATTCATATCGGAGACGTTTCCCGACCCGGCGGGCGAATGGGGGACCGACCTTCTGTCAAACTGGCAGAGCGATTGGACAGCTTAAACCTTCCAATGGGGCGATTGAAAACAGGTACACCACCCCGGTTGGACGGTCGAACCATTGATTGGTCAGATCTAGAGCGGCAGGATGGAGACGAAGATCCGACGCTATTCTCGTTTTTATCTGAGTCAGCTGTCGCACCCCAAATCTCGTGCGGAATAACGCATACGAATGCGCGTACACATGAGATAATTGAAAAAAATCTGTCACGGTCGGCAATGTATGGCGGTCATATTGATGGGGTCGGGCCCAGATATTGCCCTTCGATTGAGGATAAGATTGTTCGGTTTGCCGAGAAAGAATCCCATCAGATTTTCCTTGAGCCTGAAGGGATCCATGATCACACGATCTATCCAAACGGGATCTCAACTTCGCTTCCGCAGGACGTCCAGCATGATTATGTGCGGTCGATCAAAGGTCTGGAAAAGGCGGAGATCCTGCAACCGGGCTATGCAATTGAATATGACTATATTGATCCCCGTGTTCTGACGTCGTCCTTGTCCTTGCCTGATGCCCCGGGGCTATATCTTGCCGGACAAATTAACGGGACAACAGGATATGAAGAAGCAGCAGCACAAGGGCTTGTCGCTGGTCTGAATGCAGCACTTGCTGTCCTGGATCGGGAACCCGTTCATTTCACGCGTGCTGACAGCTATATAGGCGTTATGATCGATGACTTGACTACGCGAGGGGTTGCAGAACCTTATCGGATGTTCACCTCTCGGGCAGAGTTCAGGTTGTCTCTTCGGGCTGATAACGCTGATCAGCGATTAACACCTCTTGGAATTGACCTTGGATGTGTTGGTGATACGCGGGCTGAAAGATTTCATGAAAAGATAGAGAAACTTACAGCTGCTAAGTCAATACTGACAGACCGGACTTATACACCAAAGGAAGTCCGTGCAGTTGGAATCAATGTCAATCAGGACGGAAATCGCCGAGATGGCATGGCTTTGCTGGCTTTTCCTGATGTTACGTTCAATGATCTGATTCCGCTTGAGGCGGGTTTGCAAGATATTGAGGAAGATATCCGAAGCCAGGTCGAACGGGATGCGCTTTATGCGAACTATATTGCGCGCCAGAAAAAAGATGTTGAAGCCATGAAACGCGATGAATCCTATGAAATACCGCGCGATTTCGATTATTCGGCGTTGGAAGGCCTATCCTCTGAGATGAAGCAAAAACTGTCTGAGGCAAAGCCGATTAATATTGCTCAGGCCGGGCGGGTAGAGGGCGTGACGCCCGCCGCTTTAACCTTACTGCTGGCCAAGTTGAGGCGAGAGCAAAAGGTCCGAAAGGCATGAGCTATGAGGTATTTAAAGGTTTAGATGTTTCACGTGAAACATTTAGCCGTCTTGAAACCTATGTAGAACTGGTTCGGCGCTGGAATCCCAAGATAAATCTGGTATCGCGCAACAGCCTGAATGACATCTGGTCACGGCATATTCTGGATTCAGTGCAGGTATACCGGTGTTCGGATGTGTTCCATAATTGGGTAGATTTGGGCAGCGGCGGTGGTTTCCCTGGCATGGTTTGCGCGATCATGGCTATAGAGGAAGCGCCAGAGGTGCGATTTACATTTGTAGAAAGCGATCAGCGTAAATCTGCCTTTCTGCGTAGCGTTGCACGGGAATGCGGGGCAAACTGTTCTATTGTTTCAAAAAGGATAGAATCCGTGGATCCGTTGAACGCCGATGTTTTGTCTGCCCGCGCCCTTGCGGATCTGCCCACGTTATTGTCCTTTTGTGACAGGCATTTAAAAGAGTCCGGTACGGCGCTGTTGCCGAAAGGCGCAAGCTGGAAAAAAGAGCTGAATGACGCGCGCAAGGAATGGAATTTCGATTGCGAGCCGATTACAAGTTTAACTGAGCCCCAAGCTGTTATTCTAAGGATAAAAGGAGTATCGCGTGGTTGATCTGTCTCGTCCCTCAGGGCCCCGGATAATTGCGGTCGCCAATCAAAAGGGTGGGGTGGGAAAAACAACAACTGCGATCAACCTTGCGGCCGGTTTGGCAGAAGCAGGAAGCAGGGTTCTTGTGGTGGATCTGGATCCGCAGGGGAACGCGTCAACCGGTTTGGGTGTTGAGGACAGGGATTGGACCACATACGATTTGATCCTGGACGATGCACCGCTTGAAGCTGTGGTACAAGAGACAGAAATTGGCGGGTTGCTGGTAATACCGGCAACCGTTGATCTAAGCTCGGCGGATATCGAACTGATTTCCAATGAAAAACGCAGCTATTTGTTGCATGACGCCCTGCGTCAGACCTCGATCGACCAGTTTGAGCTTGATTTTGTGCTGATCGACTGCCCACCATCTCTGAACTTGCTGACTGTGAATGCGATGGTAGCTGCCCATTCCGTTCTGGTTCCCCTGCAAAGTGAATTCTTTGCACTGGAGGGGCTTTCGCAGTTGATGTTGACGATCCGAGAGGTTCGGCAAACTGCGAATCCGGACCTGAGAATCGAAGGTGTTGTGTTGACCATGTATGACAACCGCAACAACTTGTCCCGCCAGGTTGAAAAGGATGCACGTGACAATCTGGGTGAGATGGTATTTAAAACCAAGATACCCAGAAATGTGCGGGTCAGTGAGGCGCCGTCATACGCCTTGCCGGTCTTGCAGTATGACTCGGGATCGTTGGGTGCGATGGCATATCGACATTTGGCGCGTGAAGTCATTCACAAGAACAAAAATGCCGCTGCCTGAGCGGCAGTGAGGAGGGCGCAGTGGCCGTCAAAAAATCAAAACCCAGAGGTTTGGGCCGGGGACTATCTGCCCTGATGGCAGATGTAACGCAGGAAGCCGAAGGTCTGGTGACTACAGAACCGCGTCGTCCGGACATGAAAGTTCCGATTGAAAAGCTGCAGGCCAACCCAAACCAGCCGCGCCGTACATTCTCAGCGGATCAATTGGATGAACTGGCAGCCTCGGTCAAAGAAAAGGGCATTATTCAACCGCTGATTGTGAGGGAAATCAGCAATGGTGGATATGAAATCGTAGCCGGGGAACGGCGTTGGCGCGCTGCTCAGATGGCGCAGTTGCATGATATTCCGGTTATTGTGCGTGAGTTTGACGACACAGAGGTGTTGGAAGTCGCCATTATCGAAAACATACAGCGGGCTGACCTGAATGCGGTCGAAGAAGCTGCTGGCTATAAGCAGTTGATGGACCGTTTCGGGCATACTCAAGAGAAGTTGGCCGAAGCCTTGGGGAAAAGCCGCAGTCATATTGCGAACCTATTGCGCTTGCTGTCGTTGCCCTTGGACGTTCAGACGCTGGTCATCGAAGGTAAGCTGTCTGCTGGGCACGCACGAGCGTTGATAACGGCCGAAAACCCATCAGAACTGGCGAAAATCGTAGTACGGGATGGGCTTTCGGTTCGCGCAACCGAAGCGCTGGTGAAAAAACAACAGGCAGATCCGGCGAAAGCTGCCCCGCGTTCCCGGAACCTGGATGCGGGTAAAGACGCTGATACGCGAGCCTTGGAAAAAGACCTGTCGGCAATTCTGGCGATGAAAGTTGCGATCAATCACAAGGCTGGAACAGAAACCGGGCAAGTGGTGCTGACCTATGAAAACCTGGATCAGTTGGACGATCTGTGCGCCAAGCTTAGCCGTTAGGCCGGGTCCAGATAAACAGCATCACCGCGCCCAAAACCACGGCCTGAATGATCAGGACATGAGACGGCAGGGACAACAGAACCGATAGCCCGAACACGGCGGCAACCGAAATGGTGGCCGCCTTTTTTGCCCCGGGTCGGATAGCGCCGGACGTTTGCCAGTCAACGATCAACGGGCCGAAAGTGCGATGTGTAATCAGCCAATTGTGCAGGCGAGAGGACGACCGTGCAAAGAAAAACGCGGCCAGCAGCAAAAAAGGAACAGTAGGCAATAAGGGCAGAACGATGCCGACCACCGCGAAGCCAACGCAAATCAAACCCAGGGCGGCCCAAAGATATTGCATCATTTACCCCAAAAGTTCCCGGATCACCGCATTCAAAACGGCGCGCCCATCTTTGGTGGCAATCAATTGGCCATTTGTCTGTTTGATCATCCCAAATTCTGTTAGATCGGCCAATTTGTCCTGCGGCAACGGGTGATCTGCCAGGGAATTATACCTGTCAATATCTAGACCCTCTACAACTCTTAACCCCATCATAAGGTATTCCTTGGCCTGTTCTTGCGCTGATAGGGGCGAGCGTTCTTTTTCTCCGCTGCCTTTTCCGACGGCAGTTAGCCAAGCGTTTGGGGACAGGTAGGTTTCTGTAGCCAGTTTTTGACCATTCAAGGTGACGCGCCCATGGGCACCAGGCCCGATGCCGACATAGTCGCCATAGCGCCAATAGATCAGGTTGTGCTGTGATTCAGCGCTGGGGCGTGCGTGGTTGGAAATCTCGTAGGTCAGCAGGCCATGTGCCTCGCAGATGTCCTGTGTTTCCAAATACATGTCGGCAGCGCTGTCATCTTCGGGTAGGCCACGCAGTTTACCAACGGCATAGCGATCCCCAAAGGCGGTTCCGTTCTCGATGGTCAGCTGGTACAGCGACAGGTGGTCGACAGCCATCGAAAGGGCTTCGGTCAGTTCGGCTCGCCAGTCTTCGGGGGTTTGGTGTTGGCGGGCGTAGATCAGGTCAAAACTGACCCTATCAAAGCAATTTCTGGCAATATCAAAGGCAGAACGTGCCTCAGCCACAGTGTGAATGCGACCCAATCGACGCAAATCTTCGTCATTAAGCGCCTGAACCCCCATCGAGATGCGGTTCACCCCGGCGTCCCGATATGCGGCAAAACGGCCAGCCTCGACCGAGCCCGGATTGGCCTCAAGCGTGATTTCCATGTCATTGGCCGGATGCCAGAGGGCCCGGGCCTGATCGATCACAGCGGCGACAGTGTCTGGGTCCATTAACGACGGCGTGCCGCCGCCGAAAAAGATCGTGTTTAAAACCCGGCCTGGTGTTTCGGCAGCCGTGCGGCGCAGCTCATCCAAATATGCATTAAGCCATTGTTTTTGATCGATATTACGTGAAACATGGCTATTGAAGTCGCAATAAGGGCACTTGGCCTCGCAAAAAGGCCAATGCACGTACAGGCCGAAGCCCCCGTTGCGCCAATCATCCGCCAAAGCAGCCCTTCACGAACATTTCCACAGCGCGGCCGCGATGGCTGATCTTGTTCTTTTCCCAGCGATCCATCTCGGCAAAGGTAATGTCGTACCCGTCAGGGACAAACATTGGATCATAGCCGAACCCGTCCTTGCCACGGATGGGCCAGACCAGTTGACCAGGGGCGATGCCTTCGAATACCTCGTCATGCCCATCGGGCCAGGCCAGTACCAGAGTGCATCGGAACTGCGCCGTGCGGGGATGGGCGGCGCCTTTAGCCTCTAGCTTATCGTGGGCGCGGGTCATGGCCATCAGGAAATCGCGACCATCACCGGTTTCGGCCCAATCAGCGGTGTAAACACCCGGAGCGCCATCCAGCGCATCAATGGTAATCCCGGAATCGTCCGACAGGGCAGGCATGCCAGTGGCTTGGGCGGCAGCATGGGCCTTGATCCGGGCATTGCCGACGAACGTGTCCTCAGTTTCATCCGGTTCGGGCAGGTCCATCTCAGCCGCGCCAACAACGGTCACGCCGAAGGGTTCAAGGAGATGTTTCATCTCCTCAAGCTTTCCCTTGTTGTGCGTGGCCACCAGCAGCCTGTTGCTGTCGAACTTGCGGGTCATGCGGTTGCGGCTTTCTGGGCTGCGGCCAGCTCGGCCACACCTTTTTCGGCCAGATCCATCAGCTGATCCATCTGCGCGCGGCTAAAGACGGAACCCTCGGCGCTCATTTGCACTTCGATCAATTTGCCCGAACCGGTCATGATGAAATTGCCATCCACGCCTGCTTCGCTGTCCTCTGGGTAGTCCAGATCCAGTACGGGCTGGCCGGCATAAATACCGCAAGAAACCGCTGCAACAGGGTCTATCAACGGATCCGAGATTACGTCCCCGGCCTTCATCAGTTTGTTCACCGCCAGCCGCAGTGCAACCCAACCACCAGTGATCGAAGCACAACGAGTGCCCCCATCGGCTTGGATCACATCACAGTCCACAGTGATCTGACGCTCGCCCAGGGCTACCCGGTCCACACCGGCGCGCAGGGCACGACCGATCAGGCGCTGGATTTCAACGGTGCGCCCACCTTGCTTGCCCGACGCCGCCTCGCGCCGCATCCGAGTGTTAGTGGCGCGGGGCAGCATACCGTATTCAGCCGTAACCCAGCCCAGGCCCGAGCCTTTGATGAAGGGGGGTACGCGATCCTCGATCGTGGCGGTGCACAGTACATGGGTGTCACCCATTTTGATCAGGCAGGAACCTTCGGCATGTTTGGTGAACTCCGTTTCGATTGAAACGGCGCGCATTTCGCTTAAATCTCGTCCTGAGGGTCGCATGGAAAATCCTTTGTTTGCTGGGTTGGGGATAACGCCCTCATGGCTTACGATGCAACCCCGATTGACCTTTCATATGCCTGCGATTTAATGACGGCCCAGCAGGGGACCGCTGATGAGCGAAGCGAGCAAAATTCTGAACGAGATGAACGACCGGTCACGTGAGGTGTTCCGGCTGATCGTCGAAAGCTATTTGGACAGCGGTGAGCCTGTTGGCAGCCGCACTCTGACCCGCACATTGTCGGAAAAAGTCAGCGCCGCCACCGTGCGCAACGTCATGCAGGATCTGGAGTTTCTGGGCTTGCTCGACAGCCCCCATGTCAGTGCGGGGCGCATTCCGACGCAGCAAGGCTTGCGTATGTTTGTCGATGGTTTGCTTGAGGTTGGCGATCTGGGCGCCGCTGATCGGCAGAAGCTGGACGAAACATTAGGGTCTAACGCAGGCGATGTGGGCGGGATGCTGGATCGCGTGGGTTCGGCCTTGTCACACGTGACACATGGTGCCTCCTTAGTTTTGACTCCCAAGCAAGAATCCGAGATCAAGCATATCGAATTTGTTTCGTTAGCTCATGACCGTGCATTAGTGGTGTTGGTTTTTGCTGACGGGCACGTTGAAAACCGCCTGTTTACACCGCCACCGGGGCAGACACCCAGTTCGATGCGCGAAGCGGCGAATTTTCTAAACGCACTGATCGAAGGCCGCACGCTTGGCGAAGTGCGCCGTCAGATGCAGGCGCAGATTGACGCGCGTAAACAAGAGATTGACGTGCTGGCACGGGAAATGGTCGAAAGCGGCATGGCGGCTTGGGACGGGGATGGAGGCGACTCGGCCCGTCTGATTGTGCGCGGGCGGGCGAATCTGCTGGGTGAACCGGGTGAAGTTGAGGAGCTGGACCGAATCCGCTCCCTGTTTGATGATCTGGAACGCAAACGAGACATCGCGGAATTCCTTGAATTGACCGAAGAAGGCGAGGGTGTGCGCATTTTTATCGGCTCTGAGAACAAACTTTTCTCACTTTCGGGTTCCTCTTTGGTGGTGTCTCCATATATGAACGCTGATCGAAAGATAATCGGCGCGGTCGGGGTCATCGGGCCCACGCGTTTGAATTATGGACGGATCGTACCGATCGTGGATTATACGGCGCAACTGGTCGGCAAGCTGATATCCGACCGGAGCTAGAGGGTAAGAGATGGCAGAGCCCAAGGACGAAGATTTTCTGGACAATATCGCAATGGCTGAAGCTGAAGAGCTGGCCGAAGAAATCGCCGAGTTCAGCGACGAAGCGCTAGAGCTGGATGAGTTGCGCGCAGAGCGCGACGATTACAAAGATAAGTTCATGCGTGCGCTGGCAGATGCCGAAAACGCCCGTAAGCGTGGCGACAAAGCGCGGCGCGATGCCGAGCAATACGGTGGCTCGAAACTGGCGCGTGATATGCTGCCGGTCTACGACAACATGAAGCGCGCACTCGAAGCTGCGACCGATGAGCAAAAAGAAGTGGCCGCCGGTCTGCTGGAAGGGATCGAGCTGACCATGCGGGCGCTGAAGGATGTGTTCCAAAAGCACGGGATCGAAGTGATCACGCCCGAAGTTGGTGATCGATTTGATCCAAACGTACACGAGGCGATGTTTGAAGCACCGGTTCCCGGAACCAAGGCAGGTGATATCATTCAGGTCTCGGCCGAAGGCTTCATGCTGCATGATCGTCTGCTGCGACCGGCGCAGGTGGGTGTGTCGTCGACACCTGCAAGCTAAGCGGCTTTAAAACCGAATTTTTTTTGAGGCGGTCAGGATCTGTCCGCCTCTTTCAGTTTATAAATCAGGTCCAGCGCCTCGCGCGGGGTCAGCTCATCAGGCAGCACGTCGTCCAGCATATCCGTGACCGGCGATGCCTTGGGTGCAGGTGGTGGGGGTGGCGGAGCGGCGGAAAATAGCGGCAGATCGTCGATCAGCGCCTTTTGCTTGCCGCCTTCGCGTTCGGTTTTTTCCAACTGGTCCAGTACGACGCGGGCTCGATCCACCACCGATGCGGGCAGACCGGCAAGCTGCGCGACTTGCACCCCATAGGAGCGGTCGGCAGCCCCCTTGTGGACTTCGTGCAGGAAAATAACCTCACCTTCCCATTCTTTGACTGCCACGGTAGCGTTGTCGACACCCTCCAACTTGCCGGCCAGGGCGGTGAGTTCGTGGTAGTGGGTGGCGAACAGCGCGCGGCATTGGTTGGCGGCGTGCAGATGTTCCAGCGTGGCCCAGGCGATGGACAGGCCGTCATAGGTGGCCGTGCCACGGCCAATTTCATCGAGAATCACCAGGGCGCGGTCGTCGGCCTGATTCAGGATGGCGGCCGTCTCGACCATTTCCACCATAAAGGTCGAACGGCCTCGGGCCAGATCGTCGGATGCGCCGACGCGGCTGAACAATTGGCTGACCACACCGATATGCGCCTGTTCAGCGGGAACATAACTGCCCATCTGGGCCAGCAGGGCAATCAAGGCGTTCTGACGCAGGAAGGTCGATTTACCTGCCATGTTGGGACCGGTCAGCAGCCAGATAGCCGCGCCCTGATCCGCGCTGAGATCGCAATCATTGGCAATGAAGGCATCGCCGCTTTGTTGGTGCAGCGCGTGTTCCACAACCGGATGACGTCCACCCTGCACGTGGAAGGCGCGCGATGTGTCGACCTGGGGACGGCACCAATTTTCTCCGCGCGCCAGATCGGCCAATGCGGTGGTCAAATCCAGCTCGGCGAGCCCCCGGGCGGCTTGGTTGAGACGCGCGGCGCGGTCCAGAATCTCGTCAGAAAGCCTTTGATAGAGCCTCTTTTCTATTTCCAATGCCAAATTACCGGCGTTCAGGATGCGGGTTTCGATCTCGGACAGTTCGACGGTCGTAAAGCGCACCTGATTGGCAGTGGTCTGGCGGTGGATATAGGTCTCAGAAAACGGCGGGTTCAGCATTTTTTCGGCATGGGTGGCCGTGGTTTCGATAAAATAACCCAGCACGTTGTTATGCTTGATCTTCAGCGAAGCAATGCCGGTGTGTTCTGCGTATTTCTGTTGAAATCCCGCAATGACGGATCGGCCTTCGTCGCGCAGCTTACGGGCCTCATCCAGTTCCGTGTCAAAACCCGGAGCGATGAAACCGCCGTCTCGGGCCAGCAGGGGCGGTTCTGCCACAAGGGCCTCATCCAACAAGGTCAAAAGATCGTCAAACCCGATCAAGTTCTGCACTGCGGTGGCCAGCAGAACCGGCAAATCCTGTGTGTCACAGATACCTGCAATAGCAGCTGCCTGCGTCATTCCGTTGCGGATGGCGGCCAGATCACGCGGGCCACCCCGTTCTAGCGACAGGCGCGACAGGGCGCGGTCCAGATCAGGGGTTTTACGCAGGGCATCGCGCAGGTCTGAGGCGGTCAAGCTGTCCTCAGCTGCAAAACTCACAGCATCCAACCGGGCATGGATCACGTCCAGATTGCGCGAGGGGCTGGACAGGCGCTGTTCCAGCAACCTTGCCCCGCCCGGAGTGACGGTGCGATCGACCACCGACAATAGGGATCCGGCGCGACCACCCGACAAGGAACGGGTCAGCTCCAGATTGCGGCGTGTGGCGGCGTCGATCTGGACAACGCGATCCTCTGATTCCTTCAAGGGGGTCTGCAGCAGGGGCAGTTTGCCCTTTTGCGTGATCTCAAGATAGTCGATCAAGGCACCCATTGCCGAAACCTCGGCCCGACCGAAATTTCCAAACGCATCCAAAGCGCCCACGTGGAACAATCCGCAAATACGTTTTTCGGCGGCCGTGCTGTCAAAACTGGCGCGGCCGATGGGGGTTAGCGAAATTCCCAAATCACGGACTGGTTCCTGCAAAGCCTGTTCCGATCCGTCGGCAACGATCAGCTCGGACGGGGCAAGCCGTGCCAGTTCGGGGCTCAGCCGCACGGTTGTCAAAGGCATTACGTGAAACGCCCCGGTAGAGATATCAGCCCAGGCCAAGGCGGCCTCATCCCGCACTTCGGTATAGGCGGCCAGAAAGTTGTGGCGGCGGGCTTCCAAAAGGGCATCTTCGGTCAATGTGCCGGGTGTCACCAGACGCACGACATCGCGCTTTACCACCGATTTAGAGCCTCTTTTCTTCGCCTCGGCCGGGCTTTCCATCTGCTCACAGACGGCCACGCGAAAGCCTTTGCGGATCAGGGTCAGCAAATAGCCTTCGGCGGAATGAACAGGAACACCGCACATCGGGATGTCGGTGCCGTTATGTTTGCCGCGTTTGGTCAGGGCGATATCCAACGCCTCGGCTGCGTTGACGGCATCCTCGAAGAACATCTCGTAGAAATCGCCCATACGGTAGAACAGCAGGGCATCGGCATGGGCCTCTTTGATTTCGAGATATTGTGCCATCATCGGCGTGACTGTGGACAAGGCTGACCCCTTTTGGCGTGTTCCGGACGCGACCTTACAAATCCCGCATCTTCTGTAAAAGCCGAAAACTCATTCTCGTTGAGGCGCGCGTTTTCCTGCGCTATGAGGCGACAGCCCAACAGATGCAAAGAAACGACATATCAGATGCCCAAAGCGAAAATTACCGACGAAGAAGCCCTGGCCTTTCACCTGGACCCCACCCCCGGCAAATGGGAGGTGCAAGCGACCGTTCCCATGACAACCCAGCGTGATCTGTCGCTGGCCTACAGTCCCGGTGTCGCTGTTCCATGTGAAGCAATCGCGGAAAACCCCGAAACGGCCTATGACTATACCAACAAGGGCAATCTGGTCGCGGTAATCTCGAACGGCACGGCGGTTCTGGGTCTTGGAAATCTGGGCGCGTTGGGCTCAAAACCGGTGATGGAGGGGAAATCGGTCCTGTTCAAACGGTTTGCCGATGTGAACTCGATCGATATCGAGTTGGACACTGAAGACCCAGATGAATTCTGCCGCGCGGTGAAGCTGATGGGGCCGACCTTTGGCGGCATCAATTTGGAAGACATCAAGGCGCCCGAGTGTTTCATCATCGAACAGCGCCTGAAGGAAGAGATGGACATTCCCGTCTTTCACGATGATCAACACGGCACAGCGGTGATCTGCGCGGCAGGTCTGCTGAACGCGCTGCATATCTCGGGCAAGAAGATCGAGGATGTGAGGATTGTTCTGAACGGTGCGGGTGCCGCTGGGATCGCCTGCATCGAACTGCTCAAGGCGATGGGCGCGCGGCATGAAAACTGCATCGTCTGTGACACCAAAGGCGTGATCTACCAAGGCCGGACCGAGGGTATGAACCAGTGGAAATCGGCCCATGCGGTCACCACTGAACTGCGCTCGTTGGAAGATGCCATGAACGGCGCGGATGTGTTCTTGGGCGTGTCGGTCAAAGGTGCGGTCACGCAGGACATGGTCGCCAGCATGGCCGACAACCCGGTGATTTTCGCCATGGCCAACCCCGACCCTGAAATCACGCCGGAAGAAGCGCATGAGGTGCGTGTGGATGCCATCGTCGCCACCGGACGCAGCGATTATCCGAACCAGGTCAACAACGTGCTGGGCTTCCCCTATCTGTTCCGGGGTGCGCTGGACATTCACGCCCGTGCCATCAATGACGAGATGAAGATTGCCTGCGCCCATGCGCTGGCCCGTCTGGCGCGCGAGGATGTGCCGGATGAGGTTGCGATGGCTTATGGCAAATCGCTGACCTTCGGTCGCGATTATATCATCCCGACACCGTTTGATCCCCGACTGATCCATCGTATCCCACCTGCCGTGGCCAAGGCGGGCATGGATACCGGCGCAGCGCGGCGTCCGATTATCGACATGGACGCCTATGAGCTGAGCCTCAAATCCCGCATGGACCCGACCGCCAGCATCCTGCGCGGTCTGAACGCCCGTGCGCGCCAAGCGCAAAGCCGCATGATCTTCGCCGAAGGTGACGATCCACGTGTACTGCGCGCTGCTGTGACCTATCAGCGGTCTGGATTCGGCAAGGCCCTGGTTGTCGGTCGCCCCGATGACGTAAAACAAAAGCTGGAAGAGGCCGGGCTGGGCGATGCCGTGCGCGAGTTGGAGGTGGTGAATGCCGCCAACACCACGCATCTCGAGACCTATACCGATTTCCTGTACAAGCGCCTGCAGCGCAAAGGTTTTGATAGCAAGGATATTTACCGCCTGGCGGCACGTGACCGGCATGTGTTCTCATCCCTGATGCTGGCGCATGGGCACGGTGATGGCCTGGTAACCGGGGCCACGCGCAAATCGGCGCATGTGCTGGACCGGATCAATCACGTGTTCGACGCGGACAAAGCGCATGGTGCGGTAGGTGTGACCGCGCTGCTGCACAAGGGGCGGATCGTGCTGATCGGTGATACGCTGGTGCATGAATGGCCGGACGAGAATGACCTGGCCAATATCGCCGAACGCTCGGCCGCAGTGGCCCGTCATATGGGGCTTGAGCCGCGCGTGGCCTTCGTCAGTTTCTCGACCTTTGGGTATCCGGTGTCGGAACGGGCCGAAAAGATGCACCGCGCGCCTGTCGTGCTGGATAAGCGCAAAGTGGATTTCGAATACGAGGGCGAGATGACCGTGGACGTTGCCCTGAACGAGGATCAGCAGGCAGGCTATCCGTTCCAGCGCCTGACCGGCCCGGCGAATATCCTGATCGTTCCCGCTCGGCATTCGGCGTCGATCTCGACCAAGCTGATGCAGGAAATGGGCGGGTCCACGGTGATTGGCCCGATTCTGTCTGGTGTCGACAAGCCGATCCAGATCTGTTCGACCGGGTCGACGGCGAATGATATTCTGAACATGGCCATCCTGGCCTCGTGCGATATTGCTTAAGCCATGACGATCTGGAACCTCGGCTCGATCAACGCGGACATGATTTATGACGTGCCGCACCTGCCCGGACCGGGAGAGACGCTTTCAGCCAATCGGCTGGATCGGTATCTGGGTGGCAAAGGGGCAAATATGTCTGTGGCGGCCGCACGGGCCGGGGCGCAAGTGGCGCATATCGGGGCCGTGGGGCCGGATGGGCGCTGGGCGCTGGATCGTCTGACCGAATATGGCGTGGACACGCGCCATATCACTGGAGTCGAGGTTCCGACCGGTCATGCCATCATTGCGGTGGACGCACAGGGTGAGAACAACATCATTCTGTTCCCCGGTTCAAACCACGCGATCACTCAGGGTCAGTTGGGGCAAGCGCTGTCCTCGGCCCTGCAAGGTGATGTGCTGGTGATGCAGAACGAAACCAACCTACAGGTCGAAGCCGCAAAGATGGGGCGCGATCTGGGGCTGACTGTCTGCTATGCCGCCGCACCGTTCCAGGCTGACGCGGTTCAGGCCGTGTTGCCGTATCTGGATTTTCTGATCCTGAATGAGATCGAGGCTGAACAACTACAGCAGGCAACCGGGCAATCCGTTACCGACCTTGAGGTCGAGCATGTGATCGTCACTTTGGGGTCAAAAGGAGCGCGGTATTACCATCGCGGCGCCGCTACGGATTTTCCGGCGCACAAGGTAAAGGCCGTGGATACCACTGGCGCAGGGGATACTTTCACCGGCTATGTTCTGGCAGGAATGGATCGCGGGATGCCAATGGCACAGGTGATTTCACAAGCAAACCGTGCCGCGGCCTTGATGGTCACGCGGCACGGCACAGCTGATGTTATTCCCGATCTCAAAGAGGTGCGCGAAGCGCGGCTCGATTAAGACCCCGCGAACGGTGCGTCACTGCCCCAAAGCTGCTTGACCCGGTCATCACGGCCGCAGGCTTTGCGATAGGCTTTGTACGCGCTGTGCTGGCGTTTGGGGCCAAAGCGGGTCAGGACCAGCTTGTTCCCCTTATAGTAATCCTGATGATAGGCCTCAGCCGGGTAGAATGCCCCTTGCTGCAGGATTGGCGTCACGATCTGTTGCCCCAGAGCGTTCTGGGCACTTGTCTTGGCTTGCTGAGCTAGGGCTTTTTCCCCAGCGTTAGAGACGAAAATGGCCGTGCGGTAGCTGTCACCCCGGTCACAGAACTGACCGCCCGCATCCGTTGGGTCGACCGAACGGAAGAACATACTCAGCAGGGTTTCACGGGAAACGCGGGCCGGGTCAAAGGTGATCTGAACCGCCTCGTAATGGCCGGTTCCGCCTTTGGTGACCTGATCATAGGTTGGATTGGCGGTACTGCCACCGGTGAAACCCGACACGGCGCCAGTCACGCCCGGAACGGATTCGAAATCGGATTCGACGCACCAGAAACAGCCCCCTGCAACCGTCAGGGTTTCGAACCCGGCGGCGGGTGCCGGGGCGGCACGCAGCAGGGCGACAAGAGCGATCAGCGTGAACTGAAGCGTAGGTTTGAAAAAATCGAGATAGGCGATGCGGGTCATGGCAGGTCTCCTTTTCGGGATAAGGCTGCCCTGACTTATGCGTTGGTGCAATCCGCTGACATGGTTTGTCACGGGGTGGTGAGACGAGTTTATCGTCTTAACCTAGCAGTTGTCCCAACTTCATCGCTACACCCATATTGCCCGAAATCTTGAGCTTGCCTAATGCTACGCCGGTCATCGGGTTCAGCTTGCCCGTCAGTAATTTGGTCAGGTTGTCCTGCGAAATGCGGATGGTGCAATCGGTGTCGCGATCCTGTGTGCTGGCCCGATTATCGGCCAGAACGATGACCCCATCCTCGCCACAATCGAATTTCAGCGAGCCCTCAAAGCTTTTGCCATCCAAGCCTTGCTGAATGCCGTTGGCGATGTCCTGCAGCATCTTTGTCCCCTTCACAATTTGCCTATGCGTAAAGAGAATGGGCGTTCTTGTGCAAGGGTGACCCAACTGGACCCTGCAGTCACGACATTTGCAGGATTTGCCGGGTCCGCTCACAGGGTTGCCCATCATAAAAGGCATCAAGAACAGTCTGAAACTCTGACGGAGCTCCGGGCACGGATGCAAACAACGTCATCGAGGACCGCAGTTTCTTTGCGTCAATCCCACCCAGAATGTCACTGGCATCGCGCCCTTTGTGCTGTAACATCAACCCAGCAACCTTGGTCAGGCGCTGGCGGAGGTCTGGATTATCCAGATAAGCTGTGGCCTCATCCAAATCCTCGATCCCGTACAGCTGCGCCATGTGAGACCGGCCAAGTTCGGCCAATTGCGGAAATACAAACCACATCCAGTGGCTGGTTTTCTGTCCTTGTTCCAATTCGCGCAGGACGTCGGACCAGACCGCGTCCTGCGCTTCGATGAACAGATCGAGTTCGTCGTTGATGTCGTCGTCGTCGATCACTTGGACAGGCGCTTATCCCGCGCCGCCAGCAATTTCAGGCGCAGCGCGTTCAACTGGATAAATCCGGCCGCGTCTTTTTGGTCATAGGCGCCGGCGTCATCTTCGAACGTCACATGCTCTTCAGAATACAGCGAATGATCCGACCAGCGACCCACGGTTGAGGCCAAGCCTTTGTACAGTTTCACGCGGACGGTGCCAGTGACATGTTCCTGAGACTTGTCGATGGCGGCTTGCAGCATTTCCCGCTCAGGGCTGTACCAGAAGCCGTTATAGATCAGCTCGGCATATTGCGGCATCAGCTGGTCTTTCAGGTGCATCGCGCCGCGGTCCATGGTTATGGACTCGATACCACGGTGCGCTTCCAGCAGGATGGTGCCGCCGGGCGTTTCGTAGATGCCGCGCGATTTCATGCCCACGAACCGGCCTTCGACCAGATCCAGGCGGCCAATGCCGTGCTTGCCGCCATATTCGTTCAGTTTGGTCAGGATCGTGGCCGGGCTCATCGCCTCGCCATTGATGCTGACCGCGTCGCCTTTTTCAAAGCCGATCTCAATGAACTCGGGCTCGTTCGGTGCGTCCTCGGGGTGGACGGTACGCTGATAGACATAGTCTGGCGCCTGATCTGCGGGGTCTTCCAAAACCTTACCTTCGGACGAGGTGTGCAGCAGGTTGGCATCGACCGAGAACGGCGCCTCACCGCGTTTGTCCTTGGCAATTGGGATTTGGTTCGCTTCGGCAAATTCCAACAGCTTGGTGCGGCTGGTCAGGTCCCATTCACGCCAGGGTGCAATGACCTTGATGTCGGGGTTCAGGGCATAGGCGGCCAGTTCGAACCGCACCTGATCGTTGCCTTTGCCGGTCGCGCCATGTGCAACGGCGTCGGCACCGGTGGCCTCGGCAATCTCGACCAGACGTTTCGAGATCAACGGACGCGCGATTGAGGTGCCCAGCAGATACAGGCCTTCGTATTGCGCATTGGCGCGGAACATCGGGAAGACGAAGTCGCGGACAAACTCTTCGCGGATGTCCTCGATATAGATGTTTTCGGGCTTGATCCCCAGCAACTCGGCCTTTTGGCGGGCGGGCTCCAGCTCTTCACCCTGACCCAGATCGGCGGTGAAGGTCACGACCTCACAGCCATACTCGGTCTGCAACCATTTCAGGATGATCGAGGTATCAAGGCCACCGGAATAGGCCAGAACAACTTTCTTGGGCGCGGACATCTGACTTCCCCTTATTCGTAAGACGATTGGCCCCTAACGGGTTTTGGACGCGGGGGCAAGTTATGAGGATTGACGCAGGGTGGGAATTGCGGTGAAACGGGCGGATTGAGAACAAGGAATGGTTGAGAGGGCAGAGTATATGCTGGGATTGGCGATTTTCGTACATTCGGTAAAGATGGTTCTGAGGAACCTGAAGCAAGCGCTTCAGATTTCCGTTGTACCTGCACTCATTGGCGGCTTTTTGGCCATTGGCTTGTTCTTTCTTTTCGACGCCCCACACAAACAATTCGAAGGTGCCACTGCTACAACCCCTGACCCAACTGCTGTGATGACGTTACTCGGATTCCTATTTTGCATCGTGATCGTAGTGTTCGTCGTAATGCTCTGGATTGTAGTATCATGGCACAGGTTTGTTTTGCTCGAAGAGTATCCGTCGGGGCTAGTTCCACCTTTCCGATTTGACCGCGTTCTGGCCTATTTCGGGCGTCTTTTGATGCTGTTCTTGTTGGCTTTCATCCTTATGATCCCTGCGGCGTTGATCATGAGTATGTTGGCGCAATCCTCGGCGGTTTTGGGGTCCATTTTCTGGGTGGGTTTGATCGTATGTCTTACGATCGGATTCTATCGTGCCTCACCAATTCTGCCCGGTGCAGCTATTGGAAAGCCCATAAAGCTGTCTGAAGCGTGGCAGGCGACCTCGGGCGCAAGCGGAGCCATCGCACTTCTGGTCGTCTTGTCCATCCTCTTCCAAATATTGCTTCAGCTACTGGCGTCATTGCTGCTTTTCATCCCGATCATCGGGATATTGATAGTTTTGTTTGCGAGCATGCTGATCGTCCCATTGATCAATGTCAGCATTCTGACGACGATCTATGGCGTGTTCATCGAGAAACGCGAACTCACCTAAGCTGAGTACACATATGTATTCCTTGCCCTTTCAACGGTGATCGGGCAGGGAAACCGGCATGACTGATTTCATGACCCGCGCCCGCGTCGCTGAACAGGCGATGCGCACCGTGTTTCCGCCAACCCCGTTGCAGCGGAACGCTCACCTTTCCGACCGCTATGGCGCGGATATCTGGCTCAAGCGTGAAGACCTCAGCCCGGTGCGGTCGTATAAAATCCGTGGTGCGTTCAACGCGATGCGCAAGCAGCAGGGGCAAGAGCTTTTCGTCTGTGCCAGCGCGGGCAACCATGCGCAGGGCGTGGCCTTCATGTGCAAGCATCTGGGTGTGAAGGGCGTGATATTCATGCCGGTGACGACGCCGCAGCAGAAAATCCAGAAGACCCGCATTTTTGGCGGCGACAATATCGAAATTCACCTGACCGGAGACTATTTCGACGACACGCTGGCCGCTGCGCAGGCGTGGTGTGCGCAGCAGGGCGGGCATTTTCTGTCGCCCTTTGATGATGAGGATGTGATCGAGGGGCAGGCGTCTCTGGCTGTCGAGGTTGAGGCGCAGCTGGGTGGCGTCCCGGATCACGTGATCCTGCCGGTGGGTGGGGGCGGCATGTCCTCGGGCGTGGCGACATGGTTCGGGGATCGGACCCATTGCCTGTTTGTCGAACCCAAAGGCGGGGCCTGTTTGCATGCGGCCATGGCGGCGGGACATCCGGTGGCGCTCGATCAGATCGACAATTTTGTCGATGGGGCAGCGGTCGGGAAGATCGGGGCGAAACCGTTTGAACTGCTCAAGGATCGCCACCTGTCCGACGTGCTGGTCTTGTCCGAAGACCGTATCTGCACCACCATGATCGAAATGCTGAATGTCGAAGGCATCGTGCTTGAGCCCGCAGGCGCTCTGGCGATCGAGGCAGTGACCGATGTGCAAAGCTTTATCCGCGGCAAAACCGTTGTCTGCGTCACCTCGGGCGGCAATTTCGATTTCGAACGTCTGCCCGAGGTCAAGGAACGGGCGCAGCGTTATTCCGGCGTCAAAAAGTACTTTATCCTGCGCCTGCCGCAGCGCCCCGGCGCGTTGAAAGAGTTTCTGGGCATATTAGGGCCGGAAGACGATATCGCCCGGTTCGAATACATGAAGAAGTCGGCGCGCAATTTCGGTTCGGTCCTGATCGGCATCGAAACCCGTAAGCCCGAGAATTTCGCACGCCTGTTCGCGCATCTGGACGAGGCTGGCTTTACCTACACCGACATCACCGAAGACGAGACGCTGGCCCAGTTCGTGATCTAGGACAGGTTTGCGACTTTCTCGGCAAAGAACACAGTTTTTGAGTCGTCATAGACTGTCAGGATGGCAGGCAGATCGACGTCACTGGCCTTGCCAGCGGCGGCGTTGCGCTCTGCGTCCTGACACAGCTTGGAAAACCGGTCGAACCCCAGACTCAGCGCGCTGCCCTTGAGGAAATGCATGTTCTGTTCGAACTCAGCCCGGTCGGTGTCCTGATGCAGCCGGTCGATGGTTTCCTGAACCTCGTCCAGAAAGATCTGCACCACCTCTTCGAATTCGTTGGTACCCACCTCATCCTGCAGTTGTCTGACTCTGGACCAGTCGATCATGTTCGGCCTCTCCACACATATCGCGACCTGACTTGCGTAGCCCACGGCGAGTAAAGAGCGGGTTAAGCAACAAGACAAAGACGCCTTCACCGGATGTTAAACCGCCCCGCGCTAGGGTCGCTGCGTTCCGTAAAGGTCACAGTGCAGAGGGTTCAGGTGGCAGAGGGCAGTCAGGCAGAGGCCAGGTCCGATCAGGATTTTGGCGCGATCCAAAAGGTGCTGGTCGTCGATGACAGCCGGCTGCAACGTCGTATTCTGGTGGCCTCGCTGAAAAAGTGGGGCTTTGAGGTGCTAGAGGCCGATAACGGCGACGCCGCGATCGAGATGTGCGCCACCGACCCGCCGGATCTGGTTCTCAGCGATTGGGTGATGCCGGGGATGAGCGGGCTGGAATTCTGCCGTGCCTTCCGGGCGCTGGAAAGTGATCAATACAGTTACTTCATCCTGTTGACCTCAAAAAGTGAAAAGCAAGAGGTGGCGCGCGGGCTGGACGCTGGTGCGGACGATTTCCTGATCAAACCGCTTGAGGCGGATGAGCTGCGCGCGCGGATCTCGGCCGGGGCGCGGATTCTGGATATGCAGCGCGAACTGTCCGAGAAGAACCGGATGATCGAATCCGCGTTAGAAGACCTGCGCGTGGCGCATGATGCCATCGACAAAGACCTGATTCAGGCCCGGAAAATTCAGGAATCCCTTGTCCCCGAACTGACGCGGGATTTCGGGAAATCGCGGGTCAGCATGCTGCTGAAACCCTGCGGGCATATTGGCGGTGATCTGGTGGGGATGTTCTCGCCCGGGGTCAATCGGCTGGGGTTTTACAGCATTGACGTGTCGGGCCACGGTATCACCTCGGCGATGATGACAGCGCGATTGGGCGGCTATCTGTCCAGCAATCATTTCGATCAGAACGTGGCGATGGAAAAACGCTTTGACAAGTTCTATGCTCTGCTGCCACCCGAACAGGTGGCCGAGATGCTCAATTGCCGCCTGATGGCCGATGCCGGCGTCGAAGAATACTTCACCATGGTTTATGCTATTGTCGATCTGCGCAACGGGCATCTTAAGATGGTGCAGGCCGGGCACCCGCATCCACTTGTTTTGCGCCAAGACGGCAGTGCCGAATTTCTGGGCGAGGGTGGCCTGCCCATCGGTTTGCTGCCCGATGTGTCCTTTCAGCGGATCGAAACTTACCTGCAACCTGGCGATAAACTGATGCTGTATTCTGATGGCTTTACCGAGTGTCGTCTGGCCGATGGCGGTTTGCTTGAGGAAGAAGGCCTGCAGCAGATGGCCCGCGATTGTGCGCCCGACCGCTGCGGTACTGAGTTTCTGGACGATATGTTCTGGCGCATGACGCAGGCCATGGCACCGGGTAGCGGCATGGATGATGACGTGTCCGCCGTGTTCTTTGAATATAACGGGGCTTAGAAACTGTTCAGATGTCGGGTGGCAAAGTGACGGTCCCCCTCGTTGCCAAGCATCTGCACCGCAACGGCAGTTTCCATCCAAAGCGCCTCGTGAAACTCTTCGCGGGGCGGTCCCATCCGGCGCACCGGACGGGCGCTGTAGATCATGCAGATTTTCTCGGCCCAAAGGTCATATTCAGGCATAAAGGTGAATCGGCGAAACGCACCGATCCGCCGCGGGGCGGCGATCAGCCAGCCGGTTTCTTCGAACACTTCGCGATGCAGCGCGGTAATCGGGGATTCGCCCGGATCAATGCCACCGCCCGGCAGCTGCAATTCGGGGTTCAGCCCATCGTCATACCACGTGACCAGCAGGTCTTTTCCTTTCGGCAGTAACGCATAGACACCCGGTCTGCGTGTATATGTACGCCCTTTTTCCGGGGTTTCACCGAACCGTCTGATCATGTATGGCCCCTTCAAACCCAATCTGTTCAACCTATATGGTGCCGGTATGCCAACCCGTGGCGTGTAAGGAAACCCCATGTCTCTTGGAACGAAAATCGCGTGGGACGATACTGTCCTGCCCTTTCAACTTGATGTATCGGATATGCGCGGCCGTGTAGCCCGTCTGGATGGTGTGCTGGACGGCATCCTGAAGCAGCATGACTATCCCGAAAAGGTCGAGGCGTTAGTGGCCGAGATGGCCCTGCTGACCGCGTTGATCGGCCAGACCGTTTCGCTGCGTTGGAAACTGTCTTTGCAGGTGCAGTCCAAGGGCCCGGTGCGCATGATCGCGACCGATTACTTTGCGCCCAAGGTCGAGGGAGAGCCGGCCCGCATCCGCGCCTATGCCAGCTATGATCGCGACCGCCTGACCGATGGCGGGCCGTTTGATCAGGTGGGCGAGGGTTATTTCGCCATCATGATCGACCAGGGTGAAGGCACGCAGCCGTATCAGGGGATCACTCCGCTGGCGGGGGGCTCGATCTCTGCCTGTGCCGAGGCGTATTTCGCACAATCCGAGCAGCTGCCGACGCGGTTCTCGCTCAGCTTTGGCAAATCGACCGAGCCGGGCGTCGGTGAACACTGGCGCGCGGGCGGAGTGATGCTGCAGCACATGCCCAAGGCCTCGCCCTTTGTGGCGGACGGACAAGGTGGGGGGCAGATCCTGACCGCCGAAGATCTGGTCGACGGGGAAGAGAGTGAAAACTGGGGCCGCGTCAACATCCTGTTGGATACGGTCGAGGATCTCGAATTGATCGGGCCTTCGGTGGCGCCGACCGACCTGTTGATCCGGCTGTTTCACGAGGAACAGCCGCGGGTCTATGACGCTCAGTCCGTGCAATTCGGCTGCACCTGTTCGGAAGATCGTGTGCGGCAAAGCCTGTCGATCTATTCGGCCAAGGACATCGAAAAGATGACCACGCCCGAAGGCAAGGTAACCGCCGATTGTCAGTTCTGTGGCGCACATTACATACTGGAACCGGGTTCGGTCGGCTTTGATGCGGACGACGCCTGATCCTACGGTCCAGTTGCGGGCGGCCCTGCGCCGCCCCGGCCACGGTTCAAGCGATTTCGACCTGAACCCCGAAACCAACCTGCCTGAAGGGCGCAAATTGCGCCCGGCGGGGGTGCTGGTTCCGATCACGGTGTTTGACGACACGCCGCGGCTGATTCTGACGAAACGATCCTCGGCTCTGAAACACCACCCCGGCCAGATCGCCTTTCCCGGCGGTAAGCAGGATCAAGGCGACGTAGATGTCACCGCCACTGCCCTGCGTGAGGCGCAGGAGGAGATCGGTCTGCCGCCCGACTTGCCCGAGATTCTGGGCCACCTATCGTCTCATGAAACCGTCACGTCCTTTACCGTTACACCGGTTGTCGCGATCCTGCGCGAACCGTTTCAACTGACCCCCGAACCGGGCGAAGTGGACGAGGTGTTTTCGGTTCCGCTTGCACATGTCCTCAACCCCGCGAATTATATCGTTGAATCGCGCCGCTGGCGTGGTCACAAACGGTATTATTTCACGGTGCCGTTCGGCCCCTACTACATCTGGGGCGCGACGGCCCGAATGTTGCGGGGATTGGCCGCACGGGTGAATGAATGACGCGAATTTCTGAGGCCTGGGTTACTGATCCGGCAACGCAAAAGGTCTGTGCAGCGTTGACGGGCGCCGGTGCGCAGGCGTTGTTCGTCGGGGGTTGCGTGCGCAACGCGCTGCTGGGCGCGCCGGTCTCGGATATCGATATCGCCACCGATGCGCGCCCCGAACGGGTGATGGAGCTGGCGCAGGCAACGGGCCTCAAGGCCATCCCCACCGGAATCGACCACGGCACGATCACTGTGGTCAGTGGCGGTGCCCCGCATGAGATCACCACTTTTCGCCGCGACGTGAAAACCGATGGCCGCAGGGCGGTGGTGGCATTTTCCGACAAGTTGGAAGAAGACGCCGCGCGCCGCGATTTCACCATGAATGCGATCTATGCGCGGCCCGATGGCAGTATTCTCGACCCGTTGAACGGGCTGCCCGACCTGCAATCCCGCCGCGTGCGCTTTATCGGCAACGCCGAGAACCGCATTCGAGAGGATTACCTGCGATCCCTGCGGTATTTCCGGTTTCACGCCTGGTATGGCGATGCCGAGGCTGGGTTTGATCCGGACGCTCTGGCGGCGATTGCGTCTAATCTGGACGGGCTAGAGGGCCTGTCTCGTGAACGGGTCGGGGCCGAACTTCTGAAACTTATGGGCGCACCCGATCCGGCACCCTCGATTGCCGCGATGCGTCAATCGGGAGTTCTGGCCCGGCTGTTGCCAGGGGCCGAGGACCGTGCGTTGGCACCGTTGATAGCCTTAGAGGAACAGGCCGGGGCCGCCCCTGAGTCAATTCGGCGTCTGGCCGCAATCGCAACACCGGATATCGCCAAGACCCTGCGCCTGAGCAAGGCGCAATTACAACGTCTGACCCGCATGCGGGATGAGGCATCCGGTACTGCCAGCGTTGCCGAACTGGGGTTTCGTTATGGCGAAGAGGGCGGCTTGCACGAAACCTTGCTGCGCTGCGCCTTCCTTGAACAGCCGTGGAGCGAAACCTTGCGCACCGATCTGCACAAAGGGGCTGAGGCTGATTTCCCGATCAAGGCCACCGACCTGATTCCCGATTTCACCGGTCCCGCGCTGGGCAAAAAACTGGCCGAGCTTGAGGCGCGCTGGATTGCATCAGGCTTTGCGCTGACCCGCGAGGAATTGCTGAGCATCTGACACGAAGTCTCAAAAGGGGATGACAAATCAACTTCTTTGTGGTTTCGTGCGCCTGTCACATGAATGGAGGGATGCGAATGTATTACGGGATCTGGTTCGGCTAAAGCCGGAACACTTTGACCCGTAGGGGTGGTGTTCTGGTGCCATCTTTCTTCGCATGACCTATTTACTGCTCAATCGGAGCACTCTCCATGTTTCGCTATTTCGAAAACCTTGTTGACCCTTTTGCCGACTATACCGAGACCGACACACCGCCCACGCGGCTGTGGCCGTTTATGCTGGATTATTCCCGACCTTTCATGCGGGTGTTTTTCTGGACCGCGCTGATTTCAGTCATCGTCGCCGCGGTCGAGGTCGGGCTGATTTATTACATGGGCCGCGTGGTTGACCTGTTGTCTGGCCCTCCGGCTGAGGTCTGGCAGGCCCACGGGACTGAATTGATTCTGATGGCTGTGTTTGTGCTGCTGTTACGGCCGATGCTGCATGTGGTTGATGTCCTGCTGCTGAACAACACGATCCTGCCGAACTTTGGCACCATCATACGTTGGCGGGCGCATAAGCATGTGCTGCGTCAGTCCGTGGGGTGGTTCGAGAATGACTTCGCGGGCCGTATCGCAAACCGGATCATGCAGACGCCCCCCGCCGCGGGTGAGGCCGTGTTTCAGGTTTTTGACGCGATTTCTTTCTCGCTGGCTTATCTGATCGGGGCGGCGATCCTATTGATGGCGGCCGATCCGCGCCTGTTGTTGCCGCTGCTGATCTGGTTTGCACTATATGCATTGTTGGTGCGCTGGACGGTCGCTCGGGTCGGACCGGCGTCCAAGGCGGCGTCGGATGCGCGCTCGGCGGTGACGGGTCGGGTGGTGGACAGTTACACCAACATCCACTCGGTCAAGATGTTCGCGCATGATGATCAAGAGTTGGACTATGCCCGCGAAGCCATAGCTGAAACCCGTCGCACCTTCCAGGTTGAGATGCGGATCTTCACCATTATGGATGCGGTTCTGGTGACGTTGAACGGCCTGCTGATCGTTGGTGTTGTCGGTTGGGCCATTGCCTTGTGGATGCAGGGCAGTGCCACGGTCGGTGTGGTAGCAGCGGCGACCGCGCTGACCTTGCGACTGAATGCGATGACCGGTTGGATCATGTGGGCGTTGACCAGTTTCTTCCGCCAGCTTGGTGTGGTGGCTGAAGGGATGGAGACGATTGCCCAGCCTATCGACCTGCTGGATGCGCGGGATGCGAAACCATTGCAACTGACCACAGGTCAGATCGACATCCGCAACCTGTCGCATCACTATGGCCGCAAAACCGGTGGGCTGGATCATATCAACCTGACCATTCAACCGGGTGAAAAGATTGGTCTGATCGGGCGGTCCGGTGCCGGAAAATCGACCCTAGTTAAGCTGCTTTTGCGGTTTTATGACGTGGAACAGGGTGCAATCCTGATTGACGACCAGAACATCGCAAGCGTCACTCAGGACAGTCTGCGCAGCAAAATCGGTATGGTGCAGCAGGACAGTGCGTTGCTGCACCGGTCGGTGCGCGATAATATCCTGTATGGTCGTCCCGAGGCATCCGAGGAACAGATGATCGCCGCCGCCAAACAGGCCGAGGCGCATGAATTCATCCTCGACCTGCAAGATCCGCAGGGACGCACCGGATATGATGCACATGTGGGGGAACGGGGCGTGAAGCTGTCCGGTGGACAGCGGCAGCGGGTGACGCTGGCGCGGGTGATCCTGAAAGACGCACCGATCCTGCTGTTGGATGAGGCGACATCCGCCCTGGATTCCGAGGTCGAAGCGTCGATCCAGGAGACCCTCTACGGCATGATGCAAGGTAAAACCGTGATCGCCATTGCCCACCGGCTGAGCACCATTGCGCAGATGGATCGTATTCTGGTTATGGATGGAGGTCGGATTGTAGAGCAGGGCGGGCATTCCGAATTGTTGGCGCATGGGGGGCTTTACGCTCAGTTCTGGGCGCGGCAATCTGGTGGCTTCCTGAACCCGGAGGCTGCGGAATGAAGGCTGCCGATCTTATAGATCCGTTCAAAAAATCTGAGACGCCCCCGCCGCAAACGCTGGGGGCGTTCATCCGTTGGTGCCTGTCCGGCGCGTGGCCGATGATTTTTGTCGCGGCCAGTTTTTCGGCCATGGCTGGCGCGATGGAGGCAGGAACGGCCTGGATGTTGGGTCTGGTGATCGATCTTGCCTCGGAAAATGGACCTCAGGGTTTTTTCAACGCAGATAATCTGTGGATGATTCTGGGCGTGGTGGCATTTTTCATGTTGCTGCGCCCAGCGCTGTTCGGGCTGTCTTCGGTGACGAACAACTATATCGTCATGCCCAATGTGCCGCCGCTGGTGCTGGCCAAGCTGAACCGCTGGACCCTTGGCCAATCGGTCACTTATTTCGACGATGATTTCGCGGGCCGGATCGCGCAGAAACAGATGCAGACGTCTAACGCATTGGCCTCTGTCGTGTCCGAGACAATCAGTGCAATTGTGTTTGCCTTGGCCTCACTTGCCGGTTCTTTGTTCTTGTTAGGGTCTATTCATCCACTGGTGATGTTACCCTTCGCCGGGTGGCTGGTGGTGTATTTCCTGCTGATCCGCTGGTATCTGCCACGCATTCGCGCCCGGTCTGCTGCGCGGGCTGGCGCGCGCGCCATGGTGTCCGGGCAAGTGGTTGAT
Organism: Ruegeria sp. CJ9; assembly: GCF_056536625.1. Taxonomy (NCBI): domain Bacteria; kingdom Pseudomonadati; phylum Pseudomonadota; class Alphaproteobacteria; order Rhodobacterales; family Roseobacteraceae; genus Ruegeria; species Ruegeria sp. CJ9. The sequence continues at coordinate 66,880 of NZ_JBQFPY010000005.1, forward strand.
ACCATCACCAATATCAAGACCGTAAAGCTGTTCGCCCATTCTGCGTTTGAGGATCAGGCCGCGCGAAACTCGATGGTTGATCTACGCGAAAAGATGTTGGCCTTCGGGGCATTGTCCGCCGGCTTCCGATTTATCCTGATGGTGCTGGCCGGGGTTCTTCCGGTTCTCTTGCTGGGCGCGACGCTGCTTTTGTGGAGAAACGGGATTGCGACGGCGGGTGATATCGTGGCGGCTGGCGCGGTTTCGATCAGAATTGCGCAGATGACCGGCTGGGTCAGTTTCACACTGATGGGGCTCTACGCGAATGTGGGTGAGGTCGAGAACGGTATGAAGACGCTTGCCAAACGCGACCGGGTCGAGGACGCCGCGCAAGCCATTGACCTGACAGTGACCGAGGGGCGGATAGAATTCGACCATGTCAGCTTTGCCTATGGTCGCGATGTGGGCGGTGTGTCCGATGTGAGAATGACCGTGCATCCGGGTGAAAAGCTGGGAATTGTTGGGGCCTCGGGCGCTGGGAAATCCACTTTGGTCTCGTTGTTGCTCAGGCTCTATGACGGGGAAGAAGGCATTATTCGCATTGATGGGCAAGATGTCAGCCAGGTAACGCAGGACAGTTTGCGTAGTCAGATCGGCATGGTCACGCAGGAAACTGCGATGTTCAACCGCTCAGCGCGTGAGAATATCCTGTATGGCCGCCCAAACGCGTCAGAAGACGACATGATTGCAGCGGCGAAGAAGGCTGAAGCGCATGAGTTTATTCTTAGCCTACAGGATGCCCATGGCCGCAGCGGCTATGACGCGCATCTAGGCGAACGCGGTGTGAAGCTCAGCGGTGGGCAGCGGCAACGGATCGCTCTGGCGCGCGCTATCCTCAAAGATGCGCCGATTCTGGTGCTGGATGAGGCGACCTCGGCGCTGGATTCCGAAGTTGAGGCGTCGATTCAAACCGCCCTGCACCGGGTGATGCAGGGCAAGACGGTCCTGGCGATTGCACATCGCCTGTCCACGCTCAGCGAGATGGACCGGATTATCGTCCTGGATCAGGGGCAGATCGTCGAATCCGGCACCCATGATGCGTTGTTGGAGCAGGGCGGGCTGTACGCGCGGTTCTGGCATCGCCAATCGGGCGGGTTCATTCAGGCCGAAGCCGCCGAATAACGCACAAAGCGTGCTAGGGGGTTTTGTTGCGCGCAAAGCCCCGGTATCAGGCCCCTTATGACGCAACACTTCACCATAAATCGCCTGGGTCATCAGGGAGACGGCATTGCTGACGGCCCGGTTTACGCGCCGCGTACCCTGCCAGGTGAGGTGGTAAGTGGTACATTAGTAGGGCAGCTGCTGACTGACATACGGGTTGAAACACCCTCGGACCAAAGGGTGAAACCTCCTTGCCGTCACTACAAGGCCTGTGGTGGATGCCAATTGCAGCACGCCGCAGATGATTTTGTGGCCGACTGGAAGGTCGAAGTGGTGCGCACCGCACTGGCGGCGCAGGGGCTAGAGGCGCAGATGCGCCCGATCCATACTTCGCCCGAGCGGTCGCGCCGCCGTGCCACGATCGCCGTGCGTCGAACCAAAAAGGGCACGCTGGCCGGATTCCATGGCCGAGCGTCCGAAACGATCACCGAAATCCCCGATTGTCATCTGCTGGACCCGGCCCTGATTGCTGCCATACCGGTGGCCGAGGCGCTGGCTATTCTGGGCGGAAGTCGCAAGGGCGTACTGGCCGTGACACTGACCTTGTCCGAAGGCGGGCTGGATGTGGCCGTCAAGGGTGGCAAACCGCTGGATGGGTCGTTGGAACTGGCATTGGCGCAGGCAACCGAGAAGCACGGCTTGGCGCGGCTTAGCTGGGATGGTGAAGTGATCGCAATGCGCCAACCTCCGATGCAACGCTTTGGGGGTGCTGGGGTTGTGCCACCGCCCGGAGCATTCCTGCAGGCGACAAGAGATGGAGAACAGGCTCTGTTACAGGCCGTTTTGCAGGCAATACAGGGTGCGAAGCGTATTGCCGACCTGTTTGCAGGCAGTGGGACTTTCTCACTACCACTTGCCGAAAGTGCCGAGGTACACGCGGTCGAAGGTGAAGCCGCGATGACGGATGCGCTGGATCAGGGCTGGCGCCGCGCGCAAGGGTTGAAACGGGTCACGACCGAGTCCCGCGACCTGTTCCGCCGCCCGCTGATGCCCGATGAGTTGAAATCCTTTGACGCCGTTGTGCTGGACCCGCCCCGCGCTGGGGCCGAGGCGCAAGTTGCCGAACTGGCACAGGCGCAGCGCCCGGTGATTGCATATGTCTCGTGCAACCCGGTGACCTTCGCGCGGGACGCAAGAACGCTGGTTAATGCGGGCTACACTCTTGAATGGGTACAGGTGGTGGACCAATTTCGATGGTCGTCACACACGGAACTTGCCGCGCGGTTTGTATGGGGGCCCGCATCATGAGCAGACAGGAGAGTGTCAATATGGGCTTCAATCAGCGTCTGCTGACCATCATCGAACATCCCACTTTTGGTCGGTTCATCACTGCGGTCATCATCTTTAATGCTGTGTTGTTGGGGATGGAGACATCGCCAACCCTGATGGAGGCCGCGGGACCCCTGATCGTGACGCTGGACACTATCTGTCTTGCCATTTTCGTGGCCGAGATCGCCATGAAGCTGTTGGCGACCGGGCGACGGTTCTTTCTCAGCGGCTGGAACGTCTTTGACTTTATCGTTGTCGGCATTGCCCTCATCCCCAGCGCCGGGGGGCTGTCGGTATTGCGGGCGTTGCGAATCCTGCGGGTACTGCGGGTTATCTCGGTCGCGCCGCGCCTGCGGCGGGTGGTCGAGGGTTTTATTTCGGCCCTGCCGGGCATGGCCAGCGTATTCCTGTTGATGGCGATCCTGTTCTACATCGGTGCCGTGATCTCGACCAAGCTGTTCTCGGCCACTTTCCCGGACTGGTTCGGCGACCTAGGTCTGTCGGCCTATACGCTGTTCCAGATCATGACGCTGGAAAGCTGGTCCATGGGCATTGTCCGTCCGGTGATGGAGGTCTATCCCTATGCCTGGCTGTTCTTTGTTCCGTTCATCATGGTCACCACCTTTGCGGTCGTGAACTTGCTGGTCGGTCTGATTGTGAACTCGATGCAGGATGCGCATCATGCCGAGGATGAGGTGCGAACTGACGCCTATCGCGACGAAGTATTGGAACGGCTGGAAAGCATCGAGCGCCGCCTGACCGAACAGCAGCACATCAAAAAGTGATTTCAGTTTTTCGGAAATCTGGCATAATGCTGAAAAAAAAGAGCAGGCAGTGAAACATGGATCGTCGAGCATTTGGATTGGGCGCTATGGCAACGCTGGGCCTTTCGGCCTGTGCCACAGCTAGCCCACGATTTCTGACATATGATGGCCCCGAGGTGACTTCTTTGGTCATCAACAAGGGCGCGCGGAAGATGTATCTTCTGCACAACCAAACCATTCTCAAGGAATACAAAGTCGATTTGGGCTTTGCGCCAGATGGTACAAAGACAAAGCGCGGTGATGGCCGCACGCCCGAAGGCAGCTATCTGATCGACCGTCGCAACCCCAACAGTCGCTATCACCTGTCGCTGGGGATTTCCTATCCGAATTCCAATGATATCGCGCAGGCCAAGGCGGCCGGTGTTGATCCGGGTGGTGATATTTTCATTCACGGTCAGCCGAAAAAGCGGTCGGAACTGAAACGCGCCAAGAAGACAGCGGATTGGACCGCCGGTTGTATCGCCGTCAAGAATGAAGAGATCGAAGAGATCTATGCGATGGTCAACAAGGGCACACTGATCACGCTGCGCCCGTAACTGGTTCCCAATCCCCGAACCCGAATTGCACATAGTCGCGCTGGTAGGCCTCAGCCGCCAGCGTTTCTAATCTGTCGTCATAAATTTCGGCCAACGTGAACGGGATTTCCGGCGCGCAAAACCCGGGTGTTGGTGGGCTGTCATGCCCCATCCGTCTGGCTAGATCGGGCAGGGTTGTTGCGATCTCATCCTCGCGCAGGATGAAGTCAGGCAGAGCAAAGGATGCCATCCCGTCTAATACCTGAGACTGGCTGCACCACGTTCCATCCACACGAACGGGCGTCTGTCCAGCCAGATTTTGGCGTAGGAAGATTAGGAAGGCCGAAAACGCCTCATAATGCTGATCAACCGGGTAATTGCCGTCACGCAGCTGACCCGGGATCGGAATTTTGAACCGGTTGCGCAGCATATTTCGGATTTTCAGGTAAGCGCCGGGCCCGGTGCTGAGGATGTTGGAGCAAAAGGCCGAATGCGCCCGTGCCAGAGGGTGCTGTAGTACCGTGAATTTTCGGTGTCCGGGATGAGCGTGCAGCCATCGCCGCATCTGTTTGCGGTTCAGATTGGTGACCAGCTTGTCGGTGCTGACCGAGTCAAGATCGGCCATCCATTGGGTCACAGGTGCCTCAAGCCCGCCGCGTATCGGCATAAACATCAAGGGCGTATGCGGCGCGGCGACATAATTGCCGACGGTCGATCCGCGCCGGGGCTCGAAATTCGGGGTGCGATGCAGGTTGAAACTGTCGATCCGGGCCAAGGCATGCTCGGTCTCTTCCGGGTTTGTCACCTTGGACAGGGTCGGGCCCGGGTTCTGCGGCTTGATCGTATCGTCAATCGAAGCCGACCGCGCCGAAATACCCAACCACGCGGCCAGCCCGTTCAGCACCTCCAGATTGGTCAGGTCGTCATAGGAAATGTAAAACCCGGTTTGACCTGTTCGCTGAAGGGTATTGAGCAACAAGAGCTGAAAATCCTGCTGTCTATCCAGATAGGATTCAAACTCTTCCGCATTAAACTCTACCTGTGCTTCGCGGCGGCGTTTGATGTTCTTCAGTTGCCACTGCTTGGTTTCCCGCGCAATTTTCAACGAAACGTAACTGTCCAGAGGATTGCGCGTCAAAATGATTTTGGCGCAGCGTGGGTCAGCCAAAACAGGCTCTAACACGCGGTTATCGTGCCCCTGAAAGAAGCGGAACCCATTTAACTCGCCGGGTGCATCTTTGATTGCCTGCACCAGTTTCATCGGATCGCCGTCACGATCTTCCAAAGTTACATCCAACAGACTTTCAGATTTCAGCCGACCAATGAAATGTGGGTTGAATGCCTCACCAAAGCTGGTGACGCCTTCAAGCGCGTTGAGATTGAACTCAAGCAGGTTGGACCCGGTGCGCATCGCGGCGAGGATGACGAAATAGTCGAACTTGGATGTCATGACAGACTATTGCACCAGATAGGGTTTCTTGAATGGCCGAACCCGCGCGCCGAAAATATCATCTGCCGGAAAATCCCCCACCAAATAAGGATGCATTCCCTGATTTTTGAGGTTCTGGAGGAATTGTCCAAAGCCAGTCAAATCCACCATTTTTGGCGCCTCGGTCAAATGGTTCGCGCGATGGGTGCCGATTTCCTCGATCACGGTCTGCATGGGCTCCATCGGAGATTCCACAAATTCGGCCAAGGACCAGGTCCGCACCTGCGCCTTGGTCCAGACCGAGCCCAGAACCTCAAGCTGTTTGGTTTCAATCTGTTGAAGGCGTGCCGCTTCACAGCGGATATCGGCGAAATTCATGTTCGACCGGAACAGTGGGATCGCCCAGGCCCCGGTGATAACCGAGATTTGCGCGTTCTTATCCCGCGCCAGAAACCAGCTGATCTTTTGCGTGTCCCCGGGACCGAATTGAAAGCACTGCCGCTCACCCCGTGTGTTCCAGATCAGGTTCGAGATAAAGGCCGTTGGGTTATAGTCACGCAGAACCGCACAATCGCTGAGCGCACCGTTTGTGATCGTGTCCCCGTTGGCGAACTCGGCCCGAGCGGGGCCAAACAGGTGCCCATGCACCCGTGCGCCTGTGGTCTCAGCCAGCCAGGGTTCAAAATCCTCGAACAGCTCGGCAAAGCCCTGAAATACCGAATAAGGGAATGAGGTCAGGCCGTTCTCACTGCCGTGGCGAGGAAAGCGGCTTTGCATGTACAGCCCGTCGCGCCCACGGGTTCGACGCTCGACCGCTTTGGAAAATACCCGGTCGATCTTGCCCGGGTTGGGTTCGGCTGGTCGCATGGCGCTGCTCTGATCGGTCAGAAAGGCCTGATACAGCCGATCAGCACGCGGCCAGATCTTTCGGGCCACAAAACAGTCCGACCGGCGCAGCAACTGTAGATGATCATCATAAAAGATATGTGGTCGCCCCTGATAGTCGAATTTCGACAAGGTCAGCGACCGGCTTTCGATGTGGGTGGAATACAGTCGGGCCAGCGTCTGGAAATAGCTTTCATCCGGAATCCAGACGCGGCGGAAATAGCGGTCATAGGTCTGCCGCTTGGGGTCCTGCAGAATGGCCGACAGGGTCTGTCGGGTCAGGCACCACCATTGGCTGCCCATATGCGGCATCAGCCCTTCGGGGATTTTGCGGCGCATCCCGAGGGCGCGTTGCAGTTTTACATAAGCGTCGAACAGTTTGCGGTTCCGGCGCCAGGAAAACGGAAAGCGCAGTGTAAAACGTTCCTGATCCAGCCCACCGATCGTCCAGCTGACATCGGCGGTCGTTGCGCTTTCGATGAAATCGACCCGAGGCCGGTCAGAAAGATAGTCGATCAGCTCATCCACGGGCCGCAGGGGCAGGCAGGCCCCCGAAGACAAGTAGACGTGATGAACGTCCGGAAAAGCCTCAAGCATCAGTTCGGCCGCGGATTGTGAGGCCGCGACAATTCCCCAACTACCCCATTCGCAGGTATGGCGTTCCGAGAACCGGATCAACGCTTCATCCGCGAACGCGGCAACGAAATCGGAATAAACTTGATCCGGCACTTTGCGGTCCACATGGATCACCACCGGACAGCCCGATGCCGTCCAATGCCGTGCCACCTGCTCGGCCCGGTGCAGTGCTGTATGAACCAGCATGACAATGCCCAGACGGCTCATGCCCAGTTTCCTTTCGACATGAGGCCAAGGATCTCAAGCTGACGCCAGTTGATGTATTTCTCGGACCGGTCACACCAAAACACCGGCTGCTCGTCCAGCCCCTGGGCATATGCGCGATATTCGCCCGAGCGGCGGTAATGCTGGCCGCGCTGCATCTCTTCGCGGGCTTTGTCGCCCAGCGTGCTGATCAGCTTGGCGTGCAGCAACGCACCGCTGGTCTTTTCACCGCCCCAATCGTCATAAACCTGGTTTAAGCCACGCGGCAGCAGCGAATGGGTCGAGCTGACATAGACATAGCGACGGTCCCATTTGACCAAGGGAATCTTGTTCAGCGCAGGCGCTTGCAAGGGGGTGTCGCGAAAAAACACGCGCGCACGAGGTCCCCCCTGAATCCACAGATTTTTATACTCGGGGTTCTTGGTGATCATGTAGTTGCCAGCATCAAACCAGCGGGCGATCTCAAACGGGTCCTGCCCTTCGTGATACGGCTGAGCATCCACTGGTCCTTGCGGATACATGTCGATCAGCATGGTGCCGAAACTGCGTACCGCGCAGCCGTCCAGCCAATCGGTCAGGGCGCGGATCGGACGGGTGTCGCAGAACGGATAGATAAAGAACTCATCCGGGTCGACTGTCAGAACCCAATGTCCGTGTGCGTATTTTCGCAACAGGTAGTTTGACCAATCCAATCCAAACGAAGCCTGTTTATAGCTGGCATTTGCCCGCCAGACCGAAACGTCGGGTTGGCTTGCCAGGTATTCGCCCGAGCCATCATCGCTGTCGTTGTCGACAAACAGAAAATGATCGACGCCCAACCTGCGGTAGTATTCCAGAAAGTAAGGCAGGCGGATTTTCTCGTTCCGCAGAACGCTCATCAACAAGATATCGTCGCGTTGGATATCGTTGGTCTTGTCGGAAATCGGCTTTAATTGCCGACGTTTGCGCAGGCAGCGCACCAGACGACGCTTGCGCCGCAATCTCATTCGGTATGAATCCAACAGGCTCACGCGTTTGCACTGCCTTTTTCGTTACGCGAGCATGCCCAGGGGCTGGACGATCCAGAGTGGTGCCGGGCAAGTGCCGTTTTATGCCATTGATGTATCTTTCAAGGCAACGAATTTAAAAACCGTTAGTCACATATGCTGCTTTTCAGCAAACTTTCCCCATCAGACCCAATTGTTGTAACTGGGCCCAGCCCTCAAGACGCACGGACTGAGGCGTCCACATGTCGGGGCGGTTTCCAATTGCATCATAATATGACCCAAATAGGTCGGGATCATGAAAATGCTGCCGTCGGGTTTTTTCGGTCGATGACTTGTCCACCACCTCGGGAAGAAATTTGGTGTGCAGCAACACGCCCGAAGGCGTCTTGCCGCCGGGGCCGTCATAGACCGCGTTCAGATGCCGGGGCAGGGCCGAGTGGCACGAGTTCACATAGGCATAGCGCCGTGACCAGCGCACCAGCGGGATTTTGTTCAACGTGGGCGAATGCCGCGGCCTGTCGGCAAAAAACATCCTTTCTCGCGCGCCACCCTGCACCCACAGGTTGCCCAATGAGCCTTGGCGCTGCGCCCGGTAGGGGCCGGGATCGAACCAGCTAAGGGTTTTGGTCGGGTCCATTTCGGGGTCATAGGGCTGCGCGCCCAGTGGCCCCTTGGGGTAGAGATCCAGCAGCAGCGCGCCAAAGGCGATGTGGCCTTGTTGGTCCAAGGTGCCTGTTAGGTCATGCAGGGATTTGCTGTCGTGGTTGGGGTAGATCAGCAGCTCATCCGCGTCCACCATCAAGGTCCAGTGTCCGTGGCCATAGCGCATTTGCAGCCATGTCAGCCAATCCAAACCGTATCGCGCGTCGCGATAGCTGTTAAGGGTCTGCCACAGCGACACATCGGGCTGATCGCGCAGAAATTCTACCGAGCCGTCATCGCTGCCGTTATCCACGACCAGAAAGCGATCCACCCCAAGCCTGCGATAGTGGCGGAAGAACCACGGAAGGCGATTGATTTCATTGCGCAACGTGGTGAAGGCCAGTACCGCGCCGGGTCTGATTTGCGCGGTCTGATCCTTGAGGCTGGCTAGCTGATGGCGGCTGCGAAAGGATCGCCAAAGCAACCGCCGTCGTTTCAGACGCAACCGGTACTTCTGCACCCATCCAATGGGTGGAAGATTATCGGCTACATGATCTGTCACCTATGGCTCACTTTTCGTAATTGCCGTTCTGATGCCAGCGCCAGGCATCACTGATCATAGTCTCTAACGTTGATCTTTTTGGGGTCCAACCAAGCTCTTGCCCGGCGCGGACCGAGCCTGAAACAAGCTTGGTGCAATCGCCAGCGCGGCGGGGGCCGATGGAATAGGGCACCTCGCGGTTAGTGACGGCTTTGGAATGGCCGATCACCTCCATCACCGAAAAGCCCGATCCGGTGCCAAGGTTGAAAACCCGACTACCCTTGCCCTGTTCCAGCCAGTTCAACCCCAAAACATGAGCATCGACCAGATCACAGACATGCACATAGTCGCGGATGCAGGTACCGTCGGGCGTGTCGTAATCGGTGCCGAATACGGTCAGCCCGTCGCGCTTGCCGTCAATGGCGTCCAGCATCAGCGGCACCAGATGAGTTTCGGGACGGTGGAATTCCCCCACTTCACCCTCGGGGTCGGCACCGGCCACGTTGAAATAGCGGAAGATCACGTGATTCAGGCCATATGCAGCCTCGAAATCATGCAGGATATCTTCGATGGCCCGCTTTGAGGCACCATAAGCGTTCAGCGGCAGTTGCGGTGTGTCTTCATCCAGCACCACATTGTCATGCTCACCATAGGTGGCGCAGGTCGAGGAGAACACAAAGTTCAGGCAACCGGCTGCCACGGCTGCCTCGATCAGGTTCAGTGACCCTGTGACATTGTTGGTCCAATATCTGCCTGGCTGGGACATCGCCTCGCCCACCTGACTGAGGGCGGCGAAGTGCATTACGGCGGCGGGCTGGTATTTGGCGAAGACCTCATCCAACCGAGCGCGATCCAGCAGATCGCCCTGTTCGAACGGTCCGAATTTCACCGCGTCCTGCCAGCCGGTGATCAGGTTGTCATAAGTCACGGGTGTATAGCCCGCCTGCGCCAGCGCTTTGCAGGCATGCGATCCGATATATCCAGCCCCGCCGGTTACAAGAATATTGGTCATCTGTCTTCCAGACAAAGAAGTTTGTGCCCTGCTATGCCAACAGGTGTGTCCAGGTCAGGGGGAAAATGGCTCAATCCAACCCCATCGCGGCCATCATTTCCTCAAGCTTGGGAACGTCCTGCGGGTTGTTCAGCTCCCAGAACTGGCGGCCTTTGGCCTCAACCTCGACGCACAGAACTTTGCGGCCATTCTCCATAAAGCGCAGTTGCTCAAGCCCTTCCAGCTGTTCCAGCGGGCCCACCGGCCAGGTGGAATAGGCGGCCAAAGCATCGGGGCGATAGGCGTAGACGCCGACATGGTGGAAAACCGGGGTCTCTTCTTCGCCTGCGTAGGTCTCGGCGGTGAACGGGACGACTTCTTTTGAGAAATACATGGCGCTGTGATCCGCGGCGAAGACGGCGGTGGTGCCGCCAACGCGCCCGTGCTTGCGGTCGTTCAGCAGACTGTTCAGCGCGTCACCATCGCAGCGCAGCACGGGTGTGGCCACGCCCGCCCCGGGCGCGGCGCGCAGGCCAGCGACTAGGTCTTCGACAAACCAATGCGGTGTCAGCGGCGCGTCGCCTTGCAGGTTCACCACGATGTCATAGCCAGCGCCAAGGTTGGCATGGGTCTCAGCGCAGCGTTCGGTGCCATTGCCACAGCTTTCCGAGGTCATCACCACCTCGGCCCCGAACCCTTCGGCCACTTCGCGGATGCGGTCGTCATCGGTGGCAACGACCACCTTGTCGACGCCCGACACCGAACAGGCAGCGCGCCAGGACCGCTCGATCAACGTCATCGCGGTGCCATTGGCGCCGGTCAGCGGAACCAGCGGTTTGCCCGGATAGCGGGTCGAGGCATAGCGGGCGGGAATGGCGATCAGAACGGACATCAGGCCTCCTTCAGGTCAACACCCGGAGCGTAGGCGATAAAGAACGGGTTTGCATAGCCGTCCTTGCCATAGGTCAGCGGTGAATGATCATCAAAGCGCACCACGTTGCCGCCCGCACCGGCCAGCACGGCATGGCCCGCAGCTGTGTCCCATTCCATCGTGCGGCCAACGCGGGGGTAAAGATCTGCCTCGCCCGTGGCCACTAGACAGAATTTCAGGGATGAGCCCGCGCTCTTGCTGTCCTTCACCTGATATTTGTTGATGTAATCCTCGGTGGCCTGATCGCGGTGCGATTTCGACGCAACGATTAGAAGTGCTGAATTTTCCGGATTAGACACAGATATGGAAGTCACCTCCCCAGCCTGGGCTTTGTCCAATGCTCCGGTCTCTTCAACCGACTGACCATCGGCCTGTGTATAAAACATGCGACCCTTTGCAGGCGCATAAACCACGCCACGGGTTGGAACGCCGTTTTCGACCAACGCAATATTCACCGTGAAATCGCCGCGCCGGTTGATGAATTCTTTGGTGCCGTCCAAAGGATCGACAATCAGGAATCTGTCACCCTTTTCTGAATGCGAGGCGGACTGTTCCTCGGTCACCAGCAGAATATCCGGGAAGGCATCGCGCAGACCGGCCGAAATCAAGGCATCGGCAGCTTCGTCTGCTTCGGTCACCGGGCTGGAATCGGATTTGACCTTTACGTCGAAATCATCCGAATTGTAGATCTCCATGATCTTGTCACCGGCTTCCAGGGCCAGCCGTCGAATGACGGGAATGAGGGCGTCGTAGGTCACAAAAAAGCTCCGTTCCTGTGATTTGTTGATCGAATAGCCTGACGGCCTTATGATGTGCCGGTTACGGAACGGCAAGAATTTCGTGACAGATTGCAGGCGAAAAAACGGGAAAGACGCTTCGGGTGTATTATTTCAAGCGAAACCAGTCCTTACTGGGCGGCGCGTTCACAACGGCCGAGCTGATTTTCCACGCCGTTGTTCGCAGCATACGGTCCCAGCATCACAACGCGGTCGTGGCCATAATCATCAACATCTTGCAGGTTCTCGCCCTGGTTTTGGTGTTGTATACGATCCTGTCTTTCCTGGGACCACGTATTGCAAGAATCCGGGGCGAATTTGTCCTGTTTCTGCTGTCGGGCGTATTTCTGTTCATCACCCATATCAAGTCCGTCAGCGCGGTAGCGGGGGTCGGGACCGGCAACAACCCGATGATGCTGCATTCGCCGATGAACATGGTTGTCGTCCTGTTGGCCACCGCTTTTGGGGCGCTTTACACGCAGATTGTGACAATCATCGTGATCCTCTTTATTTACAGTGTAGCAGTCGCGCCAATTGAAATTCAGGAACCGGGCGGCGCTTTTGGCATGTTGATCCTGAGCTGGTTTGTTGGCTGCGCAATTGGCGTCGTCTTCATGGCTCTGCGACCGTGGTTTCCCACTTTTGTGACAGTCCTGACCAATATCTACCGGCGCTTGAACATGATCTTTTCGGGTAAAATGTTCGTGGCGAATGCGCTGGGCGGTGCCACGTTGGCCATGTTCACCTGGAACCCCCTGTTTCACGTCATCGATCAGTGCCGCGGTTTTCTTTTCCGCAATTATTTTCCTCGCAATACCAGCTGGGAATACGCGCTTTGGGTGGGGCTGATCCTGCTGCTGATCGGCTTGTTGGGAATTTTCTTCTCTCGTCAGCATGTGTCCCAAAGCTGGGAGGCGCGCCGCTAACCTGCCACACGCAGCGTCAGGTTGATCCGACCACCCTTGGGCAACAGTTTTGATGATCCGAACCGGATGCGGTCGACGCCGTGATAGGTCAGCCGGGCGGGCCCGCCCATGATCACCACATCACCCGAGTTCAACCAGATGGATTCGGTCTTGCCGCCCCGTGTCTGGTTGCCGATGCGGAACAGGGCATCATCCCCCAGTGAGATCGACAGGACCGGCCAGGAAAAATCGGCCTCGTCCTTGTCCTGATGCAATCCCATCCGGGCCCCTTCGCCGTAGTAGTTGATCAAACAGCAATCAGGATCACGGTCCGCACTGGCAAGGTCGCGCCAGATACCAAGAATCTGCTCCGGGATCGCGGGCCAAACCGCGCCTTTGGGGTGTTGCGCCTGATATCGGTAACCCGTCTTGTCGGTGACCCAGCCCAGTGACCCGGCCGACGTCATACGCACGGACATTTCCTTACCCGATGGCGTGACCGGCCGGAACAAAGGGGCGGATTTCAGAATCGGCCGCAGGCTGTCGATCAGCCGCTCCTGCGCGGGCCCGTCCAGCCAGGCTTTCCTGATATCAAAACCGCGTAAAAGCAGCCGCGCCATCCGAGAATCCCCGATCCTTGCCAAAACCTTGCCAAAAAGGCCACAGATTCCCGAAAACCTGCGTTTTACAACGCTTGCAGGCCTCTGATCCCGCCCTTATATACGCCGGGACGCGCGATGGTGTAGGGCTGTTGCGCACATCAGATCGGGGCCGGGTGCCATAACGGGTTCGGACCTCGGGACATCGCCTTGAAGAGAAAGGGATTGAACATATGGGAAAAGTAATCGGGATTGACCTCGGAACCACCAACTCGTGTGTGGCCATCATGGACGGCTCGCAGCCGAAGGTCATCGAAAACGCCGAAGGGGCGCGGACCACGCCCTCGATCGTCGCCTTCACCGAAGATGAGCGACTGGTCGGTCAGCCTGCAAAACGCCAGGCGGTCACCAACCCCGACAACACGATCTTTGGTGTTAAGCGTCTGATCGGTCGTCGTGTGGATGATGCAGAAGTCGAAAAAGACAAGAAAATGGTGCCGTACGCCATCGTCGATGGCGGCAATGGCGACGCGTGGGTGGAAGCCCGCGGTGAAAAGTACTCCCCAAGCCAGATCTCGGCCTTCACTCTGGGCAAGATGAAGGAAACCGCCGAGAGCTATCTGGGTGAGGAAGTCACGCAAGCCGTGATCACCGTTCCTGCATATTTCAACGACGCACAGCGTCAGGCCACCAAAGACGCCGGTAAAATCGCCGGTCTGGAAGTGCTGCGGATCATCAACGAACCGACAGCGGCTGCGCTGGCCTATGGTCTGGACAAAGAAGAAACTCAAACCATCGCGGTCTATGACCTTGGTGGCGGTACTTTCGACGTGACCATTCTGGAAATCGACGACGGCCTGTTCGAGGTCAAATCGACCAACGGTGACACCTTCCTAGGTGGTGAAGACTTTGACATGCGCATCGTCAACTACCTGGCGGATGAGTTCAAAAAGGAACACGGTGTCGACCTGTCGCAAGACAAGATGGCGCTGCAGCGTCTGAAAGAAGCTGCTGAGAAAGCCAAGATTGAGCTGTCTTCGACTTCGCAAACCGAAATCAACCAGCCGTTCATCTCGATGGGTTCGAACGGTCAGCCGCTGCACATGGTCATGAAACTGACCCGTGCCAAGCTGGAATCGTTGGTTTCGGACCTGATCAAAAAGTCGATGAAGCCCTGCCAGGCCGCACTGAAAGACGCTGGTCTGTCGGCTGGCGACATTGACGAGGTTGTTCTGGTCGGTGGTATGACCCGGATGCCGAAAGTGATCGAAGAGGTCACCAAGTTCTTCGGGAAAGAGCCGCACAAGGGTGTGAACCCGGACGAAGTGGTTGCCATGGGCGCCGCCATTCAGGCCGGTGTTCTGCAGGGCGACGTCAAAGACGTAGTTCTGCTGGACGTGACCCCGCTGTCGCTGGGGATTGAGACGCTGGGTGGGGTGTTCACCCGTCTGATCGACCGCAACACCACGATCCCGACCAAAAAGTCTCAGGTCTTCTCGACCGCCGAGGACAACCAGAACGCCGTAACCATCCGCGTGTTCCAGGGTGAGCGTGAAATGGCTGCGGACAACAAGATCCTGGGTCAGTTCAACCTCGAAGATATCCCGCCTGCACCGCGCGGCATGCCTCAGATCGAGGTGACTTTTGATATCGACGCCAACGGCATTGTCTCGGTTTCGGCCAAGGACAAAGGCACTGGCAAAGAGCAGAAGATCACCATCCAGGCCTCGGGCGGTCTGTCGGATGAAGACATCGACAAGATGGTCAAGGACGCCGAAGAGAACGCGGAAGCCGACAAGGAACGCCGCGAGCTGGTAGACGCCAAGAACCAGGCGGAAAGCCTCATCCACTCGACCGAAAAGTCGATGGAAGAGCATGCCGACAAAGTCGACCCGACCACCATCGAAGCCATCGAGCTGGCAATTGCCGCGCTGAAGGACGAGCTGGAGACCGAGAATGCCGACAAGATCAAGTCGGGCATCCAGAACGTCACCGAAGCGGCCATGAAGCTGGGCGAAGCCATCTACAAGGCGCAAGCCGAAGAAGGTGAGGATGAACCTGCGGCGGCAGATGCTGCGCCGGGTGAGGACGACATTGTTGACGCCGAGTTCGAAGATCTGGACGACGACAAGCGTAACTAACGGGTAACCGGGCCAATGTGGGCCGGTCCGGTTGCCGGGCCGGCCCAAATACGTTGAGGCTGAAGGAAATACTGATGTCAAAACGCGACTACTACGATGTGCTCGGCGTATCAAAGGGCGCATCAGCGGATGAAATCAAAAAGGGTTTTCGCAAGAAAGCCAAAGAGTTGCATCCCGATCGCAACAAAGACAACCCGGATGCCGAGTCGCAGTTCAAAGAAGCCAACGAGGCTTATGATGTTCTGCGCGACGCCGACAAAAAGGCCGCATATGACCGTTTCGGCCATGCCGCCTTTGAAAACGGTATGGGCGGCGGTGGTGGTCGTCCGGGCGGCGGCTTTGGTCAGGGTGATTTCTCCAGCGCATTCTCAGACGTGTTCGACGATCTGTTCGGCGATTTCATGGGCGGTCAGCGTGGCGGCCCCGGTGGCGGGCGCCGTGCGGCGCGCGGATCGGACCTGCGCTATAACCTGCGCGTGACGCTGGAAGAGGCGTTCGCGGGCCTGCAGAAAACCATCAGTGTTCCTGCTGCCGTGGCCTGTTCGGCCTGTGACGGATCGGGTGCAGAAGGCGGAGTGGAGCCAACCACCTGTCCAACCTGTTCGGGCATGGGCAAGGTGCGTGCACAGCAGGGTTTCTTTACCGTCGAACGATCCTGCCCGACCTGTTCGGGTCTGGGTCAGATCATCAAGAACCCCTGTAAAGCCTGTGGCGGTGCAGGCCGCGTGGAAAAAGAGCGTGCGCTGTCCGTCAACATCCCCGCCGGTGTCGAGACCGGAACCCGCATCCGCCTGGCGGGTGAGGGTGAAGCTGGGATGCGCGGTGGCCCTCCGGGTGATCTGTATATCTTTGTCGAAGTGTCGGATCACAAGCTGTTCGAACGCGACAGCGTGAACCTGTATTGCCGCGTCCCTGTCAGCATGGCCAAGGCCGCGCTGGGCGGTTCGATCGAAGTGCCAACCATCGATGGTGGCCGCGGCCGCGTGCAAATACCAGCAGGCAGCCAATCGGGCCGTCAGATGCGCCTGCGCGGCAAAGGCATGCCCGCCCTGCGTGGCGGCGGTGTGGGTGACATGTTCATCGAACTGGCGGTGGAAACGCCGGTCAACCTGACCAGTCGCCAAAAAGAACTGCTGAAAGAGTTCGACGATTTGGGTGAGGATAACCACCCGGAATCAAAAAGCTTTTTCTCATCCGTCAAATCCTTTTGGGATGGGATGAAGGGCTAAGATCACTCCACCAAGTTGCTAAAAGGCCGATCCCCTTGGGTCGGCTTTTTTCGTTTATAGGTCCAGTTTGTCCACGAACTTCGCGAAAATTGGCCCTTGAATCCCTTCGCATCCCCTGAGATTGTCGCGCCAACCGTTGGGGTGCCCTGATCAAGGGGCTGAGAGGCGTGAATGCGCTAACCCATCGAACCTGATCCGGGCAATACCGGCGTAGGGAACGGTCTACACACACAGACGTTTTCCATGCTGCGTTGCCCCCTGATGATGGAGCAACGATATGGCGCATATTGCCCTGACAATTGCGGGCTCGGACAGTGGCGGTGGGGCCGGGATTCAGGCGGATCTCAAGGCTATGTCTGCGTTGGGCGTGTATGGGGCCAGCGTGATCACGGCGGTCACGGCGCAGAACACGCGGGCTGTGACCGCAGTGCATGGCATACCGCTCAACGTAGTGGCCGCTCAGATCGAGGCGGTGCTGACCGACCTGGATGTGAGCGCGATCAAGATCGGCATGCTTGCGACCCCTGAAATTATTCAAACCGTTGCCGGGGCCATCGCTGGGTTTGATGGCCCCGTCGTTTTGGACCCGGTGATGATCTCCAAATCTGGCGATGCCTTGCTGGCACAGGATGCGGTTCGCACCCTGCGTGATGTTCTTGTGCCCCAAGCGACCATGCTTACCCCGAACTTACCCGAGGCCGCTTGTTTGCTGGGCACCTCGGACGCCGAATCCCCCGATCAGATGATCGCGCAGGGGATGGCGCTGTGCGGGCTGGGGGCGCGGTCGGTATTGATGAAAGGCGGACATGGGCGCGGCGACGTTTGCCACGACGTCTTGCTTGATCCTTCGGGAGTTGTGGCAGAATTCACCGCCCCCCGGTGCGATACGCGCAACACGCATGGCACCGGTTGCACCCTGTCGTCTTCGATAGCAGCCGGGCTGGCGCGAGGGCTGGGCCTGACCGATGCGGTCGCGCAGGCGCATGAGTATCTGCAAGGGGCCATTGCTAAAGCTGACGGTCTGATGGTCGGACAGGGGCATGGCCCGGTTCATCATTTCCATCGGGTCTGGCCCGCGTGACGGTCTGGTCGGTCATAGGGGCCGGTGTGGCCGGGCTGGCAGCAGCCAGCGAGCTAGTGTCGCGCGGGGCCAAGGTTCAGATCTTTGATCCCAGTGGTCCACCTGGCCCGCATGGGTGTTCTTGGTGGGCTGGCGGTATGCTGGCCCCATGGTGCGAGTTTGAAAACGCCGAAGAACCGGTGTTGCGGTTGGGAAAGGCTGCGTTCGAGTGGTGGTCTACGCGTACTCGGGTGGAACAACGTGGCACGCTGGTTGTTGCCAACCCGCGTGATCTGCCGGATTTGCGTCGGTTCGCCCGTCGGACCGGGGGGTATACCGAGATTAGTCCGGCTGAAGTTGCCAATTTAGAGCCTGATTTAACCAGTTTCACCAACGGTCTGCATTTCACGGATGAGGCTCATCTGAACCCACGACAGGCGCTGCGGGATCTGCACCGCCAATTGCTGGACCAAGGGGTAGTCTTCCACCGGAAACTGGCCCCGACCCAGCTGGAGAATGTAATCGATTGCCGCGGTCTGCACGCGCGTGAGGTTTTGCACGACCTGCGCGGCGTCAAGGGAGAGATGTTGGTGATCCGCTGCCCGGACGTGACCCTGACGCGACCTGTACGTCTACTGCATCCAAGGATGCCGCTGTACATCGTGCCGCGTGGGGATGGTGTCTACATGCTGGGCGCAACGATGATCGAAAGCGAAGACAGCAGCCGTATCACGGCCCGATCCATGCTGGAACTGCTCAGTGCCGCCTATGCGCTGAACCCCGCCTTTGGCGAGGCCGAGGTGCTTGAGATCGGTGTCGATCTGCGCCCGGCTTTTCCCGACAACCTGCCCCGCATCCGGCGGCTGGGGCATACGATTTATGCCAACGGACTGTACCGCCATGGCTATCTGCTGGCCCCAGCGCTGGCGCAGGGAGTGGCCGATCTGGCGTTGGACAACGAACATTCGGAGATGGTCGATGAAGATCGTGCTTAATGGTGAATCGCGCGAGGTGCGCGCCGAAATCCTCTCGGACCTGTTGGTCGAATGCGGGTTCTCTGGACGGGTGGCGACAGCTGTAAACGAAGACTTTGTGCCCTCGGGTCTGCGCATTGCTCAAAAGTTGACCGATGGCGACCGGGTTGAAGTCGTCGCGCCGATGCAGGGAGGCTGAGGATGAAAAGCTTTTATGGGACCCAACTTCCCAACTCATTGATGCTGGGCACGGCGCAGTACCCCAGCCCCGCCATTCTGGAACAGGCGTTTCGCGAGAGCGGCGCGGGTGTTGCCACAGTTTCCTTGCGCCGTGAATCCGGGGCTGGGCAGACCTTCTGGCAGATGATCCGCGAGCTGGGCGTGCTGATCCTGCCAAACACCGCTGGTTGCCACACGGTCAAAGAAGCCGTAACCACCGCCCATATGGCGCGTGAGGTGTTTGACACTAATTGGATCAAGCTGGAATTGATCGGCCACACTGACAGTTTGCAGCCAGATGTGTTTCAACTGGTCGAGGCCGCGCGCATACTGACCGAGGACGGGTTTCAGGTTTTCCCCTACACCACCGACGACCTGATCGTGGGTGAGCGTCTGCTGGCCGCCGGGTGCGAGGTGCTGATGCCTTGGGGTGCACCCATCGGGTCGGGGCGCGGGCTGAACAATGAATATGCTCTACGCGCGATGCGGGCCGAGTTCCCCAATGTTCCATTGGTTGTGGATGCCGGGATCGGCCTGCCCAGTCACGCTTCGCAGGCGATGGAGTTTGGTTATGACGCCGTTCTGCTGAATACCGCTGTCGCTCGTGCTGGAAACCCTGTGGCCATGGCCCGCGCGATGATACTGGCGATTGAGGCCGGGCAACTGGCGCATCAAGCCGACCCGATCGAGGCGCGCGATATGGCCGAACCGTCAACTCCGGTAATCGGAAAGGCCTTCTTATCATGATGTTAGGCCGATTTTATCCGATCTTCGACCACTCTGATTGGTTGCGCCGGATGCTGCCCCTGGGTGTGAAGCTGGTGCAACTGCGGATTAAGGATCAGCTTGATGTGGTCATACGGGAGCAGATCGCCCAATCGTTGGAACTATGCCGTGCCCACGGCACCGTGCTGGTGGTCAATGATCATTGGCAGGCGGCTATCGACGCTGGTTGTGAGTGGATTCATCTCGGGCAAGAGGATCTGGACGTGGCTGATCTGAAAGCCATCCGCAAGGCGGGGCTGAAACTGGGTGTCTCCACCCACGATGATGATGAATTAGAGCGAGTCCTGACCATGGACCCGGACTATGTGGCTTTGGGCCCGGTCTATCCGACGATCCTGAAAAAAATGAAATGGGAACAGCAGGGCCTGCCACGCGTCACCGAATGGAAGGCACGGGTGGGGGATATCCCTCTGGTCGCGATTGGCGGCATGAGCGTTGAGCGGGCGCCGGGCGTATTGCAGGCGGGGGCCGACATCGTCTCGGTCGTCACGGACGTCACGCTGAATTCCGATCCAGAAACCCGCGTTCGCGAATGGATCGAGGTCACGAGATGAGCCGCTATGCCCGCCAGATGATCCTGCCCGAGGTTGGATCGGCAGGCCAGACCCGCCTGTCAGCAGCGCGGGTTCTGGTGGTGGGCGCGGGCGGATTAGCCTCCCCGGTCTTACCCTTGTTGGCCGGGGCCGGGGTTGGGCATATAACCATCCTGGACCGGGATCAGATCGCGCAATCGAACCTGCATCGGCAGACATTGTTCGCTGAATCCGACTGTGGGCGCGCCAAGGCCAAAGTCGCCGCAGAACGCTGCCGGGCGCTGAATGGTGACATCACCGTAATGGCCAAGAATCAGGCTCTAACAAACCAGAATGTGTTAAATTTTGTCCGCGGCTCTGACATTGTTCTGGACTGCGCGGACAGTTATGCGGCCAGCTATATCCTGTCGGATACCTGTTTGTTGCAGGGCAAGCCGCTGATCAGCGCATCCGTATTGGGGCTGACAGGCTATGTCGGTGGGTTTTGTGCTGGCGCGCCGTCCTTGCGTGCGGTGTTTCCGGATGCACCGGATAGCGGCGCGAGCTGTGCAACGGCCGGCGTGCTGGGCCCTGTCGTTGGGGTGATAGGTGCCTTGCAGGCGCAAATGGCGCTGGGCGTGATCCTTGGCCTGGACCCCTCGCCTTTGGGACAGTTGGTACAGTTTGACGCCCGCACGCTGCGCAACAGCACATTCAGATTTGACGGCGCACCGGAACCGGCGCACTACTTTCGATTTCTTTCCGCCAGCCAATTGAGCGAAGATGATGTGATCATTGAACTGCGCACCCGGGACGAGGCCCCCGAGCCTCTTCACAGTAGGGCACGTCGGGACATTGTTGAATCCCTGAAAACAGAGCCTAACAAAGGACGACGACTTGCGCTTTGTTGCTCTAGCGGATTGCGCGCATGGCGGGCGGCTGAGCAAATTCAATCGGATTGGTCCGGTGAGATTGTCCTGGTTGCAGCCTCAACTACATGAGTGAATTGATACACGAGGTAGGTGGAAACCGGTGAGTATCGACCAAAGGGGTCTAAGGTCGTTTGGACGCGTTAACCTTTCGGAAACCGTTTCTGCGCAAATCTGAACGCATGACTCAGGACGCCTTTGCCGAAGCCCCGATGCTGTTTGAAAGTGACGAAGCCCCGGTGGCGCCCCTGCCCTCGGGTCGGTTACCGTCCTACATCAAAGACCACCGGAAACGCCTGCGGGAACGGTTCATGTCAGGCGGATCGGCGGCGATGCCGGATTATGAACTGTTGGAACTGGTGCTGTTCCGTTCAATCCCGCGGCAGGATGT
The DNA here is from genome assembly GCF_056536625.1 of Ruegeria sp. CJ9. Classification (NCBI taxonomy): domain Bacteria; kingdom Pseudomonadati; phylum Pseudomonadota; class Alphaproteobacteria; order Rhodobacterales; family Roseobacteraceae; genus Ruegeria; species Ruegeria sp. CJ9. Next base: position 88,454 of record NZ_JBQFPY010000005.1, read on the forward strand.
AAAGCCGCTGGCACGGGCGCTGATGGACACGTTTGGGGATTTCAACCGGGTTCTGACCGCGCCCGAGGAACGGCTGCGTCAGATCAAGGGCGTTGGTGACACGGTGATCACCGATCTGAAGATACTTGAGGCCTGCGCCCATCGCATGGCCCGCGCGCGGGTGATGCAGCGGCACGTGATTTCAGGTTGGGATGCACTGCTGGACTATTGTCACACCACGATGGCCCATCGCGAGACGGAGCAGTTCCGGGTGTTCTATCTGGATCGCAAGAACGTGTTAATCGCGGATGAGGAACAGGCCAAGGGCACCGTCGATCACGTACCCGTCTATCCGCGCGAGGTTGCGAAACGGGCGTTGGAATTGAATGCGTCAGCCTTGATCCTGGTACACAATCACCCTTCGGGCGATCCGACCCCGTCGCAATCAGATATCGACATGACCAACCGGATACAGGACGCATGTCTGGCCCTGGGGCTGACGCTGCATGATCATCTGATCATCGGCAAATCGAATGAGCTGAGCTTTCGGTCGCAGGGATATCTGTAGCGAGTTACTGAACCCAGATCTCGACCCGGCGGTTGATCTTTCGGCCCCATTCGGTGTCGTCGCAAGCCATCGGCATCGCCTCACCAAACGCATCGACTTGCAATTCAACACTATCGGGAATGGCAGTTTCCACCGCCGCCAACACCGCATTGCGCACGGTTTTGGCGCGCAGCAAGGCGATCCGCTTATTTGCAGTCGCGGCTCCGTCGCCGTCGCTGAAACCAACGAACACCAGCTTGCGCGCATTCAGCGTCCCGGCCTCAAGCTGTTGGGCCAAATGCTGGATGTTCGACCGTGATTGTGCGTCGGGGCGGGACGAGCCTGCCTCGAACCTGACCGATAGCGACAGCCGGGACATGGGTCTGAGGGTATCGACCATACGCTGCAATTCCTCCAACCCAACCTCGGGGCCACCCGAGGCCACCGCATTGGCCAGACGATCCCCCTGCAATCCGATCCGCATCATCTCGGGTTCCTGATCGACAAAACCCGCATTGCGGATCGCCTTTTGGGCTGCGTCGCCTTGGGTATAAGCCAGAAACTGCCGGGCGATACGGGGCAGGCGGCGCTTGGGGAGGTACAGGAACATGGGTGAGGTCAGCGGGTAGTCCTCGGTCTTGATCGTCTGCCGGGTGGCCATCAACACGTGACCACATCCACCGGTCAGGGGCAGTGCGCGGGCCGCGTCAACCTCGGCCTGGCTAGCGATGCCGATGGCAAAAGGGTCCTTGGTGACCTTTTGAACCAGATCGCTGCTGCGCTCATGCCTTATAACGGCATCAGACAGAACGACACTGGCGGGTGAAAGCAGTTGATCCTCGACCCCTTGTGCCAGACCTGATCCGGCGTCGGGCAGGTGCAGCGCAATTGGTGCGTCGGGTCCACCCAAGGCGGACCAATTGTCAATCGAGCCAGAAAACACCAAGGCAAGATCCGCAGGAGAGATTTGGGGCACGGGATTGTCCGGCGCCACGATGGGCACCAACGCATCCAACGCAATAACCCGCGACCGGCGTGCGTGGTTCAAGTCGCCCAAACCAGCGGCCTCGGCAGCCTCTTGCTCTGACGGGCGGATTTCGCGCAAAGCCATGACAATGTCGGCTTGATCCGCGATCAGATCGGCAAAGCCCTGACCGGTATTGCCGATATCGAAATAGAATCGGCCCAGCGGCGCGTCGCGCCCATCCTGATGAAGCTCGTATATCAAACTGTCCGGAGCGGATTGGCGGGACGTGACTGACAGCCCTTCCTGTTCGGCAAAGCCCATCAACAGGGCAGGCAACACCTTCTCGGCCATGACGGAAGAGCCTGAAAACCTCAGTTCGCCCACGAAATCGGTCAGATTGGGGCAGGCAGGGCCATCGCAGGTCACGCCCGAGCCATCCACCGTCAGCTCACCAAATTGAGTGTCGACGCGGTAGAACTCTCCGTCAAAGCCAAGCAGGGTGCCTGTCACCTCGACCTTGCCGTCATGAGAGGTGAGCGTGATATCCTGCGCCTGAACGGCTGAGGAAAGTGTTGCCGAAAACAGTGCGACCGCCGCCACACGAAGAAATGTCATAGGAAGTTCGAGCCTGCCTGCGGTTTTAGTTTGCCGCGATTGTCAGGTTTTGGAACAGATTATTCAACACCAGAAACTCACCTGTTTTGGAGCAGTTTGGAAAGTTCAGCGTTAATTCGCGCGGCCGCAGTTTCCGGTCTTCGCGCATCTCCAGCGACTGGACGTGCAGGTCCGTGCCGCAATTTTCTGATGTCACCTCAGCCTCGACCGTCAATTCGATCGAGCCCGATTGATCCGATTGCGCGGCGGGAAAGGAATAGATCTCGAGGTTGCGCGCATCGCTGAAGGTCGGTTGCGTCAGCTGAACGACACTGCCTGCGCCTTGCGAGTCAGACTGCGCCGAAACATGACCTGCATCCCCATAGCTGGCCCCAAATTCCAGCGCGTGGATCTGCAGCTCGGTCGTGCCCTGCCATTGTAATACAACGCGGGCATACTGGCTGATGTCGGGAACGTGAGTGGTGGCTACGGTCCCTTTCTGATCGTCAAGCGAGATCAGGAAGATCGCGTATTCCGACAAGGCCGGTATGGTCAGGTCCAGCGTGCCATTGGCGTCTGTCTGCTGGGTTACGGTCAGTCCACTGTGATGCACCTCGATCCGTTCATTACCGTGGCAGGGGGCCTTGATGATCAGGCGCGCGGCAGCACCGGGCACGGCGCGTGCGCGGGCGCTCAGGCTACAATCAGAGCGATCAGAGGGGGTTGACCGGCTGGGAGTCTCAACTCGTTGTGCAGAAGGGATGGCGCGAACCGTTTCCTGGGCGGGGGTCGAGGAGGTCAAGACAATGTCCTCCAGCCCGGGAATACCGGCGCCTTGATCAGCGGCCGCAAGTTCAGTGCCCTGCACGTCGTCAGACCACGCAGGAAATCCATTTTGCATCAGGTAACCAATTGCCAGCGCGCAAACGACTGTGCCGCCGGTGGTCACGTAGTTCTTTATTACAAACAAGACACCCTCCCCAGTTGAAGGAGCGAGTCGCATATTGATTCTGAATCACGGCCAATATGTGGCCGTGAGGGGGACTCAATGTGTCTGAATTACGCTGACGTCAGGTCAGGCGCCCGTGGCAGTGTTTAAATTTTTTGCCCGATCCACAGGGGCAACGGTCATTGCGCGACGGGTTGCCCCAGGTGCTTGGATCATCCTCGACAAAGCCGGGACGCGGATCGCCCGAGGCTTCGGCCTCGGCTACCGCTTCGGCCCGCTCGGTCGCTTGTTCGACCTGCTGCTGCGCCTGAGCCTGTTGTGCTTGCATCTGCGCCAGCATTTCCCGCTGCTCTTCTTCAGACAGTGGGCGCACGCGTGACAATTGCTGAGTCACGGTCTCACGCAGGCTATCGAGCATCGACTCGAACAGCTGGAAGCTCTCGTTCTTGTATTCGTTCAGCGGATCGCGCTGGGCATAGCCGCGGAACCCAACGACCGAGCGCAGATGTTCCAGCGTCAACAGATGCTCGCGCCATTTACCGTCGATGGTGTTCAACAGCACCTGTTTTTCGATGTTGCGCATGTTTTCGGGACCAAAGGCCGCCGCTTTCTGCGCCATCATCTCGTCTGCGGCGTTGATCAGACGTTCGCGTACCTGCTCGTCATCCACGCCTTCTTCGGCGGCCCAGTCCTGTACAGGGGCGTCGATGGTCAGCTTATCCTTGAGCGCCTCGTGCAGACCGTCAGTGTCCCATTGATCGGCATAGGATTTTGGCGGCATGTGTTCGTCGATCAGATCGTCGATCACCTGTTCGCGCATATCCGAGACGATTTCGGACAGGTCGTCCGAAGACATGATCTCACGCCGTTGGCTGAACACTACCTTCCGCTGGTCGTTCATCACGTCGTCAAATTTCAGGACGTTCTTGCGCATGTCAAAGTTGCGGCCTTCGACCTTGGACTGTGCCCGCTCCAGTGACTTGTTCACCCAGGGGTGGACGATGGCTTCGCCTTCTTTCATGCCCAGGGTGGTCAGCACCTTATCGAGCCGTTCTGACCCAAAGATTCGCATCAGGTCGTCTTCGAGGCTCAGGTAAAACACGGTGCGGCCCGGATCGCCCTGACGGCCCGAACGGCCACGAAGCTGGTTGTCGATGCGGCGGCTTTCGTGACGCTCGGACGCCATTACATAAAGACCACCGGCTGCCAGAACCTTTTCCTTTTCCTCGGCATGGCGGGATTCTTCAGCGGCACGCAGCTGGGCCGGGTCGGCCTCGGGGTTTTCGGCCAGTGCCTGCAAAACCTTCATTTCCACATTGCCGCCCAGCTGAATATCGGTGCCGCGGCCAGCCATGTTGGTGGCGATAGTCACCGCACCCAGACGGCCGGCATCGGCGACGATCTGCGCCTCTTGCTCGTGCTGGCGGGCGTTCAGAACATTGTGTGCAATGCCTTCCTTTTGCAGCATTTGGCTGAGCAGTTCGGATTTCTCGATCGACGTGGTGCCCAGGAGGACCGGCTGGCCCTTTTCCTGCGCCTCTTTGGTCTGTTCGATCATCGCGCCGTATTTCTCACCGGCGGTGCGATAGACCTGATCGTCTTCGTCCAAACGGGCAATCGGTTTGTTGGTCGGAACCTCGACTACGCCCAAACCGTAGATTTCAGCGAATTCTTCGGCCTCGGTCAGTGCGGTGCCAGTCATGCCGCCCAGCTTGTCGTACAGGCGGAAATAGTTTTGGAAAGTCACACTGGCCAGCGTCACGTTTTCCGGCTGAATCTGCACACCTTCTTTGGCTTCGATGGCCTGATGCAGACCTTCGGACAGGCGGCGGCCCGGCATCATCCGGCCGGTGAATTCGTCGATCAGCACGACATCGCCGTCACGGACGATATAGTCCTTGTCGCGCGTGAACAGCTTGTGCGCGCGCAGACCTTGGTTGACGTGGTGCACCACGGTTGTGCTTTCGGGATCATACAGCGAATGCCCTTCGGGGATCAGCCCCGCAGCAATCAGCTGCTGTTCCAGAAACTCGTTGCCCTCATCGGTGAAGGTCACGTTGCGGGACTTTTCGTCCAGCGTATAGTGATCGTCCTGCAACGAGGGGATCAATCCATCAATGGCGGTATACAGATCCGAACGGTCCTGCGACGGCCCAGAGATGATCAGAGGTGTTCGCGCTTCGTCGATCAGGATCGAGTCGACCTCGTCCACAATCGCGAAATTGTGGTATTTCTGGTAAATCTGATCCAGCTCGGCCTTCATATTGTCGCGCAGATAGTCGAAACCCAGCTCATTATTGGTGGCATAGGTCACGTCACAGGCATAGGCCGCTTTCTTTTCGGCGTCGGGTTGGCCCGACCAGATCACGCCGGTGGTCATGCCCACGGAGGCAAACACCTTGCCCATCCATTCCGAGTCGCGCTTGGCCAGATATTCGTTCACCGTGACCACGTGAACGCCCTTGCCGGTCAGCGCATTCAGATAGGCGGGGAAGGTGGCGACCAGAGTCTTGCCCTCACCGGTCTTCATTTCCGAGATGTTGCCTTGATGCAGGAACGCGCCGCCCATCAGCTGCACGTCAAAGGCGCGCAGACCCAGCGCGCGCTTGGCGCCTTCGCGGACGTTGGCAAAGGCTTCGGGCAGCAGGTCATCCAGGCTTTCACCATCCAGCGCGCGTTTGCGCAGCTCGGCGGTTTTTTCGATCAGGCCGTCATCGGACAGTTTTTCGAACTCTGGCTCCAGCGCGTTGATTTTCTCGACCAACGGGCGGGTCGCCTTAATCTTGCGGTCGTTCGGTGTTCCGAACACCTTTTTGGCGAGCGTTCCGAGTCCCAGCATGTTCACTCCAGCGGATCTGTTCTTATCGTGGTTGCGACAGGCTTGCCCACCTTGCGCGCAACCCATAGATACGGGGGGTGAAAGGCGGCCCTGTCCAAGGCTTCAAAGCGATGTAAGCGGCAGGTCCCAGAGTGTCAACGCTGCGCCCTGTCGCGGCAAAGAAATAGGATGATTCCATGCCCAAAGGCCTCACTTTTCTGCCATCGCTGGCGCTTGCTGCTGTGATGGCCCTGCCATTGGCCGCCGAAACCAAACCTGATGCCGCCACCGTGGTCGCTCGTGTGAACGGTGATGAAATCACATTGGGTCACATCATCGCCACCGCAGCCGCGCTGCCCGAGCAGTACCAGCAGATCGAAGACGATGTTCTGTATGATCTGATTCTGGATCAGCTGATCCAGCAACAATTGTTGAGCCAGCAGCAGGACGCTTTGAGCAAACTGAACACTCTGGCCTTGGAAAACGAGACGCGATCCATGCGGGCGGTGCAGGCGGTGGATGCGTTGATCGACGAAAACCTGACCGACGACGTGATACAAGACGCCTATGACGCCCAGTACGCAGATTTCGAAGGTTCGGACGAGTTCAACGCCAGCCATATTCTGGTGGAAACGGAAGACAAAGCCAAAGAAATCAAGGCACAGCTGGATGACGGCGCCGATTTTGCCGAGATGGCCAAAGAACACTCCACCGGCCCGTCGGGCCCGAACGGGGGTGAGCTGGGCTGGTTCGGACCCGGTCAGATGGTCCCGGAATTTGAGGCGGCCGTGATCGCGCTGGACAAAGGCCAGATTTCCGAGCCGGTGAAAACTCAGTTCGGCTGGCATCTGGTCACCCTGAACGACAAGCGCAAAACCGAAGCGCCTGAATTGGAACAGGTACGCGCCGAGTTGACCCAAACCCTGCAACAGGGCGTCATTCAGGCTCGGATCGACGAGCTGACCCGCGAGGCCGACATCGATCGTCCCGCCCCCGAGGGTGCTGGCCCCGAGGCGCTGCGTCAGATCGAACTGCTTCAGGAGTAACCCCCGTGGCCACGATCACCAAGGTATCTCCGTTGGCCCCGGCGGCCTTTCCCGATTTGCCCGCGATTGATGGTGTGCGGTTCGCCACGGTCGAGGCCGGTGTGCGCTATCAGGGCCGTACTGATGTTATGCTGGCGGTGATGGATCCCGGCACTTCGGTGGCGGGGGTGTTCACCCGCTCCGCCACACGCGCGGCCCCTGTCCTAGACTGTCAGGACAAGATCGGCGGAACCAACGAGGGACCAGCTGCGATCCTGGTGAATTCAGGCAATGCCAATGCCTTTACCGGTCATTATGGTCAGACCTCGGTGGCCGAGGTGACGCAGGCAGTTTCCAAGGCCACCGGTGTTCCGGTCGAACGGGTTTTTACCTCGTCCACCGGCGTAATTGGTGAGCCGCTGCCCCATGAGCGTATCGTGGCGCAGCTTGAGGCTCTGAAAGCGGGCCTCAGCCGTCACGCGGTCGAGGATGCCGCGCGCGCGATCATGACCACGGACACGTTCCCAAAAGGATCCTGCGCGCAGGTCGAGATTGATGGAAAAACAGTCTCTATTGCGGGGATTGCAAAGGGATCAGGCATGATCGCCCCGGATATGGCGACGATGCTGGTTTACATTTTCACCGATGCGCAGGTCGAACAGTCGGCGCTGCAGGCGCTGCTAGGCGCGCAGACGGACCGGACATTCAACTGCATCACGGTGGATAGCGATACCTCAACTTCGGACAGCCTGTTGCTGTGCGCGACCGGGGCGTCAGGCGTGGATGCGACGGGCAATGCCGCCTTTGCCGAGGCACTGGAAGGCGTGATGCTGGATTTGGCGCAGCAGGTAGTGCGCGACGGAGAAGGTGCGACTAAATTCGTGGAAATCCGCGTGACTGGGGCCACCTCGGACGCAGATGCCAAGGTGCATGGGTTGGCCATTGCCAATTCCCCTCTGGTCAAAACCGCAATTGCGGGCGAGGACCCGAACTGGGGCCGCGTTGTTATGGCCATCGGAAAATCGGGTGCCGCGGCGGATCGGGACCTGCTGAGCATTTCTTTCGGTGACATTCTGGTGGCCGAGAAAGGCTGGGTCAGCCCCGATTACAGCGAGGACGCCGCCGCCGCCTATATGAAAGGTCAGGATCTGGTGATCTCGGTCGACCTGGGGCTGGGCGAAGGTAAGTCCACCGTTTGGACCTGCGATCTGACCCACGGGTATATCGAGATCAACGCGGATTATCGCTCGTGAAACCGGAGCAATTCCAGCAAAAGTGGAGCCCGGTTTTGCGTCCGGGATTGCGACCATGAAAACCGTATTAGTGTCTGCCGTCGCCCTGATCGACATCGAGGGCCGGGTGTTGCTGGCGCAGCGCCCGGAAGGTAAATCCATGGCGGGCTTGTGGGAGTTCCCCGGCGGCAAGATCGAAGCCGGAGAAACGCCCGAAGCCGCCTTGATCCGCGAATTGCATGAGGAGCTGGGCATCGACACCTGGGCCTCCTGCCTTGCCCCGCTGACCTTCGCCAGTCACAGCTATGACGATTTTCACCTGTTGATGCCCTTGTTTGCCTGCCGCAAGTGGGAGGGGATCCCGCAGTCTAAAGAAGGGCAGGCACTGAAATGGGTGCGCGCGAATGAGTTGCGAAACTACCCGATGCCTGCAGCGGATGTGCCGCTGATCCCAATTTTGCGGGACTGGCTGTAAGTCCGTCAGATTGGACGTCGGAACGAAATCAGTTCCGTTTTCAACCAAGAGAATGTGAATGCAATGTGAACAACGCGTTGCTTCTGTATTTAATATTGTTGATGCAAACTCTGTTAGCTTACGGCGAGTCGAAAACACCTAATGGTGCCTGTCTGCAGAATTACTCAATGATAAGGTCAGGGGCGGCTACGCAGATTGAATGGCGCAGATCGGATTGGTGATGTTATGAAAAGCGATACAAGTTCCACCAACAATGAATTGCAAAACAAATGGGCGACATGGACGATGAAGCCTGAAAAGAAACAGCTAAGTTTCAAGTATTTCGCGTCTGCATTGGTCATTGCGGCGTCGGCCTTTGTTGTTGTCGGCCTTCATCAACACGCGATTTTCTGAATTTTTTACCAGCGCCCAACGCGCCGTGTCTTATGTGGTAATCCAGAATATTTAGCCATTAGAAGACCTCCGCAAGACCGATGTCTGCGGCGGCAAATCGTTCCTGACGATCAGAGCATTTGATAGTAGGTCAGGGCTGTTTATCTGTTCGTTTGGTTTAGGTTTGCAATTTTCACACCCAAGATTGGTCAGGTTTCACCACGTCTTGGTTGTTACAATTCGTAAGAATTGAGAAAACATCAGGAAAAAGTTGACGCTGATCGTGCAAGCGTCCCTTAATCGGGCGTTGGCGTCCGGGGTTGATCCTCGGGTCCGCTTTTTCCGGCCCGGGGAGAGGTCGGATGTGGAGGAGAGGAAGATTGGCTCAGACGCAGTCGGGCGCCGAGGGGATGCACTCCCTTGCTGCGCTGCTACACCGAAACGCGACACAGTTCGGGGACGCCCCGGCCTATCGAGAGAAAGAATTCGGCATCTGGCAATGCTGGACTTGGGCTGAGACGACTAAGGAAATTCGTGCCATCGCGTTGGGGTTTCTCGAGTTGGGTGTTGAAAAGGGCGACCATATTGCTGTGATCGGTCGCAACCGCCCGGCGCATTATTGGTCGATGGTCGCTGCGCAAATGGTCGGAGCGGTGCCAGTTCCGCTGTATCAGGACGCGGTGGCCGAAGAGATGGCCTATGTACTGGAACATTGCGGTGCAAAATACGTTGTCTGCGGCGATCAAGAGCAGGTCGATAAGGTCATCGAGATTCAGGAAAACCTGCACCAGGTCAAACACATTCTTTATACCGACAAGCGGGGGATGCGGAAATACGACCATTCCCAGATGAACGCGCTGGACGACATCATGGCCGAAGGCCGTGCCGGTCACGCCCGGTTCGATGCGGAACTGGACAAGCGCATTGCTGCGGTCACTTATGACGATACCTGCGTGATGCTCTATACCTCGGGCACTACCGGCAAGCCCAAGGGTGTGGTGTTGTCGAACCGCAACGTCATCGAAAGCGCCAAGAATTCAGCCGAGTTCGATCATCTGACCCAGAGCGAGGATATCCTGTCCTACCTGCCGATGGCCTGGGTGGGCGATTTTATCTTTTCCATCGGTCAGGCCTATTGGTGCGGGTTCTGCGTGAACTGCCCCGAAAGCGCCGATACGATGATGACCGATCTTCGCGAGATCGGACCGACCTATTTCTTCGCCCCGCCGCGCGTGTTCGAAACACAGCTGACCAATGTGATGATCCGGATGGAGGACGCGGGCAAGCTGAAGCAGCGCATGTTCCATCACTTCATGGCGCATGCCAAGAAGGTCGGAGGTTTGCTGTTGGATGGCAAACCCGTGGGCCTCGGTGATAAGTTGAAATACGCGCTGGGCAATCTGCTGGTCTACGGCCCGCTGAAGGATACGCTGGGTTATGGTCGGTTCCGGGTGGGCTATACAGCGGGTGAGGCCATCGGGCCCGAGATTTTCGATTTCTACCGATCCCTTGGCATCAATCTGAAACAGCTCTACGGCCAGACCGAGGCCACCGTGTTCATCACCGTGCAACCGGACGGCGAAGTACGCGCGGATACGGTTGGTGTGCCTGCGCCGGATGTCGAGTTGAAGATCGATGACAAGGGAGAAATTCACTATCGCTCGCCCGGTGTTTTTGTTGAGTATTTCAAAAACCCGGATTCCACGGCCTCGACCAAAGATGCCGAGGGATGGGTTGCCACTGGCGATGCCGGTTTCATCGAAGAGAACTCAGGGCATTTGCGGATAATTGACCGCGCAAAGGATGTGGGCAAGATGGCCGACGGGTCGATGTTTGCGCCGAAATACGTCGAGAACAAGCTGAAATTCTATCCTGACATCCTTGAAGTTGTTTTGTTTGGAAACGGCAAGGATCGCTGCGTGGCCTTTATCAATATCGACCTGACAGCAGTGGGCAATTGGGCGGAACGTAACAACGTGGCCTACGGGTCTTATCAAGAACTGACGGCGAATCCACAGGTGTTAGAGACCATCAAGGCACATGTGGAAGAGGTGAACAAATCTGTTGCCGCCGACGAGATGCTGTCGGGCTGTCAGGTGCATCGCTTTGTGGTTCTACACAAGGAACTGGATGCGGATGACGGCGAGATGACCCGCACGCGGAAAGTGCGGCGCGGGTTTGTCGAGGACAAGTTCAGCGACATTATCGCGGCGCTGTATGACGGGTCAGAGACCGTCTCAACCAAAACGGAAGTGACCTATGAGGACGGCCGCAAGGGATCGATCAGCGCGACGCTTGAGATCGTAGATGCGCCGGTTGTACCGGTCGCTCAACATAAAGTGGCTGCGGAATGATGGGTCGCCGAGCGCCGCTCGACCTGCGGTCATCGCCCCGCCCGCCATCCCGTTTTTGCGTAGGTCAGGGAGTGACTGATGCTGGATAGTTCCGAAGGATATGTCACCGAAGACGGCCGCAAGATCGGCGGCGTGGTGATGGAGATGAAGAACATCACTCTGCGTTTTGGCGGTGTTGTGGCAATCAAGGATATCTCGTTTGATATTCGCGAGGGTGAGATCCGCGCCATCATCGGGCCGAATGGGGCAGGTAAATCCTCGATGTTGAACGTGATTTCCGGGTTCTATGTCCCGCAAGAGGGTGAGGTCTGGTTTCACGGGGCCAAGCGCCCACCGATGCGGCCATTCGAGGTCGCGCAGCAAGGCATTGCGCGGACGTTCCAGAACATTGCTCTGTTCGAAGGTATGAGCGTTTTGGACAACGTTATGACCGGACGGCTGAACTTTATGAAGACCAACATTTTTCAGCAGGCCTGGTGGAAGGGCAAGGCAGAAGCGGAAGAGGTGGAAAACCGCGAGGCAGTGGAGAAGATCATCGATTTTCTGGAAATCCAGCACATTCGCAAAACGCCGGTGTCGCGCCTGCCCTACGGGTTGAAAAAGCGGGTCGAGCTGGCCCGTGCGCTGGCGGCCGAACCCAGGCTGCTGCTGCTGGATGAGCCGATGGCGGGCATGAATGTCGAAGAAAAAGAGGACATGAGCCGCTTTATCCTAGACGTGAATGACGAGTTCGGCACCACCATTGCCTTGATCGAACACGATATGGGCGTGGTGATGGACCTGAGCGATCGCGTGGTCGTGATGGATTACGGAAAAAAGATCGGCGACGGCACCCCGGATGAGGTGCGCAGCAATCAGGACGTCATCGACGCCTATCTGGGGGTCAGTCATGACTGAGCATCGGACAGACATGGGGAGAGGCGCAGATGCCTGAACAACTCGTATTCGCGATGGAGGTCATCCTCAACGGTCTGATGGCCGGGGTGCTCTATGCGTTGGTCGCGCTGGGCTTTGTTCTGATCTACAAAGCTTCGGGGATTTTCAATTATGCCCAAGGCGTTATGGCGCTGTTTGCGGCGATGACGCTGGTCGGGGTCATGAACGGGCAGGTGCCCTTTGCGCATGTGATAAATGCAACTTTTGGCACGCATGTTCATACCTTCGGGTGGAATGTGCCCGCTTTTGTGGCGATCCTTTTGACCATGGGTGTCATGGTATTGCTGGCCTGGGCGGTACAGCGGTTCGTCATGCGTCATCTGGTAGGGCAAGAGCCGATCATCCTGTTCATGGCCACCATCGGGCTGGCCTATTTCCTTGAAGGTGTGGCCGACCTGATGTGGGGGTCCGAGATCAAGACGCTGGATGTGGGCCTGCCGCAGGGCATCAATCTGTGGATTGATGAGAGCACCTTTAACATCTTCGGTTATGGCTTCTTCCTCGACAATCTGGACATCGTGGCGACCGTGATTGCGGCGCTGCTGGTGGCGGCCTTGGTGGCGTTCAGCCAGTACACCAAACAGGGCCGGGCCATGCGTGCAGTGGCCGATGACCATCAGGCAGCACTGTCGGTTGGCATCTCGCTGAACTTCATCTGGATCATGGTCTGGTCGGTGGCTGGGTTCGTGGCGCTGGTCGCGGGCATCATGTGGGGCACCAAGTCGGGCGTGCAGTTCTCGCTGTCGCTGATCGCGCTCAAGGCGCTGCCGGTGCTGATGCTGGGCGGGTTTACCTCGATCCCAGGTGCCATTGTCGGCGGGTTGATAATCGGTGTGGGTGAGAAACTGTTCGAGTTCGCCGTCGGCCCGCTGGTCGGCGGCGCGACCGAGAACTGGTTCGCTTACGTTTTGGCGTTGATCTTCCTGGTGTTTCGTCCGCAAGGTCTCTTCGGTGAGAAAATTATCGAGAGAGTATAGATGGATAAGCTGGAACCCCTCTTCAAAACGTTGCCAATTGCATTGCTGGCCTATGGGTTCGCGCGGTCACTTGGTGACTGCTTTGAACTCAACCTGTCTGGTTCAAGCATAGCGATGCCTGGCGATACAGCGTGGGAGATGAGGATGTTGCTCATTGTGAGCTATCTGCGAGCCTTGGACTCGCTGTTCTTCTACGCAGCTTTTGCTGCTGTGGTGCATTGGCTGAACGTCAAAAGCCGCGGGGTCGCTACATGACCAAACTGATCGCCATCATCAACGTCATCGCATGGGCAGGGTTCTGGGCCTTTGGCTATATCGCCGTCACCTCGGAAGATCTGACCGAAAGCCAGCTGGTCGTGGCCGCGATACTGGCTTTTGCCGGGCTGATCACGGGCGTTCTGGCCTACATGAAACTGGTGCGCAACTCCGAGGCGAGCGGATACGCCAAGGGCACAAACCAACTGGATGCCGAGGCTCGTAACCGGGCACAGGAAGAGTGGGAGAAGTAAGTTATGTTCTACCGTGAGGCCGGGGATTTCAAAACCTCCTACATCGATGACAACCAGACCTTTCCGATCAAGTTCGACCGGTATCGGTACTATGTCGTGCTGGCCGTGGCCTTTGGGATTATTCCGTTCCTCATCAATGATTACTGGGCCAATGCGTTGCTGTTGCCGTTTCTGATCTACGCGATTGCAGCGATCGGGTTGAACATTCTGGTGGGCTATTGCGGTCAGGTCAGCTTGGGCACCGGGGGGTTCATGGCCGTGGGGGCCTATGCCTGCTACAAGCTGATGACCGCGTTCCCGGATGTCAGCATGTTCATACATGTCATTCTGGCGGGCGGGATCACCGCCATTGTCGGCGTGCTGTTCGGCCTGCCAAGCCTGCGGATCAAGGGGTTCTATCTGGCGGTGGCAACTCTGGCCGCGCAGTTCTTTCTGGTCTGGCTTTTCAACCGCGTACCGTGGTTCTACAACTATTCCGCTTCGGGCCAGATCAACGCGCCCGAGCGTGACGTGTTCGGCATCATCATCACCGGCCCGAATGCACCGGCCTGGGCCACCTATCTGTTCTGCCTGATCTTCCTGTCGGTCAGCGCCATCATTGCGCGCAACCTGACGCGTGGCACCACGGGGCGCAGCTGGATGGCGATCCGCGACATGGATATCGCCGCCGAGATCATCGGGGTGAACCCGCTGAAGGCGAAACTGACCGCTTTTGCCGTCAGCTCGTTCTTTGTGGGCATCGCCGGGGCGCTGTTCTTTGCCGTCTATTTGGGCGCTGTCGAAGTGGGTGAGGTCTTTGGCATTCAGAAATCATTTCTGGTGCTGTTCATGATCATTATTGGCGGGTTAGGGTCTATTTTCGGATCCTTTGCGGGCGCTGCGTTTCTGGTGTTGCTGCCCGTGGTGCTGAAAGTTGTTGGCGCCGATTGGCTGGGCTGGCCCACCGATATTGTGGCGCATCTGCAGCTGGTGATTGTCGGCGCGCTGATCATCATGTTCCTGATCCTTGAGCCACACGGTCTGGCGCAGCTTTGGCGCGTGGCGAAAGAGAAACTCAGACTCTGGCCGTTCCCGCACTAAGGGGCAGGCCCAATCAGATAACGGGTGCAAAGCCCGACCCCAACATCGGACCAACCAAGGGAGGAGACACCCGATGAAATTGACACTGGCAACCGCGGCGCTTGGCGCCCTGATGGCCGCAGGACCGGCTCTGGCGGATTTGGTAATCCCTGATCTCAGCTACCGGACTGGGCCCTATGCAGCTGGCGGCATTCCGTTTTCGGACGGGTATAACGACTATTTCACCCTGTTGAACGAACGGGATGGCGGCATTGGCGGCGTGCCGATCCGCGTGGTCGAATGCGAAACCGGCTACAACACCGAAAAAGGGGTTGAGTGCTACGAATCAACCAAGGGCGAAGGCGCGTTGGTGTATCAACCGCTGTCGACGGGCATCACCTATCAGTTGATCCCAAAAGTGACCGCGGACAATATCCCGTTGCACACGATGGGATATGGCCGGACTTCGGCTAAGAATGGCGACGTTTTTAGCCACACGTTCAACTATCCGGCCAACTATTGGGACGGGGCGTCAGGTGCGATTAACTATCTGTTGGAAGAAAACGGTGGCGATCTGAGCGGCAAGAAAATTGCTCTGGTCTACCACAATTCGGCCTACGGCAAGGAGCCGATCCGCACGCTGGAAGAACTGTCCAAGAAGCACGGCTTTGAGCTGGCGGCCCTACCGGTCGATCACCCCGGTCAAGAGCAGAAGTCGCAATGGCTGCAGATCCGCCGCGACCGTCCTGACTATGTCTTGATGTGGGGCTGGGGCGTCATGAACCAGGTTGCGGTACAGGAAGCCGCGAACATCCGCTTCCCGATGGAGAATTTCATCGGTATCTGGTGGTCCGGCTCGGAAAATGACGTTGTGCCTGCGGGTGAGGCCGCGAATGGCTACAAGGCGTTGACCTTCCACAATGTGGGCACGGATTTCCCGGTCTTTGCTGACCTGCAACAATATGTGGTCGATTCTGGCAAGGCTGCCGGTGCAGGCGATCAGGTTGGGACGGTTCTGTATAACCGAGGCCTTTACGCTGCGGTGCTGGCTGCAGAAGCCATTAAGAAAGCACAAGAGCTTTCGGGCAATGCCGAAATCACTCCGGCTGACATGCGTGACGGTATGGAAGCGCTTGAAATGACCGAAGAGAAAATGGCTGAGCTGGGCCTGCCGAACTTTGGTCCGACCTTCTCGGTCTCGTGCAAAAACCACGGCGGCGACGCTCTGGTTGGTGTGACGCAGTGGGACGCGGCGAACAAGACCTGGTCGCTGATTTCTGACTTCAAACCAACAGATGGTGACGTGATCGGTGCGCTTATCGACGAGGATTCCGCAGCTTACGCGTCGGAAAACAACCTCGAGGGGCGCTGCAACTAAAGCGCAACAAAAACAGGGGCGGCGGTGATCTGCCGCCCCAACCCCCAAACAAGGACACGCGGTGATGCTGGAGTTTCTCCGGATAAGAACAGGGATAGTGCTGAGTGCGGTACTTGGGCTTGCTGCGTGCAGCGCGCCCGAGATCGACGGGCCGACCTGCACCGGGCTTGTCCGAGATTTTGTTCCGGCGAAATCCGTTGTCGGGCGCAGCTCAGCGCCGAATGTGGATGCGACTGCGGATCTGTTTGCCCGGGTGTTCGAAGGTCAGGCCGCGCAACGTGCAAACCTTGACCGCGATGGGCGGGGCATTCCCGTCGAAATTCTGGCTATGACCACCGGTGGGCAATATGGTGCCTTCTCATCAGGCGTTCTGACCGGCTGGACAGAAAACGGCAGGCCAGACTTCAACGTCGTGACCGGGGCCAGCGCCGGGGCTTTGATTACCCCTCTGGCATTTGCGGGATCGGCGTTTGACGCGCGCCTGAAATCCAATACCAGGATCAATTTGAACGATGTGCTGTCGCTGCAAATCGTGCCACCGATTCCTTTGGCCAGCTCTGTCTTCAGCACCAAAAAACTGAAACGGCTGGTCGAAAGTGAAATTGACGAACCTCTGCTGGATCGTATCGCCGAGCGGGCCGATCCGGGCCAATCCGGGCAAGAGGTCAACAGCGTGGTGGTCGGCGCGGTCAATCTGAAAACCGGGCGGTTCGACATCATGGATATCGGTCAGTATCTGGCCACCACCCCAGATGATTTCGCGACAAAAGAGGATTGCGTGTCCGAGGCGGTTCTGGCCAGCTCGGCCATTCCGGTTCTGTTCCCGCCTCGCAAGATCAATGGGGGCCTATACGCGGATGCAGGTGTGCGCCAGCATGTGTTTCTGGAAGGCCTGGCTAAAGGTCAGCAAACAGCTACGCAGCGCACAGGCCAACAATTTGACGTTCGGGTAACTTTGCTGGTGAACGGTGACCTGGTTGTCGCGGAAAAGGACCCAGGACCCGGTATCCTCGCGTTGGCAGGCCGGAATTTCCAACTGGTCACCGATCAGGGATTTCGCGAGTCGATCGACCGAACCCTTCGCGTTGTGAAACAGAACCCCTCTTGGACCTTTAAGGCATTGGTTGCGCCTGAACTGCCCGCGCTCAATTGCAAGAACCCCGAACCCCTTTTTGACAAATGTATCACCGGGGCCTTGTTCGAGGCGGGGAAGAACATGACAAGCTCTCAACCCATCCCGTGGCTGACCGCGGCTGAGGTGGAGCGCAAGATCAACGAAATCTACGGGAGTTGACGATGCTGGATGCGGCACAAACCACCGATGTACAGGCCGAAACCCTGTTGGAGGTCAACAATATCGAGGTGATCTACAACCACGTCATTCTTGTGCTGAAGGGCGTCAGCCTGACCGTGCCCAAGGGTGGGATCACCGCCTTGCTGGGCGGCAACGGGGCGGGCAAGACCACGACGCTCAAGGCGGTGTCGAACCTGCTGCAGTCCGAACGGGGCGAGGTCACCAAGGGTACGATCACCTATCGCGGCACCAGCGTGCATGAAAGCGATCCGGCCGATCTGGTGGAAAAGGGCGTCATTCAGGTGATGGAAGGCCGCCATTGCTTTGAACACCTGACGGTCGAGGAAAATCTGCTGACCGGGGCCTATACTCGCAAGGATGGCAACGCGGCGATCCAGCAGGATCTTGAACTTGTGTATTCCTATTTCCCGCGTCTCGCCGAACGGCGCCGGTCGCAGGCGGGCTATACCTCGGGCGGGGAACAGCAGATGGTGGCGATGGGTCGGGCTTTGATGTCGCGCCCAGAAACGATCCTGCTGGATGAGCCATCGATGGGTCTTGCGCCGCAGCTGGTCGAAGAGATTTTCGGCATCGTCAAGGATTTGAACGAGAAAGAGGGCGTGTCCTTCCTGCTGGCCGAACAGAACACCAATGTGGCGCTGCGGTTTGCACATTACGGATACATTCTGGAATCGGGGCGTGTTGTGATGGACGGCCCGGCGGCCGATCTACGCGAAAACCCGGATGTGAAAGAGTTTTATCTGGGCATGTCCGACGAGGGGCGCAAAAGCTTCCGTGACGTGCGCTCATACCGCCGCCGCAAAAGGTGGCTGTAAGCGGATGGAGGATCTGGTCATGAAGAACTACTACGACGCGCTCGAGACCCGTTCAGCCGACGAGCGCGCTGCCGATCAGGCTCAGGCGCTGCGTGTTCAAATTCAGCGGGCGTTGTCCGCGCCCGGTTTTGCGGCGCATCTTGCAGGGGTTGATTGCAGTGCTGTTGCCTCGGCCGAGGATCTGGTGAAACTGCCAGTGCTGCGCAAATCTGAACTGGCGCAGGCACAGGCGGCGCGGCCGCCGTTTGGCGGGTTCACGGTCACACCGGCGCGGCATTTTCACCATGTTTTTCAGTCCCCGGGCCCGATTTATGAGCCCGGCAGCACTGATCCCGATTGGTGGCGCATGGGCCGGTTCCTGCATGCGGCAGGCGTAGGACCCGGAGATATCGTCCATAACTGTTTTGGCTATCACCTGACCCCGGCTGGGATGATTTTTGAAAGTGGTGCGCGGGCTGTTGGGGCCGCTGTGCTGCCCGCCGGTACCGGCCAGACCGAGTTGCAGGTCACTGCGGCGCGTGATGTGGGGTGTACGTCTTATGCGGGTACTCCGGATTACCTGAAGGTCATTCTGGACAAAGCGGATGAGATGGGCGTGGAGCTGAACTTTTCTTCTGCCGTGGTGGGTGGTGGCGCGCTGTTCCCATCGCTGCGTCAGGATTATGCCGACCGGGGTATTTCCTGTCTGCAATGTTATGCCACCGCCGATCTGGGCAATATCGCCTATGAAAGCCACGCGATGGAGGGAATGATCATCGACGAGCATGTGATTGTCGAAATCGTCACGCCCGGCACAGGCACCCCGGTTGCAACGGGTGAGGTGGGTGAGGTCGTGGTGACCTCGCTAAACCCAGATTATCCGCTGATCCGGTTTGCCACCGGTGATATGTCCGCGATCATGCCCGGACAATCGCCTTGTGGCCGCACCAACCTGCGTATCAAGGGTTGGATGGGACGGGCCGATCAGACCACCAAGATCAAAGGCATGTTCGTGCGTCCTGAACAGGTGGCCGCGCTGGTCGACAAACATTCAGAGATCGTCAAAGCCCGTGTCATCGCCGCGCGACAGGGGGAAATGGACACGATGACCGTTCAGATCGAAAGTCCACGCGACGATGACGTGACCTATGCCAAATCCGTAATTGAGGTGCTGAAACTGAAAGGCGCGATTGAGGTTGTGGCCCCCGGGTCGCTGCCCAAGGACGGGTTGGTGATCGAGGATCAACGCGTTTACGAATAGTCCAACAAAGGGTTCTGCGGCAGTTTGTGCCGTAGAATTGTTCCTCTGCCTACTGGTGTTTCTTAGCATTTTAGTCGATTAAAGGCGAAACCTGCGCCTCTTTGCCTGTAACACCGGAAACATGGCCGAAATCGAATACTCAGAACACGGAACGCGCAATCGGGGCGTGTTTGGCACCCGGCTGGTGGCCGTGGTGGCCTATCTGGTGGCTGCGGCCTGTCTGCTTCCGATGATGGCTGTTGTGCTGGCAGCGGTGACGGGTGGGACGGAAACGATCTCACACCTGCTGGATACGGTTCTGCCCGGCTATGCGCTGACAACGTTGATTTTGGTGGTTCTGGTCGCCATCGGCACCTTGTCCATCGGTGTGGGCGCGGCCTGGCTGGTGACGATGACCCGCTTTCCGGGCGTCCGCTTTCTTGAGATCGCACTGGTCTTGCCACTGGCCTTTCCGGCCTATGTTCTGGCCTATGCCTATACGTTCATTCTGGATCACCCCGGCATCGTTCAAACCACCCTGCGCGAGGTGACCGGCTGGGGCCCGCGCGACTATTGGTTCCCCGAGATTCGCTCGACCGGGGGCGCGGCGGTGATGCTGATCCTGGTTCTGTATCCTTATGTCTATTTGTTGGCCCGCGCCGCCTTTCTACAGCAAAGCTCGACTGCTTTTCTGGCCGCGCGGGCGTTGGGAAAAAGCCCTTGGCTGGCGTTCTGGCATGTGTCCTTGCCAATGGCGCGCCCGGCAATTGCCGGCGGGGTCCTGCTGGCGATCATGGAGACCATCGCCGATTTTGGTACCGTGGCCTATTTCGGTGTCCAGACCTTTGCCACCGGTATCTATACCAGCTGGTTTTCGATCGGAGACCGCGCTGCCGCCGCGCAATTGGCCATGTGTCTGCTGGGTTTCGCGTTGCTGCTGGCAGTGATCGAACGCACTCGGCGGGGCAAGGCAAAATATTACCAGGCAGGTAAAAGCCACGCCCCACTGCCAGCACAGCAGATTAAAGGTTGGTTTGCAGTTGCGGGGTTCACGCTGTGTGCCATTCCGGTGCTATTGGGTTTTTTGCTGCCGGTGTTCATTCTCGTGCAGATGGGTCTTGAATCGGAACAGAACCTGCTGTCGCGGCGCTATATCGGGTTTATCCAGAACTCGTTAACGCTGGCAGGTACGGCCGCCGTCGTCACCGTTTTTGCGGCGATTTGCATAGGGTTCTATCAGCGGTTGCGCCCGGGCAAAGGGTCCGCCACGTCAGGTTATGTCGCGCGGCTGGGGTATGCAGTGCCGGGCGGTGTAATCGCGGTGGGCCTTTTGGTGCCTTTTGCCAGTTTCGACAACGCATTGGATGCTTGGATGCGCGAAACTTTCGATATCTCGACCGGCCTGCTGGTTACCGGGTCAATCTGGTTGCTGATCGCGGCCTATATGGTGCGTTTTCTGGCCGCTGCGCTCAGCGCTTATGAGGGTGGGCAAAGCACGGTGCATGTCAACATGGACGCCGCTGCACGGTCGCTGGGCCAGACCCCGTTGGGAACGCTGAGACGGGTGCATTTGCCAATCCTGACGCCCTCGCTGCTGACGGCGCTGCTGATCGTCTTTGTCGACGTGATGAAAGAGCTTCCCGCCACCTTGATCATGCGGCCCTTCAATTTTGATACGCTGGCGGTACAGGCGTATCGGCTGGCTTCGGATGAGCGGTTGGAGGGTGCCGCCGTGCCCTCGCTGGTGATCCTTGCGGTGGGGCTGTTGCCGGTGATTCTGATCTGCCGTCAGGTCGGGCGGCGCTAGCACAGGGCGAACCAAAAAATCACATCCTGTTGTGCTTGGGCTTGATTCAAACGCAATTTCCGGCAAGGCTTGGGGTATGAACATGCAGCCTCCCAGCCGGTTTTCTGCAAACTCGGCCCAGATGCCCGTCGCGTTTAACCGGCACGAGATGTCCCATATTCTATCCGTCTATGGCAGGATGGTCGCCGCCGGAGAATGGCGCGATTACGGAATTTCCAACCTGCGCGACATGGCGGTGTTTTCCATCTTTCGGCGAACGGCAGAACATCCGATTTACCGGGTCGAGAAACATCCACGTCTGCGGCAAAGGCAGGGGATGTATTCGGTGGTTGGCATGGATGGCCGCATCCTGAAACGCGGCCAGGATTTGCGCACGGTTCTAAGGGTGTTGGAACGCAAGCTGATTCGCTCGGTCGACCTTGATTAGAGCCGTTTGTGGGCGGTCACTGGCCCATCACCCTGTTCCAGAATACGCGTGATAGCCTGATCCATCGGCTCGAACGTCACATCCATGTGATAGGCATTGGCATGCAGCAGCATGTTGTCGCCATAGACCCAGGCGACGTGACCCTTCCAAAACAGCAGATCGCCGCGTTTCGGTTCCGTCCCAGCGGGCAGGGCCTCGCCCAATTCACGCTCTTGATCGCCGCTATCGCCGGGACAAGGCGTGCCGCAGGCCAATAGCCCAGCCTGCACCAGACCCGAGCAATCCAATCCGAACCGGCTGTTGCCGCCCCAAAGATAGGGTGTGCCCAGAAACAGTTCGGCCACGGAAACCGGATCGGTCAGGTGGATGGCGTTGCGCTTGGCATGAACGGCGGGGATGAATCCCAGCTCAGTTTCCAGAAACCGGCCATTTTCCGAAAGAACCTGAACCCTGCTGCCGAAACTTAACGAGACCCGGTCGGGGCTTTTCATATCCGGCTGCGCATAGGCGTGGGTCGCAGGCGCCGTGACCCAATGCGTATCGGGCACCGGTGCCCCCAAATGATCCAGGTTTACCCAGCCCGGGTAACCGTCCTTGTCGGCGGTGATCCGGCCCCAACCCTGTTGCGTTTCAAGGACGGTGACGGTGTCACCGAATAAAAGCTGCCGGTCCCGCGGACCATCCGGGCGGCGCAACAGGTCAGCGACGGGGGTTATGATGCGCTGTTGGGTCATAAGCCCAGAATCTCGGGTAGGGCGGTCAATATGGCGCGGGGGCCTTGACCGAGGCCGCCTTTGCTGCGACCCGGGACCTTGCTGGGCTGCCACGAGTAGATGTCGAAATGCATGTAACGACTATTGCCCACAAACCGACGCAGGAACAGCGCGGCGGTGATCGAGCCTGCAAACCCACCCGGAGGCGCATTGTCCAGATCGGCGATGCCGGGTTCGATCATTGCCTCATAGGGTTCATGGAACGGCATCCGCCAAACCGGATCAGCGGCCTGCCTGCCTGCTTGTGCCAAAGCATCGGCAGCACTGTCGTCATCGGTGTAAAACGGCGCAAGATCGGGGCCAACGGCCACCCGCGCGGCACCCGTCAGCGTGGCCATCGAGATTACCAGATCCGGCTCCCCCTCATCTGCCAGCGTCAGCGCATCGGCCAGTACCAGCCGCCCCTCAGCGTCGGTATTGTTGATCTCAACCGTCAAGCCCTTGCGCGAGGTCAGGATATCGCCGGGGCGAAAGGCGTCTCCGGCCACCGAATTTTCAACCGCTGGGATCAACACCCGCAGTTGCAGCGGAAGGTTCAACGCCATGATCATCCGGGCCAGGCCCAGCACATTGGCCGATCCTCCCATGTCCTTCTTCATCAAGCCCATCGAGTTGCCGGGTTTCAGGTTCAACCCACCGGTATCAAAACACACACCTTTGCCGACCAATGTCAGCTTGGGACCGACACTGCCCCAGTTTATCTCGATCAGCCGGGGGTCCTGCGCGGATGCCCGGCCAACGGCGTGGATCATCGGAAAGTTCTGATCCAACAGCGCCGCGCCGCGGATCACGTCGCACGACGCCTCGAATTCCTGCGCCAGCGCCTCTGCCGCAGCTTGCAATTGATCCGGACCCATATCTGCGGTGGGCGTGTTGACCAAATCGCGGGTCAGGGCCTCGGCTTGGGCCAAAACTTCGATCAACGTGGCGTCGACGCCCTCGGGCGCGATCAGCCGGGCGTTGGCCGGAGATTGCTTGGCATAGCGGTTGAACGCATAGCCGGTCAGCAACCAGCCCAGACATTCGGTCGCTAACACCTCGGATGGGACGCCAGAAGCAATGTGATAGGTGCCTTCTGGCAGGGTTTCGGCCACGGCGGCCAGCGGAAAGCGCTTGCGCACCCGGCCTGTTGCTTTGCCATATCCCCCCAGCGCAAATTCGGGTTTGCCTTCCGGTCCGGGAATCAGCAATGCTTGACCCAGCGCGCCGGTGAACCCGCTGGCCCTGACCCAGTTTGGAATATGGTCTGGCTGATCGCTCAGCCAACCTTCCAGATCGGGTTGTGCGATGACATGCAGCGGAAGCGATGGATCAGAAGAGGAAGCGAAGGACAGGGTCATGGAAATCTCGGCTTGTTCGATTTGCGCCCAGCCTAGCCGCCCACGGCCCGTCCGCAAGCCCCGTCAGACCGAAAGGTCCTGCTGATCCCAGATCACCGTCAACGAGTTTTCACCGACCCGGATCAGCCGCGACAGGGTGGCGCCGGTGGCAACGGCATCCCCTGCATCCACGGACTGCGCCACATCTCCGGCGACGCGGGCCAATGCGACCATGCCGATCTGTTCGGCGATCGCCACCAGCGACCGCGCGCATTTGCGCAACCCGGCCCAATCGCGTTGCCGCCAGAACCGTTCGCAGTTCGACAGGCGCACGGCCAGTTCCTCGACCGTACGGCACAAAACGTCCAATGCGTTCTTGTCGCCCAATTGCCGGTACAATCCATTCAGCCGGTCCTGATCCAGACGAACGGTTTCCTTGTGTTCAAGCGTGAGTATCTTATCCACCACATTCACCCCAATATTTTGTGCCCCCACGGCATGGACCGACTTTGACCGCGAATTCCTTTGCAAAACCTTGCATTCGCGGGGGATAATCGCTCGAATTTTCTGCGAATTCGGGGTAGAGCAGCCCCCAGCGAACAAATCAGGGACTTTCAAATGGATCACGCCAAACCTTTGCCGAACTATTTGGTCAAGCGGTATCACGGCTGGAAAGCCACCACATATTCTGAAAATCAAGTCTGGTATCGCCGTCTGGCCACTGAAGGACAACGTCCACGGGCGATGGTGATTTCATGTTGTGACAGCCGCGTCCATGTCACTTCGATCTTCGGGGCCGATCAGGGTGAGTTCTTTATTCACCGCAACATTGCCAACCTGGTGCCGCCCTATGCACCGGATGGTGATCATCACGGCACCAGTGCGGCGATTGAATATGCGGTCACCGCTCTGAAAGTGGCGCATCTGATCGTGCTGGGCCATTCGCAATGTGGTGGTGTGCAGGGCTGTATCGACATGTGCAAGGGGCAGGCCCCGCAACTGGAAGCCAAAGAAAGCTTTGTGGGCCGCTGGATGGATATCCTCAAACCGAAATACGACCTGGTCGCCGATGTCGAGGACAGCGTTGAACAGGCGCGTCAGTTTGAGCGGCAGGCGGTTGTGGCCTCGCTTGAGAACCTGATGACCTTTCCCTTCGTGTCCTCTGCGGTGCAGGATGGTTCGCTCAGCCTGCATGGGTTGTGGACCGATATCGGCGAAGGCGGGCTGCAAAGCTATGATCCGCAGGAAAAGAAATTCGTCGTCGTCTAAGCGGCGCTGAAATGTTGCGCAAATAGTGGGCGGAGGATCAGGTCTCTGATTCTGCGCCCTTTTTTGGTATAGTGGCCTGATCCAGGTTTGGGTTAGAGGCGCGATATGCGAGTCATCAAACGTATTTTCCTTTTTCTAATCTGTCTTGTTTTGCTATTGATCGGTGTCTCATACCTGCTGCCCGGCAAGGCGATCGTGTCGCGCAGCATCACCATCGATGCCCCGGCCAGCGCCATCTTTCCTTATGTGAATTCCATGCAAGAGACCGAGAAATGGTCTCCCTGGCTGGCGCGGGACCCGGAAACGCAACTGTCCTATAGCGGACCCGAAGCTGGGGTGGGCAATACCCTGAGCTGGAGTTCCGAGCATCCACAAGTCGGCAGCGGCACTCAGGAAATCATCGAAAGTGTTCCGGATCAGACCGTCAGAACCGCGCTGGATTTTGGTCCGATGGGCACGGCATCGGCGTCGTTTGAGCTGGCGCCCGAAGGCGATCAGACTCAGGTAACTTGGGGGCTTGAATCCGATCTTGGGATGAACCCGATGGCACGCTGGATGGGGTTGATGATGGATAAGTGGGTCGGCGGCGATTACGAACAGGGACTGAGCAATCTAAAGGCGCTGGTCGAAGGACAGACCTAAGCCAATAGGTTTTGCGCCGCAGGTTTTGATCTATGCAGCCCGGCGCAACGGTCGGGCAGATTATTCAAATCGAATTCGGGCGAGCTTTCCAAGGTGGTCGGAGCCCATAAAGGGGCGCAACTCAACCGTTCCCGTTGTTCCTTTCGGGAACAACAGGTTGTCGATTGGCAAGGGTATCTGCCAGCTGCCAAGGTTATGAGTGTTCAAGATAGTTCCAAAGCTTTGATTGTCTGCTGCCGCCGCGATCCGCTGAACGCTTTGGCCCCAGGGCACCATATTGAAATCTCCGGCAATCAGAACCGGCCCGTCGAGTTCCTTAATGCGATCAGCAATCACTTGGCTTTGTTTGGATTGGTCGTAAGGAAACGGCCAGTTCAGGTGTACGGATACAACCCAAACCAGACCGCCGCCGGGGGTTTTAACCTGCACCCCGACAAGCCCATACCCTTCCAGGCAAAACTCGGAACCTTCGACAATTGGCAATGTGGTCAAGATGGCGACGTTTTGTTCGGGGCGAAATTCACAGATCGATTTTGCCGGGTAATGTTCGAACATGTTTCTCATGAACTTGCGATTGTGACTGGACACTTCCTGCAAGGTCACGATCTCGGCGTTGGATTCTATTATGTCATCGGCCAAGGGATAGCGTGGCCAGGCCTGGCTCATGAGGTTCTTTTGATACAACGTCAGGCAAGCACCGTTGCAATCACCTGAGGGCGCTGCATAGCTGGTTGCGATTGACCCAATCGCGAGGACGGCGACGGCTATCGCGCTCAAAGCGACGTAACGCGCGCGCATGCACAGCAAAATCACGGCGCATGGTAAAAGCAGAACGCCGGCCAGCGGGCGAAGCAGGGCGAACGAATCCCCAGCTGCAATGACGGGGCCTGTAAAGCCAATAATGACCAGACCCATCAGCATACTTGCGCAGCCTATGATCAGGTTTCGTACAATCCTGTGCCTGGTCAAAACTCGCATGCTCTGCCTCTGTCGCTTTGTTCGGGGCAATGCATGTGGTTTGCTGTGTCACATGTCCCGCTGTCAAAGCGCGTCATTTTGGTGACAAGCCAGCCTGTCTTTGTCAACAGGCAGAGGTGGAATGTGCCACGTCATCCAACATGGCACATTCGATATGTTTATCAGCCCTTTTTCAGGACTTCACGACCCAGCAGTTCGGCAATCTGCACAGCGTTGAGCGCCGCGCCCTTGCGCAGGTTGTCGGACACGCACCACAGGTTCAGGCCGTTTTCGATCGTCGAATCCTGGCGGATGCGGCTGATGAAGGTGGCAAAATCGCCTGCGCATTCGATCGGCGAGACGTAGCCGCCGGGTTCGCGCTTGTCGATCACCATGATGCCCGGTGCCTCGCGCAGGATGTCGCGGGCTTCGTCTTCGTCCAGGAATTCTTCGAATTCGATGTTCACCGCCTCGGAATGGCCGACGAACACCGGAACACGAACGCAGGTAGCAGTAACCTTGATCGACGGATCGACGATCTTTTTGGTTTCGACAACCATCTTCCACTCTTCCTTGGTCGAGCCGTCTTCCATGAAGACGTCGATCTGAGGAATGACGTTGAAGGCGATCTGTTTCTGGAACTTCTTCGGTTCAACCTCGGTGGTGGGGTTGTAGATGGCCTTGGTCTGATCCCACAGCTCATCCATCCCCTCTTTGCCAGCACCCGAAACCGACTGATAAGTCGACACGACAACGCGCTTGATCTTGGCGCGATCATGCAGCGGCTTCAGCGCGACAACCATCTGCGCCGTCGAGCAGTTGGGGTTGGCGATGATGTTCTTGTTCTTATAGTCGTGAATCGCCTGCGGATTACATTCCGGCACGATCAGCGGAATCTCCGGGTCATAGCGATAGAGCGACGAGTTATCGATCACCACGCAGCCAGCCGCGGCCGCCTTGGGGGCGTAAACCTTGGTGGCCTCGGACCCCACGGCAAACAATGCCATGTCCCAGCCGGTGAAATCGAATGTGTCCAGGTCTTTGGTCGTGAGGGTCTTGTCGCCAAAAGTCACCTCAGTCCCCAGCGAACGACGGCTTGCCAGGGCAGCAAGTTCATCGACAGGGAACTGGCGTTCCGCCAGGATGTTCAGCATTTCGCGGCCCACGTTACCCGTGGCGCCGACGACTACGACGCGATAGCCCATTTCATGTCTCCAAAGTTAAGGACGCGCGTTCATAGCCGCGTTGCAGCAAAGAAAAAAGAGGAATCGCGCCATTATTCCGAGGATGACGGCGATTTGAGGCGTTTCCGGCCTCAGTCTTGCGCTAACAGGGATCGGTATACCTTGACGATCTCTTCTGCCTCGCCTTCGATTCGAAAATTCTGTTCGATATGCTGGCGGGCGGCGGTTCCGGCGGCGGCCATTTTGCCTGGGTCGCTCAGCATGTCGTGCAAAGCCTCGGCCAGCGCATCAACGTTGTCTTTTTTCACCAAACGACCGGTTACTCCGTCCTGAATCTGCGCACTAAAGGCGCCAACGCCATGGCAGGCGATGGCCGGAACGCCTGATGCCATCGCTTCAAGCGGGGTCAGGCCGAACCCTTCATGGCGGGCAGGGGCGACGAACAAATCCAGCGCGCGATAGGTTTCGACGATCTCCTCCCACGGGCGTTCGCCCAGAAACCGGACACGGTCGGCCAGCCCGGCCTGTTTCAGCTTGGTTTCCTGTTCATGCTGGAAGGCTTCGAATTCTTTCGTGGCATTGCCGGTAAAGACAATTTTGGCATCGGGAAAGGATGGCAGCACCTTGATCGCTGCATCGACCAACAGATCGACGCCTTTTTGGGGTCGAATACGCCCGAAGCACCCTATCAACGTCCCGGTTGGCAATCCAAGCTTGGCGCGCAGTGCTTCCTTATCCTCGGCCGGGTGGAAGATCTGCGTATCAACGCCATGCATGATCACCTTCGACGGGTGTTGCAGGAATGAGGCCGCCTGTGGTGTGGTGGCAATCAACGCATCCATTTTCGAGATCAGTTTTTTGGTAAATCCCGAATGATCGCGCTGTGCGGCCGACGTGAACAGCATTTTATAGTTGCGGCGGAATACGGACCTTAGGAACAGCCCCATCAGCATTTCGGTGTTGCGACGCGCATGCCAGACGATGGGCGCACGATTGGGCAAAAACAGAGTCTTCCAAAGGGGAATATGCGGAATATTATCTGGCAACCCTGGGCCCGTGGCGCGGATGTTGATCAGCTTTAACTGGATGGGCAGCAGCCGGATAACAGTTGTGGTCACTCCCGAAAGACTATGTTTCAGGTTCGGCGCCAGAACTTCGATATCCTGCATTGAGCTCTCCATACCCGATGATCCGAGGCGGGATCAGTCTATGCTGTCGCGGCTGAATAGATAAATCACGCACCCGATGGCAAGCGCGACTGCGAAAAAGCCGAATATCGCTGTGTAGGGTGCGGTCGGGCTTATGTCCACCGTGGCCGCGTGAATGCGTCCGGTGATAAATTGGGCCAGCCCCACACCTCCGATGCCAAAGAGGTTCAGCAAGGTCATGCCGCGCCCAACCAGATGCGGTGCAACGAAAGCGCGGCCATGCGCCATGATCACCGGAAAGCTGGCCCCCATGAACCCAATCACCGCCATCAGAACCACTGATACCCAGACGGCGTTGTTGATCCACAGACACAACAGCACCAGCGCCACGGTGCCCAACGCATTGCCGCCGAAAATCACCCATTTCCGCGTGCCTAGCATCCGGTCAAGCGGCCCGTAGGCAAAGGTGCCTGCAATCATCGCCGCGCCCATGATCAGAGTCGCCGTCCCGATCTGAGTGGTGTTTAGGTTGAATATATCGCTTAGGTACGGTCCGGCCCACAACCCTCGTGTGGCGCCCGAGGGTGCATAGGCGACCAGCATCAAAGGCAGGATCGCCCAAAGCGCGGGTTCCTTCAGCAGATCCAGCACGGACCCCCTGTGTTCGATCTCGACCCGTTTTGGGTCATGCACGGTGAACCAGATACCCAGTGCGATAGCCCCCGAAAACAGCGCCAACACCCACATCGTTGCGCGCCATCCAACCAGTTCGACCGCCAGCGCAGTGGGGTATGAGGCCACCAGATTGCCGACCGATCCAACCCCCAACATCACGGCGGCCAATGTCGCAAAGCGGGCGGGCGGGTATTCCCGCGCGAAGATATAATAAGATGCCATCAAAACAGGCGAGCATCCGACCCCGATCAATCCCATGGCGATGGCGATGTGAAACGGCGTGTGGGCCACGGCAAACAGGGCTGCGCCACCTGCGCCGCCGACCAGCAAAAGAACGGCCGAGGTCAGGCGCGGCCCGACCTGGTCCAGAGCCCATCCCACCGGCAATTGCATCGCGGCAAAGATCAGAAACCAAAGACCCGAGGCAAAGGCCAGATCCTCGGGTGTGGCGCCGATATCGCGGCCCAGATCAACGCTGAGAACCGCCAGAAAGGCGCGAAAGAACTGGCTGAGCACATAGCCCAGGCACAAGACTACCAGACCTGCCTTCATTTTTCGTCCCTTCTACCCCCGCCTGCGCGGAAATGCTTCGCACGTCACGATGCGCCACACAAGCGCGTGTGCTATACTGTTTTCACCGGACAGCGTTCACATTCGGTCTATCTAACTATTTACCCATCACCCCGAGGTGCAGATGAAAGACGCCCAGGCCGCCTTTTATGACAGCCTTCCCCTGCAGCGGGACTTTACTCGACTGGCTCAGCCTGCGCGGTTTACCGCTGTGCCGGATGATTGGGCGCTGGGCGTGGCCGATATCGTTGATTCCACCGGTGAGATTGCCAAAGGGCGTTATAAAACCGTCAATATGGTCGGCGCGGCTGTGATCTCGGGCATGATCAACGGGTTGAAGGGGCAGGAGTTTCCCTATGTCTTCGGTGGCGACGGGGCCGGATTTGCCATACCCGCCAGCGCGGTTGACACGGGCCGAACGGTCCTGGCCCAGCTTCGGCGCTGGGCGGACGAGGAGTTTGGGATTACTCTGCGCGGGGCCTTGGTGCCTGTGTCCGAAATCCGCATGGCGGGCAAAGACCTCCGTGTGGCACGCTATGCGCCGTCAGACGGGGTGGATTACGCCATGTTCTCGGGGGGCGGGCTGGCCTGGGCTGAGGCGCAGATGAAAGAAGGCCAGTTCGAAGTGCCGCCCGCCGACCCCGGCGCGCAGCCCGACCTTACCGGCCTGTCCTGTCGCTGGTCCAATAGCAGGGCGCGGCATGGAATGATCGTCTCGGTCGTGGTGCAGCCGACTTCCAAAGCCACCGAAAGCGATTTTGCCGATCTGTCTCAATCCGTCCTATCCGCGGCCGATCGGTTAGAGCGCGCAGGCCACCCCGTGCCAGAAAACGGCCCACCAATCAGTTGGCCACCCCCCGATGTCGCGCTTGATGCGCGTGTGTCACGGGCCGGGCGCAACCTGTTTGCGCAGAAACTCAAACTTTTGGGGCAAAACCTGCTGATTGCGCTGCTGTTCAAGACCGGAAAGCGATTGGGTCAGTTCGACCCCGAGCATTACAAACACATGGTCAGTCGCAATGCCGATTTCCGCAAATTCGATGATGGGTTGAAAATGACGCTGGATTGCGATCCGGCCACCTTATCGCAGATCCGCGTGATGCTGGAACAAGCGCGCGGGCAGGGCAAGGTTCGCTATGGTCTGCACGTGCAGGATGAGGCTATGATGACCTGTTTCGTGCCCTCGGCCACGCGCGATGATCATGTGCATTTCGTCGATGGAGCTTCGGGTGGTTACGCGCAGGCCGCGGCAGGGATGCAGGGCTAAGGCGTCACTTCGCTCTCCACTTGGCCGCTAAGGCCCGCGCCGCCTGCGCCAATAGCATCACATCGATTCCCACTGCCAGAAACTGCGCGCCCATATCCATATAGGTCTGATTTGCCTGATCATTGGTGCCCAGAATGCCAGGTGCCTTGCCGGCGGCTTTGATACGGGTGATGGCGTCGGCGATGGTGGCCTGCACCTCGGGCGCGGCGCTATTGCCTTGATAGCCCATGTCGGTGGACAGGTCCGCCGGGCCGATGAACACACCATCAATACCGTCAACCGTCAGAATATCGTCCAGTGCTGCCATCCCGGCGCGGTTTTCCACCTGAACCAGCAGGCAAATCTGCGCATCTGCCGTTTGAATGTAATCCGTGACGGACCCATAGCCAGTCGCCCGTGCGGCCCCTGCACCGACACCGCGTAGGCCCATGGGCGGATAACGACAGGCGCGGACCAATTCCTGTGCCTGTTCGGCGCTTTCTACAATCGGTACCAGAATGGTTTGCGCCCCCACATCCAGCACCATCTTGATCTTCGCCGTTTCCCCAACGGGCACGCGTACCACCGGATGCGAGGGGCTGGCGGCCAGCGCCATAAGCTGATCGCGTATCGAACGGATGTCATTCGGCGCATGTTCACCGTCGATCACCAGCCAGTCGAATCCGGCGGTGCCCATGATCTCGGTTGCGATGGGTTCGGCAAAACTGCTCCAACAACCGATTTGGCGATCTCCGTTGATCAGAGCCTGTTTGAAAGTATTTTTTGGTGCGGACATGGTGGAACCCTTAGGTTAGTGAGCGTGCGATTTCGGTGATGACATCATAGGCCATTCGCACGTCATCTTCAGTGGTTTCGAACTGACCCGCCTGAAAACGGATCGTCATATCACCGTCAACACGGGTTTGGGTCAGGTAAATGCGGCCATCATCGTTGATGGCATCAACCAGCCGCAGGTTCAGCGCGTCCAGATCGGGGTGCCCTTCAGGCGCATAGCGGAAGGTCCACAACGACCACATCGGTTGCGTGGTGATCTGGAAATCCGGCTCGGCCGCCAACTTGTCATGCAGGTCGACGGACCAGTTCACATGATTGCGCAGCCGTTCACGCAACCCCTCAAGCCCATAGGCGCGTATAACGAACCACAGTTTCAGCGCACGGAACCGACGGCCCAGAGGCACCGACCATTCCGAGTAGTTGATGATCCCGTCCTTACCATGCGTCTTCAGGAATTCCGGGCTAATCGCCAACGTCTGCACCAGGTCATCCGGGTTTTTCAGGAAATGCGCACAGCAATCGAATTGCACACCAAGCCATTTATGCGGGTTGAAGACGATGCTATCGGCCTGATCCACGCCGGGCCAATAGTGGCGATATTCCGGGCAGATCATCGCCGACCCGGCCCAGGCCGCATCCACATGCGTATAAAGCCCGTATTTCTGCGCCACCTTCAAGCATTCGTCGATCGGATCGGTGGCCCCAGTTCCGGTGCCACCAACACACATAATGACACCGGCGGGCTGAAAACCAGAGTCTAAATCGGCCTGAATTGCCCTATCCAGTGCCGCAGGATCCATCCCGCGCCAATCTCCCTTGATCGGAACACGTACCAGATTATCCTGCCCAATCCCCGCAACCCAGATGGCGCGGTCCACCGATGTATGGACCTCGGCCGAGCAATAGACACGAAGCGGTTTCTGACCGAACAACCCCTGACGATTGCCCTGCCAGTTCAACACTTTTTCCCGCATAGTCAGCACAGCGGCCAGCGTTGCCGACGAAGCAGAATCCTGGATGACACCAGCAAACTCTTCGGGCAGGTCCAGCGCTTGTCGCAGCCAGTCCATCATCCGCGTTTCCATCTCGGTCGCGGCGGGCGAGGTCTGCCACAGCATGCATTGCGGCGCGATGGCGCTGGCCAGAAACTCGGCTAGAACCGAAGGGGCCGAGGCGTTCGAGTTGAAATAGGCAAAGAACCGGGGGTGCTGCCAATGGGTGATACCAGGCATCACGATATCTTCGAAATCGCGGAAAATGTCCTCGATCGCCTGCGCCTGTTCCGGCGGATGGGCGGGCAGGGCGTTGAAAACTTCTCCGGGCTCGGTCTGGGCGCGCACCGGTTTGTCCCCCACGGTCAGGTGATAATCCTGTGCCCATTCGGATATTTTCTTGCCCCAGTCTGAGAATTCATCCCATTTCATCGCTATCCTCAGCATTGTTTGGTGGGGGTTACCCCCGGGCTGGTTTTGTATTGCTGATAGTGATGGACAACGCGGGCAGAAGGTCAACGATCTTTCGATCCTTCACTTCATCACAAAATGACAACCCTGTGAAAATATCCCATCGCATAGAGTCTATTTATGGCCAAATAGGTAAGAACAGCGGAAAAAACCCTTTGTCCCGTTGCAGTGTCGGCGGAATTCGGCAAGAATTTCGTATGACCAATGATGTACCATTGACGTCACGTTCATTGCCCATTGCGTTGCTGCGGGCGCGGGAACGGGTCATGGGTCCCATTCGCAAGATGCTGGCGGATGTTGGTGTGACCGAACAGCAATGGCGCGTGCTGCGTGTCCTGAACGAGGAAGGCCCGCAAGAGCCGACTCATATTGCGGACCGTGCTTGCCTGTTGTTGCCCAGCCTCACTCGCATTCTGCAAAAGCTTGAGGTCAAAGGCCTGATCCTGCGGAGCGCGCACCCTTGTGACAAGCGCCGCCAGATCGTCGACATCACAGCCAAAGGAAAGCAGATTATCCAAGACAATATTCAGATAACCATCCATCTGGCCGAGGATCTGCGCACCAAACTTGGGCCCGACCGGCATGAGGCCCTGTTGGACCTGCTGAACGAATTGCGCGAACTGGAAACGTGACACCCCAAATACGAACCCCGCCAGAGACAGGTGCTATCTCTGACGGGGCGGCCAGACGTGTACTGGATTATATGCCTGGCCCGAGGCCGGTTGCACCGGATAGTTCCCGACGGTCCGGCCCGCAATTCAGAGAACGCGCCAATCAAAAAAGTAACCGGCTTTTTGCTCCAAAGACATTGGGGGTAACGCCTTTGACCATAGTTCTCTGAAATATTCGCACCCGATAATGCCGCGTGATGCGGGACCCTATGGGGTGTCTTGACGTCGTGGCGGGTGCTTGGGTCCCCGCCATATCTGTGAGTGGCGGTCAGAGCGCGCGGCACCCCGATTTGCCAGCGCTCGTCACCCAGCCATCTTTCAACTTAGAGCTGTTTGAGCGTTTTCCAAGCCCGTCGACCAGATTGTGAACAGCTGTCGGCCAGGGCTTGCCGATTGGCAGGTAAAATTGCAGTGAATTCAGCCGATGTCGCGAGAAGCGGCGACTTGTTCCCGCGGTTCACCGCATTAAGATGCGCGCTGGCTGATAGATTAGGGGGCTCCCATGCCAGACAATTTGTTTTCTCTTCCCGATCCGGTTGTGATTCCGATGCGGGGGCAGGATGCGGCCTATCCGGTGGGGCGAATTTTCTGTGTGGGCCGTAACTATGCCGCTCATGCCGCCGAAATGGGGCACGAGGTCGACCGCGAAGCCCCCTTTTATTTCACCAAATCAGCTCCAAACGCAGTTCTGACCGGTGCGTCTGTGCCATACCCTCCGGGGACCGAGAATTTTCATTACGAGATGGAGCTGGCTGTAGCCATCGGCAAGCCCGTTTTCCGCGCCACCAGTGCGCAGGCCTGGGACGCCGTCTATGCCTATGGCTGTGCCCTGGACATGACCCGTAGGGATCTGCAAATCCGAGAGCGCAACAAACAGCGACCCTGGGATCTGGGTAAGGACCTTGAGGCCGGGGCAGTGTTTGCGCCCCTGACCTCGGCTGCGGACTGGTCACCGCAAGACAACACACGCATTCATCTAAGCGTGAACGGCGACATTCGTCAGGATGCCACGCTGAGCGAACTGATCTGGAAGATCGACGAAATCATCAGCCATTTGTCCGGATATTACCATCTGCGTCCAGGTGACCTGATCCTGACGGGCACACCCGCCGGTGTTGGCCCAGTGCAGGCTGGGGATGTGATCGAAGGGGGGATTGACGGGTTGCAGCCGATCCAATTGACGCTGACGGATTCAGAATAGACCCTATTTAGGGTCTTTCAGCCAATCGGTTGCGAATTCAACACCGTCCAATCCAGCAAACCGGCGGACGCGGTCCATCTCGGCCTCCAGCCTGCGTGTCCGTGCGTCGGACCAGCGCACGGATCGCTCTGGCCATAACGCGTTGATCTGCAGAATGCCACTGTCGCGCTGGGCTTTCATATCGATCCGGCCAATCAATCGGTCCCCTTCCAGCAGCGGAAACACGTAATAGCCATAGGTCCGTTTGGCGGCGGGAACGAAGACCTCAATCCGATAATGGAACCCGAACAGACGTTCCGCGCGGTTGCGGTCGCGCAGCATCGGGTCAAAGGGGCTAAGCACGCGAATGCGGCTGGACGGCGAAGGCGGGTTTTTCTCGGCCAAATCCGGGCGCGCGAGCAGATTGCGGATTCTTCCATCGGCACAGGTGACTTCAATCTCCTCCAGAATGCCCTGTGTTAGACCCTTATTACACCAGTTCTTGGCCTCGCTAACACTGACCGTATCCCAGAATGCCGCCAGCTCTCCGGGTGTTGCAAATCCCAGCCGGTCCAACGCTGCTTTGCACAACCAATCCACGGTTTCCTCGGCGTTGCAGGGCATGTTGCCAGGACACAGATGCGTCTCGATGACCCGTTCGGTCAGATCGTATTGCTTTTGAAATCCGTTGCGGCCAACCACGGTCAGCGCGCCCGACCGCCACAGGAACTCAAGCGCCGTTTTCGATGGGTGCCAATCCCACCAACCGCCCGAGCCCTTTTTCTCGTCCTTGCCCACATCCGAGGACGAGACCGGGCCATGATCGCGGATATGTTGCAGGACAGAGGCAAACTGCTGCTCAAACCCATCCCGGCGCCAATTTTTCCACCGGGATTTCAACAATACCTCATCACGTTGAAATCGCAGATGCCAATGGGGGTAAAACTCTATCGGGATGACAGCAGCGTCATGAGTCCAGTGTTCAAACAGCGCCTTGTCACGTTCGTAAAGCTGTTTGAGGTTTTTGGCGCGATAGGATGGCCTGCGCGAATACAGGATCATGTCATGGGCGCGCGCCACGGTATTGATACTGTCCAGCTGAACAAAGCCCAGTCGGTGGATCAAATCCAATAAATCCGCACCTTTGGCCCCGCCCGAAGGCGGTTCGGCCAGCGCATGGTGATCCATAAACAACGCGCGGGCCGTTTTGTTGTCCAGCCGCCGCGGCGCCACGGTTTTAGCGCCGCTTCAGGGTGTCGCCGTAGCTGATCTTGGGGGTCAGTGTCAGACGCGTGTCGACCTCGGTATTCGGATCGGCCAATTGTGTGGCGATAATCTCGGCCGCCTTGCGCCCGATCTCAAGACGGCAGGCATCCATCGTGGCAAGCTTGCGTGGTAACCCCTGCAGCAGTTCCACATTGTTGAACCCGGCCAGACCGATCTGTCCCGGTATGTCGATGCCCTGTTCCAGCAGGTACAGCAATCCACCAGCACCGATCATATCATTGGAATAATACAGGAAATCCAGATCTGGTGAACGATCCAGCATGGCCTGCGTCATCTCGCGCCCCTTGGCCAGGGCCGAGCCGCCGGAGTAGAACTCGCGATCTTCGATCTCGATCCCGTTCTTGCCCAGCACTTCGGTAAAACCTTCAAAGCGTTTCCGCGCGCGGTGGTCCAACGGCATCTTGGTGCCCATGAAACCGATATGTTGATAACCCGCTTTCAGGATCGCAGCAGCCATTTCACGCCCGGCACGGCGGTGTGAGATGCCGACCATCGCGTCCACTGGTTTGCCGTCCGTATCCATGATCTCGACCACCGGAATTCCGGCTGAATCCAGCATTGCGCGGGCTGCTTCGGTATGTTCCAGTCCCGCGATGATCACACCCGACGGCCGCCACGAGAGCATCTCGTAAAGGACTTTTTCTTCTTTCTCGGGCAGGTAATCGGTGACGCCGACAACGGGCTGCAATTCAGTGTCTTCCAACACCTGATTGATACCGGTCAGAACCTCGGGAAAGACCATATTGGACAGCGACGGGATAATCACCGCAACCAGATTTACGCGGCTGGAAGCCAGCGCGCCTGCAATCTTGTTAGGAACGTATCCCAACTCTTTCGCGGCAGCCAAAACGCGGGTGCGGGTAGCATCGGACACGTCGCCCCGGTTCCTCAGGACCCGACTGACCGTCATTTCGGACACCCCTGACGCTTCGGATACATCACGAAGGGTAAGCGGACGTTTTGTTTCTGTGGTCACGGAGGGCACCTGCACTGTTGTTTTGCCCGATGGTAGCGTGAACGGGACTTGATTTACAACTGTTGTGCAAAGGTCATGACAACCTGAAAAAACCGGGTTACAGAGAGCCTTGCGCGGCCCCGTGGCTCAACTGGATAGAGCAGCCCCCTCCTAAGGGGCAGGTTGCAGGTTCGAATCCTGCCGGGGTCGCCAAGTTTGCTGAAACACAGCTATAGGCGGCCGGGCGGTCAGGTAGTGTACGACGACATTCAAGAATAGGCGTCAGCGGTTTGATCGGTCAGCTTGCCCGATGCCAGCGCTGCCAGTGCAACCATCGCGGCTGCGGTGCCCAGGACCAGGGAAAGACCTCCGATTTGATAGGTCAGCCCGGACAGGACGGTGCCTACAAGACGGCCCGTTGCATTGGCCATGTAGTAAAATCCGACATCCATCGTCACCCGTTCCGATTTTGTGAAGGCCAGGATCAAGTAGGAATGCAGCGATGAGTTGACTGCGAACACCGCGCCGAACAGCAGCAGGCCCAGAACCAGCGTGACGGTTAACCATGTTTCGGGGCCTGAAGAGAACAGCACCACAATCGTCAATGCGGCGGGTACGCAAAACAAAGCTGCGGCCCAGCCGCGGGCGGAGCGGATCAGGTCTGCTTCGCTGCGTTCACTGGCGCGCAGAATCTTGGGCGCGCTGGCTTGAACAGCGCCGTAAAGGATAACCCAGACTGCCATGAAAGAGCCGATCATGAAAAAGGCTGCGCGGTTTCCTTCTTGGGTGCCGTCGGACAGCACGGCGTAGAAATAGATCGGGATGCCGACCACGAACCACACGTCTCGGGCGCCAAAAAGAAAGACACGCGCCGCCGAAAGCCAGTTCACATTGGCGGATTTCGAGAACACCTCGGAGAATTTTGCCCCTTTGCGACCCATGGGCAGACCTGCGGGCATGAACAGTATTACTCCAATCAATATCAGCGCCAGAACTGCGGCCATAATCAGGATCGCCATCATGAATCCCGAGGTGGCCAACATCACCGCACCCAGCAGAAAGCCCAGCCCTTTCACCGCATTCTTGGATCCGGTCAGCACCGCTACCCAACGAAAAAGCCCGCCCCCCTCGGTGGGTGCCAGCAGTTTCACAGAAGATTTCGAGGACATCTTGGCCAGGTCCTTGGCCACGCCGCTGGCCCCTTGCACCATCATCACAAAGGTCACCGATGCTGCGATGGTCCAATTCGGGTCCAGTTGCGTCATCGCCAGTAAGGCCAGAACCTGAAGTCCCAGACCGGCAAAAAGCGTCGAGGCCAACCCGAACCGCGCCGCGATCCAGCCCGCCGTCAGATTGGTCACGATCCCTGCGACCTCATACAAAACAAACAGATAGGCCAGCTGCACCGGAGAAAAGCCCAGCGAATGAAAATGCAACAGCACCAACATGCGCAACGCACCGTCGGTCAGCATAAACGCCCAATAGGCGGCTGTGACCGCGATATAGGCTGACAGACCCTCGGGCCGTTGGGTCACAGCCCCGACCCAACCATAAGGGCAACGTCCACCAGGCGGTGCGCATAACCCATTTCATTGTCGTACCAGGCATAGATCTTTACCTGCGTTCCGTTCACCACCATGGTCGAAGGCGCATCCACGATCGAAGAGCGTGTATCATTGGTGTAGTCGGTCGACACCAAAGGCCGCGTTTCATAACCCAGAATACCTTTCAAGTCCCCTTCGGCAGCGGCTTTGAACAGGGCGTTGACCTCTTCAGCAGTTGTTTCCCGCTCGACTTCGAATACGCAATCGGTCAGCGAGGCGTTCAGCAACGGCACACGCACTGCATGGCCGTTCAGCCGCCCCGTGAGTTCGGGGTAGATCAGCGTGATTGCGGTGGCCGATCCGGTGGTGGTCGGGATCAGAGAATTCAACGCCGAGCGTGCGCGGCGCAGGTCCTTGGCCGGTCGATCCACAATGGTTTGCGTGTTGGTCACGTCGTGGATTGTGGTCATCGATCCGTGTCGAATGCCCAGGTTATCATGGATCACCTTGACCACAGGCGCCAGGCAGTTGGTGGTGCATGAGGCCGCAGTGATGATTAGGTGCTTGTTCGGGTCATAGGTGGCATCGTTGACGCCCATGACGATATTGGCAGTCGGTCCCTCCTTGACCGGAGCCGAGACGACAACCTTTTTCACGCCAGCCTCGAAATATGGGGCCAGCTTGGCCTCAGTCTTGAATACGCCTGTACAATCGATCACCACATCGACACCGTCCAGTGGAAGGGCATTCAGGTCCTTGGTGCCAATAAAAGGCAGGCGGGTGCCATTGATCGTGACACTCTCTGCGTCATGCTCGAAATTGGCATCCCAGCGGCCATGCACGGTGTCAAACTCCAGCAGATGCGCGTGCATTTCGGGGTCGCCCACTGCATCATTGATCCAGGCGATCTTGGCGCCTTTTTCCAGCAATGGTTTCAAGGCCAGCTTTCCCATCCGGCCCAAACCGTTCAGTGCGTAAGTTGTCATTGTTCTTCCTCGACGGGCGTTCTGCCGATGTCATCGACAGCAGATTGCAATGCGATCCGGTCAAGACTTTCGACCGGCAAAGAGGTGAAGGCTTCAATCCGGCGCTTGAGCGCGCCATAAGTGTTCTGAAACGCTAGGCTTTTTTCGGCGTCTGTGCCTTCGGTCTGGACCGGATCGATCATACCCCAGTGGCCGCTAATCGGCTGACCTTCCCAGGCGGGGCATTCTTCGTTTGCGGCCTTGTTGCAGACAGTAAAAACGAAATCCAACTCGGGCGCGTCGGGGCCCGAGAATTCAGATGTGCTTTTGGACCGTAAACCCGAGGTGTCATGACCCTTGTCCTCAAGCACTTGCATGGCCATCGGATTCAGCTCGGAAAACGATTTTGTGCCAGCTGAGTAGACGTTGAACCGGTTCCCAGCGATGTCTCGCAGCAGGGTCTCGGCAAAAATGGAACGTGCCGAGTTGCCAACGCAGATAAACAACACGTTGAATTTGCGGCCCGTCATTGCGCCGTTTCCTTGCTCGGATGGCATGCAGATATCAGGGCGGCCACGGCAGCAATCGTTCAGCAGGAAGCCCAGCATGTTCTGAACGTTCTTCATTTCAACCGAATAAAGCAGGGAAGTCCCCGACCGTTTCTGCGTCACCAGCCCGGATCGTTGCAATGCGTTCAGATAGTTCGACAGAGTGCTGGGTTTGATACTCAGCTCTGTCGCCAATTCACCCGCCGGAACGGCGTCAGGAAAGCGTCGCATCAATATACGAAACACCGAAATACGTTGCGGGTGGCCAAGGACAGCGAGTTGGTTTGTTATTCGATTTATCATATTTCATGAAATATCGAAATAATACGCAAGCAACAATCCCTAACCCGCGCCGTTACAATAAATTCACATTCGTTGTCACTGAATGTTCGCGTTGGGGTCGAGCGGTCAACAGCACAGCTTGCCCAAACGCGTGGAAAAAGCACGAGGAAACCAAAAAGAAGTAGGCTTGCGCGTACCACCCCGACCGTTTAAACGAACCCTCGCTTGCCTCAATAGCTCAGCTGGTAGAGCAGGTCCTTCGTAAGGACAAGGTCGGGGGTTCGAGTCCCTCTTGAGGCACCACATGCATTCCCGAATCGTGTTCCGGTAACCGCTTAGGCGCGTTTTTCGCCTATTGTTGTGACGCCCAGAACCGACAGAACCTTGGCTTCGATCTGTTCGGCATTCATGCCCGCAACGGCATACATGTCCGCTGGGCTGGCCTGATCGATGAAGATATCCGGCAGCACCATCGAGCGGTATTTCAGCCCGTGATCGAACACACCCTCATCCGCCAATAGCTGTGCCACGTGGCTGC
The DNA here is from genome assembly GCF_056536625.1 of Ruegeria sp. CJ9. Lineage (NCBI taxonomy): Bacteria > Pseudomonadati > Pseudomonadota > Alphaproteobacteria > Rhodobacterales > Roseobacteraceae > Ruegeria > Ruegeria sp. CJ9. The sequence goes on from NZ_JBQFPY010000005.1 coordinate 130,219, forward strand.
CAAATCCGCCAACGGCACCTTCTTCGATGGTGATCAGAGCCTCGTGGTTAGCGGCCAGATCAAGGATCAGATCACGGTCCAGCGGTTTGGCGAAACGGGCGTCGGCGATGGTGGGTGTGATCCCGCGGGCTGAAAGGGCCTCGGCGGCCTTCTGCACCTCGGCCAAGCGGGTGCCAAAGGACAAAAGCGCCACGCGCGCACCTTTTTGGATCATGCGGCCTTTGCCGATCTCAAGCACCTCGCCTCGTTCAGGCAGGTCGACGCCCACACCCTCGCCGCGCGGATAGCGGAACGCAATGGGGCCATCGTCATGGGCCGCCGCCGTGGCCACCATGTGCATCAGTTCGGCCTCATCCGCAGCGGCCATGACGGTCATGCCGGGCAGGTTGGCAAGATAGGCAATATCGAAGGATCCCGCATGGGTTGCGCCATCAGCACCCACCAGCCCTGCACGGTCGATGGCAAAACGCACCGGCAGGCGCTGAATGGCCACGTCATGCACCACCTGATCATAGCCGCGCTGCAAAAAGGTCGAATACATCGCGCAGAACGGTTTCATACCGCCAGCCGCCAGCGCCGCCGCGAAGGTCACGCCGTGCTGTTCCGCAATTGCGACGTCGAAACAGCGCGAAGGGTAGCGTTCGGCAAACAGGTTCAACCCTGTGCCGTCCGGCATTGCGGCCGTGACAGCCACGATCTTGTCATCGCGCCCCGCCTCATCAACCAGCGCTTTGCCAAAGACCGACGTATATGACGGCGCGTTGGACGGGGCCTTTTTCTGCTCGCCCGTGACCACGTCAAATTTCGCGGTGGCGTGGCCCTTGTCGCGGGCCTGCTCGGCGGGCGCATAGCCCTTGCCCTTTTTTGTCAGCACATGGATCAGGATCGGACCGGTCGCCCGTGCTTTGACCGTGCGCAAAACCGGCAGCAACTGATCCATGTCGTGACCGTCGAGAGGCCCGATATAGGAAAAGCCAAGCTCTTCGAACAGCGTGCCGCCCACCGCCATGCCTTTCAGCATTTCCTTGGCCCGTTTTGCACCTTCTCGGAACGGTTCAGGCAGAAGCGAGACCGCACCCTTGGCAGCGGCTTTCAATTCGTGGAACGGTGCTTCGGTGTAAATTCGCGACAGATAGCTGGACAGTGCACCGACGGGCGGGGCGATGCTCATCTCATTGTCATTAAGGATGACGATCAGGCGTTTGCCCAGATGACCGGCGTTGTTCATCGCCTCAAAGGCCATACCCGCCGACATCGACCCATCGCCGATCACGGCAATTGCGTCACCCAGCCCTTCGGGCGTGACGCCTCCCAGATCGCGGGCCACGGAAAACCCAAGCGCAGCGCTGATCGAGGTCGAACTGTGCGCTGCCCCAAACGGATCATACGGGCTTTCGCTGCGCTTGGTGAACCCGCTCAGTCCGTCCTTCATGCGCAGGGTTCGGATACGGTCGCGCCGTTCGGTCAAGATCTTATGCGGATAACACTGGTGCCCCACATCCCAAATGATCTTGTCGCGGGGCGTGTCGAACACCGCATGTAACGCGGTGGTCAGCTCGACTACACCTAGGCCCGCGCCCAAGTGCCCACCTGTGACGGACACGGCCGAAATCGTCTCGGTTCGCAATTCCTGCGCCACCTGATGCAGTTGCGCATCCGAGAACTGCTTGAGATCCGCAGGGCGGCTCACAAGGTCCAGCAAAGGCGTTTTCGGACGGTCAGACATTTGGCGTTCCTGGCTTAGCTGTCCCGGGCAATAACGAAGCGGGCGGCGTCCTTCAAGGTTTCTGCCGATGCGCCATAGCCGTCCAGTGCGGCGCAGCCTTGATCCACCAGTTCCGCCGCACGGGCTTTGGCTGCTTCCAGACCCAACAGTGAAACAAATGTGGCCTTGCCAGCCTGGGCATCCTTTTGCAGGCGTTTTCCAGCCTTTTCGGCATCACCCTCGACATCCAGAATGTCGTCCGCGATCTGAAAAGCAAGCCCCAGTGCCCGGGCATATTGGCGCAACGGCCCGGGGTCGGCCTGCGCCAAACGTGCGCCTGCACATGCGGACCATTCAATAAGGGCACCGGTCTTACCCGCTTGAAGGCGCGTGATTTCGTCCAGGGTCAGCGGTGCTGCAGCCGTTTCCGCCGCGATATCCAGCGCCTGACCCAGCACCATACCTTGCGCTCCGCTGGCCTTGGCAAGGGTCAGAGCCAATTCTGCCCGAACCTCGGCCGTGCCGACCTCGGGACGGGTGCAGAGTTCGAAGGCCAGCGTCTGCAACGCGTCCCCGGCCAGAACGGCGGTGCCTTCGTCCCATTTCACATGAACCGTGGGCCGCCCACGGCGCAGATCGTCGTCATCCATACAGGGCAGATCGTCATGGACTAGTGAGTACGCGTGCAGCGCTTCGATCCCGGTGGCGGGCCAAACGGCGCGACTTGCATCCACGCCGTGCAGGCGCGCGCTTTCCAGCACCAGAAACCCACGTAACCGTTTGCCACCTTTGGTGGCATAGGCCATCGCACGGGTCACATTCAGATCGTCCAGCGCGCCCAGAACCAGATCGAACTGATCCTGAATCCGCGCCGCATCCTGCGCTAGTATTTCACGAAACATTTACTGACCTTCGACAGGCGTCGTCCCGGTCGGCTGACCGTTGGCGTCCAGAGTAATAGCGGCCACCTTTTCTTCGGCCCGCTTCAACTCCTCCTCGCAGCGCTTTTTCAACGCCGCGCCGCGCTCATACAACGCGATGGACTGGTCCAGCGCCACATCGCCGCGCTCGAGCTGGCCAACAACGGCCTCAAGCTCTTTCATCGCCTGTTCGAATGTCATCTGGTCTACTGGAGTATCGGTCATCGGGCTGCCTTCATCAATTCTTCCACATGGGCGAGTGTGGCCTGGGCCAGTGCGTTCAGATCATACCCGCCTTCCAGAGTCGAGACGATACGTCCCCCGCAAAGCTCATCGGCTATGTTGCAAAGCTCTGCGGTGACCCAGGCAAAGTCACCTGTGGACCAGTTCAGATTGGCCAAAGGATCGTCTTGATGCGCGTCAAATCCAGCCGAGATGATGATCAGGTCCGGCTTGAAGGCGCGCAGGCGCGGGAAAGCCTGTGTTTCATAGGCCGCACGCATCTCGGCCCCGCCGGAACCGGGGGACAGGGGGATGTTGAGAATGGTCTCATACGCGCCGGTTTCATCCGGACGCCCCGATCCGGGCCACAACGGCATCTGCTGGCTGGTGATCACAAGTGCGCGTTTCTCATCCCATAGCAAATCCTGCGTGCCATTGCCGTGATGCACGTCAAAATCAACCACTGCGACACGGTTCAGCCCGTGGTGATCCAGCGCATGTTTCGCCGCCAGCGCGGCATTGCCGAACAGGCAAAACCCCATCGCGGTGTCAGTCTCGGCGTGATGCCCCGGAGGCCGGATCGCACAAAAGGCATTTTGCGCCTCACCGCCCAGCACCATATCCACCGCCCGCACCACAGCCCCCGCCGCGCGATAGGCCGCATCGACCGAGCCCGGAGACATGAACGTGTCCCCGTCGATCTGGGCAAAGCCCTCTGCGGGGCGCATTTTGCGTACATCCCGGATGTAGCTTTCCGGATGTATGCGCAGCAGATCGTCATCCGCCGCCAGTGGCGCTGTCACCCGGTTCAGGTCCAATGACTCCAACGCATGCAGGATATGCTCCAGCCGGGCCACCCGCTCAGGGTGCCCATCCGGGGTGACATGCGCCAGACAATCCGCATGAGTCAAAAGGGCGGTTTTCATATTGATCCCCTGTTCATCTGGCTAAAAATACCTTCGCCGAAGGCCAATAGTTGCCGCGAAGCGGCCTGATCAATCCGGCGCCAGCATATACCCGGCGCCCCGGACCGTCTGCAGATAACGTGGCTGCTTTGGGTCTTGTTCGATCTTGCGCCGCAGCCGGGTGATCTGCACATCCACCGCGCGTTCCTGCGCCTGTCCCTTGTCGCGGCCCAGATCCTCGACCAGCTTGGCGCGGCTGATCGGCTCACCGGGTTGGGTCGAGAAGATCTTCATCAACTGGCTTTCCGTCGCAGTCAGACGCACCGGTTCTTCGCCCTGCCACATCTCACCACGTTCCACGTCATAGCGGATCGGGCCGAGGGTCAAAATCTTGGTCGCCGTATCTTGCGCTGGTGTTTCAGGCATCCGCCGCAGGATCGCGTTGATGCGCAGCAAAAGCTCTTTTGGCTCGAACGGCTTGGCCAGGTAATCGTCCGCGCCAGCCTCAAGCCCGGCGATCCGGTGTTCGGTCTCACCACGCGCGGTCAACAGCAGGATCGGGGTTGAATGGGTTTCGCGCAGAGTTCTGGTCAGGCTTACGCCGTCTTCGCCCGGCATCATCACGTCCAGAACGATCATGTCGAAGTCCAGCCCCGAAAGTACCCGCCGCGCATGGGCGGCATCACGGGCGGCGGTCACCAGAAACCCGCTGCGCATCAGGAATTTCTTGAGCAGATCACGAATACGCTCATCGTCGTCGACGATCAGCAGATGGGCATCCAAATCGCTCATGAGGTCGTATCCCGCAGTTTCGTGTAAGCATGACGCATATCAGCATCCATCATTGCTTCAAGTACTTTACGAAATCCTGATACCGCCTCGGGGCCCGCATCCTTGTAGGCGGCGCGCATTCGCACCCGCTGAGCCTCAGAGAGTTTGGCCTCAAGCGCCTTGCCTTTTTCGGTCAGAAACAGGTGGCGTTCGCGCTTGTCCACTGTGCCCACGCGGCTTTCGACCAGCCCGTCATCGATCAAGGTCCGCAGTACCCGGTTCAGCGACTGTTTCGTCACGCCCAGGATCGCCAGCAAGTTGTTCACGGTCGTTCCTGGCGCGCGGTTGATGAAATGAACGGCGCGGTGATGGGCTCGACCATAGGCGAGTTGCGCCAGAATGCGATCAGGATCGGCGGTAAAGCCCCGGTAAGCGAAAAACATCGCTTCGATCCCTTGTCGCAACTGTTCGTCGGTCAAAAACAAAAGGCTTTCACCGCCAAACACTTGGGCGGGGCGCGTATCCGACATCATTTGCCTCATTCGTTACTCAGGACCGACTTTATGTCAGCGTTATTGACATTCCAAGAGTGGACAGGTATCGAACCGCAGTTTCTGCGCAACTTTATGTCCGCATCGGACTTAAATGGCGCAACAAGCGAAAAATTCAACCCAGTTCAGGAGGTTTCGCATGGCGGGGTATGATGATCGTGACGGCGTGATCTGGATAGACGGTGAACTGGTGCCTTGGCGCGATGCCAATGTACACATCCTGTCTCATGCAATGCACTATGCGTCCTCGGTGTTCGAAGGTGAGCGCGCATATAACGGCAAGATCTTCAAAAGCCGCGAGCATTCCGAGCGTCTGATCGCATCTGCCGACGCGCTGGACATGCCGATGCCTTATACGATCGATCAGATCGAAGCTGCCAAGGAAGAAACCCTGAAAGCCAGCGGTCTGCAGGACGCCTATGTGCGGGTGCTGGTCTGGCGCGGTTCGGGCGAAGATATGGGCGTGGCCTCGGCTCGAAACCCCGTACGTATGGCCGTCGCGGTTTGGCCTTGGGGCGCCTATTATGGCGACGCTAAGATGCAAGGCGCCAAGCTGGACATCGCCGAATGGAAACGCCCAAGTCCGGAAACCATCCCGGTTCACGCTAAGGCGGCGGGTCTCTACATGATCTGCACCATTTCCAAGCACAAGGCCGAGGCCAAGGGCTGCTCGGACGCGCTGTTCATGGATTACAACGGCTATGTGGCCGAGGCGACCGGTGCCAACGTGTTTTTCGTCAAGGATGGCGAGGTACATACTCCGTTGGCCGATTGCTTCCTGAACGGCATCACCCGTCAGACCGTGATCCAGATGCTGAAAGACAAGGGCATCAACGTGATCGAACGTCGTATCAAGCCCGAAGAAATGGCTGATTTCGAGCAATGCTGGCTGACCGGGACGGCGGCCGAGGTCACTCCGGTGGGGCAAATCGGCGACTACGCTTTCGAAGTCGGAGATCTGACCCGCGAGATCGCCGCAGATTATGAGGCGCTGGTTCGCGCCTGATCTGACCAGAAACGCACAGTTAGGAACCCCCGCGTTTCGTGGGGGTTTTTCTTTGCCCGCCGTTCAAGTTCTTGTGCAGATCGTTCAACGGGCTGGACGGCAGCGCAGGCAGCGATAGGTTACGCCCATGTTGGACCTGCTCAGCGATATCCTCACCCGCCTGTCCTTGCGGGGGACATTCTATTTCCGCACGTCATTCACGCCGCCTTTCGGTATCCAGGTCCCTGCCTATCAAAATGTCGCCCGCTTCCACTTTGTTCAGCGCGGCGAATTGAAGGTTTATGTCTCTAACACAGGGGAAACGCTGCGGCTCAAGCAAGGCGATTTGATCCTGATCCCGCACGGGGCCGCGCACGCGCTGCTGTGCAATGAGATCAAGCCACTGGACGCGTTGCCATTAGAGCAGGTTCTGGAGGAGTCCGGTTATCAGGGCGACGGCGTCCTGATTTACGGGGGCGAGGATAAAAGCCGCGATACTCAGCTGGTGTGCGGCCATTTCTCATTCACTGGTCCGCCGGGACGAAGGGGCGCAGGTCATATGCTGATCGACCGCTTGCCGTCGTACATTCTGATCGAAAACTACGGCGAAGAGGCCGGTGCCTGGATCGAAGCGACCCTGCGCATGATCGGGTCCGAGATCAACGGTGCCCGTATCGGGGGCGACCTGATCGCCCTGAAGCTGTCCGAAGTGCTGTTTGCGCAAGCCATACGCGCCCATCTGGAATACCAAAGCCCCAGCGATACCGCCTTGGCCGGATTCGCTGATCCGCGCATCTCGCGGGCGCTGACCGCCTTTCATCAGGCCCCCGCACAGGAATGGAGTGTCGAGTCACTGGCGCGTGAGGCCGGGATGTCACGTACCGCCTTCGCGCAGTTGTTTGCCGAGAAGATGAACGCGACCCCCATGCAATATCTGACGGATTGGCGCATGCAGATCGCCTGTCACGGCCTGACTGAGAATCGCTGGAACGTGGCGGATGCGGCGGCCGAGGTTGGCTATGCGTCAGAAGCGGCCTTTTCCCGCGTGTTCAAGAAACAGATTGGCCTGTCTCCGGCAGCTTACCGGTCCATGCACTGATCCGCTGGATCTTCGAACGATCTGCAATGTTTCGCGAACGATCCAGAATTAAACGTCCGACTATCCAATCTTAACTTGGTGCCATGCCAAGTTAGGAAAGGAAAAAACAATGTCTGTCCGTTTTGTTACCCGCACTGTGCATGCTTATCTTGATTATCCGGTTGCTCTGGCGCTGATGGTGTTGCCTTTTGTTTTAGGGCTGGGGCAATCCAACCCAATGGCGTTGTGGCTGTCGGTAGTCACCGGTGTCGCGGCGCTTGTTCTGACCGTGCTGACCGACCACCATCTCGGCGTCTGGCGGGTTCTGCCCTATAAATTCCACCTGGCGGTTGATTTGCTCGTCGGCGTCACGTTCCTGGCCGCACCTAGCCTGTTTGGTTTTACGGGGCTGGACGCAATTTACTACTGGCTGAATGGTGCGGCGGTGGTTGCTGTGATCTCGCTTAGCGCGTCGGAACAGGGCGCAACCGCCTGAGTGTGAAATACGCCCACTTTTATGTCTGTGAGTCGCTTGTTTTAAGAACAGGCGGCTCATCCGCTCATCAAACGCATCACACCTGATCACATGGCGCTTTTGCTCTTGCAATTCCCGACTAAAATAATCAGATAAAAAGCAACGCTGGGTATGATACTATCCGGCACCGAATTTCGAGGCGGTTTGCGGGCTTAGCGCGTGACTTGGTGAGAGCCCGCCGCCGCCTCGGAAACGAAACAGACTGGCATGGAAAGAGCTTGGTATGGGCGATCCGCTGGACGAAATCATGGCACGGTACGAGGCCGCAACCGCGTGCGGCTGCTGTTGTGACGACGATTTTTGCGCCTATGTCGACAAGAAAAAACCTGCCACAGATGCCAAGTCATCCGACCGTTTACCTGACAGCGCCGCCAGCCAACGCGGGTCGGTCCGGTTTCTCAATGAAAACCGGGCGGGATAACAGCCCCGGTTTGGGGCTGTTTAGACTCTGTTTTCAGAAATCCACGCCGCGCTGTGCTTTGATCCCGGCTTGGAACGGGTGCTTTTCTTCGGTCATTTCAGTGACCAGATCGGCATAGTCGCGCAGCGCTTGCGGAGCGTCCCGCCCGGTCAGGAACACGCTGGTTTTGTCTGATCGCTCGTTCAGCCCGTCAATCACCTGATCAACCGACAGATATTCATAACGCAGGGCGATGTTGATCTCATCCAGTACCACCAGATCATAATCCCCGCTGGCCATCAGCGCGCGGGCCTTGTCAAAGGCGGCATTAGCGGCTGCGATGTCACGCTCGCGGTCTTGGGTGTCCCAGGTAAAGCCCTCGCCCATCGTGTGCCAGGTGACCAGATCACGTTCTTCGAAGAAACGCCGCTCGCCGGTTTTCCACTTGCCCTTGATGAACTGGACCACGGCGACCTTCTGCCCCCAACCCAGGGCGCGGATTACCACGCCAAAAGCAGCCGAGGATTTGCCCTTGCCTTTGCCGGTGTTGATCAGCACCAGCCCACGGTCGGGATCGACCGCCTCTGAGACTTTCTTGCGGTGCTGAGCCTGCACCTTTTGCATCTTTTCCTTGTGATCCTGTGCGTCGCTCATGGGGAACCCTCATTTTGTGTCGCGCCACACCCTAGGGGAAGTTTGGCAAAGGTAAAGGTCAGGCTTTGGGATCTGTGACGGCGCGGGCGCGTCCACGTTCCAGACCCAGCTGATGTTCGCGCCAGATCACCACAATATTGCCGGCGATCACTAGTGCCGCACCGATCAACATCACCAGTGTCGGGAGTTCGCTGAACCAGAAATAGCCGATGACAATGGCAAACAACATCGAAGTATAGTCGTAGGGCGCTAACATCGACGCTTGACCAAAGCGATAGGACGAGGTCACCAGAATCTGCGCCACACCGCCGATCAGCCCGGCCAGAATCAACACGGCGGCTTGCTCCCACGTGGGCAGGACCCAGCCCCAGAAAACGGTCAGACCGGACAGCAAGGTCGCGGTCATCGAGAAATAAAACACAATGGCCGCCGGGTGGTCGACCTGCACCAACTGCCGGATGTGAATCTGCACAAAGGCGCGTGCAACGGTCGCTCCTAGTATGCACAGCGCGCCGATGGTTGCGGCGGCCTCCATGTTGTTGCCGCCTAGTCGGGGCCAGATCATGATCAGAACACCCAAAAGGCCAATTGCCACGGCGGCGATCCGAATCTTGCGGATGCGCTCGCCCAACATGATCGCGGCCAGAATCAGGGTGAAAATCGGGGTCGCGTAACCAATTGCCGTGGCCTCGGGCAGGGGGATCAGACCAAGGCCAGTAAAGGTCAGCCCCATCGCTGTGGTCCCAAGTACGCCGCGCCAGAAATGACCCATGGGTTTGCGAACAACAAAGCCTTGCGCCAATTCTCCGCGTGAGATCAGCCAGATGACGATCACTGGAATGGCGAACAGTGATCGGAAGAACACCATCTCGCCGGGTGGAAAGTGATCAGACTGCGACTTGATCAACCCGGCCATCACGGTGAACAAAAAAACCGCGCTCGTTTTCAGAGCGACGGCCAGCAGCGGTCGATGCGATGTTAACGGTTTTGCCATCGGCGCGAACCTGCGCCTTTGTTCGACAAAGATCAACGCGTGGAATCAGGAATTCGTCCAGTCCGCAGGCAGAGACTGGCCGATCTCGTCCGCGAAGTCATCCAGAAAGCGGATCATCAGCTCGATGCGTTGTCGTGCAAGGGTTTTTCCGCCCTCGGTCAGCATGTCACTGGGCAGGCCCAGCAGCTTTACCTTCCAGTGATCCAGCGAATAGGTCAGATCGTCCAAGGACCGATTTGCGGCAAACGGATCTGCCGGATCGTACAGCGCCCGTCCCAAAGCGCCTGAAACCGAAAAGTTCCGCGCAATGCCGATCGCGCCCAGCGCGTCCAGCCGATCCGCATCGCGTAAGATGCAGGCCTCGGGTGAGACTGGCGTGATATTGGCAGAGAAGCTGTGTGCCTCAATCGCATGCTGAATGGCGCGAGTTTGGTCTGGGCCATAGCCGAGTTTGCCCAGTATAGGCTCTGATTCCTGCGCGGACTGGCGGGATGCCAGATGGCGATCCGGGTCGTCTTTGGACAGGTTCACCAGATCATGCAGATAGCTGGCGGCCAGCAACACGGGCATGTCGGTCTGATCGTCCGCAATGGCCTGCGCGTTCACCCAAACTCGGTCCAGATGGGCCAGATCATGCGCCGGGTCGGTCTCCATCCGCTGCGCGACGATGGCGCGCAGGCGCGCGCGCAGATCAGCCGATCCGTCCACGGTTCTCTCCAATCTGGCCACGGTGCAGCAGCAAGTGGTCGAGGATGACGCAGGCCATCATTGCCTCGCCCACGGGCACAGCACGGATGCCGACGCAAGGATCGTGGCGCCCTTTTGTAATGATCTCGGTTTCCTCACCGGATTTAGTGATGGTTTTGCGGGTGGTCAGGATCGACGAGGTCGGCTTCACCGCAAATCGCACCACAAGATCCTGCCCAGTCGAGATACCGCCCAGAATACCGCCCGCATGGTTGGAGCTGTATTGCGGACCGTCCTGCCCCATGAAAATCTCGTCTGCGTTGGCTTCGCCGGTCAGTTCGGCGGCGGCCATACCTTCACCGATCTCAACACCTTTGACGGCGTTGATCGACATCATCGCAGCGGACAGATCAGTGTCTAACTTGGCATATACGGGGGCGCCGATGCCGGCAGGGACGCCTCGGGCTACCACTTCAACCACTGCGCCGACCGAATTGCCGGATTTGCGCAGGTCATCCAGATAGGTCGCCCAGTCTTCGGCTGCTGCCGCGTCAGGTGTCCAAAACGGGTTCTGTTCTATTTGCGACCAGTCAAAATTGTTGCGGTCAATCTTGCGCGACCCCATTTGCACCATATAGCCGGTGATCTGCACATTGGGAGCGATCTGTTTGATAGCTTCGCGCGCCAGCCCCCCGGCGGCCACACGCGATGCGGTTTCCCGGGCCGAACTGCGCCCGCCACCGCGGTAATCCCTGATACCGTATTTCTGCCAATAGGTGATATCGGCGTGACCCGGCCGGAACTTGTCCATGATATCGCCGTAGTCTTTTGAGCGTTGATCGGTGTTCTCGATCATCAGTTGCACGGGCGTGCCGGTGGTCTGGCCTTCAAACACGCCGGACAGGATTTTAACCTGATCAGGCTCACGCCGCTGGGTGGTGAATTTGTTCTGCCCCGGTTTGCGCTTGTCCAACCAGTGCTGAATCATCGCCTCGTCAATCGCAACGCCCGGCGGGCAGCCATCGACGGTGGCACCCAAAGCGGGCCCGTGGCTTTCGCCCCAGGTGGTGACGCGGAAGAGGTGTCCAAAGCTGTTCATCGACATGGGGCATGCTCCTTTGCGCGTCGTGATTAGCGGGCAAGGCCCGCGGCCTCAAGCGGATTTGCGGTTGGGGCCGTTTGACCCCAACCTTGTTCACATCACGCAGCCGCCGCCAACCCGGCGCGGGTCTGGGTGATTTTCAACACCGCCTGTGCCGCTTCGCGGCCCTTTTGTACGAAGTGGTCGCGGTAGATGGCATTGTGGTGGTCGGTTTCCTGATACTGGTGCGGGGTCAGCGATACCGATAGGACCGGAATACCTGTGTCCATCCCAGCGCGCATTAGCCCGTCAACCACGGCTTGGGCAACGAAATCGTGCCGGTAGATACCGCCATCCACGACGAATGCGGCGCAGGCGACCGCGGCATAACGCCCGGTTTGGGCCAGGTCGCGGGCCAGCAGCGGCATCTCGAACGCGCCGGGGACGTCATAAACGTCGACCTGCTCGGCGGGAATGAGGTCCAGAAACCCATCCAGCGCGCGGTCAACGATATCGGAATGCCAGTTGGCTTTGATAAAAGCATAGCGGGTGTGTGTCATCATGATCTCCTTTCGTAACAGACACGTCACCCAAGGCGATCACGAGCAAATACGCCGTATCACCGGCGTTACTTGCACGTTCTCTTCCATCCGGACTTTAACCGTCGGCTCTGGCCTTTCACCAAATCTGCTGACACCCCGGTCAACGGGGCCGCTCGCGGGCTTACGGGTCTTGGCCCGCATACCGCCGGTGGGGAATTTCGCCCCGCCCTGAGAACGGGATCGACATTGCCAAGGCCCGCGCGGTTCCGCAAGGGTGAAGGTGCTGGCAATTGATGGGTTTTGTTTCAAACCAGCTGCTGTAGGGTTTCTGAAGCCAAGGAGAATGTGAATGAAACTCTATCACAGCCCGATGTCCCCCTATGTGCGTAAGGTTATGGTTTTGCTGCATGAAACCAACCAACTTGACGATGTCGAGGTGATGACCATTGCCAATACGCCGTTGGATCCCTCCGATTCCCTGCTGGGCAAAGTGCCGTTGACCAGAATCCCCGCGTTGGAGCGGTCCGATGGCCCGACATTGTTCGACAGTCGGGTGATCTGCGCCTTTCTGGATGCACGCGCCAAGGCCGGGATGTACCCCGAGGGTTCCGGGCGCTGGGACGTGCTGACACTGGAAGCGCTGGCAGACGGTATTATGGATTCAGCTTTGGCGGTCGCCTATGAAGAGCGTTTCCGCCCCGAGGATAAGCAGTGGGACCTTTGGAAGGATGCGCAATGGGGTAAGATCGAACGTGCCTGCGCTGCGCTGAACCAACGGTGGATGGCCCATTTGGCGGGCCCGCTGGATATGGGCCAGATCGCTGTGGCCTGCGCACTGGGGTATCTGGACCTGCGGCATGATGCGCGTGGCTGGCGTAAGGGCAATGATGCGTTGGCCGCGTGGTACGCGGATTTCAGCGAACGGCCAAGCATGGTTGCCACCCGCCCGCCAGCCTAGGAAACAGGCCCCGCGCCGAGGATGGGGCGGAGCCTTTTGCATTACTGGCTGCTGAAGGTGGCCAGATAGGCAGCAATGTCTTCGGCCCCTTTCTTCAGCTTCACGCTCATGTTCGGGCGTGCGGTTTCGTCATTCAGGTAATCCTGAATAAACCCAATCGGGTCTTGCGAGTAAGCGATGATATTTTCCTCGGTCCACACAAGCCCTTCGTTGCCCGCACGGATCATGTCATCAGTGAACATTCCGATGGGCAGGCGTTCGCTTCCGTAAAGATAATCAGTCTCGGATCCGGCAACACGACCTACCACACCATACAGATTCGGCCCGGTGATGCCGCCTTTGACCAAAATTTCTCCATCTTTGATGATCGCGTGGCAAGAAGAGCAGCGGTTATATAGTTTTTCACCCTTTGCCGGATCGCCAACGGCCACGGCCTGAGACGCGATGGCCAGAAAAAGGGTCAGCGTTGGTGCAAAAAGTTGTGACACGGGGTTTGACATTGAAAACGTCCTGCAGAGGTTGGAATTTCCTTGCCTTTCGTGGATTCCCGTTAAAAGTGCAATCGAATTCAGGCGTATATAACCCGTTATAAAATATACATTTTTAACTCAGTTTTTAATTGGTCACACATTCCAGAAAAGTGGAAAATAGGGTGGCAGAATCTGGTCTGAATCTTGCCCGATGCCCGCTCTCTTGCGGGGCAAAACCCAGTTCTGCATGCCGGTTTCGCCCTCAGTATGCCTCACCCGAATCACATGGGCAGCAGGTTTGGACAGGCGGTGGGTTCCCCCGCTTAAATCTGTCCCCATCTTGAAAAAATACCCCGTCGTTGTGACATGAATGCCCTGTTGAGGCGTCCTGCGCGCCTATGACCGCTGGACGAACCGATTTCTCCCGGCTAGATAGCCGCGATGAGACGCCGCTTTGATGCGGTGCTGATGCATGTTTGCCCGCAATCGCGGGCGCCGGAATCGGAGAAAACCTCGTGTCCCACGCAGAAGACCACGAAGGCACCCGCAGAGATTTCCTCTACTACGTCGCAGGCGGCGCAGGTGTCGTTGCGACGGGTGCAGCCGTATGGCCCCTGATCAACCAAATGAACCCATCGGCAGACGTTCAGGCGCTGTCCTCGATTCGCCAGGACGTCAGCGGTGTCGAGCCGGGCACGCAGCTGACCGTCAAATGGCTGGGCAAGCCTGTATTTATCCGTCACCGTACCGGTGCTGAGATCCAAGAGGCTCAGGAACAGGACGCCGAAGGCGTAGATGCACTGCCTGATCCGCTGGCGCGCAACTTCAACCTGCCTGCCGATGCGCCCGCAACGGATGCCAACCGCGTGATGCCGTCGCCCGAAGGCGAAGCGCCCGGCGCATGGATTGTTCAGATGGGCGTTTGCACCCACCTGGGCTGTGTCCCTCTGGGCGATGCGGGTGATTTCGGTGGCTGGTTCTGCCCCTGCCACGGTTCGCACTATGACCTTGCCGGTCGAATCCGCAAAGGCCCCGCGCCTGAAAACCTGCCCGTTCCGCCCGTTGAATGGGTGGATGCGACAACCATCAAGCTCGGCTAAGGGAGACCCAGATGTCCGGAATTCCCCACGATCATTACGAGCCGAAGACAAATGGCGAGAAGTGGCTGAACAGCCGTCTGCCGATCGTCGGCCTGCTGTATGACACCCTTATGATCCCAACGCCCAAGAACCTGAACTGGTGGTGGATCTGGGGCATCGTCCTGGCGTTCTGCCTGGCGCTGCAAATTGTCACCGGTATCGTTCTGGTGATGCACTACACCCCGCATGTCGATCTGGCCTTTGCCAGCATCGAACACATCATGCGCAACGTGAATGGCGGCTATATGCTGCGCTACCTGCACATGAATGGCGCATCGCTGTTCTTTGTTGCGGTATACATCCACATCTTCCGTGGCCTGTTCTACGGCTCGTACAAAGCCCCGCGTGAGATCACGTGGATCATCGGGATGCTGATTTACCTGATGATGATGGGCACCGCCTTCATGGGCTACGTTCTGCCTTGGGGTCAGATGTCCTTCTGGGGTGCAACCGTGATCACCGGCCTGTTTGGCGCGATCCCGTTCGTGGGTGATGCGATCCAGACTTGGCTGCTGGGCGGACCCGCGGTGGACAACGCCACGCTGAACCGCTTCTTCTCGCTGCACTACCTGCTGCCGTTTGTCATTGCGGCGCTGGTGATCGTGCATATCTGGGCCTTCCACACCACTGGCAATAACAACCCAACAGGTGTTGAAGTGCGCCGCGGTTCGAAAGCCGAAGCCGAGAAAGACACGCTGCCGTTCTGGCCGTACTTCGTGATCAAGGATCTGTTCGCACTGGCTGTTATCCTGGTTGTGTTCTGGGCGGTCGTCGGTTTCATGCCGAACTATCTGGGCCACCCGGACAACTACATCGAAGCCAATCCGCTGGTGACGCCTGCGCACATCGTGCCCGAATGGTACTTCCTGCCGTTCTACGCGATCCTGCGTGCCTTCACTGGTGAGGTCTGGGTCGTGCAGTTCGCCAGCTTCATCACCGGCGGCATTGTTGACGCCAAATTCTTTGGTGTGATCGCGATGTTCGGTGCGATCCTGGCCATGGCGCTGGCGCCCTGGCTGGACACGTCGACTGTGCGTTCGGGCAAATACCGCCCGCTGTTCAAATGGTGGTTCTACCTGCTGATCATCGATTTCTTTGCCCTGATGTGGCTGGGTGCGATGCCCGCGGAAGAGCCCTATGCGACCTTCTCGCTGATCGCGTCCGCCTACTGGTTCGCTTATTTCTTCGTGATCCTGCCGATCCTTGGCGTGATCGAGAAACCTCTGGCCCAGCCCGAGACCATCGAAGAAGACTTCAACGCGCATTATGGCAAGGCTGACGCCGACGCCACGCCGGCCGAGTAAGAAGAGGGACCGGAAACATGTTCAAGAAACTTGCAATCGGTGCCGCGTTTGCTCTCGCCCTTGCTCCTGCTGCGTCCTACGCGGCAGGCGGCGGCGAACAGCATATCGAGGACTTCCACTTCTCGTTCGAGGGGCCGTTTGGCACCTGGGACCAGAACCAGCTGCAGCGCGGTCTTCAAGTCTATACCGAGGTTTGCGCGGCTTGCCACGGCCTGAGATACGTGCCCCTGCGCGACCTTGAAGCGCTGGGCTATTCGGAAGAAGAAGTCATCGCCTATGCGGCGGGCAACTTCGAAGTGTTCGACCCCGAGCTGGACGATTTCCGTCCGGCCATTCCGACCGATCACTTCCCGGCAAATGACGGCGTTGGCGCACCGGACCTGAGCCTGATGGCCAAGGCCCGTGCGGGCTTCCACGGTCCTTACGGTCTGGGCATCAACCAGTTCTTCAAAGGCATGGGTGGCGCGGAATACATCGCCTCGCTGCTGGATGGCTATACCGGCCATGAAAAAGAAGAGGCCGGCACGATCCTGTACGAAAACACCGCCTTCCCAGGCGGCTGGATTTCGATGGCACCGCCCCTGGCCGAAGATCAGGTGGAATTCGCTGACGGTCACCCGGCCACGGTCGAAGCCTTGTCCGAAGACATCGCGGCCTTCCTGATGTGGACGGCCGAGCCGAAGATGATGGAGCGTAAGTACTCCGGCTTCGTCGGTGTCATCTTCCTGTCGCTGTTGTCGGTGTTGCTGTACCTGGTCAACAAGCGCCTGTGGGCAGGCGTGAAAGGCAAGAAGACCGTCTGATCGGATTTTGCTTCTGAATGTTACGAGGCCCGGTGTTCGACACCGGGCCTTTTTTGTTCGGCTGGCTGCCGGTGTTATACTTGCCCCGTCCTTTGTTGTTTCTGGGGCAGCACATTTTCAGCGCATTACATTTGGGAGAACGAATTATGGACACGCAGAGCAATGTCGAAAAGATGCGGAAAGCCTTTGCGGAATGGAACGATTGCAAGGCGTCAGATATCGGTATGTGGGAAAAATACACGACCGAGGATCTGTGCATGCGTTCGCTGGGCCGGGGCCAATACGGGCTGGATTTCAGCTGTGGGCGCGATGGTCGGGCCGAGATGCAGGAATATCTGGAAGATCTGACTGCCGCATTCGAGATGCAGCATTGGACCCTGAAAGACACCATTGCACAGGATGACCGTGTTGTCGGCATCGGCGCCTGTGCCTGGACGCATAAAGGCACTGGCAAGACGGTAGAGACGCCGATTTTGATCATTTGCCGGTTTCGCGACGGGCTGGTCTGTGAATACGAGGAATTCTATGACACCGCAGCGGTGTCTGCGGTCACCACCTAAGCAGCTTTACCTCAGGCAGTCAGCTGTGCGTCTGAGCGCCCTAGCACTTTGGCCGTCACAATCTGCCCCTCGGCATGCGGCGTGTTGAACGCGACCTCGGTGAACTGCTCGGTCCGGCCCATATGCGGGTTTTCCATCAGGATGTGATGGGTCTTGCCGATCTGGGCGGTCAGGTGCTTTGCGACCTGCGCCTCACCCATCGCGCGCAGACGGGCGGCGCGGTCCTTGATAATGTTCCCGTTGATCTGCTGCGGTATGCGGGCCGCCGGGGTGCCGTCGCGCTTGGAATAGGGGAAGACGTGCAGCCAGGTCAGGTCGCAATCTGTAACCAGCTTCAGCGAGTTCTGGAAATGCGCATCCGTTTCGGTCGGGAAGCCTGCGATGATGTCGGCGCCAAAGGTCATCTCGGGGCGCAGCTTGCGGGCCTCTTGCGTGAAACGGATGGCATCGTCGCGCAGGTGGCGGCGCTTCATCCGCTTCAGGATCAGGTCATCCCCGTGCTGTAGCGACAGGTGCAGATGCGGCATCAGGCGTGGT
Organism: Ruegeria sp. CJ9; assembly: GCF_056536625.1. NCBI lineage: Bacteria > Pseudomonadati > Pseudomonadota > Alphaproteobacteria > Rhodobacterales > Roseobacteraceae > Ruegeria > Ruegeria sp. CJ9. The sequence goes on from NZ_JBQFPY010000005.1 coordinate 148,020, forward strand.
TCGGTTGCGATGGCCTGCATCAGGTTCTCATCCACTTCGATCGAGTCGATGGAGCTGATCCTCAGCCGCGGCAGGTCAGGCACCAGTTTCAGGATGCGCATGACCAAATCGCCCAGCTTGGGCTCTGCGGGCAGGTCAGCGCCCCAAGAGGTCAGGTCAACGCCGGTCAGTACAACCTCGTTATAGCCCCGGTCCACCAGCCGCTTGATCTGATCCACCACCACGCCCGCAGGGACGCTGCGCGAGTTGCCGCGGCCATAAGGAATGATGCAGAAGGTGCAGCGATGGTCACAGCCATTCTGGACCTGCACATAAGCGCGCGAGCGGGTGCCGAACCCATCAATCAGATGTCCCGCCGTCTCAGTCACCGACATGATGTCATCGACCTGCACAGCCTCAGTCTCACCGATGAAATCCGCGGCCATGCCTTTCCAGGTGTCGGGCTGCATCTTTTCGGTGTTGCCAATCACCGCATCGACCTCCTCCATCCGGGAAAAGGTCTCGGGTTCGGTTTGCGCAGCACATCCAGTCACGATCAGCCGTGCGTCGGGGTTCTCCCGCCGCAGTTTGCGAATCTCTTGCCGGGCCTTGCGCACGGCCTCGGCAGTTACAGCGCAGGTATTCACCACCACCGCGTCGGTCAGACCGGCTTGCTGCGACAGCTCTTTCATCGCCTCGGTCTCATAGGCGTTCAGGCGACAGCCTAGCGTGGTGAATTTGGGAGCGCTCATTCCAGAGATTCCAGAAATTCCGGGGTCAGAGTGCCCGAGAGCACATGGCAGGTGGGTCCGGTCATCCAGACGCCATCTTCGCGCCAGTCGACCCAAATGGTGCCACCGTCCAGATCAATCTGAACCTTGCGACCAGTCAGGCCAAGACGAGCAGCAGCCACAGCTGTCGCGCAGGAGGACGAACCAGAAGCCAACGTGATTCCCACGCCCCGCTCCCAAACACGCATGCGGATGTGGTCCGGTCCGATGACTTGCGCCACCTGCACATTGGTGCGCTCAGGGTACAGCGGGTGATATTCGTACCGCGCGCCAAATTCTCCCAGGGGAATCGCCTCGGCGTTTTCGACAAAGAACGTGCAATGGGGATTGCCCATACCGGTCGCGGTCGGAGTACCCTCGATCGGCAATTCCAGTGTATCAACTTCTTCAGCCAGCGGAATCTCGTTCCATTCCAGCTGCGGTTGCCCCATGTTCACCGAGGTCATGCCGTCCCCGGCATCGCAGGCAAAAAGCGTGCCGCGTTCGGTGGTCAGCGTCAGTTCCGATTTGCCGCTTTCTTCCAACAGGAAACGGGCGATACAGCGCGTGGCGTTCCCGCATGCCGCTGAGGTCGACCCGTCGGCGTTATAAAACACCAGATGCGCATCTGCGTTACCGTTTTCTATCACGGCCAGCTGGTCGAAACCCACGCCGAACTGTCGGTGCCCGATTCCCCTAGCAAGCGCAGGCGAAATCTCAACACTTTGCGCGCGCGCATCTACAATGACAAAGTCATTGCCAAGCCCGTGCATCTTCATGAAGGGCAAACCAGAGGTCATCATTCGTTGCATGGCCGGCATATAACCACGCGTTTGAAAGGAATCCACCCTGCGATGCAGATTCCTGAAAAAAGGGGTTGACCCCCCCGCGTCACCTCCCTAATTAGGCCGCCTATCGGGACGCCGGAAACAAGTTAAGTGACGGTGAAACGAGGTGCAAAATAAGGGCTTGAACCCAGTCGGGAAAATACCTTAGAGAGCGCCACGGATCGAACAGATCCAACAAAAGAGTGGGCCGTTAGCTCAGTTGGTAGAGCAACTGACTTTTAATCAGTGGGTCGCAGGTTCGAATCCTGCACGGCTCACCACTCCAAACACCAAGAAAATATGACTGAAACCTCTGTTAAGCAGGGGCAATCAGCCTTGCCGCCACAACACGCGGAAGCGCAGGATTGTGCAGGTTTCGGCACAACAATGCAGGCAAATCTGGAAAAAACCTGGAAGAAATCCTAGAGTCGCGGCGGGGCCAGCCGCTGCAATAGCTGATTCCGACATCGCCAATCTCTTGAGGAAACGCTGCTATGCCTGAGAGGAACCTGTCAGCACGAGAGCGTGCTTCAACTCATATCCAAGCTGCATTAGACACCGGCGTCCGCGGCGAACTGCGTGAAGCCCTACGCAAAGCGGCAGCATTGGCTGCTGGTCAGCGTGTGACTAATGTTTCAGATCTGGAGTACCGGCAGCTGGCCATCGGCGGCAAACTCGTTGACAAGGACCGTCCTGGTCTCTTGATGCGTCACGGTAAACGTACAGGCAAAGTATGGATCTATCGCTACGAACACCCCGAAACCAAGAAGCAGATCGAACTGCAATTCGGGCGCTACCCTGCTATGAGCACTGCCGATGCCCGCGAAAGGTGGCGTGACCTTCGCGCCCAGCGGCTCGAGGGAAATGTACCGACTGCCGTCAGCTCCGACTCACCTAGTTCATTGACGATGGGTGATCTGATCAAGCGTTACATTGCCGAATATGCGCGCGCGACCAAAGCCGCATCATCGGCAAAGGAAGACGAACGCCTCTTGGGCAAGTTCATAGTGCCTTATTATGCAGATTTGCCTGCAAGTGAGTTCGACCACGGGGTGGCCAAGGCTGTCTTATCCAACATCGTCAATGCGGGTGCGTTGCGGGAGGCTGAGAAAGTTCGGTCGGTGCTGTCGACGTTGTTCAATGTTGCAAGTGGTAGGACACGCAAGATCTCGACACTCGACGGCACGTGGCTGTCACCAGATCATCCTAACCCTGTGGGCGCGGTAACTCTACCTAAACGCAATCCAAGACAACACACACCTGGGACCCGCGAGCTGCGCAACTATATCCGCGGTCTCGATCAAATGGGGAAACATGGCCTGATCCTTCGCATCCAGTTGGAAACGTTTGCCAGGATCGGCGAAGTCTCCGCCATGGAGTGGGCTGAACTCGATCTGGATGCTGGCACGTGGACCCTCCCTGCCGCGCGATCGAAAAACGGAAAGGCGCATGTCGTGATGCTGGCTTGGCAGACCGTCGCCAGACTTCGCACCCGACAGGATGAGGCCACTTCGGATCTGGTTTTTCCTTCGGCTCAAGACACCAACCGCCCGACCGACAAACATTTGGTAATCCGGACGCTTGCTCGTAATCGTAAGACTATAGGCATTTCGGAAGAGTTCACCTCACACGCCACGAGGAGAGCAGCGCTGACATGGGTTGCTGAGAATGGCGGGGGTCGCGACATACGCGACCGGTTGTCGAACCATACACCGCCCTCAGACGGCGCCGACCATATCTACGTCTCTGCTGAGTACAACGAAGCAGCCCGCCGATTTACGCAGGCCTGGGTCGACCACTTGACCGCTTTGGAAGAAGAAAACGTTACACCGATCGGGGCGGCGCGAACATGAGTCAAGTATATGAGATCGGCGGTCTATTCCTACAGCGTGGCGATGACGGAAGAATACAGGTTTTCGATGATAGTTGGTTTGGCAGTTACGAGATTGGCTCTGGAGGTTGGTACCGAGTGGATGGAGCCCACGTTGGAGCAATTCCGCTTGACTTAAATAACCACCAGGTCGTGCTGGAGGCGTTCCAAGCTGCGGCATCCGAGATCGCACGGCTTAGAATCAATGCTGAAGATATGGAAATGCGCGGAGCAGTGATCAAGTCCAATGTTGAACGCCAGTTAGATGCAGCAAAAGAGCCTGAACGACGCCGCGCTCCAGGACGCGCCCGAGGAAGCGCCATCAATTCTGAAAGGGCCGAAGTCGCAAAAGCAATGGTCAAGCAACTCTGGCCGAAGGCTCTGGCGGATGCCGGTAGGTGCAAAGAGAATGGCTTAGTTCTGCTTAAGCAACGACTTGATTCATGGTCCACAGAAGACCCCGTCAATCGGAGAACTTACTCCATAAGCTACTTGCGAGCACTGGTTTAGTAGCCTCCAATCTCAGGTCTCTGAACAAGCCTTAAGGCTTATGTTGGCAAGCCTTAAGGCTTATCTTTTCTCGTTGATTTTCAGTGCTATGGCATGATTTCTCTAATCCCAAATTCGCACAAATGTGCGGTTTGAATGTGGAGGAACATCATGCACATTACTCGTGAACCAGACTTGAAAATCGCTGACGCTGCAGCCGAGATTGCGGTCTCGCATCGCAAAATCTGGGATCTAATCAGCCGCGGTGAATTGGTTTCCTACAAGATCGGTCCTCGAGGGCGTCGAGTGACACGTGAAAGCCTTGATGCGTTCCGGGAAAGGCGTGTTGTTCCGCCGCGTGGTGCAGCATGAGCAAACGCGGCCACACACACATTAAGGACGACAAGGTCGACACCCCCACGTCCGTGGTAGACAGGCTGGTACCTTACCTGGATCCGAATGAGAAAATCTCTGAGCCGTGTGCCGGCGCAAACGTTCTTGCAGCACAACTTGAGGCCCGGGGGCTTCACATCGCTGAGGCGTACGACATTGAGCCTCGGGACCGCAAGGTAGAGACTTCTGATGTCGCTAATCGTCGGCCACTTCATCTAGTGGTTACCAACCCGCCCTACGGAAAGAAGACCCGACTTCGTGTGCTCAATGCGCTGCTGGAAGCAAAATGCCGGGCATGGCTCTTGATTCCTTCGGATTGGCTCACCGGGCAATGGTTCGCGCCCTTCGCTCCTCACGTAGCTAAGATCGTTCCGGTTGGACGGGTTTCGTGGTTGGGAAATGGCCGAGGCGGCTACGACAACTCCACGTGGGTGTATTTCGAATTCGCTGAAGTTCATGAGTTCGTGAAGCCCAGAGTTGAGGCAAAACACGTGGCCGCAGGGGTCAAATCATGAGTCGCGAAGCACACAACCAGAAGAGCCAGCGACTCGCCGTTGCTGAACGACCAATGCTTCGGCATGCAACTCTTCCAGAGACCAACGTTCAATTTCTGGAGGAAGTGTTTCATGCGGCCAAAGAGGGTGAGACAGGCTGCATTGCGGCCACCCACCTATTACAGGGAAGACCCACATTTCCTGCATACGCTTGGCCGGCGAGCAATGTACAGGAGTTTCACACGCATTTTGGTGTCGGTCTTCACCTTCCGCAGGATCCAACGATCGGCGATCGGAGTAAGTTTCGACGAACCAAAAGTACCTGGTGCGGGATGGCAGTTCTTGTGCTTGACGACGTTGGTCAAAAAAAAGGTGACCGGACCATTAAGACTCCCGAAACGGAGCCGAGCTTTGTGGTGGAGACCAAACCAGGATCGCAGCAGTGGGGCTATATCTTTGATGAGCCAGTGCGTGACTATCAGCGCGCAAAACTGTTGCTCGATGCTACTATATTGGCTGGTGTAAGTGATCCGGGCGGGCAGAACCCGCTGCGGCTCGCGAGGCTGCCAGGCTCTTTGCCCTATGGCAAAACATATCGCGCAGAGTTGGTCGCGTGGACTGGCAGGCATTTCAGTGAAGCGGAAGTCATTACAGGGCTGGGTCTCGATCTCCAGGCTGCCAGCAAACTAGTAAAGTCAAACGCCCCAGCGCCTCTTACCGCGGGTGATCCCGCGCCCGCCAACATCGGCGACGACCCAGTGCTAGTTTGGCTTGATGCCCAAGGAATGATCCTTGGAGACCGGGGCGATCACGGTTGGATCGACGTCCTTTGCCCCTGGCACGACGAGCATAGTGAAGGAGAAATCCAGGGCACAGGTTACCGACCGCCTACGAGTTCCGATCCGTATCGCTCATTTCACTGCTTTCACCGATGCTCGAGTGTTGAATATGGACGCACCACGGACGCTTTCCTTGACTGGGTGCGCCGGTCAGGTGGTCCAGATGTGGGCAGTCTAGATGAGGCCGTCCGTGCAGAGCGCCGCGCGGTTTTCCGTAAGATGCGCTCCGATATGAGCCTTGGTGCCGCCGACCCGGTGTTGCTGGAACACGTCCGTCACGCCAAAACCACGACTGCTGGATCAGACGATTGGAAACGCCGTGTTAACAGCATCTCTTGGTTGTTGTGCCAAGATGGTTGGGGCGATGCAGAAATAGTACGCATGCTTATCAGCATAGGCGTCATGGGCGCGGATATTGGTGCCAGTGTTACTTGGCTTATCTCGCAAATCGGTAGCGCCCGCAAAACGCAGGCGACCAACGCGCGGCGGGACGCTGAGCGAGCAAGACGCCGACTTCCAAATCGGGAGCAGCGAATCGAGGCCGCTGTAAGGGCGCTCTCGCGCCTCAATACAAACGAGCAAAAAATCATTTCAGAATGGTTGAGTAAACAAATCGATGGCTGATGATTTGAACAACGTGCTGAAAATGATTGAGGGTCGCATTGGCGCAAATCGCGTCGTCGTGCCTGACGAGGGCGATGATCGAAGCGCCACCATTGCGGCTGTTGTGCAGGCTCTGAATAGGTTTGGTGAGGTATATTGCTTCGCAGACGCGACCTTCGTCGTGGCCGAGATCGAAAGTGCAATCTTACGAGAAGGTATCGATAGAAGTGCGCCCTTCGTCCGGCGCAAGCGTCCTATCAAGGCCGATACAACTAACCTGATAGTTCCCATGGAGCGCGCCGTAGAATGGTACGGGCGCGTGCAAAGCGGTCAGCGGATAGAAATCGCCCGCAAAAGAATGGACCCGTGGATCATCAAAGCGATCGCAAATCTTGGGCCGACCGGTGGCCTGCGCGAGTTGGCGGGGGTTGTTGATCACCCGGTGTGGTGGGAAGGACAATTGCTTACCGGATCTATCGGATACCACCCCCCGACAAAGCTCTATATCGACAGCAAAAACGTCGACATAGACCCTGACATGTACTCGTCACCACAGGACGCATTCAACTTTTTGGTCGAAGATTGGATGATGGAAGCTCGCTTTGATAACTTTCAGGATCTGGTGCACTTTCTGTCGCTGCCCTTAACTCTCATAAAGCGACCAACGTCGATTCGGCGCGGGTGTCCGATCTACCTTCTGAATGCGCCCGAGCCGAACAGTGGCAAAACGACAAGCGCTGAAGCCGCCCACCTATTGGTTACCGGCGGACTACCCGGCGTCACAGAGTATCCCGAGGACAGGCAAGAGTTTCAGAAATCCTATGCGGCGGCACTGATTGAGACACCGACCATGATCCTTTTCGACAATCTTCCTAATGGTTGGCATTGGAGAAATGCGACCTTAGACAAAGCAGCCACCAGCGACACTATGCGGCTTCGCATCCTGGGTAAGACACAGGAGGTGGAAGTTTCGACATTGCCCGTCATCGTCGTCACTGGAAATGCTATACAGCCAGGATCGGCTGACAGTATGTCTCGCGCGCTTTGGGTGAATTTCATGGGGCCAAAACCAGGACGTCTCTTCTCTAGGGACCTGATTGGCTTCACTGTCGAGAACCGTTCTGCGCTCCTCTCCGCCTACGCAAAAATCGCACAAGCCGACATCAGTTCAGTTGCCCGCATTCCTGGCGGTCGGTTCAGCGATTGGGAATATGAAGTGGCCGCGCCCATGATGGTTGCTTCTCAGACGGGTGTTGAGATCTACGACGCTTGGGCTGAAAACCGCTTTTTGGCATCAGTCGATGAAGCCGCCGCCGATCTTGTCGAAGCAATGGTTGTCGAGCAGGAAGAGATCGCCAAGAGTGTGGCCGACGCCGGGCTTATCCGGTTGGCGGAAAGGAAAGATAAGGACGCCAATGCCAGGGTGCGTATAAACAATGAAGGCTTCATGCCAGGGGATCTGGCGACACGGTTCCAAGAACAGCTTCGGAACTACGCAGTTGCACGAGGAAAGAAGCACGAGAGCGACCAAAGCGAAATTTCGGCGCGAGCAGTAAATGATTTGCTCGCGCCGCTTAACCGACGCCGCTTTGGCAATCATCGGTTCATTGTGAAGCAAGGGAAAAAGCCAAACGGGCGCCGGAAACTCACTTTTCGTGCAGAATTCGCCGAATTTTGAAGGCTCTTTGGAGACTTTTGGGGCACCAACGATGCAACACTGATCTGAAGGCCAAGCAACTGCCACACCCCCCATGCCCCCCGATCAACCCTTAATCTTATTCTTCGCGGGAAGCCAAATTTGGCTTAGTATTTCAGAGGAAGCAATGGGTGATACGTGGTGGAAGGGGTGGGCCTTCCGTCGTAAATAGAGGCCGAACTTAACGATGAGGGCGGTCCTGGTGGAAGTGATCCGCATGCCTCTTTCTAACAATCCAGAAGCTCGTGCACGACAGCTGGCCAACCTGCGGCCGGTTAGTCGAGATAAGTCGCTTGCAATGGAAATGGCGCTGCAGCATGGCTTCGGTGTTGGGGTGCAGAAACGTTGTACGGCCCTTAAGCGAGACGGCACCCCCTGCAGGGGATGGGCTGCCTATGGTACGCCAAAGTGCATTAAGCACGGGGCGCGCCAATATTCCGGGACACCTCCAAGTCCCAACCGCCATGTCCGCCAAGCTAGGGATTGGCTTTCTGAAAACCCACCTCCGCTTGAATTGACGCGAACGCCAGAATGGAGAGCGACGGAGACACTTGGGGCTCAGCAGGGGTTGTTGCGAAAGGCAAATCTGGTTGCTGCCTGGGTTGCGGCGCAGAACGGGTATTGGAAGGCTTGGCGCACTCTGACAAGTGTATGAGAAGCTTGAGTTGGCGTCCTCAGCCGCGCTGCGGGGAATTTTGTGGCGCGATCTTCAATGACAGGACGGATAGGCGAGGCTGAAGTAGCGAATATCGTGTTGGTCGTATACATCGCTGGCCTTCAGAATGTCCAAGTGCAACGGCACAGACTTGCCCGTTTTCGGAGATCTTCGCACGATTGCGACTTTGCTCAGCCTCATCGGCAATATCGTTTGGGCGGAATAGCACGGGACGCTTCTGTCTCGTATTTCCGGTAGCGACCACCTGAATAACGTGGGCAATCGCGAGCGTGACCCGCATTGATGACAGCCGCGCCAATGTCCGCTCCGTTCGTGTCAAAGCACACGGCAATCCATCGGTCATAGGACCGCTGACCATTGAAGTTGCAGGTGACGATGGCATTTCGATAAGTACGTTGCATCCAGCGTTTGCCAGCCTGGCCGCCTCGCTCATTCAACTCCGGTGCATCAACGCCATTAAGACGCACTGCAAATCGACCGCGGTCAGTTGCTATCTCTATCGTGTCGGCGTCACGGACATGCACGACTTTGCCTTCAAGCGTCGTTGCATGACAAGGCAAGGCTGCAAAGCAGCACGCTGCGAAAATTGCGGCTGAGAAAGTGTAGCTCATTCTGCATCTCCCAATGCCAGCAGAAGGAGACAGGCCAGAATGGGTGATCCCAAAAAACTGATTAGGACCCAAATCAGTTGGCTACGATTTCTACGCTCCGCCATACCTGCAGGCAGCAGGATATACAGCCAGATCAAGAAAAAGAGCGCCAACACTCCCGCGATTATTACAAATAGTTGTTCCATCACCAGCCGCCCATGTACTTAAGTTCGCCGGTTTCGAGGCTCATCGCATGAGTTGAGCCAACCCGCATATACATGTCGTTGGTATCAAGATTCATGAACATATCTCCACCGCCCACACGCATATATGTCTGCCCATCAATGGGGTTCACCCAAACGGTCTGAGCATGAACGGGCGATGCTGTGCCGGAAGCAGTCGGAGCGGCTGCAGTCACAGGTGTATAGGTCGGCGAAGACTCAGTTTCATCGACGGCGCAAGCCGCAACCGCCGTCAGTGCAATGATCGCTATTAGATGTTTCATTCACTGGTCCGGATCTCTTAGTCACCGCAAAATCTAGCATTTCGTGCAAGTACTTGCATTTGATTGACCGCCAAAAAAGTCGTATTTCTTGCCAAAATTGCATCCCGCGTTCTTGCCGAAGACATCAGCAGACAGCTCCTGCACGCCGATGTGTTGAAGTGAACACAATGTCATTGTTTACAAGGGTAGCGAGCCGCTCGATTCCTCAATTGTTACTTTTGACCACAAATTCCCGACGCGCAAAGACAACATAAACTAAACATCTAAGAAAAATTGGGAAGCAGTAGAATATCTTATTGAGAAGCTTGGATACGCAACGGATTTCAGATCAGTTATGCAATAATCTAGTGTTTGGGGTCACGCCCAAATGCGGCCGCCGCTCCCCGGCGCTTCAGGCAAATGATCGAGCATGTGTTCCAGATGGGCATCGGCCCACCCCCCTGCACCCACCTTAGTTGGTCGCACGCATTCATGCGAGGCACTCGCATTACCTGGGGCATGACTCTTTCAAATTCCACCCACCCCAAGGGGGGTGTTCCAGCATTGCCAGGTCCCGGGCCCAGAGGTGTAGCCGGTGTTGGCGCATTGGGATGTTTTATAGACGTACGCCATGTATGAATCCGACCGAAACGCGCCTGTGTATCTGAAGTCTTTCTCAACGCTTCACAAACGAGCCACAGCGGCTGCCTGAAAAACTTCAAAGTCGAAAAGTCAGCAATTATCGTTCTGAATGAACCGTTGAGCTCTTGAAGAAAGGGACTTGGTTCCATAGCGTTGGAGCACGGAGATAGCTTCTCCGAGCTTCCCCTCTGACCAGCGATCACGCGAGATGAGTTCCACGCTAACGGTTTTGACCAAGGATAAGACATTGAGCACTGCATCGCACTACAGGCAAATTGCTGAGCTACGGCTGCTAGTTGGCGCATTGGGAGAGCGTGATAATTACGGCTGGTGGCCCACTTCCTTCTTTTCACTGTCGGCAAAGATGTTTTTGGAGCCAGTCTTTCCGAGGACGTCGATCTTGGCGCAGTATCACGGCATCTTGGAGGCGGCTCGAAGCGCCCATGATGAACATTTGAGTGCGGGTAGCTTTCACACTTTTCGGCTTCCTGAAGAAGTCGAGCAAGATATCCAAAACACCATCGCATCTCTGTCGCCGGACGAGATCGAGGGTATCCTAGCTCACGATCGAGAAGCTCGTTTAGAGTCTCTTAGGGCCTTTGCCGACGCTCAAACCGAAAATGCTGAGGGGCCATTTCTCTGTGGCAACGTCGAGGACGTTCTATCTGGATCGGCGCTATCGAAATTAGCGTCAATCTATCTTGGAGCATTTGAACGAGGCATGAGCGCCTATCCATATTTCGAGGGGAGCTCGTAGTGGAAAGTGCTCCCTACACAACGCAGCTCCAGGCCGGCCTCGGATTGGTTGAGGAAACCAAAGAGCTACTCGAAATCTGGGAACCTGGAATGCGCACAGCAGCGTTGTACGCGACTGCGCTTTCTTCAGGTCGGTTTCCGAACGTGACGGCCCGTCGCCTGCGAAACATCGTGGCAGAGTGTTTTGCGCCACGCTACCTGAGGGGTGAAGGGCAAACGGCGCGACTTCTTAAGACTCTGCGTCATCAGCTTCCGAGTGATGCGTTCCTACAGCTACTCTTTCTGTACACCTGCCGTGCCAACCCAATCCTCGCAGATTTTGTCCGCGATGTTTACTGGGCGCGCTATGAGGGTGGCTACGATACCATGACAAGCAACGATGCCCGGTATTTTGTCGAGCGCGGCATCGACGACGGCAAGACCTCAAAGCGATGGTCCGAAAGCACTATTCGCCGAGTTGCAGCTTATCTTACGGGGTGCTGTGCAGACTTTGGGCTTCTCGAGGCCGGGTTGAAATCAACCCGGCAAATTCTTCCTTTTCGAATTGCGCAACCTGTCACTGCCTATCTGGCGTATGATCTTCATTTTCTTGGGATGGGCGACAACACCGTACTCGCACATGAGGACTGGGGGCTTTTTGGCCTGTCTCGTGAAGATGTAGCTCAGGAGCTGAAACGTGCATCACTCCAGGGCAACCTAGTCATTCAGAGCGCAAGCGACATTGTGCGTATCAGTTGGACGTCCCCGGACATGGAGGCGCTTTGCGATGGCCTCACTTAGAGCAGATTTTGATGAGCTTCGTGAAAGGATTCGCCATGGACGTGAGCTCGGTCACGCGAGCTTTGAACCCGTTTATTACCTCGTCTTTCCTCCTGAAAGCATACTTGAGGTAAAGCGGCAAACGCCTGCCTGGGAAGCGAAGCTACATCAAGAGGGTTGGGACGTTCAGCTGTTCTCAATCTCGGAGCTGCTTTGGGACTTGCTGAAGCAAGATCCGTTCTGGCCCCTCTGGGTGGCACAGGACGAGAAATCCCCGACTGATTGGAAGAAGACCAATGATGCTCTTGCTGCACGTGCTACTGCAGAAGACGGTCTTCTTCAGCGACTTGAGAGTAAGCTCACCGAGCTTGAGGGAAAAGAAAATGCGCTGCTAATTGTAACAGATCTAGAAGCACTGCATCCGTTCCTGCGTATCGGCTCAATTGAAAGTAAATTGCAGGGTAGTTTTCATGTGCCGACGATCTTTCTCTATCCGGGAACCCGTACAGGAAAAACAAGGCTTAAGTTTCTCGGGTTTTACCCAGAGGACGGCAACTATCGCTCCGTGCACGTGGGCGGGTAACAATTATTGAGAGCACAAAGCATGAGCATTCGCAGTCTGTTCGACCCATCTCGCGACATCAATCGGACGATTGAGAAAGTCATCAGCTACGGCGCTGACGAAGAGAGGCGCTTGAAGGCTGAAATATCTGAATACGTTGTAACTGATAGTATTGAGGAGCAGTTCGAAAAACTGCTCGATCAAATGCAACGCGCGATGGAAGCGGGCGGCGAAAACGAAGTTGGCGTATGGGTCTCCGGCTTCTACGGATCGGGCAAAAGCTCCTTTACAAAATACCTGGGTCTTGCCTTCGACAATCAGAGGACAATCGACGGAGTCCCTTTCCTAACTCACCTGCAAGATCGCCTTCACAAGCCGCAGACCAAAGCTCACCTTAGTACCGTCGCGCAGAGATTTCCGGCAGCTGTCGTGATGCTAGACCTAGCTAGTGAGATGCTCGCTGGGGCGACGATGGAGGATGTATCGAGCGTCCTCTATTACAAGGTTCTTCAATGGGCAGGTTACTCTCGGAACCTAAAGGTTGCCGCTTTCGAGCGGAAAGTAGAAGCGGACAATCGGACCGAAGAGCTTCACAAAAAGGTTTCTGAGGTGATGCCGGGTGCCACTTGGAAGCGGATACAAAATGATCCGCTTGCTATTGACGCACTTATTCCTCGCATCGCGCATGAGATGTACCCAGAGCTCTTCCCCGAGGCATCTTCTTTTAGCTCGAACATCGAAGACTTCCTTCAGTTCGAGGATCAGCGTGTCCAAGAGATGATTGATATTGTGCGCCAAAAGAGCGGTAAGCAAAATATCATCTTCATCGTCGACGAAGTTGGTCAATATGTTGCCTCCCGGGACAACTTGATCCTCAATCTCGATGGGCTTGCGAAGAACTTCAAGAGGTTAGGCGACGGCAAGGTTTGGATCATCTCGACGGCGCAACAAACGCTTACTGAGGATGATCCCCGAGCAAGTCTCAACTCACCTCAGCTCTTCAAACTTAAGGATCGGTTTCCTATCCAGATCGATCTCGAGTCCAGCGATATCAAGGAAATCTGCTATCGACGGCTACTTGGTAAGTCAAACGACGGTGAAAAGCAGCTCGCCAAACTCTTTGATCAGCAAGGTCAAGCGCTGCGACAGAACACCCGGCTAGAGAATGCGAAATACTACGACGCGGACTTCACCCGCGACACTTTCGTTCAGCTCTACCCCTTCCTGCCTGCTCACTTTGAAATCCTTCTTCACCTACTTGGAGCACTAGCCAAGTCGACAGGTGGCGTTGGGCTGCGTTCAGCCATCAAAGTTGTCCAAGACATCCTTCGTGGTGAGGGGGGGACAACTGCACTTGCGGATCAACCCGTAGGGTCGCTCGCCACGACGGTCACGGTGTATGACGAGCTCGAGAAGGATATTCGAAGAGCCTTTGCTCCAGTTCATCAAGCGGTCGGCAAAGTTCAAATTCGGTTTCCCGATCAACCTCTTCACCAAAATATCGCCAAATCTATTGCCGTGTTGCAGATACTGGGGAACCTACCAGTCACGCTTCAGAACGTTGCCAGTTTGATGCACTCCTCGGTCATGGCTCCGTCAAAGTTCGAGGAAGTCAAAGCAGCCGTGGAAGAGATGGTGCGGGACCCGTTGGTGCCGCTCGGCGACAAAGATGGCACGCTTGTCTTCTTGAGCGAGAAGCTGCGCGACATCGAGCAAGAGCGTAGCGGACTGGCGCTTCGTTCTGTCGATGTTCGGCGCATCTTCAACGATGGTGTCCGTGAAGTCTTCGATCCTCTACCCAGGGTCAACTTTCACGGAACTCTTGCAGTTGCTTCGGGTATCAAGGTTCAGAGTGGAGGCTCAGTGACGAGCCTTGCTGGAGAGCAAAACGCCATTCAGACAGTCGTCGAGTTCGTTGCATCCGACGACTACGAAACTGCCCAGATCCGCCTAGTTGACGACTCACGAAGCCATGCGTCTCGAAATGTCATCGGACTAATGACGAGGACAACGCCCGAACTGGACGACCTCTGCAACGAGATCTTCCGCTGTCAGCGGATAACCGAACTTCATCGAAACGACGCCGATCAGGAGATCAGGGACTATTGCAGAGCACAACAAGATCGCGCTGCAAGGCTGGCGACAGAACTCAAGTCGAAACTTAAGACTGCTCTTCAGGGGGGGTCGTTCATCTTCAGGGGACAGCGCACTGCTGTATCGGCGCTGCATGCCGACCTCTTAGAGGCGTCAAAGAAAATACTCTCCAGCGCAGCAGCCCAAGTGTTCGATCGTTATGGCGAAGCACCTGTTCGAGCCAACACAGATAATGCTGAGAAGGTTCTTAAGCTTGCTAATCCAGCGGCGATCACAAGTGCCCTAGACCCGCTCGGGCTTGTTCAGGTGAAAGCTGGTCGTCCGTCGTTCAAGACTGACGAAAAGGCTCTCGTGAGCATCCGTGACTACATTGATCGGCATGGAAGCGCGGTCGGGAAGCGACTTCTTGAGCATTTCAACGCTGACCCGTTCGGGTGGTCGCAGGACACAACCCGGTACATTCTCGCCGTTATGTTACTAGCTGGCGAGATCAAACTCACGGTCTCAGGGCGCGAGGTTACAACTGCTGGACCGCTTGCGATTGATGCCCTCAAGACAAATAACAGCTTCAAGCAGATTGGCGTGTCTCTGAGGGACGAGCGTCCCTCCAATGAAGCCTTGTCGCGCGCTTCGGAACGTCTGACCGAGTTGCTGGGCGACACCGTCATCCCGCTTGAGCAAGAGATCAGCAAAGCGACGCTGAAGAACTTCCCTCGGTTTCAGAACGAATATGGTTCCTTGCCCGAAAAACTCGGCTCACTTGGTGTTGACGGAAGTGATCGCGCACAAGCATTGAACCAGTCTCTGTCGGACCTGCTTTCTTCTGACGCTTCGGATGCGCCCCAACTTCTAGGAGCGGAGGAGTCGGCACTTTTCGAAAATCTGAAATGGGCTACAGAGGTTCGGCGAGCACTTGAGAATGGGCTGGAACACACACTTCGGCAGCTTCAATCTCATAAGCGTGATATCGAGGCGTTGCCGGATACCGGCGCACCCGGCGCGCTGCGCATGGAGCTAAAGGATGAGCTCTCATCCATTTCCAATTGGACAGCCAAGGACGACTTCTTCAGGCATTCTGCAGACTTGGCTTCGACCCTAACTCACATCAAGGGCCGCGTTCGTGACACTGTCATTGAGTTGTCGAACCAACAAAAGCAACGACTCAAGGACGGCGGCGAAAGTCTCCAAGAGCTGTCTGAGTGGCGAGAACTTACTCAGGACGAGCGTGGTACGACCCTACGCCGATTGGATGCCTTGGAGCTCACAGCGACTGAAGACCTAGCCGGGCTTAACGCACTGCTTGCTCGGAATTATGATATCAGCACCACGCTTGACGAACTGAAGCGTTCTGTGGAGGTCACAGGACAGGAGCGCATTCGCCAGCGCATTGCTGATGAGCAGGCGAAGAAGGGAAAGGACGGTCCCTCGCGCCTGGAAACGTCGGTGTCCATCCCTGCCAAGGTGAGCTCGGCGTCGGAGCTCGAAGCGGTAATCTCGGAGCTGGAAGAGCTGAAAACGCAAGCTCGACTCTACGAGGAGATCGACGTCTCCATCTCTCTGAAGACGGATGAGGGCTGATCGATGGCGTTTGATCAGTCCACACGCAACAGGCTTCAGCGCTTCGTGAGCGAAGCGCGTGGAATTCTGGAAGAGGAGTTCACTCGACAGCTCCAGAACGACTATGGGTTGGATCCTGACTCGGGCACTGTTTCTTCGCTCGAAAGCTTGCGTCACATCACGGACCAACAGCGCGAGACGGCGCGCATACTTCGAGCCACGCTTGAACACTATTGCGCGGGTTCGGATACGGACACAAAAGCAGGCCTGGACCGGATTGTTCGCGAGCAGGCCTTCACGATCTTCAACCGGCTCGCTGCCTTGCGTATGGCCGAGGCGCGCGGGCTGCTCATCGAGACTGTTGGCAACGGCTATCAGTCTCAGGGTTTCCAACTCTACTCACGCCTTGCTGGGACTGGTCTCGGGGAGACTGGTGATGCCTATCGGGTCTTCTTACAAAGCGTGTTCGATGAGTTGGCGCAGGACTTGCCGGGGCTCTTTGACCGGTTTTCGCCACAGGGCCGCCTGTTCCCTCGCGAGACCGCGCTCCTCGAGGTGATCGAACTTATTAACCACGGTGAGATCGAGCCGCTGTGGGCAGAAGACGAGACGATTGGTTGGATTTACCAGTACTTCAACTCGAAAGAAGAGCGCAAAGCGATGCGCGATGCGTCTCAAGCCCCGCGCAACAGTCGGGAACTGGCAGTCCGCAACCAGTTCTTCACCCCCCGCTATGTGGTGGAGTTCCTGGTCGACAACACTCTGGGGCGACTCTGGTTCAACTGGACGGACGGGCGAACCGGCCTGCGCGACCGCTGCCAATACCTGCTGGTGAAGCCGGACGAGCAGTCCGAACCCGCCGAACGCCTGCGCGACCCGCGCACGATTAAGCTGCTCGATCCGGCCTGTGGCTCTATGCATTTCGGGCTCTACGCCTTTGACCTGTTCCTGGAGATTTATCGCGAGGCCTGGGCGTGGGAGCAGACCCATGGTCCCGGCTGCTTGGATACCGAAACTGGCGGCAGTGCCGATCTGAAACCACTCAGCCAGACCTATGCCGACCAGGACGCGTTCTTGCACGACGTGCCGCGGCTGATCATCGAACACAACATCTACGGCGTCGACATCGACCCGCGCGCGGCACAGATCGCGTCGCTGGCGCTGTGGTTGCGGGCGCAGCGCGCCTGGCACGAGGCAGGCATCAAAGCCAAGGATCGGCCTCAGGTTGGGCACGGGAATGTGGTGGCCGCTGTCGCACCCCCTGCAGAGGTCGAGTTGCGCAAGCGGTTGATGGAAGAGCTCGACCCCCTGGATGCAGAACTGTTTGAGAGGACGTTATTCCTGCTCAAGGGCTTGCCAGAGCTTGGGGTGCTGTTGCAGGTCGAAAAGGAACTGCCTGTACTTGTCCGCGAAGTATTCGGCGAGCATGGCGACCTCTTCCGCAAAGAGGACATAGCGCATTGGCAGAAGGCTGAAACGCGCCTCCGAGAAGCCCTTGTCGAGTTCGCGCGCGCGACACGATCTACCTATCAGGGGCGGCTCTTTGCAGACGATGCGTTGCAAGGGTTGCGCCTAGTTGATTTGGGAAACGTGCGTTTTGATGTTGCAGTCATGAACCCACCTTTTGGGCAGCCAGCTTCAAACCAAAAGCCCTACCTGCGAGAAGCCTACCCCAGTTCTTGGAAGGATCTATACGCCACGTTTATCGATCGTGGGTTGGAGTTGCTTGGTGAGGGCGGATATCTCGGTGCAATCACATCGAGCACTTACCTCAACCTAGCAAACTTTGAAGATCTTCGTGTCCGGTTGATAAATGAGACGAACCTCGAATCAATCGTTGAACTTGGCAATGGTGTAATGGACGACGCTGCGGTATCCGCTGCCTGCATTTGCATATGCGCCGGCTCCAATCACCATCTTCCCCGAAAATCTGGTTTTATCGACATCAAATCGCCTAGAGATAAAGCAGAGATTTTGCTCGAGGCGTCAGCCCGTTATCGTTCTGACCAGCAGGACCCGCATCTATTTGAAGCGGCTCCAAAAAAATTCTTAAGTATGCCAAACAGCGTATTCTCATACTGGGTGCCGGAATCGCTGTACCAAGTTTTTTCTGAAAATAAACCGATATCAAAGTTTTGTCGAATTTCCGTTGGGTTGCATACGCGGGGTAATGAAGATCGCTTCTACCGTCGCTGGTGGGAACCATCAGCCGCGCAGAGTTTTTCTTCTGACTGGCCGCATATCAAAACAGGTGGAAATCCTCAGCACTATCTGAAGAACGATCATATCGTAGTGAATTGGCAGAAAGACTGTGCTGAACTTCGCGCCATAGCTGAAAGTGCTACGGGGGGAACATTCACCGGGCATGAATCATATTTCAAGAAGGGAATATCGTATATCTACACTGGACAGACGACCTTCTCAGCTCAGCTGATGCAAAAGGGTGGAATATTCTCCATCGCGGCCCATGGACTCGTTCCGAATGATGAGCATAGTACGTTTTGGCTTCTGTCATTCCTAAATAGCGAGCCTGTGCGGCTTCTATTGAAAGTGATAAATCCAAATCGGTTTTTTCAAGCAAACTATGTCAAGCTTCTTCCAGTGCCTAATTTTAGTTCCGATGACAAGCAAAGGCTGTCGGATATAACACGGCAGTCGATCATGCTTTCGCTCGAGTTTGTATCGGGCGATGAATGCAGCAGGTACTTCGTGAAACACTGGTGCTTGGACTTTGTATTTGATCCCGACCCGATAAAGTCAGCCGTAAGCCATGCGGAAGCGCTATCGAAATCATTAAGATCGCTAAGGCTTGAAGCTGACAAAATAGTTCAGACGTCGTTTGGTATGTCTTCAGAAGATCTGAAGGCTTTACAGCTGCGCGTTGGCGCCACTACTGCTCAGCAGCTCCCGGGTGATATGCTGGTTCTGAAGGAGCGAGAACGATATGTTGCCGCAACCCTGATATCGCTGCTTGTTGGGTGTGCGTTCGGTCGATGGAACGACTCTGCCAGCACTCAGAAGCCTCGAAATATCTGCGGCATTGACTTGGAAGCACCGCCCAATCTGAATGAGGCACTTAGCACGACAGATCATCATCAAGCCGTGGAAGTATTAAGTGGTGATCCAAGTGGACCAGATTCTCTTGTATCGCATGTGCATATGTCTTTGACGCAGACCTTCGGAAAAAATTCCGAAAATACGGAGGAAACTGTTCTTGGGTATCTGCGCGCACAAGATTTGGATTCATATATCAATTCGCAGTCTGGCTTCTTTCCCGATCATTTAAAGAAGTATACAGAGGGTGGCAGTCCTGCCCCTATTTACTGGCCGATCGCGACCAATTCCGGCAGCTACACGCTCTGGCTCTACTACCCCAGTCTGACCGACCAAACGCTCTACACAGCTGTGAATGATTTCGTCGAGCCGAAGCTAAAGGAAGTTCGCCGCGACCTGGTGACACTGCGCGACAAAGGCGGCTCCCGCTCTAGCGCAGACGAGAAAGTGTTAGAGAAACTGCAGGACCTGGAGCTGGAGCTCATCCAGCTTCGTGACGCGCTCCTAGAGATCGCTCCAACCTATCGCCCCAACCACGACGACGGCGTTCAGATCACCGCGGCTCCGCTCTGGTCGCTCTTCCGCCACAAGCCGTGGCAGAAGGTTCTGAAGGATGCGTGGACGAAGTTGGAGAAAGGTGACTACGACTGGGCGCACCTGGCTATGGCGTACTGGCCAGACCGCGTGCGCGAGAAGTGCAAGACGGACAAATCCCTCGCCATCGCGCACGACCTGGAACACCTCTACATCGAACCCGAGGATAGGGCATGAGTATTGCAGCCTTCATCCGTGACACCATCTTGCGCCCTCGCTTGATCGAGGCGGGGTGCATGGTCGTCTACGATCCAGACGGGCAATACCAGAACGTCTGTGCGAGCCTTGGAGACGAACGTGTTCGTGTCGTCGATGCGAGTAGCAGCAGCATCAAGAGCCGCCTGGATGCAATAGAAGCCCTACAAGATATTGGACGGCCAAAAAGCACGCTGGATGCCGTGCTGGTCTATGTCCCTAAGCGACGGCCTGAAACTGATGAAGAGAAACAGATCGATCCGTTTTCGATCTACGCTCAGGCAGGAGCGGTCTTCCCCCGTGACGACGGGGATGATTACTTAAGTCTTTGCCTCCGTGCCAAGCCTGATCACTCAACGGAGATAAGGCGCGTCTTTGCCAACTCCCCAGGTGGTCCGACGTTTTCAGTGGTCGACGCCGTAGGTGGCGGTGCGAGATGGCCGCAACTGCGCGCCGCGCTGAAGGTTGAGTCGGGACGTGAAATCCTTGAAGCCTTGCTCGCCCCGAGCGAGAAGCAAGCGGCGGCGCTCAAAGCTCACGATGGATGGAGCGAGGAAGCGCGGGAGTTCCTATCCGCAACGCTGGGCATGAGTGTCAAAACGCGAGGCAAGACCTGGAACTCGATCTCCGACGAGTTGTGGCGGTTCGTTCTCTTCAGCGAGTTTGTCTTCGACTTGCCAGCGGACCTACCAGAGCAGCTCCAAGGCGTTCCGCATGCCGTTTCTGAAGCGAAACCAATTATCGAGGACGTCTGCGAGAGGTTGAGAACCAGTCCAGCGAGCCGAGATGTCTACATCGAACGCGCTGAGCAGATCGAACAAGAGCTCTCGCTAGATCGGATTTGCGCAAGTATCGAAGACCTGGGCAGCAGAGATACTTTCCCCTTCGAAGAGCGGACCTTCCTGAAGCGAGCTATAAGGGGTCTACTAGAGAACGATCTCAACGCTGCAAGGGATACCATCGCAGCCCATGGACATTCGGTTTGGATCGGTCGTGGTGAAAGCCAAGCTCAGTGGGAATTGATTAAGGCTAGCTTCTCCCTGATTGAGAGTTGCGACGACAACGAGCGACAGCTCCCTGATCACACAAAGTCACAGAGCGCCCTGATTGAGTTTTACATTTCTAGCTTGAGGGAAACTGATCGACTCCAGAGGGAGTTCGAGCAGGCCCTCTCCGATTTCTTGGATCACCAAGACCTCCTGTCTGACGTGGTCGAGTACTCGAGGTCAAAATACAGACGCCTCGCCGAGAAGGTGCAGACCGCCTTTGTGAAGCATCTGGAAACGTCTGGTTGGCCCCCGCAGGGACGCCCGAGCAATCTCGATGTCTACGACAAGCATGTGGCAAGCAAGCTGAAGGAAAGCGGGCGGAGAGTCGCCTATGTCCTGGTAGATGCCCTCCGTTACGAACTCGGTGTCGTCCTTGAGAAGAGGCTCGCGGATGATGGCCCCGTGGAGCTGCAAGCGGCGTACGCGCAGCTTCCCACCATTACGCCAGTTGGAATGGCAAGTCTCCTCCCTGGGGCGCGCGAAGACCTCAGGTTGACAGAAAAGGCCGGTAAGCTCGTTCCCAGGCTTGGTGATGTCAAAGTCGCGAATGTCAGTCAGCGTATGGATGTTCTAAGGAAGCGGTTGGGTGACCGGTTCCATGAAATGACCCTGAGCGATTTCGTAAAAGCGAAACCGCGCCTTTCCAAGACTGTTGATCTTATCGTGCTGCGCTCAACCGAGATCGACAGTCAGCTTGAGAGCAATCCGGAGAGCACCCTCGGGCTTATCCCGAACACGCTGAAACTTGTTCGCGTGGCACTTCATAAGCTGCGCGAACTTGGTTTCCAGGACGCAGTTATTGCCACAGATCACGGGTTCTTCTTGAATGGGCATGCATCTGACGGCGACGTCTGTTCAAAGCCCCAAGGCAATTGGGTCGTGAACGCACACGACCGTGCATTCCTAGGAACGGGCAACGCAGATAACCATAGCGTCGTAATCGATGCGGCCAAGCTAGGGGTGCGTGGAGACTATCAGCAAGTCGCTCTGCCAAAGAGCATGGCTCCGTACCGAGCTGGACATCTCTACTTTCACGGAGGAGTATCGCTGCCGGAGGCGATCGTACCGGTCTTGGTCGCGCGACTGGATACCAAGGATTTGTCGGGTTCCGGAAGCTTCGGTGTTGAACTCAACTACAAGCGCGGCGCTAAGCGGATCACAACTCGGGTGCCGGTAGTGGAAGTGAGTGCATCGTCTGACGACATGTTCACACAGGACAAAGACATTGAGGTCCTTCTCGAAGCTCAGTCCACACAAGGTGATGTCGTAGGAGAGCCGCGCCCAGGCGGGGACGTAAACCCAGCCACGCGTACCATCACGCTGCGGCCCGGCGAGAGCAAGCAAATCACCATCCGCATGGAGCCTGAGTTTGAAGGCAAATTTAAGCTGAAGGCCCTCGATCCGGTAACGATGGCCGCCTACGCCAGCCTTGATCTGGAGACTGATTATGCCGTTTGAAATGGAAATGGATGACCTCGACAAGAAGCTCAACGAGGTCTTCGACGGCAAGGTCGTCCGCAAGGACCTACTGCATCGCATTAAGAAAGGGACGAACGTGCCTACGTTCGTCCTGGAGTTCCTTTTGGCAAGGTATTGCGCAAGCAACGAACCAGCGGAAATCCAAGCCGGTATGGAAGCCGTTCTGGCGACGCTTGATGAGAACTACGTTCGCCCTGACGAGGCAAACGCTGCCCAATCTCGGGTTGCCGTAAAGGGAAAGCACAAGTTCATCGACAAGGTGCATGTACGCTACGTCGAAAAGGACAAGCGGCACTGGGCAGCTCTTGAGAACTTTGCATCCCAAAAAGTCGCCATCGCCGAGAAGTTCTACCGTGACATCGATCGACTTCTTGAAGGCGGTATCTGGGCAGAGGTGACAATCGCACACAACGACATCGACGATGACAACTACGCTTTTTACGTAGAAGACCTTCGTCCTATCCAGCTGAGCCGCTTCGACTTTGAAGCCTACAAAGAAGGCCGTGCAAAGCTGACGAGAGACGAATGGCTAGACGTGGTCCTGAGGTCGGTCGGCCTCGAACCAGGCACGCTGTCACATAGGCAAAAGCTGCACTTCATTGCTAGGCTCGCGCCCCTCGTCGAGGCTAATTTCAACTTTGTCGAGCTTGGTCCGCGCGGTACCGGGAAGTCGTACTTCTTTAGTGAATTTTCCCCGTACTCGACGCTGATCAGTGGCGGCCAAGCGACGAAGGCAACGCTGTTTTACAACAACGCCCGCAACAAGATCGGACTTGTTGGCTTCTGGGATACCGTTGCTTTCGACGAGGTTGGTGGGATCAAGATCAAAGACCCAGATACCATCCAAATTATGAAGGACTTCATGGCCAATGGTCGGTTCTCGAGGGGTGTCGAGATCATTGCCAATGCGAGCATGGCCTTCGTAGGAAACATCGATCAGTCGGTGGAACAAATCGTTCGTTCATCCGAGCATGACCTCTTCCTACCACTCCCCGCGGAGTTCGATCTGGCCGTGATGGACCGCTTTGCCTGCTACTTGCCTGGCTGGGAGATGCCCAAGACGAGTAGTGCGTACTTGACCGACCGCTTTGGGCTAATCACGGACTACTTGGCCGAAGCGTTTCACTATCAGCTTAAGCACAACAACCGCTACGAAGAAGTCTCAAGCCGCGTGAAGCTCGGGAGCAATGTCGAAGGTCGCGACGAGAAGGGCATTAAGAAGACACTCTGCGCGCTCTTGAAAATCCTCCATCCCGACGGGGCTCCAAGCGACGATGAGTTCTTCGAGTATGTGGAATACGCGATTGAATGTCGTCGTAGGGTCAAGGAGCAGATGAATAAGCGCAAACCAGATGATGAGTTTGCATTGATCAACCTTTCCTACTTCGCGCCAGAAGGCCGCGAGGTGGTGGTGCACTGCCCCGAGACCAAAGGTATTGCTGCTACTCTTGAACCTGCCCGCCGCACGCTTTCTGGAAAGTCCTCTAGACCGAAAATGGTTGAGACCAAAGAACCAGAAGCGAAGACCCATAAGAGCGAGGTGTCATCTGACGTTGCGCAGACCTCAGAAGCTGAGATCCCTGAAGATCGGCACTACACGATCGCCTATGGGGATGTTGGGCATACCTACGACACGATCATAGGACCATACCTGGCGAAGGCTAAGAGCGTTTCGATTGAAGACCCATACATTCGTGCACCGCATCAGATCGCGAATTTTGTCCGCTTCTGCGAGACGGTTGTTAAGAGTCCGACCGTACGAGAAATCCACCTTCTAACCGGGTATGATGAAAACACCGATCTTGCGGGGGTTGAGAGCAAGATTGAAGAACTCAAACAGAGTCTGCTTGAGCGAGATGTCGTCCTTTCAGTGGAGATTGACAGCAAGATTCATGATCGGGAGATCAGAATCGACGACCGCTGGATCATCAAGATCGGGCGAGGTTTGGATTTCTACCAGAGACCAGAAGGATGGTTCACGATTGGCGCAAATGACTTTTCTCTGCGGCCTTGTCTAGAAACCAAGGTTGATATTTTTAAACCAACCTAGTGGGCATTTTTTGAGGGCCGGAAGCCCAAAGAGCCTTTTTCAAGTTCTGCCGTGAGAAGGATGGTGCCGGTGAAGGGACTCGAACCCCCGACCCCATCATTACGAATGACGTGCTCTACCAGCTGAGCTACACCGGCATCTCTCTGTCACGGCCCTACTATTGATCCACTAGTTACAGCGTACTGCGCCTATCCTCTCTTGTGGGAATGGTATAATTAACCGCCTTCAACGTTGGTATGGGCTGGAAAAATATTCAGCAACTCATTGTTTTAACGTTATAGTTTAGGGTCTTTTAATCAGTGGGTCGCAGGTTCGAATCCTGCACGGCTCACCACTTTTTTCAATAAAAGCAAGATTTGTCGTGGAGCAGAAGCTGACGTTACCACGAGGTTTGTTTGCACCCCTTCCCCGATAGCTATTCACGTGTGAGTGTGCTTGCGAACGAGAAATTTAAGCCGATCAGACCTGAAGTGGGCGCAGGTCCGACATGTAAGTCTGTTCGTGCCAGTGAGTGGACTGCGCGATGACAAATAGGACTGCCTGCAACTGCCCCAGTGACATCAACTAGAGCAGCACGCTGTTGCCCTGGACCCGGCAATAGGGTTGAACGGGTCGAAAATCGCACTTTATCACAAAGATGTCCGCAACCCTTTCGCGCCCCAGCGGTCTTGGATAAGACGGACATAGCGCTGTCAGAACCTCTGCCTGCGTGAAACAATTGGGAGCGTATTCATGAAGTTTCGCCCTTTGGCCCTTGCTGCCATCGTTAGCACGCTGCCCTTTGCGGCTCAGGCCCAAACTGCGAAGGATGCGCCGGGGTTGGTGGTCGAGCTGAACGCGACTGAAGATGTCGAAGGCGCCTGCCGTTTGACCTTTCTGGTCGAAAACGAAACTGCAACGGCGATAGACACTGCCAATTATCAGGTGGTGATTTTCGATGCCGCTGGTGTGTTCGAACGCTTTACCCTTTTTGGATTTCGGGACCTGCCAGCGGAACGCCCCCGCGTGCGTCAGTTTGATGTACGCGACATCGCCTGTGAAAATCTTGGGCGGGTTCTGATCAATGGGCTAAGCGGCTGTACCGTCGACGGTGCTGACAGCGAAATCTGCGACAAGACACCAACCTTGCGCAGCCGTACTGAAGTGGAGCTTTTGGGATGAGTATTCTTGACGCCCTGCGTGAAATTCTGGCCCTGGGCGGGCCGGTTGTGGCCATCCTGATCGCCATGTCCGTGGTGACGCTGGCGGTGACGCTTTACAAGCTTTGGCAATTCGCCGCCTCGGGTGTTGGTCGGCACCGGGTTCTGTCGCAGGCGCTGGACGCTTGGGATGCCGGTGACAAGCAAGCCGCCCGCGCGCTACTGGCCAAAAGCAACAGCTATCTTGCGCCGCTGGTCGGCGTGGCGATGGATGCGCCGGACGCACCCGGTCTGGATCAACGGTTGGATGCCGAGGCGGGGCTGGCGCTGGCCGGGCTTGAACGTGGTTTCCGTCTTCTGGACACGGTGGCGCAGCTGGCGCCGCTGTTGGGTCTGTTTGGTACGGTTCTGGGCATGATCGAAGCGTTCCGCAGTCTGCAAACCGCCGGGTCTTCGGTTGATCCGTCGCTGTTGGCGGGTGGTATCTGGGTGGCGCTGGTGACCACTGCGGTGGGCCTGGCGGTGGCGATGCCGACCTCGATGGTGCTGTCGTGGTTCGAAAGCCGCACCGCGCGGGAACGGGTGTTCGCCGACAAGGCGCTGCGCACGGTACTGGTGCCGGGGCAGGCCATCCCGCTGGCCGAGGACGCACAGAGCATGGCGGCCACGCCCGGACATGCGTAACCTCGCACCCTTTGTCAGGCGACCACTGGCGATGACACCGCTCATCGACGTGATCTTTCTGTTGCTGCTGTTTTTCATGCTGACCTCGACCTTTTCCAAATATGGCGAGATCGAGCTGAGCGCCGCAACAGCGGGCAACCCGACCGCGGACACACCTCAAGATCGAGCCTTTGTGCAGCTGGGAGAAGAAAGGCTGGTTCTGAACGGTACTCCGGTCACGCTTGCGGACCTGACCACACAGGTGACGACCGGGCAGGTGCTGGTCAGTTTGGACCCTGACACGACGGCGCAGCGGCTGGTGGACCTGCTGGTTTTGCTGCGCGGGCGCGAGGGCCTCAGCGTTCTGGTGCTGGAATGATCCGTCTTGGCCGCCCCCGCCGCAAACGCGACTCGACCATTGCGCTGATCAATGTCGTGTTCCTGATGCTGATCTTCTTTCTGATCGCGGGAACGGTGGCCACGCCGCTGGACCCTGATCTGAATCTGGTCGACACGTCCGAGTTGGAAGGCCGCGAACCGCCCGATGCGCTGGTGTTGCACCGGGACGGAACGCTCAGCTTTCGCGGCGCGCCGATGGACCCCGAAACCTATATGACAGGGCGCGACCCCGGACCGGTACGTATCGTCCCGGATCGCGAGGCGCCGGGCGCTCGGCTGATGGAAGTGACGGCTGAACTGCGGCGACTGGGCGCCGTATCCGTGTTTGTCGTGACCGAAAAGGCGCTGGAATGATCCGGGGGTCGGTGGTCATTGCGGTTCTGGCCGCGCTTCTGTCGCTGCTGCTGCATCTGACGGGGCTAAGCCTGACCGCACCCAGACTGACCGGACAATCAGGTGACACTGATACACCCGACAGGGTTGAACTGGGCAACAGTTTCGAAGATCTGGTTGAAGCCGTCGCTGAACCTGTTGAGCCCGAACCGGAGGAAACGCCTGAACCTCCGGTCGAAGACCCGCCCGAACCTGCCGAGATTCCAACCAGCGAAGTGCATGTGGCCTCGGACGATCCCCAACAAACCTTTGCGCCCGATACGGGCACCTCAGAAGTGTTGCAGCCCGTTTCCCCCGAACCGGTCGAGTCAGAAGCCCCCGAACCCCAAGAGACCACGGATGGCGACCAGAGCGCCAGTGACGAGGTGGAAGAAACTCCGGACGTAGAAACTGCCGAGGTTGTCGAAGTCCCAGAAGGCAACCCCGAGGTGACCGAACCGATTACTGAGGCCGCGGCACCTGAACCGGTTGAGGCCGAGCAGCTTGCCGCGCTGCCGGACCCTTCGGAAGACGTATTGCCATCAGTTGCGCCGGATATCCCCACTGAAAGCGAGGCGGTCGAGCCCGATATTCCCACAGCCCAAGTCGAATCCGCACCGCAGGCAGAGGAAAGCAGCGAAGGATCAGAGCTGGCTGTGGCCTCTTCGATCCGCCCACAACTGCCGGATCGTCGCCCACAGTCTGAACCGCGGGACGTGTTGCGTAGCGTGCGGGATTTCAGCAACCTTCGGTATCCATCGCGCGAAATTGAATCCCCCCTGACCACATACGCTCGCCGGGGTGTCGACAGGTTTACTTCGGGCAATAGCGGCAGGCGCTCAGGCGGGCGAGGGCCCGGAAATTCTGACCGGACGAATTATGCCGGAGAGGTTCTGGTTCACCTGAACCGCGCGCCGATCGTCTATACAGCAGCGCGGGGCTTTGCGAGGGTGTTTTTCGTGATCAAGCCGGACGGAACCCTGGATTATGTCGAAGTGGTGGATACCAACGGCACACCGGATCTTGAACGGGCAGCCAAGGCACAGGTGGCAGCGGCCTCACCCTTTCCGAAACCGCCCGGAGGTGTCAGCCGGTCGCTGTCTTTTGTCTATTACGGCAACTGATCTGCCGAAGAGCTTGGCAGGCTGAGCAGGTATATTCGAAAGCGTTGGATTTTACCGATCAGCGTGGCCGTAAGGCGTTGGCATGAGTATCGAAAACACCATTTACGGCTATTGGGTCAGTCTCTTTAAATTAAAGAGGTCGCGGCCTTTTTCTGCGATCAACTTTTTGTAACGGCTTCTGGAAGCTATGCTAATTATCTAAAAATAAACAATAAAAATTAGTTTATCTGATTTCACCTGTGCAAAGTTGCAACGCAAGCCGAGGGCAAGACGTTCGAATGTCCGCGGGCCCTGTTGAGCATGCCCGCGATTTGTTCGACTAGGCGCTCAGCCACACTTTGTAGCCAAACTCCTCTCACTCTCATGGACTTATCATGAAACAACTTCTTTTTGCGTCGACCGCAACAATTGCAACCGCAGGCATCGCAGCGGCCGAATCCGGCATCAACCTCAGCGGCTATGGCCGTTTTGGTATTGGTTACCTTGAGGACCGTCAGAACACGACACTGACCACCACCACAGCCAATGGTACGGTAAACCAATTCACGGCAGATTCTGACGAGGCCATCCTGATCTCACGTTTCCGTCTGAATATTGACGGTTTCACGGAAACTGACGGTGGCGTTCGGTTTGAAGGTCGTGTTCGTCTGCAGGCCGACGAAGACTCCGACACTGGTGAAGCCAACAACGCCGGTCTGAACGGCGCGCGGTTCTCTGTTATCTATGGTGGCTTACGTGTTGACGCCGGCAACGTGGCTGGTTCATTCGACAACCTGGATGACTATTTCGGCACCGAGCCCGGCCTGGAAGAGTTTCTGGGTCAGTATTCGGGCGTGAACTACTCGTTCCTCGAGTATGAATCGACCGGTTCGGGCGACAATGCCGTGTTCTTCCAGTACACCGTTGGTGATTTTGCTGTTTCGGCGTCCTACGACCAGAACACCATCTTTGCAAATAATGGCACTGGCGCAACCACGGACCGTGACCGCTGGGACGTAAGTGCGGCTTATACTTTCAACAACATCACCGCCTCGCTGGTTTATGGTGAAACCGATGAAGGTGATGGTGTCGAAAAGGAAAGCCTGACCGTCTTCACTTTGGGTGCCGAATTCAATGACTTCTACGGAACGCTGTTCCTGGCGGACGACGATGTGGCCGATGATGATGAAAACGGCACTGCTTACGGTTTCTCGGTCGCCTATAACCTGGGTGCAGCGACCACGTTGCAGCTGGTCTATGGTGACGGATCGGCCGATAATGACACGCGCAACATCGGTGTGGGCGCCATCTATGATCTGGGTGCGGGCGCAACACTGCGTGGTGCTGTTGGCGAAGTTAAAGACGGTGACGACGACGGCCAGATTCAGGCCGACTTTGGTGTCTGGTTCAACTTCTAAAGTGACCTGTTTGACTTAGGTTCAAGGGCGGGCCTTTAGGTTCGCCCTTTTTGGTGGCCTACTGTTTTTCAAAGAACAGGATGACCTCGCCCAGCCGCACGCCATATCGCGAAACATAGGCGCGGTTCAGCAGACGATCATCGCTTAGCAGCCACATCCAGTCGTCAAAATTGACCCGCATGGTGCCGTCCTTGACCGGTAGATCGATCTTGTATGTCCAGTTGAAGGTATCACCACGCTCGACCCCGCTGGCAGCGCCCAGAACGCCAGGCGCAGTTCCGGTCCAGGTGTCCTGACCGGTTTTGATCAGGGTCCAGATGCGTTGTTCGGTGGCGCCGTCGTCATAGACGAAATCCTCGATCAGGGTCAGGGTTTCACCATCCCAGGTGCCTTGGATATCCACCGTAAATCGGCGAGGGACATTGCCCAGAACATCCTGAAACTGACCATAGGCGACGGTTTTGCCTTCAAAGAACTCCTCAAGATTCAACTGCCGGTCGGACAGAAAGCTTTTAGGTACGCGCGGCTTGGCGGAACAGGCGGTCAGCGCGGCAAGCCCCGCGATGGCAAGGGCCGCGATCAGGATGCGGCGGGGCGTCATTGCAAGGTCCTCGTTTCTACCGCGGTGTCATAGCCATTTGAACCGCTGACATGCGCAGCTTTAGCTTCGGGCGCGGGGCGCATAGTGGCGACCAGTTCAGCGACCTTGATGCCGAATTTGCGCATCTCGGACCGGTTCATGATCACACCGTTCTCGGTCAGGTACATCCAATCGGTAACGTCCAGTGTGTGCCCGCCCGCGTCCTGGGGTAGGATGATCCGGTAGGTCAGCTTCACGGTCGATCCCGAAATTGTGCCGTGACCCTCACCGACGATATCTTCTGCCGTCGCGGTAAACGTGTTGCCCGTGCCCAGCGTCAGATGCCATTTGCGGGTCATCTTCTTGCCGTTGGAATAGGTGAAATGCTCGGTCAGCGTGCCGGTGTTGCCATCCCATTTCCCCACCATACGGGCGACAAAGCTGTTCGACATCTTCCCATTGGGGCCATAAATCAGCCCTTCGGACAGGATTTCGCCGTTCAGGACTTCTTTCATTTTAAAGGCAGGCCCGGTGCCGCTGTAATCGGCAGGGGATTGCGAGCGAAAGCTTAGGAACCGGCGCTGAGCTGCGACCAGAACAAGGATGGCAAGCAGTAGGATAGCTAAGATAGTCATTTGGCTGAGACCTCAGAAGGCAACGTCAGGACCAGCCCAAACGCGCCGAGTTTCAGGATGCAGGGCAGCACGGCATAGGCGAGGGTGAGCGTCCGCAACGCCTCGGCCGAGTTTGCCTGTCCTGGGGTGAACCCGCTGCGTTCCAGCAGCGGCAGAGTGAAAAAGGCAGCGAGCGCGAGGCCCAGCTTGCCAGCGAATGACCAGATACCAAACGCAGCGGATGCGTTCAGCCCCGCCCGCGTCAGCGCGACCGAGAACATGGCCGGCAGCACCACCATATCCGCCCCCAGTGCCGCGCCCGAGGCAAGGCAGATTGCGGCGAACCCGGTCAGATTACCGGCGGACAACAAAGCTGCACCAATAAACCCCGCGATCGACAGGGGCATGGCGATGATCAGTGTTCGTTTCGGGCCAATCCGGTTAGCCAGCTTTGCCCAAAGCGGAACGCTGGCCCCGGCGCTGAGGAAGAACAGGATCAGCAGTGGTCCGGCTTTTCCCGGCAATTGCAGGCGATCTTCGACAAAGAACAAAAACAGGGTCGAAGTGATGGCCACTGGTAAGCTGTTGACCAGCGCCAGCAGCAGCAATCGCAGCGCACCAGCTTGTGCGAGCCCATTGAACGACAGGCCATCGCCAGTAATCGGGGGTCGGCGCCAGATTGGGATCGTCAGGGTCAGGGTGAAGATCGCGATCAGGCCCAGAAACAGGCCAAAGGCGGGATAGCCCTGCGCGCTGGCTCCGAATCCTACGAACAAGGCTGGGGCGCTGGCTGCAAGGATGACGCCTGTCAACTGCCCGCCTTCGCGCCATGCGGCCAATCTTATCAACTCTTGCGGCTCTGGTCGTATGGCAAGCGTCGCGCTGCGACCGTAAAGCAGGATGGTGCCCAAGCTGTAGGCTGAGAACAGTAAGACTAAAACAGAGACTAATAAGGCAATATTTGTTCCCGGCGGCAGTCCAAACAGCATTGGAAACCCGATCGCCAAACCAATCGCAGCGGTCGCAGCAAACAGCAGTTGCGCGTTTGGCCAGCGGTCTATGGCCCAACCAATCAGCGGATCCTGCACCAGATCGATTAACCGGATCACCAGCAGAACGGTGCCGATCACACCCAACCCGATACCAAGATTAACGGCAGCAAATCGCGGCAGATGGATATATAGCGGTATCCCCGCCGCAGCGAGCATCAGCGCATACAGACTGACACGCGGGTACAGCATCATCCGCCCTTCAATTGCCGGGTGAAACTGCCCGATCGGGTGTTGTCGCCCAGAAAAATGGACATAAAGGCGCTTTTGGCGCCGGGATAGGACAGGGTACAGGTCTTTTGGCCGTTTCGCCAAAATCCAACTTTGTTCGGGCCTTCCGAGATTGCAATATAGTTGTCGCCCTTGCTAACCGCCTGAAAACACTTCTGCAACTGGGCCTGCGTCGGGGCAGGGTTTCCTTGTCGAGCCATCTCATCCAACGTCGATTCAACCAGTGCTTTCTGTTTCAGGGATTTGCGATAGGTCAGCTGCAATGCAAAGTCCTGCGTCCAATTGAGCGTGCTGCCTTGCGGCGTATACAGCTTGGCTTCGTAGATCGGCATGCCCAAAAACCGGAAGGTTGCGCTGCCTCTGAGTTGCGCATCAGTCAGCGTCTGGGTGATCGGTGACGCGGCCAACCCGCCCGGGGCCAGCACGATCACAGAAAACAG
Organism: Ruegeria sp. CJ9; assembly: GCF_056536625.1. Lineage (NCBI taxonomy): Bacteria > Pseudomonadati > Pseudomonadota > Alphaproteobacteria > Rhodobacterales > Roseobacteraceae > Ruegeria > Ruegeria sp. CJ9. The sequence continues at coordinate 180,529 of NZ_JBQFPY010000005.1, forward strand.
TGCAGCGCGGCAGGTATCAGAGATCAGCCGAGGCAGGGATGGCCGGGTCTTGTGCAGGAATGCCATTGTCAGCTCCGAGTGTGTGCGGGGTGCCGTTAAGGCGCTCAACAACATGCATCGCGCTGGCAATCCCGTCTTCGTGAAATCCATGCCGGTTGTAAGCCCCGGCAAACCAGGTTCGGTTCTGTCCCTGCATCTCGCGGATTTGCCCCTGAGCTTTCAGGGCCGCTTTGTCGAACACCGGATGGGCAAACTCGACCTTGTCATAGATTTTACCCGCAGGAATTTCCGAAGATGCGTTCAGCGTCACAAACAGCGGATCGCTGTCTGGAATATTCTGCAGTCGGTTCATCCAGTAAGTTACGCCAACATTCCCCGCTTGCGAACGGTAGGTCCAGCTGGACCAGCACGCGCGACGGCGGGGCATCTGGCTTGGGTCGCAATGCAGGATAGCCGTGTTCGGTTGGTAACGAATAGAGCCTAACGCAGCTCTTTCCGCATCTGTTGCGGTCTCGCCCAGAATGGCAAGGGACTGATCGGAATGGGTGGCCAATATGATTTCGTCGAACAGATCAACCTGACCTTGGCTGTGGACAGTCACACCGGCATCGCCGCGTTGAATATGCTCAACCGGGCAGGCCAGACGGATTTCACACCCGCGCTCACGTAACGCGGCATCGATGCGGCGGACATATTCGATGCTGCCGCCCTTGACAGTGTACCATTGATGCTGATTGGCGCGACCACTGGCCAGCAGGGCATGGTTGCGGAAGAATTGTACCAGCGAGCGGGCCGGGAACTGATCCACGAACTCCACCGGAGTGGACCAGATCGCGCCGCACATCGGCATCAGGTAATTGTGGCGGAACCAATGACCCAGACGCAGCTGATCGACCAGCTCTCCGATCGTGGTGTCATCGTCACGTGCGGCTTCGGGGGCTTCTTTGCCAAAGCGCAGGATGTCCGCGATCATCTTATAATAGGCAGGCCGCGCGAGGTTGCGTTTCTGCGCCGTCAGGGTGCGCAGGTTGTTCAGACCGTATTCAATGCGGCCGTTGTCGATGGTGGCACCAAAGCTCATCTCGGATTTGATGACGGGCACGTTCAGCTCATCGAACAGGCGCGTCAGATAGGGGTAGGTGGCATAATTGAAGACGATGAAACCGGTATCGACAGGTTGGTCGCCGTTTTTGCCTGCCATGACGGTTCGGGCATGGCCGCCCAGCCGAGGTTCGGCTTCGAACACGGTCACATCGTTGTTTTTTGACAAATAGTAAGCGGCCGACAGACCTGAGATACCTGCACCTACTACCGCGATTTTCTTGCGTACGCCTCGGGTTTCGTCGAACATGCCATCCTCTTTGTGCGACATTTTACAATAGGATACGCAGGAAATGCCGGGGTGGATCAATCGGATTAGAAGTTTTTCGCAAAAGCACTATGTTGTCACGGCTGGAGTTTTGATCCAGTGCGTCGCTCTGGCCGTAAAATCTTAGACACAACTGTATTGGTCAGGGCATGAGCAGCTTTGAAGGAAAAACCTATTGGATCGTTGGCGCCAGCGAAGGGCTGGGCCGTGCTTTGGCCGAGGCGCTGAGCCGTCAGGGCGCACATCTGATCCTGTCTGCCCGCAATACCGAGCGTCTGACCGAGATTTGTTCTGCCCTGCCAAATGCGCAAGCTGTTCCGTGCGACGTGACAGATCTGGACGCTGTACGTCGTGCCGCGGTCGAGGCCGGAGAGGTGGACGGGTTGGTCTATAACGCCGGAGCTTATGAACCGATGCGCTCTGCCGATTGGAATTCCGAGGCCGTGCTGGCGATGACGGATGTGAATTACACGGGTGCCCTGCGGGTTCTGGGTGAGGTTGTACGCAGGTTCGTACGCAGGGGTCGGGGGGATATCACGCTGATCGGGTCTTTGTCGGGGTATCGGGGTTTGCCCGCGGCGGTGGGGTACGCGGCCAGCAAGGCAGCACTTGTTTCGTTGGCCGAGACCATGCGGTTCGACCTGGCGGGCACAGGGGTAACGGTGCGCATCGTCAATCCGGGCTTTATCAAGACCCGCCTGACCGAGAAGAACACTTTCAAGATGCCGATGCTGATGACGCCCGAGGATGCAGCGGACCGGGTGGTCAAAGCGATGTCACGTCGCCGATTCCGTACTGATTTTCCAGCACCATTTTCCTGGCTGGTGCGTCTGATCGACTATCTGCCTGATTGGCTGGTTTATCGTGAAAAATAGACTCTAACAAAACTGTCCCTGGCAAAACCATCCTGCCGACATGGTACCGCCATGGCCATAAAACAGCCACAGCCGCTCGCCCTGTTCGGTCACCACCACCCAGTAATCGCGCACGCCGCTGCGCCAGTTGGGATCGTCCAGCCACCATTCCGGCGCAATGCGTTCCGGGCCCGTGGCTTGTGCCAGTTGCCAGTCGCGCCCACGCCAGCGAAAGGCGCTGGGCACGTCCGGGGTTTCCGGCGCCATCACCGGTTCGGGTTGCCACATCTGCAAGGGGCGGGGACGCGGAGGGGCAGGCCAGTCATGCGCCGGTTCCGACCAGGCTGCGGCCAGCGTCTGCGCCGTCTTCTCGGGGATATGTGAGGCCGCCGGGTGCCGCCGCGTGATCGCCTCCAGCCCCACGCGTGCGCCCAGCTTACCGATCAGGTCGTCGACGGCGGTGTTGCCCTCAAGCCGATCCCGCACGGCGCGGTGGGCCTCGGCATGACCCGCCATGGTGCGGGCGTGGATAGGCTCGGTCTGGACCGCCACAAGCCGCAGCATGTCGATGCCATAACCTGCATCAATCTTGTCGATTTTCATCTCTAACAAAGGGCGAATGCGGTATTTGTCAAAGGTCGGGCGGGCCAGACCAACCTCGATAATCTCAGCCGCCTGATCGGCGCGATGTGCCTCAAGCCGCAGGGTGCGAACGCCGCGGCCTTTCTCCTCCAGTTTTGCGCAAAGCGTGGGCAGTATCCGATCAATGGCGGCCATGACGTCTTCGATCAGACCGATTGGGTTGGGCAGGGTCATCCGCACCGCAAAGCGATGGGGCGGACGGGCGGGCGAGACCGGTTCGGGCGCGCTGCCCATGGCCTGATCCAACCGCAGCACCAGACCCCGCCCGAACCGCCGCGCCAAACTGGCACGCGGCTGGCCCAACAGATCGCCGATCCGGCGCAGGCCCAGCCGGTTCAACTGCGCCACGGTCTGATCCTCCAACCGCAGCGCCGCGATGGGCAGGGGGCTGAGCGCGCCATAGGATTGTCCCGGCGCTGCAATCCGCGCGCCACCACCCAAGGCCATCACCTGCGGCGCGGCGCCACCTTTGGTCCAGTGCCGCCGTTTGGTGGCGCGGGCACGGGTGGCACGGGCCTCTTGGCTGATGGCGTCGCCGTTGCGGTCGGATGTGGCCTCTTGCCCGGCGTATCGCGCCAACGCCCAGGCCGCGCCCAGCGTGTCGGCGATGCCCATCTGTACGCTCAGGCCCATATCGGCGCAGTCGACCTCAAGTACGCTCAGCAACGCCTCTTCGCCGCCGAACAGATGGGCGCAGCCCGACAGGTCGACAATCAGCCCGTCCGGTGATTCTTCGGCCACCCAGGGGCTGAATTTGCCTGCCCAGCGGCGCAAAGCGGTTAGAAACGCGGTCTCGGCGGGGGTATTGCGAGGGCGCGTCACAAGATTCGCGCACATGGCATGGGCATCGCGCACCGGCTGACCCACGCGCAACCCGGCGGCCTGAGCCTGTGCATTCAGCGAGGTGACAACCTGCATGTTCGCCTGCTCGGCCACCACGGCCAAAGGCCCATCCTGCAGGCCCCGCGCAGCGCGGACCAGCCGTTCAGCCCCCAGACGGGGAAACCAGAGTGAGAGTATTCGTCGTTTGGGCATCGGCAGACATCAAAATGTTCCCATTTTGTTCTTACCGTAGAATCATACCCCGAGTCCACGCCTACCCGCAGGTCAGACGCTGAATGATCCCGGCGTCATTGACGAACACGTTCAACCGGTCGATGCGGTAATCCTGCGTGGCCAAATCATCCGGCCCTAACACACGCGCGCGTTCAGGCAGCTGGCCCTGAATGGTCGAAACCGGTTGACCAATGGAATCGCCAAAGGGTTCACCCTCGCAAAAGGCCAGATCGACCGGTGCGGCTTCGGGTGCAAGGCGGGCGTCTTCCGGTGCGGGTGGCGTTTCGGCACAAGCGGCCAGCAAGATCAAAATCGGAATAAATCGGCGCATTGGCGTTCCTCTTTGCGGCAATGTCGTTTCTGCAATATCAAATCATTAGCCGATCTGTCACCAAAGCGCAGTTGAAAACCCTCTGCGATTGACGCAGGGTCGGGGCAAAGAAGACAGGGAGACAACGATATGCGTACCCGTGCCGCCGTCGCCGTTCAGGCCGGCAAACCCTTGGAAGTGATGGAAGTAAACCTCGAAGGCCCCAAAGCGGGCGAGGTTCTGGTGGAAATCAAGGCCACCGGCATTTGCCACACCGATGAATTCACCCTGTCGGGTGCTGACCCCGAAGGGTTGTTCCCCGCCATTCTGGGCCACGAAGGCGCGGGCGTGGTGGTCGAGGTCGGCCCGGGAGTGACCAGCCTGAAGCCGGGCGATCACGTGATCCCGCTCTACACCCCGGAATGTCGCGAATGCGAATATTGTCTGCACCCCAAGACTAACCTGTGTCAGGCGATCCGCGAAACCCAAGGTAAGGGCCTCATGCCCGATGGCACCTCGCGCTTTTCGACGCTGGATGGCGATCCGATCCTGCACTACATGGGTTGCTCGACCTTCGCTAACCACACGGTCCTGCCCGAGATTGCGCTGGCCAAGGTGCGTGAGGACGCTCCGTTCGACAAGATCTGTTACATCGGCTGCGGCGTGACGACCGGTATTGGCGCGGTGATCAACACCGCCAAGGTCGAGATTGGTAGCCGCGCCATCGTGTTCGGTCTGGGCGGTATCGGCCTGAACGTGATCCAGGGCCTGCGTCTGGCCGGAGCTGACCAGATCGTTGGCGTTGACCTGAACCCGTCCAAGGTGGAAATGGCCACCAAGTTTGGCATGACCGATTTCGTGAACCCCAAAGAGGTCGAGGGCGATCTGGTCTCCTATCTGGTCAACCTGACAAAGGGCGGTGCGGATTATACATTCGACGCCACCGGTAATGTCGGTGTGATGCGTGACGCGCTGGAATCGGCGCATAAGGGCTGGGGAGAATCGATCATTATCGGCGTAGCGCCTGCTGGTGCCGAAATCTCGACCCGCCCCTTCCAGCTGGTCACAGGCCGGTCGTGGCGCGGCACCGCCTTTGGCGGTGCGCGGGGCCGGACCGATGTGCCCAAGATCGTTGATTGGTACATGGACGGGAAGATCGAGATTGACCCGATGATTACCCACACCATGGGTCTGGACGACATCAATCACGGCTTTGACCTGATGCATAAAGGTGAGAGCATCCGGTCGGTGGTTGTTTACTGATAAAACTTGAAAAATCCGAAAGGGTGGGCTTTTGCCCGCCCTTTTTGTCATTACATTCCATGTTACGAATAAAATTTATAGTTGAGGGATTGAGGTGACAACAGGAAGGACAGACCGCCTTGCGGTTCTGATTGATGCGGACAACGTGCCCGCAAAACATGCCGAAGAGATTTTTGAAGAAATAGCTACTTTAGGCGAAGCTGGCCTGAGGCGCATTTACGGTGATTTCTCGAACGGGTCGCCACAAGGTTGGGACGCTAAGTCATTGGCCAAATACGCCATTGTTCCCCACCAACAATTTGCCAATACATCCGGTAAAAACTCCAGCGATATCGCGTTGGTGATTGATGCCATGGACATTCTGCACTCGGAACGGTTTGGTGGGTTTGTTCTGGTGTCGTCTGACAGCGACTTCACCCGACTTGCTAGTCGGATCCGGGAACAGGGATTGGATGTTTTTGGTATTGGAGAACGTAAGGCACCCAAAGCCTTTGTCACAGCGTGCAATAGATTTATTTACGTTGAGAATATCGAAAAAACTGCATCAGTCAGCCAGCCGGCTGAGACTGCGGCCCCCCAAAAAACAAAATATGATCTGAACCATGCCTTCCAGTTGATTCACAATGTGGTTCGGAACACAGATGAGCCAGACGGATGGGTTAGGCTTGGGCTCGTTGGCAGCCAACTCAGCAAAATCTACGCGGATTTCGATTCCCGTACTTACGGTTACAAGAGGTTGAGCGATTTGGTGCGTGCGACCGGAAAATTTGAAGAAAAAGGGGCGAACGGCCACTTTATGATCAGGCATAAGGACAGCTGAAAAAGGCTGTCAGAGATCCCTGAATTTGCGTGTTTTTGCCCTTACTCCCCCGGCCGTGACGCCCCGGTATCTGACCGCGGTGACCGTACCCGCAGAACAGGGGTGTTGGCCGAGGTGGTGTTGGTGCGGCTTTCGCGCCAGACTACATAGACACCGGACGCGATGATGACGCTTGCGCCAACCGCCACCCAGATGTCCGGGCGTTCACCAAAGAAAACCATGCCAAAAATCGTGGCCCAGATGATCTGGCTGTACTGGCTGGGGGCAATAACGCCCGCAGGCGCGGCGCGATAGGCGAGAATGATCAGGTGCTGGGCGATCACCGAGAACACGCCGACCAGCGCCATCATTGCCAGATGCAGCAGCGAGGGCGGCAGATACACGGCGGGTTGGGCAAGGCTCATCGCTACAATGGCCAGCAGCATCGGATATAGGATCAATACGGCCGAGCGTTCCTCATTCCCGATCTTGCGCACCAGAACGGACGCAAAGGCACTGCAGAACGCGGCCGTCAGGGCCGCGAGATGGCCCAGGGTGATATCCGTGGCACCGGGGCGCAAGACGATCAGGACACCGATCAGACCAACACCAACGGCGGCCCAGCGTTGGGCGCGCACGACCTCTCCCAATATCGGAATCGACAGGACGGTGACGATCAGCGGGAAGGAAAACAGCAGCGAGTAGACCTCAGCCAGCGGCAGAACCGAAAAGGAATAGAAAGCACAGACCATGGACGAAACCATCAAGGCTGAGCGAAGCAGTACCAGCCAAGGGTGATGGGGCAGGAAGTTCCCGGTTGTCCGGTCGGTCAGGATTGTCACCGCCATCGGCACGAAGGAAAACAGCGTGGCGAAAAAGATGATCTGCATCACCGAATAGGTCCCGCCCAGCACTTTGATCAGTGCGTCATGACTCGCAAAAACTGCAAAGCCCGCAAACGCATAGCCAAGACCCCGGAGGGTGGTGTTTTGAGTGCTCATGAGTCTGGCCTCGGGTGATGTGCGGTGTTTAGGGCGGCACGGAGTGATCTCGGGCTGTCTATTCGCGCTGCATAAACCCATTTTGCAGAGTCTGATAGCCCCTATTTTACCGCTAGCATGTCAAAGCCGGTATGATATCCGATCATCGCAGGATCGGTGGCGCGTCCTTAGGCTGACGGGCAGACTGAACACCCGCTTTCATCCCCACACCGATACGACGCGCCAAGGCGACCCAGGGAATGGCGGTTTCCGGTGGCAGCATCCGGGTGGCGACCTCTTCGAACAGATCCAGCCAATGGGCGAAGAATTCGGGTTTTACATCGGGCCGCTCGATATGAACCCGCTGTGGATTGCCGTCATAGCTACGCTCGAACAGGATGGCGTTGCGCCAGAAGGCGGCAATTTTTTCCTCATGCGCGGGCCAGTCATCGACATGTCGGTCGAAGATTGGCCCCAGCACTTTGTCTTCCCGGACGCGAGCATAGAAGGCGCTGACCTGCGCGTTGATTTGCTCGGGCGTCGCGGGGAATCGCGGGGGCATGGTTGGTCTGGACATGCGTGATCTCGGGGTTTCGATTCTGTTCGCGGTCAATAGCCGGTTCAGGGGTTACGCTACAGGGGTGGTTTTGTCGCGCTGGTCCGGTGTCAGAATATGCCGCAGCAGGGCCACCGGATGCGCCTTGAGGCTGAGACGGGTGGCCACATAATCCTCGACCACCTGTTCGCCCAGCGTCATCTGGGGCAGATAGGCTTCGGGCTCGTCCAGCGCCTCGCCTTCCAGATTCTGTGAGAACAGCGGTAGAGGTTTGGCGGTGGCAATCGCCTTGGCTTGCCACAGCGCCTCGCGCCGGGTCAGGTCGCAGGCGGCGAAGGCATCGGCTTCGGCCAGCCGTTCGATCACCGACGGCCCCAGCCCGGCACGACGCCAAACATCGTCGACCTGGGTGTAGCCGTTGCCGCGCGCGGCGGTCAGCCAACTGGCGTCTTCCTCGCTGAGGCCTTTGATCTGGCGAAACCCCAGCCGCAGGGCCAGCCCGCCATGACCGTCGGGTTCCATCACATTGTCCCAGAAACTGGCATTGATGCAGACCGGGCGCACCTGAACCCCATGTTCGCGTGCATCCCGCACGATCTGAGCAGGCGCATAGAACCCCATCGGTTGCGAGTTCAGCAGCGCGCACGCGAAAATCCCCGGGTGATGGCATTTGATCCAGGCCGAGGCATAGACCAACAGCGCAAAGCTGGCCGCGTGGCTTTCGGGAAAACCGTAAGAGCCGAAGCCTTCGATCTGAGAAAAACAGCGCTCGGCAAAGTCGTCGTCATAGCTGTTGCGCTTCATGCCGCGCAGGAACAGCGCACGGAATTCGCTGACATTGCCATGTTTCTTGAAGGTTGCCAGCGACCGGCGCAGGCGGTCGGCCTGTTCCGGGGTAAACCCGGCACCGACAATGGCGATCTGCATTGCCTGTTCCTGAAACAACGGAACGCCCAGCGTTTTCCCCAGCACCTCGCCCAACGCGTCCGAGGGGAAGCTGACCTCCTCTTCTCCGTTGCGGCGGCGGATATAGGGGTGGACCATGTCGCCTTGGATGGGGCCGGGGCGGATGATGGCGACCTCGATCACCAGATCATAGAAATTGCGGGGCCGCATCCGGGGCAGAAAGTTCATCTGCGCACGTGATTCTACCTGAAACACGCCGATACTGTCTGCCTTGCACAGCATGTCATAAACCATTGGGTCCTCGGGCGGCAGGGTGGCCAGCGTATAGCTGGTCTGGTGGTGTTGGCCGATCAGGTCGAACGCCTTGCGGATGCAGGTGAGCATTCCGAGGCTGAGGACATCGACCTTGAGGATACCCAGAGAGTCGATGTCGTCCTTATCCCAGCAGATGACCGTGCGGTCCTCCATCGTGGCGTTTTCGATGGGGACCAGCTCGTCCAAACGCCCCTCGGTGATGATGAAACCGCCGACATGTTGCGAAAGGTGGCGGGGAAAGCCGTTGATCTCATAGACCAGCATTAGAGTCTGTTTTAGGCGGCGATCCTCGGGGTCGAGACCGATTTCGCGCATACGTTCAGCCTCGAGCCCGGCGGCAGAGAAAAAGCCCCAGAGTTGTGAGGATAAGGCTGAAATGGTGTCTTCTGTCAGGCCCATCGCCCGTCCGACCTCACGAATGGCGCGTTTGCCGCGATAGTGGATCACGGTGGCGCAGAGACCCGCACGGTGGCGGCCATAGCGGTCGTAGATGTGCTGGATCACCTCTTCACGCCGTTCATGTTCGAAATCGACGTCGATATCGGGGGGCTCATCGCGGGCCTCGGACACGAAGCGTTCAAAGACCATGGTGCCCATCTCGGGGCTGACTTCGGTGATGCCAAGGCAGAAGCAGACCACCGAGTTGGCCGCCGAGCCCCGCCCCTGGCACAGGATACCGCGCGAGCGGGCGAAATGGACGATGTCGCGGACGGTCAGGAAATAGGGCTCGTATTTCAGCTTACCGATCAGGGTCAGTTCATGCGCCAGCATCTTTTGCGCCTTTTCCGACGCGCCCGCCGGATAGCGCCATTTTAAACCCTCATGCGCCAGGCGGTGCAGGCGTTGGGTCGGGGTTTCCTGATCGCTGCCCTCGCTGGGATATTCATAGCGCAGCTCGTCCAGAGAAAAGGTTAGCTGTTCGCTGAGTTGATGGGCGCGGGTGACCGCGCCTTCGTGGCCTTTGAATATCCGCAGCATCTCGGCCTCAGACCGCAGGCGCTGTTCCCCGTTGGCCAGCGCCTCGCGACCGAGCTCATCGACTTTGCGGCGTAGGCGGATGGCGGTCACCACATCGGCCAGCTTGCGACGGGTGCCGTGATGCATCAGCGGTGTGCCACTGGCTAGGGTGGGAATGCCGAGTTGCTTTGATTCAGTCTCTAATAAAGAGAAATAGACAGTATCTGCGCCATCATACCGGGGGTGCATCAACAGATGCATCCGCCCGGCAAAGCGGCGCGTTAGCTGTTGCGCCTGTGTCCGCCATCCGTTCGCGCCGCCCGGAGACGGTGTCGCCTGTGGCCAGAGCAGCAGGTGGAGACCGTCGGAAAACTCCAGCAGATCGGACAGCTGTAGAATGCAGTCGCCCTTTTCGGCGCGCAGGCGGCCAGCCGACAGGATACGGCACAGGTTGGCCCAGCCCTGCCGGTTCAGGGGTAGGGCGGTGACGGTGGGCGCGTCGGTAAAGATCAGCCGCGCCGCTGGGATCAGGCGCGGCACCGCGTGGATGGGGTAAGAGGGCGGTTTGGGGATGTGATCGGGGCAAGGTGGGCCGATAGAGGTGTTCTGCGCTTCCCACTCCAGCCGTTCACGTACCTTGCGGGCGATTTCGCGCGCTTGGGTATGGGCACGGACGATTCCGGCGACCGAATTGTCATCGGCAATCGCGATGGCCGGTAGGCCAAGGGTGACGGCACGCTCCATATATTCCTCGGGATGTGAAGCCCCGGTGAGAAAGGTAAAATTCGACGTGATCGACAGTTCGGCATACATGGCGATTCCATATTATATTCACGTTTTGTTCTTTTTCGAGTCCTTTGCGCAGGAAACGGGTCGATTGGGATTTTCCGGGTGGGCATGATTGGGCAAAAGGAGACGCAAAATGTTCAAGATCACCGCATTGGCAACCGACGAAGTGCGCGCCCTTCAGGCTGGTCACCCGGATGCTTATGGTGCCACGCCAGAGCGCGCGACATCCACAGGCACAGGCAATCCATGCCGCCATTGCCTGCAGAATATTCCTGAGGGCGAAGAGATGCTAATATTGGCGCACCGGCCTTTTCTAGAGACACATCCTTACGCGGAAACGGGTCCGATATTTCTATGCGCTGCACAGTGTGAGCGGTACGAGGGGAAAGGGCTGCCTGAAATTCTGACCACGTCACCCGACTATCTGATCAAGGGCTACGGAACCGATGACCGGATCGTCTATGGCACCGGAGCGATCACAGCCACAGACCAGATTGCCACTGCGGTCAGGGATATCTTTGCCCGCCCCGATGTGAGCTATATCCACGTCCGATCCGCGCGAAACAATTGCTACAAGGCCCGAATCGACCGGGTCTAAAGCTTGACCCGGTGCATGCCCCGGCGCGGCTGATCCTGATCGTCCGCCGGGGTTTCATTCGCGCGGGATGAGGTGAGGGCGAGGAAGACATCCTCGAGATCCGCTTCTTCGGTACGAACATCGCGGATGCGAATGCCGGCAGAGCGTACGGATTCCAGAACCTGTTCGGCGCTGGTCTGGGCGCTGCGATAGCTCAATACCAGGGTGCCATCGTCTCGCAAAGCGGCTTCGACGCCTTCGGTTGTGGGAAGATTCACAATCGGGCTGTCCGGAGCAATCACCATGGTGCGGCTGTCCACCCGGCCCAGCAGGTTGGCGGTGCTGTCCTGCGCGATCATTTCGCCGTGGTTGATGATGGCGATCTCGTCGCACATTTCCTGTGCTTCTTCCAGATAATGCGTGGTCAGGATGATGGTCATGCCCTGTTCATTCAGATTGCGCACATTGGCCCACAGCATCTGACGCAGTTCGATATCCACGCCCGCCGTCGGTTCATCCAGCACAAGGATCTTAGGATGATGCACCAGCGCCTTGGCCAACAGCAGCCGCCGCCGCATCCCGCCCGAGAGGGTTCGCGCATAGGCCTCGGCCTTGTCGCTGAGGCCAACAAGCTCCAGAATCTCATCGCTGCGGCGCTGTGCTTTGGGCACGCCGTAAAGGCCAGCCTGTACCTCAAGCGCACCGCGCGGGGTGAAGAACGGGTCGAGGTTCAGTTCCTGCGGCATCACGCCAATGGCAGCACGGGACTGGCGAGGGCTCTGGTCCTGATCGTAGCCCCAGATTGACACATGGCCCGAGGTTTTCACCACCAGCCCGGCCAGGATGTTGATCAGGGTCGATTTTCCGGCCCCGTTCGGCCCCAGCAGGCCAAAGACTGACCCTCGTGGAACGGTCAGGTCGATGCCTTTCAATGCGCTCTTCTCGGGCTGGCCCTTGCCGCCACGATAGGTTTTGCGCAGCCCTTCGATCCTGATTGCCGCATCGGCCATGTGACCCTTGCCCCCGGTTTGCTCATCGCTCATAAACGCACCTAATGCATGCCCGCGAGGCCGACAACCGAAGAAGGATCGCCAGCCGTGACAATCGAAGCGCCGGAAACCAAGATCGTCGAAACCGCCCGTGTCGCCTGTGACGGCGGGGAAGGCGCATTGGGCCATCCGCGCGTCTGGCTGCAAATCCCCGGGGATATCGGTTGGGTCGAGTGTCCGTACTGTGATTGCAAATTTGTGCTGTCCGGCAGCCAGGCACAAAGCTGACAGAGTGGCAGGTGCCGCGCGAAACGGAGGCCGGATGCCATATGCAGTGCAGCTTTTGCGGCTATCGGATCAGGAGCCACTGGCAAAAGGCGGCCACAGAAATGTGTATGCCTACCCGGATCAGCCCGCGCTTTTGATCAAGGTGACACGGCCCCGTACACGCCGGAACCGCTCGTTCTCTAAACGGTTGGTGCGGCGGATATTGCCGGACACCGCCTTTCGCAACGCCTTGAAAGAGATCGAATGTGAGATGAAAGCCGCGCTGAAAAGCGGTGAGGAAATCGCGCAGCTGCCATTGGCGCGGTCGTTCGGCGTTGTGCAGACAGATGTCGGGCCGGGGGTTGTGGTTGAACGGATTCAATCCAGCGATGGCCAGCTTGCGAACCATCTTTTGTCGATGTGCCGACAGCAGGGGCTGAGCGATCAGATGCTGGGTGACCTCAACCGTTTTGTGGAAAAGTTGTTCGAACTGCAGATTGTGGGCCGTGACATCCACGCGGAAAACATCGTCTACGGGTTGCGCGGTCAGACCCGGATGTTTCTTCTGATCGATGGGTATGGTGAGCGTAACCTTGTTCCCCTGCGGTCACTGAGCCGTCGTTTGAATGATCGGTCCCTAAACAAGCAGTTGCAGCAAATCGCAGATCGTACAGGGCTGGTCTGGGATAAGGCGCGCAGGGTATTCAACCTCGGCTAAGCAAGCGGATCCGCAGTTTGTTTGTCTTCTGCGCTGGTCACCTGCACAACCCTGTGGCAGAACCGTTCCCAACCAGAACGGAGCGCGTACATGAGCAATTTCGGAAAAGGATGTCACCTGCATCTGATCGACGGATCGGCTTTTATTTTTCGGGCCTATCACGCGCTGCCCCCATTGACGCGGAAATCCGACGGGTTGCCGATTGGCGCTGTGTCTGGGTTCTGCAACATGCTGCAGAAATATGTCGAAGGAAACGCCGGGCCGGACGCGCCGACCCATGTGGCCGTGATTTTCGACAAGGGATCGCACACCTTCCGCAATGACCTGTATGACCAGTACAAGGCCAACCGCGAGGCGATGCCCGAAGATCTGCGCCCGCAGATGCCGCTGACGCGCGAGGCGACGCAGGCGTTCAACATCGCTTGCAAAGAGTTAGAGGGCTATGAAGCCGACGACATCATCGCGACCCTCGCCGTGCAGGCGCGCGATGCCGGCGGACGGGTGACAATCGTTAGCTCGGACAAGGATCTGATGCAGTTGGTCGGCGGCGGCGTGGAAATGCTGGACGCGATGAAGAACAAGCGCATCGACCGCGATGGGGTGTTCGAAAAGTTCGGTGTTGGGCCGGAACGGGTGGTCGACGTGCAGGCGCTGGCAGGTGACAGCGTCGATAACGTGCCGGGTGCGCCGGGGATCGGGATTAAGACAGCGGCCTTGCTGATCAACGAATATGGCGATCTGGAAACCCTGTTGGACCGCGCCGAAGAGATCAAACAGCCCAAACGCCGCCAGACGCTGATCGAAAAGCGCGATCAGATCGAGCTGTCGAAAAAGTTGGTGCAGTTGGACGAACAAACGCCGCTGGATTTCACCCTGGACGATCTTGAGGTGAAAGACCCCGAACCGGACACTCTGCTGGGTTTTCTGGCCGAGATGGAGTTCCGCACCCTGACCAAGCGCATCGCCGACAAGTTGGGGGCCGAGGCCCCGGTAATCGCTGATGCGCCCGCACCTGCGGTCGAAGAGGCCGAGGCTGAGGCCGTCCCCTTTGATGCGTCGAAATACGAATGCGTACGCGATGCCGGGGCGCTGCAAAAGTGGATTGATCAGGCGTATGAGCGTGGCTGGGTCGCGGTGGACACCGAAACCACCGGTCTGAATGAGATGATCGCTGAACTGGTCGGCATTTCGCTTTGCGTTGAGGCGGGCGAGGCCTGCTATGTCCCGTTGATTCACCGCGAAAGCGCAACAGATGATCTGTTCGGGTCGGATGCGTTGGCCGAGGGGCAGATGCCGCTGGATGAGGCTCTGAACCTGCTGAAACCGATGTTCGAAGACCAGTCGATCCTGAAAATCGGGCAGAACATGAAATATGATGCCAAGATTTTTAAGCGGTACGGCGTCGACGTGGCACCGATCGATGACACCATGCTGATGTCCTATGCGATGCATGGGGGCGAGCACGGACATGGTATGGATACCCTGTCCGAGCGGTATCTGAGCCACACGCCGATCCCGATCAAACCATTGCTGGGCTCGGGCAAGTCGGCGATCACTTTCGACAAGGTTCAGATTGATGAAGCTACGGCTTACGCTGCCGAGGATGCGGATATCACTCTGCGCCTGTGGAAACTGTTCAAGCCGCAACTGCATCAGGTGCAGGTGACCACAGTATATGAGACGCTCGAACGCCCTCTGGTGCCGGTTTTGGCAGAGATGGAGATGCACGGCATTAAGGTCGACCGCGACGTCCTGAGCCGCATGTCGAACGCGTTTGCGCAGAAAATGGCGGGATTAGAGGCTGAAATCCATGAGCTGGCGGGAGAGAACTTCAATGTCGGCTCACCCGCGCAGCTGGGTGAGATCCTGTTCGACAAGATGGGTCTGGAAGGCGGCAAAAAGGGCAAGACCGGTAAATATTCGACCGGGGCGGATATCTTGGAAGATCTGGCAACCGAGCATGAGTTGCCGCGCCGAGTGTTGGATTGGCGGCAGCTGTCCAAACTGAAATCGACCTACACCGACGCGCTGCAGACCCATATCAATCCGGATACGGGCCGGGTGCATACTTCTTATTCGATCACTGGGGCGAACACGGGGCGTTTGGCCTCGACCGATCCCAACCTGCAAAACATCCCGGTGCGCACGGAAGAAGGGCGGCGCATACGCGAGGCGTTCATTGCCGAGCCGGGCAATGTGCTGGTCAGTCTCGACTATAGCCAGATCGAATTGCGGATTCTGGCGCATATCGCCGATATTTCGGCTCTGAAACAAGCGTTTTCAGATGGTTTGGACATTCACGCTATGACCGCGTCCGAGATGTTTGATGTGCCGCTGGACGAGATGACGCCGGATATCCGCCGTCAGGCCAAGGCTATCAACTTTGGTGTGATCTATGGCATCTCGGGTTTTGGACTGGCGCGCAACCTGCGCATCCCACGAGCCGAGGCGCAGGGTTTCATCGACCGTTATTTCGAGCGGTTCCCCGGTATTCGCCGCTACATGGACGACACCGTCGCCTTTGCCAAAGAGCATGGTTACGTGCAGACGCTGTTTGGGCGCAAAATCCATACGCCCGAGATCAACGCCAAGGGACCGCATGCGGGATTTTCACGCCGGGCAGCAATCAATGCGCCGATCCAAGGTACAGCAGCAGATGTGATCCGCCGTGCAATGGTGCGAATGCCGGATGCGATTAATGGGTTACCCGCAAAGATGCTGTTGCAGGTGCATGACGAATTGCTGTTCGAAGTGGCTGAGGACGCGGTGGATCAGGTGGTCGACGTGGCGCGCGACGTGATGGAAGGCGCCTCGGATCCGGCGGTAAAGTTGGACGTGAAGCTGAGCGTGGACTCGGGGCAAGGGGCCAACTGGGCCGAGGCGCACTAGCTGCTAAAAACAAGGGCAGCGCAGTTCATCAGGCCCGGCGGGCCCTCTTCACAGCGGGTCAGTCCTGTGGCCTGACCAGGCGGTTGACCAACCGTTGCACGGATGGGCCAAGCAGCAGGATGACGGTGAAGGCGATGGGCCAGCAAAAGGCCCAGGACGCTATCCAGTCGCTGACGGTGTTGGGGCCAAACCCGATGGCTTTTACCGTCGCGATCCCGGTCACCAGGCAGGACATGAGGCCCGACATGATCAGGCTGAACAAGGCGCGGGAAAAGCGGGCGGGGATCATTGCGGGCATCCTGATGGTCTTGTTTCCCCTGATGTGCTGTATTTTCCGTCAAAACGCCAGAGCTAGCCCCGCATCCAGTCAAGGCTGTCCGTTGTTCGTGACGTGGAGGCAATATATTCGGCGCTGACCCAGCCGGAATAACCCGTTGCGTCCATCGCTGCGAACAGACGTTGGAAATCTGTCGGTCCGCGCCCCGGTTCACAGCGGTCGGGGGCGGCGCCGATCTGGGCGTGAACGATCCGCGGGTGAAAGCGATTCCAGACAGTTTCCGCGTCATCGTGGATCATATGAGCATGAAAGCTGTCATATTGCAGGCCGACATTGAGGCGGTTCACACGGTCCAGCACCTGCATTGCCAGATCGTAATCGTTCAGAAAGTACCCGGGCTGGGAAACCGGATTCAGCGGTTCGATCGTGAACTGCTGTTGCGGGGCAAAATCGGCGGCCCATTGCAGGTTGCGCACGAAACAGTCCTGCGCGTCCGAACCCGCGGCATAACCCGACATGATGTGGATCAGCCCTGGTCGTAGGATCTCGGCATAGCGCAAGACACGGCGGATATCGGATTGAAACCGCGCCTCGCCGCCCGGAACTGCGGCATAGCCGGGCTCACCCCCGGTGTAATTGGGCGGCGGCGCGTTGATCAGAACAAGTTCCAGTCCATTTGCCAGCAGCGCGCGGCGCGTTTCCTTTGCAGCCAGTTCATAAGGAAACAGAATTTCGACCGCTTTGAACCCGGCGTCGGCCGCCGCCTGGAAACGCTCCAGATACGGAAGCTCAGCAAAGAGCAGTGAGATATTGGCGGCAAATTTGGGCATGGGCGGTCTCGGGCAGCTGTTGGCCGGACCTTAGCGGGACGGCGATTTTTGGGGAAGGGGATCAAAAACGACAGATTGTCGAAAATCGGCCAGATCGCCTGGATCAAATTAGAGACTTTTGGGGCAACGCGGCGAATCATTTTTGCGCGCCGTGCCAACAGAAGGTTTGAACACGATGGCAATGAGCCCTGACCCCGTGCGCGGGAACGCCCTTACTGTGTCTGGCGGACGGACATCCGCGGTGTCTGGCAATGGTCTGGCGGTTGCATCCATGCTGACTTGGGCGGCGGGATTTCCGGCCGCCGAGGTGCTGTTGCAAAGCTGGCCTCCGGTGGCCCTGTTTGCAGCACGATTGGTATTGGCGGTGGCGTTTCTGGTTCCGGTCTGGTTGCTGATTGACGGTTCGTCACGCGTATTGCGCGCCCGTTGGGGACATGCGTTGTTTGTTGGCGGGACGCTGGGCGCTGGCATGTTCCTGATCATTGTGGCGCAAAAACTGACTGACCCGGTAACAGTGGCCATCATCGCCTCTTGCGCGCCTTTGTTCGCGACGCTGTTGGAACTGGCGACTGGCGCACGGCGGTTGCGGTGGAATTTTGCGGTAGGTCTGGTTGTGTCGATCGTCGGCGGGCTGATTGCCACCAGTGCGGTAGCTCCGGCGCAGCTGGGGTTGGGTGCGGGCTGTGCCATCCTGTCAACCGGGCTGTTTTGTTGGGCCAGCATGGCGACAGCGCGGGATTTCCCCGACCTCAGCCAGACCGGGCGCAGCACGATTACCTTGGTTGGGGGGCTGATCGTGGCTGCATTCCTGTTCTTTGCGGCGGGTCAGGCTGGCATGGATATCCTGCCCTCGGCACCGATTGATGTGCAGCAGATGGGGATGCTGGTCATCTATGCGCTGGTTTCGCTGGGGCTGAGTCAGGTGCTGTTCATCGCGTCGGTGGGCAAGCTGGGCGTGGCATTGGCCTCGTTTCATATCAACATCGCACCCTTCTATGTGATGCTGATCATGTTGGTATTGGGCGAAGAGTGGAATTGGACCCGCGCGCTGGGCGCGAGCATCGTCGCTGTCGCTGTGGTTCTGGCGCAGGATCGCCGGGTCCCGCGACGGGCTTAATCCGGCAGGTCCTCGGACGGAATCAAAGGAAAAAACCGCCCCCCCGACCGAACGCCGAACCAGCCATCCTGATGCTGGGCAAGGTCCACAAGGCGGTAAAAGCTTTTACGATCAATCCGCGCCTCAAGGTTTGTGCGCACCAATACATAGGGCGACGGCTCTTCTGTTTCCTCGTCGATGACAATGCGGATGGGATGATCCGGCCCCGCCACAGCGCGGTCACCGACATGCGTGCTAAAAGTCACGCTTTGCCCGTCACCTTCCCCTTCGATATCGAAATCGACGGCCACAAAGGGCGCATCCTCGACGGTGATTCCAACCTTTTCCACCGGGGTTACCAGGTAATACTTCCCGTCTTCTTTCTTAAGAATTGAGGAAAAAAGCTTCACAAGCTCGAACCGGTTGATGGGCGACCCTAAATAACTCCAGGTGCCATCTTTTGCGATCTTGATGTCCAGATCGCCGGAAAACGGAGGATTCCACAGGTGAACAGGCGGCAAACCCTTGGATTTGGTTGCTTTGACTGATGCTGCCAGACCATCAGGTGAAGGGGTCACAGGTTTTTGTCCGCTCATTGCTTTTGCCATTTCCTCTCAGCGCGATACACTTCAATCATAATAGTCCACGGAAGGGAAAGTCATGAGCGAACCTGCCGACCTCGTGTCCGAGATCGAAGCGCTGGAAAACAAGCTGCAAGAGGCCAAGGCCTCGATCACCCGTCGCTTTATCGGACAGGAACGGGTCGTTGACCTGACCCTGACTGCGCTGTTGTGCGGCGGTCACGCTTTGTTGATCGGCTTGCCGGGGCTGGGTAAGACGCGATTGGTTGAAACCTTGTCGACGGTGATGGGCTTGCATGGCAATCGTATCCAGTTCACGCCCGATCTAATGCCTGCCGATATTCTGGGGTCCGAGGTTCTGGACACCGCTGATGACGGCACCCGCCACTTCCGCTTCATCTCTGGCCCGATCTTCTGTCAGTTGCTGATGGCGGATGAGATCAACCGCGCCAGCCCGCGGACTCAGTCGGCTCTGCTACAGGCAATGCAGGAACGCACCGTAACCGTGGCGGGCGAAGATCGCCCGCTGGGCGAGCCGTTTCATGTTCTCGCCACGCAAAACCCGATTGAACAGGAAGGCACCTATCCCCTGCCCGAGGCGCAGCTGGACCGGTTCCTTGTTCAGGTCGATGTTGAATACCCTGACCGTCAGACCGAACGAGACATTTTGCTTGCAACCACAGGGGTCGAAGAAGACGAAGCCCATCAGATTTTCACCAAAGATGAACTGCTGGCCGCGCAGGTTTTGCTGCGTCGCATGCCGGTGGGAGAGTCGGTTGTGGAGTTGATTCTTGATCTGGTTCGTGCGTTCCGCCCAGAAGAGGCGGGTGCGTCCGAGCGCGTCGCAGAAACAGTTGCCTGGGGTCCAGGTCCCCGTGCGGCGCAGGCGCTGATGATGACGGTGCGGGCCCGCGCGATGTTGCAGGGGCGGTTGGCGCCAAATGCCGAAGATGTCCTGGACATGGCCCGCCCGGTGCTCAGCCACCGGATGGCGCTGAACTTCGCGGCGCGCGCGCGTGGTGATAGTCTGGCTGAGCTGATCGACTCGACGGCCGCCGGGTTAATCCGTACCGAGGCCGCGGCGTGAATGCCGCGCTGACCCTTCGAGAAAGATCCGAGGCCGAGGCATCCCGGCTGCCGCCGCTGTTGGCGCGCGCAGAACATCTGGCCGGAACCGTTTTGCTGGGCGATCATGGACGCAGGCGCTCGGGCCTTGGTGACGATTTCTGGCAATACCGCCCAGCGCAGATCGGTGACAGCCGTCGGATGATCGACCACAGGCGTTCGGCCCGCGGGGATCAGCAGTTTGTGCGTGAACGGGAATGGCAGATCGCGCAATCGGTGATGCTGTGGGTGGATCAGGGTGCCTCGATGCGGTTTGCGTCCAACAAGAACCTTCCCACGAAAGGTGACAGGGCCCGTTTGCTGGGTTTGGCAATCTCGATCCTGCTGGTTCGCGGTGGAGAGCGCGTGGGCCTAACCGGCACCACGCTGCCGCCCCGGCGCGGAAACGCGCAAATCCTCCGACTGGCGCAGGCCTGGTCAGGCGATGTGCAGGACGATTACGCCTCGCCCGAGCATCGCGCCATGATCCCGCGCGCGCGTGCCGTGTTCATATCGGACTTTCTGGGCCCGATGAGCGAGGTGGAGCTGGCCCTGACCAAAGCTGCCGACCGTGGTGTACGGGGCGTTTTGATGCATGTTCTGGACCCCAGCGAGGAATCTTTTCCCTATCACGGCCGCACCGTGTTCGAGAGTGTCGGACGAACCTTGAAACACGAGACCCTGAAAGCTGGTGCTTTGCGTGGCCGGTATCTTGAGCGGCTGGCGGAGCGCAAAGAAGCGCTACAGCAATTGTGCCGGGCGACAAATTGGCAATATGGCCTGCACCACACTGAAGACAGCGCACAGGCGGCGCTGCTGTGGCTGTACCGCGCTTTGGACGGGAGCTTGCGATGACGGCATTTCTGTCAGTGATCAGCTTCACATCCCCTTGGGTATTGCTGAGCCTGCTGGCCCTGCCGATCCTGTGGCTGATTCTGCGCGCAGTTCCACCTGCACCGATCCGCCGCTTGTTTCCCGCGGTCACTTTGCTTTTGGGACAGAAGGACAAGGAAAGCGTTTCGGACCGTACCCCGTGGTGGTTGCTTTTGCTGCGGATGGTGGCAGTTGCCGCGATCATCATCGGATTAGCCGGACCGGTATTGAATCCGTCACGTATTCAGGCCGGGTCCGGCCCGTTGCTTTTGGTGTTGGATGCAAGCTGGGCCGGGGCTACTGGATGGCCAGCAACGCTGGAGCAAATTGACGCCCAGTTTGTTGAGGCCGGACGCGCGGGCCGTCCTGTATCCATTTTGCGCCTTACAGAGCCGGAAACCCCTGTCTTTCAGGCGGCAGAGGCCTGGCGCGGGCGGTTGCCGGGGATGGTTCCGGTGCCATGGCAACCAAGCGAAACCCAGATCACGCAGGCAATTGACGTGCTGGATCAGATCGAAGAGGACTTTGACACATTCTGGTTCAGCGACAAGCTGGCTTACCCGAACAGCGCCCGAATTCTGGACACTTTGCAATCGCGTGGTGACGTGACGGTGTATCAATCTGCCGCCCCGGTGCTGGCGATGGTTCCGGCAGTGTATCAGGATGGGGTTATTCAACTGACTGCAAGACGATCTGAACCCGGGCCGGCGACGGCTGTCACGCTTGTGGCTCAGGGCCGCGACCCGGCGGGTGTCATGCGCATTCTGCACAGCGCTGATGCCGTTTTCGAAGAAAATGAAACAACTGCGCAGGTGGAGCTTGCCCTGCCATCCGAATTGCGGGGACGGATCACAAGGTTCGAGATTCAGGGGCAGCGTTCGGCCGGTGCGGTAACGCTAACGGATGACAGCCTTCGCCGACGCGAGGTCGCCCTGATCGCCGGAACGTTGAACCGTGAAGGGTTGGAACTGCTCTCACCGCTGCACTATCTGACCCAGGTCCTGAGTCCCACTGCGGATTTCGTGGATGGAGGGTTGCTGGAAGTTTTACCTGCCAATCCTGATGCCATCGTTCTGGCCGATGTGGCCAAACTGTCGCCCGGGGAACAGACGGCATTGGTGGAATGGGTCGAACAGGGCGGATTATTGCTGCGCTTTGCCGGTCCGCGCATGGCCGCCAGCGACCTGGGCCGCGATTCCGAAGATGTATTGCTGCCGGTACGTCTGCGCAGCGGCGGTCGCTCGGTCGGTGGCGCGATGAGCTGGGGTGAGGCCAAGGGGCTGGCACCCTTCCCGGAAAACTCGCCTTTCTACGGCTTGCAGGTGCCCGGCGATGTTACGGTCACAACACAGGTCATGGCGCAACCAGACCCTAACTTGGCGGATCGGGTGATTGCGTCGCTGTCCGACGGCACGCCCCTGGTCACACGCAAGGCGCTGGGCTTGGGCCAGGTGGTTCTGTTCCATGTGACGGCAGATGCAGAATGGTCCAGCCTGCCGCTTTCGGGGCTGTTTGTTGAGATGTTGGACCGTCTGGCCGTGGCCTCAGCGGCGAAATCTCGGCAGGATTCGCAGCTACAGGGCACCACGTGGGAGCCGCTGCAAGTGATGGACGGCTTTGGCGCCCTGTCTGATGCGGGCAATCTGGCTGGCGTGGACGGGGTCGAGCTGATCTCGGGCACAATCGGCCCCGAATTGCAGCCCGGCCTTTATGAAAGCGGCAAACAGAAGCTGGCCTTGAATGTTCTGACAGAAGAGGCAGTGGTTAGCCCGGCAATCTGGCCTTCGGATGTACCGATCAAAGGGCAGGAGGTGAACTCTGAGACACCTGTCGGGGGCATCCTGCTCAGCCTCGCTCTGCTATTTCTGACGATTGATGTGATCGCCTCATTGGCCTTGTCTGGCCGCCTTGGTCTGGCCAAAGCGGCGGCGGTTGCGCTGGGTGCCATGCTGTTGGTGCCCGAGGCGCAGGCGCAGACGCCCGAGGATACAGAATTCGCACTGAATGCCACGCATGAGCTGGTGCTGGCCCATGTGCTGACCGGAAATGCGCAGGTTGACGATGTGGCAGGTGCTGGTCTGCGTGGCTTGTCGCAAACGTTGTTCTATCGCACATCAGTTGAACCTGCCGAGCCCTTTGGGGTGGATCTAGAGCGCGATGAACTGGCGTTTTTCCCGCTGCTGTATTGGCCGATCACTCCGGATCAGCCGCAGCCTTCGGCTGAGGCCTATGTTAAACTGAACGCTTATTTGCGGTCGGGTGGCATGATCCTGTTCGACACACGTGATGCGGATATCGCGCGCTTTGGGGCCTCGAGCCCCAATGGGCGCAAACTGCAACAACTGGCGGCCCCGCTTAATATTCCCGCGTTAGAGCCTGTTCCGGGTGATCATGTTCTGACCCGAGCCTTTTACCTGCTGCAGGATTTCCCGGGTCGCTACGCTGGTACAGAAATCTGGGTCGAGGCCGCCCCGGTGGATGCCGAACAGATCGAGGGCATGCCATTTCGCAATCTCAACGACAACGTCACCCCTGTGGTGATTGGCGGCAATGACTGGGCCGGGGCTTGGGCAATTGACCGCAACGGACAGGCGCTGTTGCCAGTCGGGCGTGGTTATGCCGGGGAACGTCAGCGTGAACTGGCCAATCGCTTTGGGGTCAATCTGGTGATGCATGTGCTGACCGGGAATTACAAATCGGATCAGGTACACGTGCCTGCGCTTTTGGACAGGTTGGGACAATGACCGGAACAGTCATCTTTGATCCGCTGATCCCGTGGCCAGTACTGGCCATTGTCGCCGCGATTGCGGTCACAGGGGTTCTGCTGGCCCTTTGGCGCGGCCTGTCTGGTTGGGCCTTGCGCGGGCTGGCGGCGCTGGTGGTGATCGCGGCCTTGGCGGGTCCGGTCTATCAGGTCGAAGACCGTGCGCCGCTGACTGATATCGTGCTGATGATCGAGGATGAAAGCGCCAGTCAGGCCCTTTCGGATCGCGCCGACCAAACCGCACAGGCGGCCGAGGGTTTGGCTGCTGAAATCGAAGCCCGTGACAATACCGAGCTGCGCCGGATCAAGGTCGCCGACGGAGACGGCGACGAAGGCACGCAGGTTATGGCCGCGTTGAGCGCCGCACTGGCCGAAGAGCCGCGCGCACGGATTGCGGGTATTCTGGTGGTTTCAGACGGTCTGGTGCATGATGTCGAGCAGGCCCCCGACCTGCCCGCGCCGATGCACTTGCTGCAAACCGGACGTGAAAGCGACTGGGATCGCCGCCTGATCGTCCGCAATGCCCCTGCCTTTGCCATTATCGGCGAACCTGTCACCCTGACCTTGCGCGTCGAAGACAGCGGCGCTGCGCCTACCGGGGCGACCACTGCGCCGCTTGAGATATCAGTAGATGGGGCCGAGCCGGAACAATTCACCATTCCCATCGGCGTCGATGTCGAATTGCCCATCGCTCTGCCGCATGGTGGGCGCAATGTCATCCAGTTCACTGTGCCTCAGGCAGAGGGCGAATTGACCGACCGCAACAACACCGCGTTGATCCAGATGAACGGGGTGCGTGACCGGTTGCGCGTGCTGCTGGTGTCGGGTGAGCCGCATCCGGGTGGGCGGACCTGGCGCAATCTGCTGAAATCCGACAGCTCGGTCGATTTGGTGCATTTCACCATCTTGCGCCCGCCCGAGAAACAGGATGGCGTGCCGGTGGACGAGTTGTCCTTGATCGCTTTCCCAACGCGCGAGCTGTTTCTGGAAAAGATCAACGATTTCGACCTGATCATCTTTGATCGCTACAAACGGCGCGGCATCCTGCCCGCGATCTATCTGGACAATGTCACCAATTATATCAACGAAGGCGGCGCTGTTTTGATTGCGGCTGGGCCGGATTTTGCCAGCGCCGACAGCATCTTCCGTTCACCTTTGGCGCCGATTCTGCCGGCACAACCCACTGCCCGAGTGATCGAGGAACGTTTCGTGCCCATGGTGACCGATCTGGGCCATCGCCACCCGGTGACGACAGATCTGGGGGATTCCGAGGATTGGGGCGCATGGCTGCGCCAGATCGACGTCAACCACCGCACGGGTGAGCTGTTGATGACCGGTGTGGATGAGCGACCCCTGCTGGTGCTGGACCGCGTGGGCGAAGGGCGCGTGGCGCTCTTGGCGTCGGACCATGCCTGGTTGTGGAG
The DNA here is from genome assembly GCF_056536625.1 of Ruegeria sp. CJ9. Lineage (NCBI taxonomy): Bacteria > Pseudomonadati > Pseudomonadota > Alphaproteobacteria > Rhodobacterales > Roseobacteraceae > Ruegeria > Ruegeria sp. CJ9. The sequence continues at coordinate 205,714 of NZ_JBQFPY010000005.1, forward strand.
CCGGGGTTTTGAGGGCGGCGGGCCGCAATTGGAACTGTTGCGCCGTCTGGCCCATTGGATGATGAAAGAACCCGAGCTTGAGGAAGAAGCCTTATGGGCCGAAGCCAACGGGCAGGTCATGCGTATCATCCGTCAGACATTGGAGGATGAGGTCGGACCGGTGACCATCACCCGCCCCGATGGCGAAACGCTTGAAATAACGCTCGATGAGGTCTCCCCTGGGCGGTTCGAGGCGACATATTTTGGACCCGAGATTGGCCTCTACCGTCTTCAGGAAGGTGACCAGATGGCAGTGATCGGGCTGGGCCCCGCTGCGCCGAAAGAGTTTGAGCGCACCATCGCCACTGATGAGGTGCTGAAACCCGTACTGGCCGAATTGCGCGGGGGTACCATCCGACTGGAAGACGGGTTGCCGTCTATCCGCAATGTCCGCGCCGGGCGTCCGGCTGCTGGGCGCGGATGGATCGGCCTGACCCCGCGAGAAGCCTATGAGACGCGCGATGTCACACAGGCCGGGCTTTTACCGCCCTGGCTGGTGCTGGTGCTGGCCGGTGGCTTCTTGCTGGCCGGATGGTTGCGCGAAGGGCGACGTTGATTACTCGAACACCACGCTGACCGTGGGATCACCGGGCAGACCCGCATAGGTGACGGACGCCCCGCCTTTGCCCTTTGCAGGCGGCACAAGCGGGCCGAAAGACCCGACCGAAATCAGGTCGCCGGCTTGAAACTCGATACCTTTCGACATCAGCCATAGGGCCGCATTTGCCGGGTGCCCCAAAACGGCCGCCCCTGGGGCTTGCGCCAGTACCTCGCCATCCGCGGCGCGGAGTGTGACCGTCATATCCTGCAACGCCTGCGTCATCGCTGTAGGATCGGATACGGGAATTTCAGAGCCTAACACGCCGAGTTTCGGGGCAACGCCAATGGCGGTTAGGGTAACCGGCGTGATTGGCTCCCCCTCGGCCAGGGTAAGATCCGGCAGCTCGATAAAGGGGCGGATGGCTGAGATATGGGCAAGAACTTCGGCCGGGGTAGTCGCCTGATTGATGCCAGCGTCGCCGACAACCAGCACCAAATCGGCCTCAAAAACCGGACGCGCACCCCATGTGGCGGGTACAGTGGCCCCGTCGTCCAGCATCATATCGCGGTACAGAACGCCCTGAACCGGTTCAGATGCGCCGAACCGCTCTTGCGCGGGGGCGCTGGTCAGGCCTGCCTTATAGCCGATGATCGGCCCCAAATGTGGTTCTAACACACTGACTATCTTGGCCTGTGTACACAGCGCGTCTTCCATGCTGCCATCCGCAGAAAGGGCCGCCGTCGGCGTGTTGGTCAGATAGTCCTGCACATATTGGTCGATCTGCGCTTCTGTGGCGCAATCCGCCACCGCATGAGAACCCAGCGTGATGGCGCAGAGTATTGGCAAGTATGTTTTTCGCGGCATGGCAGACCTCCGGGTTTTCGAAAACTCTGGCACGATGGTCCGTGTTCGGGCAACGGCTTAAACACTTTTTCACGCTCTGTCGGGATGCTGGGCGCAAGTTACCTGGGATCAGAAACGATGAGTCTAGCAACCAAACTGGCACAGGAACGGCGTGCGCGGCTGGCGGCCGAGCGGCTGTTGGAAATGAAGCAGATCGAATTGTCAGCCGCCAATCGCAAGCTGGGTTTGCATGCGATGGCCCTGACCAAACGCATCGGTGAAACCCAGGCCGAGGTCGAAACGGTCAGGGATGAAAATGAAAAGGTCAAATCCGACCTGACCGAAGCCAATGCCAAGATCGAAGTGGCCGAGCGCCGCTTGTGGCATTCGATGCAGACCATTCAGGACGGATTTGCCTTTTTCGATGATCAGTGCCGCATGATTGGGGCCAATGGGGCTTATCTCAGCCTGTTTGATGGGTTGGATGAAGTGTCACCGGGTATTTCTTATGCCCGTATCCTTGAGATTTTAACCGACGAAGGGCTGATCGACATTGGCGCGGAATCTCCGGCCGATTGGCAGGCCAGAATGCTGAACCGCTGGGCACAACCCCAGCCGGAATCGGTGGTGATCAAGCTGTGGAATGGTGAATATTTCAAGTTGATCGACCAGCGCGGCAATGGCGGTGACGTGGTCAGTTTGGGCCTGAACATCACCGCCTCGGTTCGGCATGAGGCTGAGTTGAAGGCCGCCCGCGAACGGGCCGAGGCCGCAAACCGGGCCAAATCTGCCTTTCTGGCCAATATGAGCCATGAAATCAGAACCCCGATGAACGGCATTGTCGGCATGACCGAGTTGATGTCGGAAACCCCGCTGGACGAGGAACAGCGGCTCTATCTCAACACCATCCGCAACTCGGGCGAGGCGTTGTTGGTGATCATCAACGACGTTCTGGATTATTCCAAGATCGAGGCGGACAAGCTGATCCTGCACCCTGAACAGTTCGATTTTGAACGCTGCATTCTTGAGGTTGCGATGCTGATGCAACCCAGCGTGCGCGACAAAGGGCTGTCCTTGTTGGTCGATTATGATTTGTTCCTACCGACCTTGTTCGTGGGCGATCCCGGTCGCGTGCGGCAAGTATTGACCAATCTGGTGGGCAATGCGGTCAAGTTTACCACCGAAGGCCATGTGTTGATCCGCGTCACTGGTGTGCCGAATGCAGACACGAACACATGCGATATTCACGTTGCGATCGAAGACACCGGTATCGGCATCGAAGAGGACAAGATCGGGCACATCTTCGGTGAATTCAATCAGGTCGAAGATGAAAAAAACCGCGCATTCGAGGGTACAGGGCTGGGGTTGGCGATCACCAAGCGGCTGATCACACTAATGGGCGGGTCGGTCTGGGTGGAAAGCGAACCTGAGCAGGGCTCCTGTTTTGGATTTCGCATCTCGTTGCCCACCATCGAAGGCCCGCAACCCACACCGCCTGATTTGGCTGGTCGGTTGCGCCACGTGGTCGTTGTCGAGGATCTGGCGGTGAACCGTGCCATCCTGTCGAAACAGCTAGGGCGATTGGGATCGAAAGTCACCGTTTGCGCCTCGGGGGGTGAGGCGCTGGCCGCTGTTGATGGCAGTGTGGACCTGTTGCTGTGTGATCACGACCTGCCGGACATGGATGGGTTGGAACTGGCGACCACGCTGAAAGACCGGGGCTGGGGGGATTTGCCCGTGGTGGTGATGTCGGCCAATCCCGGTGTCATCCACGCCAACCCGGCACGTAACCTGATTGACGGGGTTTTGCAGAAACCTATTCCCCGCGCCGAACTGTATTCGCGCTTGACGACATTGGGGCGGCTGCCTGTCACGCCTGAAGCTGCTTCAAGTGATCCCGAGGCACCGTCAGAGCCGCAGGGTGAACGCCAGATGCGTGTTTTGGCAGCCGAGGACAATCGGACCAATCAGTTGATCCTGCAAAAGATGGTCAAGGATTTGAATATTGACCTGCAATTCGCTGCGAATGGGCTGGAAGCCGTAGACCAGCATCAGAAATTCGACCCGGACCTGATTTTCATGGATATTTCGATGCCCAAGATGGATGGGAAACAGGCCACGGCGGAAATCCGGCGGCGCGAGATTGACACAGATCGGCATGTGCCGATTGTCGCATTGACGGCGCATGCCATGGCTGGGGATGATCAGGGCATTCTGTCGGCCGGATTGGATCACTATCTGACCAAACCGCTGCAAAAGCGGAGAATCCACCAGATGATATTGGACCATCAGCCCGAGGATGTTTTGCCTGTCATTGCCGAAGATGCACAGGCTGAATAGGGTAAGCCATGACTGATCGTGGATTTCAGCCTCGTGCCTTGGGTGAGATTGCCATTCGCTGTGCCGATATGGGCGCGATGATGGCGTTTTATGAAGATGTAATCGGGCTGGAACGCCTGAGCGGTGATCACAACAGCGCCATCACCTTTTTCCGCATCGCCGAAGGGTTTGGCGGACATACACAGGTGTTGGCTTTGTTCGACCATGCGGCCGCCCCGCGGCCTGGGTTGCGCCCGACCGGCGCCGACAAGCCCACTACCGGCGCCGGGTCATCGCTGCATCATATTGCTCTGTCATTGCCCTTTGCCGAACAAGAGGCCGTTATGCGCTGGTATGACAAAATCAGTCAGCCTTACCGCGTTGAACAATTCGGCTGGATCGGATGGCGGGGCATTTTCACCGAAGACCCCGAGGGCAACACGGTTGAGTTGGTTGCTTACGACCCATCGATGCTGGATCAGGCCTGATAGGGGCGCACGAAAACGAGTCTGTCCTCTTGCGACAGGTCCGAGCGGTATTCATATCCACCAGTGTCGAAATCCAGCAACCCTTTGGGGTCGGTCAGACGGTGTTGAACGATATATCGGGCCATCGCACCCCTCGCTTTTTTGGCAAAGAAACTGACGATCTTGGGGGTGCCGGCCTTGTCTTCCATAAAGACCGGCGTGACCACCCGCAGCTTCAACGCCTTAAGGTCAACCGCGCCGAAATACTCCTGACTGGCACAATTCACCAGAATGTCCGATCCAACCTCATCAGCTTGTGCGTTCAGCGCCTTGCTCAGCTGATCGCGCCAGTATTCATACAGGTTTTTGCCGCGCCGGGTTTTCAGCTTGCTGCCCATTTCAAGACGATAGGGTTGAATTGCGTCCAGCGGGCGTAACACCCCATACAGACCGGACAGGATACGCAGATGGTCTTGTGCCCAGGCCATTTCTTCGGCATCCAGCGAGGTCGCTTCCAGCCCCTGATAGGTATCCCCAGCAAAGGCCAGCGCTGCAGGTCGGGTCAATTCAGCGCCAGGTGAGTCCGAAAATGCTCGATACCGGTCACGGTTCAGACGGGCCAGATCGTCGCTGAGGTCCATCAGTTTTTTCAAATCGCCCAGTGTCAGATTGCGGGCGGTTTTCGACAGTCGGATCGCGTCGTCCTGAAAGTCGGGTTGCGTGACCTCAACGTCCCGCTCTGCCCAATCCAGCCGCTTGGCCGGGGAAACCACTACCAGCATATCCGCCCTCGTTTCTTGCCTGATGCTGGGTATCTAGCCCGCCTGACGCAGCACGTCCAGAAACGCGGCACCAAACCTTTCGTGACGACGGTTGCCCAGCACCTGTTCCATCCCGCGCGGGTCATTGGGGCGCAGTTGTGCGACCTTGGCCAGTTGTGAGGCCGAACAGGTCAGCGGTTTGTCAATCCCGTCGGAGCCGCGTGAAAGCCGTGTTTGAACCTCAAGCAGTCGGTCATAGATATCCCCTTGTTCGCGGCCCGCCAGTTTGCGGCGTGCTGGGTGCAATTCTTCAACCGCGCCGGTCAGCACCTCAAGGAAGGTGTCGCCGTACCGTTCCAGCTTTTTTGCGCCAACTCCGCTGATCCGGGCCATATCGTCCAAAGAGGCCGGGCGTTTTTCGGCCATTTCAATCAGGGTGCGATCGGGAAAGATAACATAGGCCGGAACTCGCGCGCTTTCCGCCAGCGCGCGACGTTTGGCCTTGAGCGCAGATAGCAGCGGCGCGTCTTCCTCGGACACCATCATCTTGACGGCGGGTCTCCGGGTGGCCTTGCGGATCGTGTCTTTGCGCAGGTTGATCTGCGCCTCACCCTTCAGGATCGGCTTGGCTGCTTCGGTCATGCGCAACGCGCCGTGGCGTTCGGGATCGGGGCGGACAAGGTCGTGCCCCATCATCTGTCGGAAGATCGCCTGCCATTGCGGGCGCGACCAGTCCTTGCCGATGCCCCATGTGGACAGGTTGTCGTGCCGCCGGGCGCGAATCTTGTCGGTTTCATTACCCAGCAGAATGTCGATCAGATGGCCCGCGCCGAACCATTCCTCGGTGCGCAGGATCGCCGACAAGGCCATGCGAACGGGGGTGGTGCCATCGAACACTTCCGGAGGGCTGTCGCACAGGTCGCATTTACCGCAAGGTTCGATCTGTTCTCCGAAATACCCCAGCAGGGTCTTGCGTCGACATTCGAGCGCCTCGGCCAGCCCGAGCAGAGCGTTCAGCCGCGCATGATCCGCCATGCGCCGTTCCGGTGGTGCGAGCCCCTCGTCGATCTGGGACCGGCGCAAGCGAATGTCGTCGGGGCCGAACAGGGTCAGGGTTTCAGCAGGCCCGCCGTCGCGGCCGGCGCGGCCGATTTCCTGATAATAGGCTTCGATGGACTTGGGCAGGTCCGCATGCGCGACCCAGCGGATATCGGGCTTGTCGATGCCCATTCCGAACGCAACGGTGGCAACCACGATCAGCCCATCCTCGCGGGCAAAGCGGGTTTCGACGATGCGGCGGTCTTCGGCCTCCATTCCGCCGTGATAATGACAGGCGGTGTGGCCTTCGGCGCGTAAGGCCTGGGCCAACACTTCGGTTTTGTTGCGGGTGCCGCAATAGACGATACCGGATTGGCCTTTACGCGCTTCGGCGAAGTCGAGGATCTGTTTGCGTGGGCCGTCCTTGGCAGCAAAGGCCAGATGGATATTGGGCCGGTCAAAGCCGCGCAGGAACTTACGCGGGGCGGTGCCGTCGAATAGTTTTTCGACAATCTCGTCCTGCGTTTCGGCATCCGCAGTGGCGGTGAAAGCGGCCAAAGGCACGTCCAATGCGCGTCGCAGCTCTCCGATCCGCAGATAATCTGGGCGGAAATCATGGCCCCATTGGCTGACGCAATGGGCCTCGTCCACGGCGATCAGGCTGACATTGATCCGACGCAACATGCCCAAGGCTGACCCGGCGGCCAGACGCTCGGGGGCTATGTAGAGCAGTTTCAGACGCCCGGCCTCCAACGCCTCCCACACGGCGTCGGTTTCTTCGGGGGTGTTGCCCGAGGTCAGCGCACCGGCCTCGACCCCGGCCTCTTGCAGCCCGCGCACCTGATCGCGCATCAGGGCAATCAGAGGAGAGATAACCACCGTCACCCCGTCGCGCATCAAGGCAGGCAGCTGAAAACACAGGGATTTGCCGCCGCCCGTGGGCATGATCGCCAGCACGTTTTCACCCAGCGAAACGGCGTCGACGATCTCTTCCTGACCGGGGCGGAAATCGTCGAATCCAAAGACATCTCGCAGCAAAGGCGCGGCGTCGAACATGTGCGGGGTTGCCCTGTTTTAAGGTTTATCTGCTCTTAAGACAGGACAATCACATACTAAGATTCGGTGAACAAGAGGTCAGACGAAATAGCCCATATTGTTAATTAGAATGATCCGCAGCGCGTAGACCCCGATCAGCACCACCAAAGGCGTCAGGTCCAGCCCACCCATCGCGGGCAGGACGCGGCGGATTGGGCCATAGATAGGCTCTAATATCCGGTTCAGGCCATACCAAATTTGCGCCACCAGTTGCTGGTGCAGGTTGAGAACCTGAAAGTTGATCAGCCAGCTCATGATCACATGGGCCAAAATGATGAACCAGACAATGTCCAGGATCAGCAGCAGAATTTGGATCAACGACAGCATGGGGCCTCCGGTAAATACGTGAGATGAGAGGTAAGCGCCCCCGCGACAAAGAGCAAGCCCGCGCCAACACAACGCTTGCGAATTGGGTTAAAGCCCCGTCTTATGAATGCAACAATAAACAGGGGCAGTTATGGCAGAGATTTCCAAGCGCAAGCGCATTTGGGGTTGGTGGTTTTTCGACTGGGCCAGTCAACCATATCACACCCTTCTGGTCACCTTTGTGTTCGGCCCCTATTTCGCCGGGGTTGCGGCGGGGTATTTTTCAGGAACCGGGTTGGATGCCGAGGCTGCGGCCGCGCGGGCGCAGACGGTTTGGGCCAATTGCCTGACCATCACCGGGTTGATCATCGCCTTTGGCGCACCTTTGCTGGGTGCGATGGCGGATGTGTCGGGGCGGCGCATTCCGTGGATCTTTGCCTTTTCGGCGATGTACGCGGTGGGATCTGCCGCGCTTTGGTACACGCTGCCAGATGGATCGAACATGTGGCTGATGCTGTCGGCCTTTGGGCTGGGTTTTGTCGGCGCGGAATATGCGCTGATCTTCATCAACTCTCAGCTGCCTGATCTGGGCAATGACAATGAAGTGGGCGAAATTTCGGGTTCGGGCTTTGCGTTTGGTTATTTCGGCGGGTTGATTTCATTGGCGATCATGCTGTTGCTGTTCGTCGAACAGCCCAACGGCAAGACACTGATTGGGATGGACCCGATGTTCGGGCTGGATGCGGCGAGCCAGCAGGGCACGCGGTTCGTCGGTCCCTTTACCGCCGGTTGGTTCATCCTGTTCATGGTGCCCTATTTCCTGTGGGTGCGTGATGACCCGGACAGTAACAAGACTGGCAGCCTGCGTGAGGCATTGCGACTGCTGGGCAAATCCATCTCAGACTTGCGGCACCGGGTCAGTCTGGCGACCTATCTGGGTTCCTCCATGTTCTACCGAGATGCGCTGAACGGGCTGTACAGTTTCGGCGGTGTCTATGCACGGCTGGTATTGGAATGGGGGCTGATCAAGATCGGAGTGTTCGGGATTGTCAGCGTTCTGGCCTCGGCCATCTTTGCGTGGGTCGGTGGCAAGATGGATAAGAAATACGGCCCTAAACCAGTTATTCTGGTCGCGATCTGGGTGCTGATCTTTGTCTGCATCACCGTGGTGTCGATGGATCGGACGCAGATTTACGGCATCTCCTTGCCCGAAGGGTCAGGCCTGCCGGATCTGGTGTTCTTTGGCTGCGGAGTTCTGATCGGCGGTATGGGCGGTATCCTGCAATCGGCCAGCCGATCCATGATGGTGCGCCATACCGACCCAAAAACGCCGGTCGAAAGCTTTGGCCTTTACGGCCTGTCCGGCCGCGCGACATCTTTTGCCGCGCCTTTGCTAATCGGGATTGCCACAACTGTTACGGGCAGTGCGCGGTTGGGGGTGTCACCGATCATTCTGTTGTTTATTCTGGGCCTGTTCCTAATGCGCTGGGTTAAACCGGAAGGGGATCAGAGCAGATGATTTTACTACGTTTTTTAGCAATAATCGCCGCGATGACATTGGCAGGAGCAGCCGGGGCGCAGCCCTTGGCCAAGCAATTGTTCGGGGCGCAAAAGCAAAGTTCACAGCAAAAACCAGCCGCGTTCGGCAGTTATTCGCGCGGATGTGCCGCGGGGTCGGTGCAATTGCCTGAAACGGGGCCGACATGGCAAGCCATGCGCCTGTCGCGTAATCGCAACTGGGGCCACCCGGAGGCGGTGGATTACGTACAGGACCTCAGCAAGTTTGCGGCTCGGCAACCGGGGTGGAATGGTCTCTATGTCGGGGATATCAGCCAACCGCGTGGTGGTCCGATGACTTCTGGTCATCGCAGCCACCAGTTGGGGTTGGACATCGATATCTGGATGCTGCCTGGCGACAACATGCGGCTGTCGCGCAAAGCGCGCGAGAATATCTCGTCGATTTCTCTGCGCCGCGCCAACGGGGCCTATGTGAATGGCAATTGGACGGCACAACACCACGCCGTGCTGCGTGAGGCGGCAAAGGACAAGCGCGTGGCGCGGATTTTCGTCTTTCCCGGCGCCAAGGTTCAGATGTGCAATGATGAGAAAGGCAACAAGGCCTATCTGCGCAAGATCAGGCCATGGTGGGGGCATCATTATCATTTCCACGTGCGTCTGAAATGCCCCAAGGGCTCGCGCGGCTGTGTCAATCAGGACGCGCCGCCCAAAGGTGATGGGTGTGCCGAGGCGCAGCAATGGGTGCGCAACATCCTCAATCCGCCGCCACCTGACCCGAACGCGCCTGCGCCGAAGAAACGCCGCGAGTATTTTCTGACCGATTTACCCCAGCAATGCGCCGCAGTCTTGCAATCCAACTGATTGCTACTTTGCTGGCGGGTGCGGTTTGGGCGGTCGAGGTCAAGACGGCCACATACTTAAACAGCTTTGTCTGGCGCCACCCGGCGGAATGGTTTGGTGGGTTTTCGGCCCTGTATATCTCGAACAACGGTCGGCATATGCTTGCGCTTAGTGACCGGTCGGTTCTTGTCCGCGCGACCATTGCGCGGGACGAGGATGACATTACGGGGGTCCGGATCACCGGGAACTGGCCGGTTCTCTCCAGCACAGGACGGCCCCTATCCGGCGAAGCAGGGGATTCCGAAGGCATTGCGGTCGCACCTGACGGTAGCCATTACATCTCATTTGAGTCAGTGCATCGCGTTGCCCGGTACGCAACCCCCGAAGCCGAAGCGCGGGTGCTGCCGCGCCCAAAGGCGTTTGAAAATCTGAAACTGAATGGGTCGTTCGAAGCCTTGGCAATCGACAATCAGGGGTGGCTGTATACCCTTCCCGAAAGAAGCCGGACCGAAGCAGGCGACATCCCCGTTTATCGCTGGGACGGGCAGGGTTGGTCGACCCCTTTCGTGTTGCCACAGCGGGGCAAATTCTTGCCTGTATCTGCCGATTTTGGTCCAGATGGTCGGTTCTATTTATTGGAACGAGCCCTGTCCCTGACAGGGTTCCGCACCCGCCTGCGGCGGTGGCAGATCACAGAGGATTCAGTCGGTGCCGAAGAAAACCTGTTTACGACCGGCACAGGCACGCATGATAACCTAGAAGGGTTGTCGGTTTGGCGCGATGATCAGGGGCGGCTGCGCGCCACGATGATCTCGGACGACAACTTTCTGGTCCTTCAGCGCACTGAACTGGTGGAGTATCTGCTACCGGATTGACACATCCCATCCAAAGGTCTAAACGCACGGCTTGCCTTGGGACGGTCCCTAGGCCAAGTCGCCGCTACCTTGTCAAAACGGGCATCTGAAAACATGCAACGCGCTTATATACCCGGCATTATTGCCATGGCCGCCATTGTTGTGGCCTCGAACATTCTGGTTCAGTTCCTGATTTTTGACGGGCTGCTGACCTGGGGTGCTTTTACCTATCCGCTGGCCTTTTTGGTCACCGACATCATGAACCGCGTCTATGGCGTGGCCACGGCCCGCAAGGTGGTGTTCGCCGGGTTTGTTACCGGCATCATCTGTTCGCTGATCGGCAGCCAGATCATACTGCAAGGTGACGGGTTCACCTATGCCGCCGTACCGCTGCGGATCGCTGTTGCCTCGGGGACGGCGTTTCTGATTGCACAGCTGACCGATGTCACCGTGTTCAATTCGCTTCGCGGTGGTCGCTGGTGGCGCGCGCCGCTGGTGTCGACTTTGGTTGGCTCGGCGCTGGACACCGCGCTGTTTTTCACCATCGCATTCTCAGCTTCGATCACGGTTTTCGGTGCCAATGCTGATGCGGCGATCAACTGGGCGTGGGAGCCTGTGCCCTTCATGCTGACTGGTCCGATGACCCCCCTGTGGGTGACGTTGGCGTTTGCCGACTGGCTGGTGAAGCTGTCGCTGGCGATGATCGCGCTGATCCCGTTCAAGGTGATTGTTGCGCGGTTGACCGCGCACCCGGCATAAAGGCGCGGTTGACCGCTTAGCTTGCAAAAAAAGTGCTTTGAGAATGGCGCATCTTGTGTCAGGCTCAAAGTTAACCGCAACAGATAGAAAAGGAGGTGATCCAGTGTCGAGAAAGAGATTGGAGAGAGGTGTCGGAACAACCGGGGGGATCGCCTGTTAGGGCAGCCCTTGGCGGAGCGCTCGCTCCGGCTGGTCGATTGATCTAACCGACCCAACCTCCTGTACTTTCGAAGGGCCGTCCCGCCGGGGCGGCCCTTTTTGTTTCTGCTTGTGCCGGATAAGGTCCACTTCATGTTGCGCATCACCGACGATATCACCCTGCAGGACTGGGAAATGACCGAGAGCTTTGTCCGCTCGTCCGGTCCCGGTGGTCAGAACGTGAACAAGGTCTCGACCGCAGTTGAGCTGCGGTTCGAGGCTGCGCGCTCGCCCTCCTTGCCCGATCCGGTCAAAAACAGGCTGAAACGGTTGGCCGGGCGGCGCTGGACCAAAGATGGCGCGATCATCATTCAATGCGAAGAAACCCGCAGCCAAGCCCGCAACCGCGAGATTGCCCGCGCCCGTCTGGTTGAACTGATCGTCCGCGCGTTGGTGAAACCCAAGCGGCGGATTGCGACGAAACCCACCTATGGCTCGGTCAAACGGCGGCTGGCGGCCAAAAAAGCGCGCTCGGATGTGAAGGCGCTGCGCGGCAAGGTCGCAGAAGATTGAACTGGCAGTTTCACGGTGCCTTGCTAGTTTGATAGGGCAAGGGAGAGCAAGATCATGAGGTTAGAGGGGAAAACCGCGATTGTAACCGGTGGCGCGTCTGGCTTTGGTGCCGGGATCGTGCAGAAATTCCTGTCCGAAGGCGCGCGGGTCATGATTGCCGATATCAATGGTGACGCGGCCGAGGTTCAGGCAAATCAGCTTGGGCCGAATGCGATTGCTCAGATGGTCGACGTGGCGAATGCAGTCTCGGTGCAGGCCATGGCGGATATGGCGATGGATCGGTTCGGGCAATTGGATATTCTGGTGAACAATGCCGGTGTCACGCATCTGCCGACGCCGCTAGAGGATGTCACCGAAGAGGAATTTGACCGCGTCTTCAACGTGAACATGAAATCGGTCTATCTGACCGCACGGGCGCTGGTGCCAGCGATGAAAGCGCGCGGGGCGGGTGCGATTCTGAACGTGGCCTCGACCGCGGGGCTGTCGCCACGTCCGAACCTGAATTGGTACAACGCGTCCAAGGGCTGGATGATCACGGCCACCAAGACAATGGCGGTGGAACTTGCGCCTTCGGGTGTGCGTGTAAACGCGCTCTGCCCGGTGGCCGGGGAAACACCACTGCTGAAATCCTTCATGGGAGAAGATACGCCTGAAATGCGTGCCAAGTTCCTGTCGACCATCCCGCTGGGGCGTTTCTCGACCCCCGACGACATGGCCAACGCCGCCTGTTTCCTGTGTTCGGACGAGGCGAGCATGATCACCGGCGCTGCATTGGAGGTCGACGGTGGCCGTTGTATCTGAGGTTTATCCATGATCCCCGGACCCCGTAATCTGATCACTGATGTCCCTGGCCTGAGGGTCGGAAATGCGCAGGACGCTGCGTTGAAATCGGGAACAACTGTCCTGACGGCAGATCAGGCCTTTACCGCCTCGGTTCACGTGATGGGGGGCGCACCGGGCACGCGGGAAACCGATCTGCTGGCGCCGGATAAATCGGTCTCGCAAGTGGATGCAATTACTTTGTCCGGTGGGTCGGCCTTTGGACTGGATGCCTGTTCTGGCGTCTCGGATGCATTGCGGTCGCGGGGCAGGGGGTATCCAGTGGGCGATACCGTGGTGCCCATTGTGCCCGGAGCGATCCTGTTTGATTTGTTGAACGGCGGAGACAAGGATTGGGTTGAAAACCCATATCGCGCGCTGGGACGAGCGGCTTTTGACGACGCAGATGTGGATTTTGCGTTAGGCACAGCGGGGGCCGGAACCGGCGCTTTGGCGGCGCGGCACAAGGGGGGGCTCGGGTCCGCCTCATTGGTTCTGGACAATGGGGTGACCGTCGGTGCCCTGGTTGCGGCCAACCCGTTGGGCAGTGTGACAACACCCGGCGACCGCCATTTCTGGGCAGCGCCGTTCGAGTTTGGAGACGAATTTGGCGGTTTAGGATCTGATACAAGTGCCGGTCTTGGCTTTCCTGCTCCCAGCCTCAAGGCGCAGGCGATGCGACTTGCCGAGCCGGATAAGGGCAACACGACAATCGCTATTGTGGCCACGGATGCTGCCTTGTCGAAATCGCAGTGCCAGCGACTGGCAGTGGCAGCACATGATGGCATTGCCCGCGCCATTCTGCCGGCACACACACCAGGGGACGGAGATCTGGTCTTTGCGGTCAGCACTGGCGCGCAGACTATCGACGCCGAAGCCGGCTTGGGGCTGATCGGACATGCGGCCTCGGTCTGTCTGGCACGAGCTATTGCGCGGGCTATTTATCTGGCGACCCCGGCAGCGGGCGATCTATTGCCCTGTTGGACCGCACCACATGACAAAAGTTAAGGACTGTCTTTATGCCGCAGGGCACATTACCCTCGCGCGGCAATCTGCGCGTTGACTCTTTTTTGCGCCGACGGTCCATTCGGTGCAGCCAATTCGTATCGGAGCAAAACTCATGAATCGTATCCTCGCTACCGCAATTGTCGGCCTGCTGGCCCTTCCTGCCTATGCGGAAGGTGACGCCGAGGCCGGCAAAAAGGCCTTCAATAAATGCAAATCCTGCCATCAGATCGCTGACCCGGCCGGTGAAGTCATCGTCAAGGGCGGTAAGACCGGTCCGAACCTTTACGGTATCGCGGGCCGCACCGCGGGTACCGTCGAAGGGTTCAAATACGGAGACAGCATCGTTGAGGCTGGTGAAAACGGTCTGGTCTGGGATGAAGCCACCTTTGTCGAATACGCGCAGGATCCCAAGGCGTTTTTGAAAGATTACCTGGGTGAGACATCGGCCAAGTCGAAAATGACCTTCAAGTTGAAGAAGGGCGGCGAAGACGTCTATGCCTATATCGTCAGTGTCTCGGGCGAATAACGTCTGAAAAACCAGACCATTCGAAAGATTGCAAAAGGCCGCAGCCCCCTGCGGCCTTTCGTGCGATTGATAACAGCTTGGATCAAGGTCACCTTGGGGATACGCGGTTCATCATGCCCTTGCATGACTTCGCAAAGCCAAGCCGGTCCGGCGGCAGCCAATTCCATACATCCCGCCGCCCTGGCGGATCGGCAGCAGGAGACGACAGATGGGAATCATGATCCCGGCCTGGGTTGATGGTGAATTGACCCCCGTGGACAAGCTTGAGGCGCATGAAAAGGGCCTGCGGCACAAGGCAGTGTCGGTCTTTGTCGTGCGCGGCACCGAGATCTTGATGCAACGCCGGGCTTTGGGCAAATACCATACGCCGGGCCTGTGGGCGAATACCTGCTGCACCCATCCCGATTGGGGCGAGACGCCCTCGGAATGTGCCGTGCGTCGTTTGCGCGAAGAGCTGGGGATCACCGGCTTGTACCCGGAATACCGGCACCGGCTGGAATATCACGCCGATGTTGGCAACAACATGATCGAACACGAAGTGGTCGATATCTTTCTGGCTCATGTTCGTGGGCCGCTTAAAATCGAGCCTAATCCAGACGAAGTCATGGATATCCGGTGGATCGACTACCATGATCTGCTGGCTGAAGTGCAACGACATCCGCAGCGGTTCACGCCGTGGCTGAAGATCTATCTGCACAGTCACGCCGACACGATTTTCGGTCCTGATCTGATCATCTCGGCCACGTCCTGACCGCAACGGCTTGCAAGGGCCGCCCAAGCCGCCTAAATCAACGCGTCATGGCCAAGCAAAAGACAGACCCGAATTACAAAGTTATCGCCGAAAACCGGCGTGCGCGCTTCGATTACGCGATCGAGGACGATATCGAGTGCGGCATCGTGCTGGAAGGGTCCGAGGTCAAATCCCTGCGCGTTGGTGGGTCAAACATTGCCGAAAGCTATGCTTCGGTCGAGGATGGCGAGCTGTGGCTGATCAACAGCTATATCGCGCCTTATGAGCAGGCGAAGGTTTTCAAGCACGAAGAACGCCGCCGCCGCAAGCTGCTGGTGTCGCGCAAAGAGCTGTCGAATCTGTGGAATGCCACCCAGCGCAAGGGCATGACGCTGGTGCCGCTGGTTTTGTATTTCAACCACAAGGGCCGGGCGAAGCTGAAGATCGGCATCGCCAAAGGTAAAAAGCTGCACGACAAGCGTGAGACTCAGGCCAAGCGGGACTGGTCACGGCAGAAACAGCGGCTGATGAAGGATCACAGCTAGAAGGCCATCGCGGCCTCAACCGCGCGTTTCCAGCGATCATATGCGGCGTCGCGTTCTTGGGCGGACAATTCCGGTTCAAACCGACGATCCAGTGCCCAGGTTTCGGAAAAACCCTGTTGGTCCGGATAAACACCGGCGCGCATGCCGGCCAGCCAGGCCGCCCCTAATGCGGTGGTTTCCTGCATCACCGGGCGGTCGACCTCGGCCCCCAGATAGTCCGACAGCCCCTGCATCGCCCAGTCCGAGGCGCTGGCACCGCCATCCACGCGCAGGGTGACATCGGTGTCCGCGCCCCAGTCGCCCTGCATGGCGTGCCACAGATCGCGGGTTTGATAGGCGATGCTTTCCAGCGTGGCCTTGGCGAACTCCGCGCGGCCGGAATTGCGGGTCAGGCCAAACACCGCGCCACGGCAGTCGGGCTTCCAATAGGGCGCGCCGAGGCCGGTAAAGGCAGGTACCAGCACCACATGCTGGTTTGGATCGGCTTTTTGGGCAAGTTCACCACTTTCCGGGGCGCTCTCAATGATCTGCAACGCATCGCGTAGCCATTGCACAGCGGCCCCGGCCACAAAGATCGACCCCTCCAGCGCATAGGTGCGCTTGCCGTCCAACTGATAGGCAATCGTCGTCAGCAGGCGATTTTTGGATTCAACCGGTTTGTCCCCGGTATTCAGCAGGGCAAAACACCCCGTACCGTAGGTCGATTTCATCATGCCGGGTTGAAAACAGGCCTGCCCGATGGTTGCGGCCTGCTGATCTCCCGCCACGCCCAGAATTGGGATATCCCCCCCGAATAGGGTCGTATTTCCGAAGTCCGAGGCACAATCATGCACCTCTGGCAGCATGTTCATCGGTACGTCCAGCAGGTCGCAAATTTCGGCACTCCACTCGCCTTTGTTGATGTCGAACAACAGGGTGCGTGCGGCATTGGTCGCGTCGGTGGCGTGGCTGCGCCCCTCGGTCAGACGCCAGATCAGGAAACAGTCGATGGTGCCGAACATCAGCTCTCCGACCTCAGCCCGTTCGCGCGCGCCGGGCACAGTATCCAGCAGCCATTTGACCTTGGTGCCCGAGAAATAGGGGTCCAGCAGCAGCCCGGTCTGAGCGGTCACGTCATCTTCGCACCCCGCCCGTTTATAGCGCGCGCAAATCTCGGCGGTGCGGCGGTCCTGCCAGACGATGGCGTTGTGGAGTGGTTGACCGGTGGTGCGGTCCCAGACCACAGTGGTTTCGCGCTGGTTGGTGATGCCGATGCCTGCGATCTGGTCGGCGGTGACGCCGGTGGAGTCCATCACTTCGCGGCAGACGCGCAGAACGCTCTCCCAGATTTCTTCGGCGTCGTGCTCGACCCAGCCTTCCTGCGGGAAATGCTGGGTGAATTCGTGCTGCGCGGTGCCTACGCGCTGCATATCCGCGTCGAACAAAATGGCCCGCGATGATGTGGTGCCCTGATCAATGGCAAGAATATAGGTCACGCCTGCGCCCCCCTCCGGTCTGGTTTTGCCGGACTTTAGCGCAAACAATGACGATCGTGCCAGAGCGTTCAGACAGGAATATTGTCGATCAGCCGCACGCCATCCGCCCAAGCCGCCGCAAACAGCCGAGCGGGCCGTGTGGCATGGGTCAGCGGGTCCAGTGTGTCGGCGCAGCGCAGTTGAATATATTCAACTTGAGTGAAACCTGCCGCCAGCAGATCAGACTCGGCCCGCGCGGCCACAGTTTCAAACGCGGCCCCTGCTTTCAGCGACTGGACCACACCCTGCATGATCCGGTGCTTGTTGGCCGCAATGTTCAACCCCTCGGGCGAGAGGAGGAGGTTGCGCGATGACATCGCCAACCCCGAGGGTTCGCGCACCGTGGGGCAGCCGATCACCTCGATGGGGATGTCCAGATCGCGGGCCATGCGGCGGACGATCATCAATTGTTGATAGTCTTTTTCCCCGAAATAGGCTCGATCTGCCTGCGTTTGCAGGAACAGCTTAGCGACCACAGTGGCGACGCCGTCAAAATGGCCGGGGCGGAATTCACCCTCCATCACATCGGTCAAACCGGCGACTGATACGGTGGTGGCGAAGCCCCGCGGATAGATCTCCTCGGGATCGGGGACATAGATCGCGTCGACACCGTAAGGGGCCAGTTTCTGCGCATCTTCGTTCTCGGTCCGCGGGTAATTGGCCAGATCGTCGGGGTTGTTAAACTGTTTGGGGTTCACAAAAACCGTAACGATCACCCGGTCGGTTCCGGCCTTGGCGGCTTCGGCCAGAGACAAGTGCCCCTGATGCAGCGCGCCCATGGTGGGGACGACACCGATCGTCTCGCCGTTGCCGCGCCATTTGGTCGTCAGCGCGCGCAAATCACTTAGGCGGCGCAGAATGGGTGCGGTCATGTCTTAGGTCCTTTGGCCGGAGCCTGATCGGCAAAGACATGTTCATCCGCTGGAAAGCTGCGGGCGCGCACATCGGAGGCATATTCCGCGATGGCGGCCTCGGCTTGCGGACCCAGTTCGGCATAGCGTTTGACAAATTTCGGTTTGAACGCGGTGAAAAAGCCCACCATGTCGTCCACGACCAGAATCTGCCCATCACAACCGGCTGAGGCGCCAATGCCGATGGTCGGAATCGCGACCTCGGCGGTGATCTGATCAGCCAGGCCTTGCGGTACCTTCTCAAGCACAACGGAAAATGCACCAGCCTCGGCCACGGCATGGGCATCGGCCAGCACGGCCTTCGCCTGTTCGTCGCGACCCTGCACCTTGTAGCCGCCCAGCGTGTTGATCGATTGTGGCGTCAGGCCGATATGCGCCATCACCGGGATACCGCGCTTGACCAGAAAGCGGATGGTCTCGGCCATTTCGACGCCGCCTTCCAGCTTGACCGCACCTGCGCCGGTTTCGGCCATCAGGCGAGCGGCATTCTTGAAGGCATGGGCCGGGTCGTGTTCGTAACTGGCAAAGGGCATATCGATAACCATCATCGCCCTGTCCAGACCGCGCGCAACGGCCTGACCATGCATCACCATCATCTCCATCGTCACACCCAGGGTCGAGGTCAGCCCATGCAGCACCATGCCGACGCTGTCGCCGACCAGAACAAAGTCGCAATGGGCATCCATCAGCCGTGCCATCGGTGTGGTATAGGCGGTCAAACTGACCAATGGTGTGCTGCCTTTGCGGGCACGGATGTCCTCGGCATTCGGGGCTGTTTTGCGGGCGGTGGCGCTCATGATCGCTCCTGCGGGGTTCATGTTGCAGTGCGGCATAGCAGATTGCACAAGGTTATAGAAACCCCGGTTGCGCGAACATTTCCTTGATTGACCCGAGGTTTAAAGGGACATTGAGTGCAGAAAAGCCTGTAAAACAGCCGGTTCCAAGGATTCAAACAGGGAGAGTTTTTCATGACAAAGCAGATGTTTCGGAGTATTGCGTCGGCTCTGGCGGTGGGCGCCAGCCTGTTTGCCTCGCAGGCTTTGGCCAAATCGGACATTACGATTGCGATGCAGTTGGAGCCGCCACACCTGGACCCGACCAGCGCCGCCGCGCAGGCCATTGATTCGGTTGTTTACACAAATATCTTCGAGGGTCTGACCCGCTTTATGGGTGACGGCTCGGTCGTGCCCGGCCTGGCCGAAAGCTGGGAAATTTCCGAGGACGGCACTGTCTATACATTCAAGCTGCGTGACGGGGTGACCTTTCATGACGGCACCGTCATGGATGCTGAGGACGTCAAATTCAGCCTCGACCGCGCCACGGCCGAAGACAGTGCCAATGCGCAAAAGGCGCTGTTTGCAGGCATCGAAAGCGTTGAGGTTGTGGATCCGCTGACCGTAAAGGTCACCCTGTCCGAGCCGAACGGCAATTTTCTGTTCAACATGGCTTGGGGGGATGCGGTGATCGTCGCGCCCGAAAGCATCGACAACATCAAGACCAACCCGGTGGGGACCGGTGCCTTTACCTTTGGTGACTGGGTGCAGGGCGATAGCATCACGCTAAACCGGAACCCCAACTATTGGGGCGAACAACCTGCGTTAGAGACTGCTACGTTCAAATTCATCTCGGATCCCACTGCCGCCTTTGCCGCGGTGATGGCCGAAGATGTGGACGTCTTCGACAACTTCCCCGCACCCGAAAACCTGCCTCAATTCGAGGCTGACCCGCGCTTTCAGGTGCTGGTGGGGTCGACCGAAGGGGAAACCATCCTGTCGACCAACAACAAGAAACCTCCGTTCGATGATATCCGCGTACGGCAGGCGCTGGCCCATGCCATCGACCGGCAGGCGGTCATTGACGGGGCGATGTTCGGCTACGGCACGCCCATCGGTACCCATTTCGCACCGCATAACCCGGCTTATGTCGATCTGACCGGCAACTCGGCTCATGACCCGAAAGAGGCCGCCAAGCTGCTGGCCGATGCGGGGTACGCAGACGGGTTTGAAACCACCTTGCACTTGCCGCCGCCCTCATATGCAAGGCGCGGGGGCGAGATCATTGCCGCACAACTCGCCGAGGTTGGCATCAAGGCCGAGATCATCAATGTGGAATGGGCGCAGTGGCTGGAATCGGTGTTCAAGGGCAAGGATTACGGTCTGACCATCATCAGCCATACCGAGCCTATGGATATCGGCATCTATGCCCGCCCCGATTATTATTTTCAGTATGACAGTCTGGATGCCCAGACACTGATGGAGACATTGAACGCCACCACCGACCCGGATGAGCGTAAAAAACTGCTGGGCGATATGCAGCGCCTGATCGCCACGGATTATGTCAACGGATACCTGTTCCAGTTGGCCAAGCTGGGGGTCGCCAAGGCCGGTGTTCAGGGCCTGTGGAAGAACGCGCCAACAGCTGCCATCGACCTGACCCAGATCAGTTGGTCCGAATAATCTGATCCGGGGCTGTATCCGGCCCCGGATTGCCTGTTCCCGAATGAGCCCGAAAATGAACCTGGTCCGATTTTTGTGTTTTGTTGCTGTGACTGCCTGCTTCTGTGTGCTGGGCGACAAGTCGCAGGCGCAAAACGTGCTGGATGGCGGGCTTGCGGCGTTGGTTGGCACGCCGGAAAACCCGCTGAAGGTGGGGATCGGTATCCGGATAGATCAGGTCACCAGCGTAGATCAAAAGGCAGAGAACTATGGTGCCGTTGTCGTTCTGCGTGTCGAATGGACCGACCCGGCCCTGGCCTTCGACCGCGAAGAGGTCGGCCGCGAGTTTCAGGTTTTCAATCCGAGGACGCTGGCCAAACATACCTCGGATATTGGGGCGGTGGTTCCGGCCTTTGTCATTCACAACCAGCAATCCAACAAATGGATACACGAAGCCGCGGCCTCGCTGCACTATGACGGGCATGTGGTCTATGTCGAGAAATCCTCGCTGACATTGCAGGCCCCGCATTTCGACTTCCGCAAGTACCCGTTCGACACGCAGGAGTTCTTTTTCGAGGTCGTTTCAATCTTTCCATCTGAATACGTGACTTACTATCCGCTGGAAGATCACTCCGGCCTGGGTGATCTGCTTGGCGAGGAAGAATGGATACTGGACAACCCACAGATTCTGCATTCAACGGTCATCGGCCTGTCTGGTCGGGACAGCGATCAGGTGGCGCTGGCGTTCGAAGGAAAGCGGCACCTGACCTATTATGTGATCCGGGTGTTCCTGCCGATGCTGGTTCTGGTCTCGGTGGGCTGGGCACTGTTTTTCCTCGACGAATACCGCCGCCGGATCGAGATTGCCGGGGGCAATCTGCTGGTCTTCGTGGCCTTCAACTGGGCGATTTCGGCCGATCTGCCCAAGCTGGGGTATCTGACCTTTCTGGATTTCATCCTTCAATGCATGTTCCTGATGACGGGGGCGCTGATCGTGTTCAACGTGGCCTTGCGCAAACTGAAAGTGTCCGGGCGTGAGGATGGGGCCAGAAAACTGGACAATTACGCAATCAAGTGGATTTACCCGCTGGGCTATGCAGCCATCGTCGCTTACGCGGTTTTTGCCTATCTGTTGGTGCCTTAGGTGCTGGACCCGCGCGATATGTGATCCTAACGTGGCTTCAATGCTGCGCTTTGCCCTCAAACGACTGATATCTTTGCTGATCAGCCTTGTGGTTGCTTCAGTGGTTATCTTCGCCGTGATCGAAGTGGCGCCGGGTGATCCGGCCTCGTTCATGCTGGGCGTCAACGCGCAAGAGGACACGCTGGCCGCATTGCGGACCGAGCTGGGATTGGACGGGTCCAAGATCCAACGATATTTCAACTGGGTTGGCGGCATGGTGGTGGGGGATTTCGGGACCTCTTACACGTATCGCACACCGGTGTCGCAGATGATTGCGGATCGGTTGTGGGTGTCCTTGCCGCTGGCGCTTTATGCACTGACCTTATCGACCCTGATTGCCTTCCCTGCCGGGATTTACGCCGCCGCCCGCCGAGGTAAGCCGGGGGATCTGACGGTGATGGGGGCGACGCAGCTGGGCATCGCGGTGCCGAATTTCTGGTTCGCGATGATGCTGGTGCTGATCTTTGCCATCAACCTTCGCTGGTTCAACGCCGGAGGTTTTGCGGGTTGGGACAAAGGCGTCTGGACCGGCCTGCATTCTCTGACATTGCCAGCCATTGCGCTGGCCTTGCCGCAGGCGGCGATCTTGGCGCGGGTCATGCGGTCTTCGCTGCTGGATATACTGGGCGAAGATTTCATGCGCACTGCCCGCGCCAAGGGATTGTCACGCCGTCAAGCAATGTGGCGGCACGGTGTGCGCAACGCGCTTATCCCGGTTCTGACCATCATCGGGCTGCAGTTCTCGTTTCTGTTGGCGGGGTCGATCATTATCGAGCAGGTGTTTTATCTGCCCGGACTCGGGCGGCTAGTGTTTCAGGCGATCTCGGCCCGCGATTTGGTCGTGGTGGAATCGGTGGTCATGCTGCTTGTCTTTGCTGTCATCACCGTGAATTTTCTGGTCGATCTCGCCTATGCCGCCGTGGACCCAAGGCTAAGGGGCCGGACATGAGCCGCAACCTGCTTCTTGGTTCAGTATTGTCCTCGTTGGTCTTGCTGGCGGCGCTTATGTCTTTTGTCTGGACGCCGTATGATTATGCGGCGCTGGATATCCCCAACAAGCTGGAGCCGCCTAATGTACAGCATTGGTTCGGCACAGATCATTTCGGGCGCGACATGTTCTCGATGATCATGGTGGGCGCGCGCACGTCCCTTGCAGTGGCGCTGGTGGCGGTGGGGATCGGCATGGCACTAGGTGTGCCGCTGGGCCTGATGGCAGCGGCGCGCAAGGGGTCCTGGCTGGATGAGGTGATCATGCGCGGCAACGATCTGGTCTTTGCCTTCCCCTCGCTAGTCATCGCCATTCTAATCACAGCGGTGTTCGGAGCAGGCGCGATCAACGCGATCATCGCCATCGGTATTTTCAACATTCCCGTCTTCGCCCGCATCACCCGTGGCGCGGCCCTGCCCCTATGGGAACGCGAGTTCATTCTGGCCGCGCGTGTCGCGGGCAAAGGCGCGGCGCGGATATCGGCAGAACATATTCTGCCCAATATTGCGAATCTGCTGATCGTGCAGGGGACCATCCAGTTCTCGCTGGGTATCCTGGCCGAAGCGGGCTTGTCTTATGTCGGTCTGGGTGCGCAGCCGCCCACACCCAGTTGGGGTCGAATGCTGGCCGATGCGCAGACAATGGTCAGTTTTGCCCCGCATTTGGCTCTGATTCCGGGGCTGGCAATTATTGTCACTGTGCTGGGACTGAACCTTTTAGGCGATGGGTTGCGCGATTGGCTTGATCCCAGAATACGAGTCGCGCGCGCATGAGCTTGCTGGAGATCGAAAACCTTTCTCTGACCATCCATGAGACCGAGATTCTGAAGCGGGTCAGCTTGTGTGTTGGTGCCGGACAAATTGTTGCCGTGACCGGTGAAAGTGGCTCGGGCAAGTCGATGACCGCGCTGGCCGTGATGCAATTGCTGCCAAATGGCGCAAAGACAGAAGGCGCGATCTGGCTGGGACGTCAGAATCTGCTGAAACAGTCTGAACGCGAAATGTGCGACCTGCGTGGGGCCGAGATTGGGATGGTGTTTCAGGAACCCATGACCGCCTTGAACCCGGTCAAAACCATTGGCGATCAGGTGATCGAGACCATTTTGATCCACAAGGCCATGTCGCGCACCAAGGCGTTGGCTCGCGCACACGAGGTTCTGAGCCGCGTTGGCCTGCCGCCTGACCGTTTCCCGCTGTCGCGATATCCGCATGAACTGTCCGGCGGTCAACGGCAGCGTGTGGTGATCGCCATGGCAATCGCACTGCGCCCCAAATTGTTGATCGCGGATGAGCCGACAACCGCGCTGGATGTGACGACGCAGGCGCAGATACTCGACCTGCTCAAAGGACTGGCGCGCGAATATGGCATGGGGCTGCTGATGATCACGCACGATCTGGCGGTGGTGGCAGACATGGCCGACCAGATCGTCGTGATGCGCCATGGAGAGGTGGTCGAAAGCGGTGCAACCACTGACCTGCTGCACAATATGCAGCACCCCTATACGAAGATGCTGTTTCAGGCCTCGAGGCATCAGGTTTCACTGCCTGAACCGCCCGAGTCCCTGCCATTGCTAGAGGTGAGAAATGTGGTGCGCGACTATAGCTTGCCGCGAAAAGGTCTGTTCAGCAGGCCGGATCACCACCGCGCGGTCGATGAAGTCAGCTTTACCCTGCACCGGGGTGAGCGGTTGGGCCTGGTCGGAGAATCTGGTTGTGGAAAATCGACCCTAACACGAGTAATTTTGGGTTTGGAGGACGTGCAGAGCGGTGAAATTTTACTGGACAACCAGCCTGTCTTTGCCGGTCACAAGCCGAACCCCGTTGTGCGACGTAAGATGCAGGTGGTGTTTCAGGACCCCTATGGCAGTTTCAACCCGCGCCACCGCGTCGCCCGCCTGATCACCGAGCCGTTTCACCTGTTGGAATCCCCGCCCACCGGCACAGAGCGGCAAGACCGTATCGCCGAAATGCTGACCGCCGTGGGCCTCAGCCCGGATGATGCGAACAAATACATCCATGAATTCTCGGGCGGGCAACGACAGCGGATTGCCATTGCCCGCGCCTTGATCATTCGCCCGGATCTGATCGTGTTTGATGAGGCGGTCTCGGCCTTGGATGTATCCGTCCGGGCACAGATTCTGGATCTGCTGGCCGAGCTGTGTGCCACCTACAACCTGACTTACCTGTTCATCAGCCATGATCTAAGTGTCGTACGGACAATCACGGACCGGGTGATGGTGATGCAGGCGGGCAGAATTGTTGAACAGGGTGAGACCGAACAGGTATTCTCTTCCCCGCGGCACGCTTACACTCGGACCCTGATCGATGCCGCACCGGTCTTGCCCGGTATCGGTGTAAATGTCGCGTAATTCCTTTGTTAGAGTCGATATGGAGGCCAAAATGCCCAATTCTCTCTGGTTCAATCCCGGCCTTTGCCTGATCGGCGGCGATTGGGTCGCGCCTGCGTCACAGCAGACGATTTCGATGATCAATCCATCTGACGGATCCGAGATCTGCCGGATTGCCCGCGCGAATGCCCCAGATATAGATGCCGCTGTGCAGGCCGCCCAAACGGCGTTGGATGGGGATTGGGGGCGAAAGACGGCGTTGGAGCGCGGCCGCCTCCTTACCCGACTTGGCCAACTGGTTTTGGAGCGCGTAGAGGACTTGGCGCAGCTTGAGGCGATGGATGTAGGAAAACCGCTGACACAGGCCCGTGCGGATGCCGTGGCGTTGGCGCGGTACTGCGAATTCTACGGCGGCGCGGCGGACAAGGTGATGGGCGAGACGATCCCCTATCTGGACGGATACACCGTGTACACGCTGCGCGAACCGCACGGAGTGACCGGGCATATAGTGCCGTGGAACTACCCGATGCAGATCATTGGCCGCTCTGTCGGGGCAGCTTTGGCGATGGGCAACGCCTGCGTGCTGAAGCCAGCGGAAGAGGCTTGTTTGACCGCGCTTGCCTTTGCCCATCTGGCGCAACAGGCGGGCCTACCTGCCGGAGCGCTGAACGTGGTGCCGGGGTTAGGGGCCGAGGCCGGGGCGGCATTGTCAGCGCATCCAGGCGTGCAGCATATCTCATTCACAGGGTCAGTTGCCACCGGCGCGCTGGTGCAACAGGCGGCGGGGCGCAACGTGGTGCCGGTGACGCTGGAACTGGGCGGTAAATCGCCCCAGCTGGTATTTGACGATGCCGATCTGGATGCCGCACTGCCGTTTCTGGTGAACGCGGGTATTCAGAATGCCGGGCAGACCTGCTCGGCCTCGTCCCGTATTCTGGTGCAGCGTGGGGTGTATGAGCTGGTCAAAACCCGCATGGCAGCCGCCTATGCCGATCTGACTGTTGGTCCAGCACCCGAAGATTTGCGGGTCGGCCCCCTGATCTCGGCCCGTCAGAAACAGATCGTCGAGGGGTTTTTAGCCAAAGGCGCGGACCTAAACATCGCAGGACAAGGGCGTATCGTAGATCATGCACCCGGCGAGGGGGCATATGTGCAGCCAACCCTTTTTGCCGATGTCCCGTCAGATCACCTTCTGGCTCGGGATGAAATTTTTGGACCGGTGCAGGTTCTGATCCCCTTTGAAACCGAGGAGGAGGCGGTTCAGATCGCCAACGCCACCGAATACGGGTTGGTTGCCAGCATCTGGACCCGCGACGGTGCGCGGCAGATGCGGTTGGCGAAAGAGCTGCGTTCGGGACAGGTGTTCATCAACAATTATGGTGCGGGGGGCGGGGTAGAGTTGCCGTTTGGCGGTGTCGGCAAGTCCGGTCATGGCCGCGAAAAGGGGTTCGAGGCGCTGTTTGGGTTCTCGCAGGTGAAAACAGTAGCGGCTTACCATGGTTAGGGTCTAAACAATCACTTCGATCGACTGTTGTGCACCCACACCGAAGACGCGCTTATAGCGCTCGATCTCATCCTTTGGGCCCATCGCTTTTTCCGGGTTGTCGGACAGTTTCACGGTTGGTCGGCCATTGGCGGACACCGCCTTGCAGACCAGCGAGAACGGTGCCAGTGCGTCATTCGGGACAAGTCCACGGAAATCATTGGTCAGCAAGGTGCCCCAACCAAACGAGACCTTCGTGCGATGAGCGAACTGGCTGTGTAGTTCGTGGATCTTGTCCACGTCCAGCCCGTCCGAGAAGATAACCCGCTTTTGCAGCGGATCCTCACCGCGCGATTTCCACCAGTTGATGGCAATCTCGGCACCTGTCGCCGGATCTCCGCTGTCGACACGAATACCGGTCCATCCCGCCAGCCAATCCGGCGCATTGTCCAGAAAGCCCTGCGTGCCATAGGTGTCGGGCAGGATGATGCGCAGATTGCCGTCATGTTCCTCGTGCCAGTCGCTGAGGACGTCATAGGGGGCCTGCGCCAGTTCGGTGTCGGATTCCGCCAGCGCGGAATAGACCATGGGCAGTTCATGGGCATTGGTGCCGATCGCCTCAACCTCGCGTCGCATCGCGATCAGGCAGTTCGAGGTGCCGGTAAACGCGGGCCCCAGCCCTTCGATCATCGCCTGCACGCACCAGTCCTGCCACAGGAAGGAATGCCGCCGACGGGTGCCGAAATCAGCAATGCCCAGCCCATCGATGCTGCGCAATTGATCGATTTTTTCCCAAACGCGGGTCATGGCACGGGCATAAAGCACCTGCAGTTCGAACCGGCGCATATTGTTCAGAACGGCCCGGGATCGCAGCTCCATCAGCACCGCAAGCGCCGGGATTTCCCACAGCATGACCTCGTGCCATTTGCCCTCGAAGGTCAGTTCGTACTGATCGCCTTTGCGCTCAAGGTGGTAGGGCGGCAGGCGCAGATTCTCGAACCACTCCATGAAATCCGAGCGGAACATTTGCCGTTTCCCATAGAACATATTGCCGCGCAGCCAGGTGCTTTCACCCCGGCTGAGGCTCAGCGACCGGATGTGATCCAGCTGTTCGCGCAGTTCGCCTTCGTCGATCAGATTGGCCAGAGGAATGTGATTCGACCGGTTGATCAGCGAAAAAACCACATCCGTTTGGGGCTTATTTCGAAACACTGACTGGCACATCAGCAGTTTGTAGAAGTCTGTGTCGATTAAAGACCGTACAATCGGGTCAATCTTCCATTTATGATTGTACACGCGCGTCGCAATATCGACCATGCTGGAACTCCTGCGATTTCCGTTGTTAGATCAATAGGTGCATGGATTGGCAAGAGTCGCTAGATTGAAGACAATGACAAGGTGAGGTCACAAATCGAGCATATTGTGTGATCTTTTCATTGGTTAGTGAAAAGAAGGGGTTGGAAGAACAAGGTTTAGTTGGTGAATGGGTCTCGAGTACGACTTTGATATTGTAGCGATTGCGCCTGATGAAGTGGATCCGGAACATGGCATGGCTGCCGTGACGGGCCACCGCGCCGTTCGCGCGACCTTTCGCAATACTCAGACTGTTGAGGCCTTGCACAGTGCATCCCCCAAGATTCGTCGTATTTTTCTGGAATCGGGCTTCAGCCTGGAATCCAAGGGTGGCAGCCTTCCACATGGTTATTTCCTATCCGAAGATGCACCGGATCGTGAACGCATCCTGAAACGGCTGTTTTCGAATATCCGCAATATGGGTGTTCAGGGGGAATATTGTGGTGATTTCGACTTTTGGCATTTCCTGGACGACGTAAAGCGGGCACGCCCCCGGGCAAATGCCACGCGCGAGTTGCAGGAATTGACGCCAAGCCCTCAAGCGCCTGATGTGGTCAAACCAAAACGACGCTCGGTTCAGGGGCGTATCGGGTTTGCGCTTGGTCTGGCCGTGGTTGTGATTGTCGTGCTGAGATACCTGGCGTCCGAGGGGTCTGCCCCCTAGGCCAGGATAACGCCGGCTTCCCGCATTGCGGTTTCAGCAGCGGCCAGTGATCCATCCATATCGATAGCTCGGCACGCATCCATTCGGACCGTGACGTCAAAACCCAGACGTGCTGCGTCGATTGCGGAATAGTACACACAAAAATCAGTGGCCAAGCCGACGAGCGTCAGTTTCGTGATTCCGCGCGACTTAAGATACCCCTCCAACCCTGTTGGTGTTTTCTGGTCATTTTCGAAAAACGCCGAGTAGCTGTCGATACCGCTACGAAAGCCCTTGCGAAGGACAAGATCGGCATGGGTGTTCAGATCCGGATGGAAATTGGCGCCCTCGGTTCCCTGAACGCAGTGATCCGGCCAAAGTACCTGCGGGCCGTAGTGCATTTCCGTCATGTCAAACGGGTTCTTGTGGTCATGCGACCCGGCGAAGGACGAATGACCCGCCGGATGCCAGTCCTGCGTCAGGATCACGGCATCGAATTCGTCCATCATGGCGTTGATCGGGGCCACGATCTCATCCCCTCCGGGTACGGCCAGCGCGCCGCCGGGGCAGAAATCGTTCTGGACGTCGATCACAAGCAGGGCGTGGGTCATCGCGGTTTCTCCTCAGGTTGCTCTATCGGTAGGGCGCGCAGGCCCAATCGTCAATCTGGCTGCGAAGCGTCAATTCGATCCCTTGCGACTCTGTTGCGTCAGGTTTAGACCGCGCGCATGTATACCATCGCTGCTCTCTATCACTTCACCCGTTTCCCGGATCACGCTGCCCTGCGCGAGCCTTTGTTGGACCTGTGCCGTACGCAATCTGTCAAAGGCACATTGCTGCTGGCGCAAGAGGGGATCAATGGCACCATTGCCGGCCCCCGCGCTGGGATCGATGCGGTGCTGGCGCATATCAAAGCGCTGCCCGGCTGTGCCGATCTGGACTGGAAAGAGGCCACCGCCGATCACCCGCCTTTTGGCAAGATGAAGGTGCGCTTGAAAAAAGAGATCGTGACCATGGGGCAGCCGGATATCGATCCGCGCGCCCGTGTCGGCAACTATGTCGAGCCTGAGGATTGGAACGATCTGATCCGCTCGGACGACGTGGTGGTGATCGACACCCGCAACGATTATGAGGTGGCGATTGGCACGTTTGAGGGCGCAATAGACCCTGAAACGGCCAGTTTCCGTGAGTTCCCGGCTTGGTGGGAAGAGAACAAAGAGCGGTTCCACAACAAGCGCGTCGCCATGTTCTGCACCGGTGGTATTCGCTGTGAGAAATCCACCAACTTCCTGCTGGGGCAGGGGGTTGAGGATGTGTATCACCTGAAGGGCGGCATCCTGCGCTATCTTGAGGAAATGCCAGCTGATGACAGCACCTGGCAGGGCGAGTGCTTTGTGTTCGACAACCGTGTGTCCGTTGGGCACGGGCTGGTCGAGGGGCCGCATAACCTGTGCCACGGTTGCCGCCGTCCGATTCTGCCCGAGGATATGAAGCGCCCTGAATACGAACATGGCGTGTCCTGCCATCGGTGTGTTGACGAAACCTCTGAAGCCGACAAAATGCGGTTCCGTGAGCGGCAGAAGCAGATCGGTCTGGCGCGTCAGCGCGGGCAAGAGCATCTGGGCGCCGACTAACTCTCTGATAAATAAGGTTGCAGGCGCGGGTCGGAATGTCGATCATTGAACCTGCATCACCGTATCGGAGGTTTAATGCACCGCGACCCGACAACTCTGGATGAGTGGAAATCGACCTTGGTCGCGGCCTTGGGTCTGGTGGTCGTCAGCTTTGTTGCCTGGTATGGCCTGTCGCGGCTGAGCGAGACCACTGCTGGCGACAAAATAGGGACTGCAACAACCGTAGGGTTGACGATCTGGCTGGTGTCGCAGACCTGGTACTACATGACCCAGGTGAAATCCCCAAAGCGCCAGCTGTTGCTTATGGGGATCTCCTTTATTCAGGTCGTGCCTTTCTTGTTCGCAGCCGTTTACGGCTCGTTCGGGTATAACGATCTGTGTGTGGTCGGGGCCAAAGGGCCGTCAGACGTTTTGTATTTCTCATATGTCACATTCACGACGGTTGGGTTCGGAGACCTGCATCCCGCAGGCCTGTGCCGCGGGCTGGCCGTGGCTGAGGCGATCACTGGGTATATCCTGCTGGGCCTGTTCGTAGCGGCGGCCGTGGGCATTTACGCGCGCGGACACAGCCAGAATTGAACGGTCACTTGTTGTGGTCGATCCACTGGGACATTGCGTATTTGTCGCGAAAACACTCAGACGGGATTGGCCTGCGTTTGCTGCGCGAAATCCGTTCGGCAAAGGCGACCTGCTTGCCTGTGGGATAATTGGCAAAAGGTGACGGATCGTGTGGTTTATGTGCCGAAATCCAGGCTGACATTGATCGGCGGTCGCGTTGTGCTTCGACCGGGATTTCCAGCGCCGACTGTTCCGCAATAGCGCGGGCAAAGCGCATCTGCCGGTCCGTGACGGGCAGCAGGTGATAGTCGTTTGTCGGGCCGCTTGGGGCGGAATTTCGCAAGTTCTGGGTCATCGGATATTCCCCTGACTATGTAGAACATAAATGGAACATTAACTTCTAATTTCAAGAGAGGGGGCTGCGACTCGGCGGGATGTTGCCTGTCACGGCTTTTATTGACTGACCAATCAATAAAAGCTAAATCCGCGGATAACGCTCTTTGCCCGACGCGGGTGCAATCAAGAAAAGGACGCGGCATGAAGTTTCAGCCCAAGGCCAGCCATTTCATCAACGGTGAATATGTCGAAGACACCAATGGCGCCCCCATCGACGTCATCTACCCGGCCACTGGCGAGGTCATCGCGCGGCTGCATTCCGCCACGCCAGAGATTGTAAATCAGGCTCTAAACAGCGCCAACGCGGCGCAAGCGGAATGGGCCGCGATGTCCGGAACTGAACGTGGCCGGGTTCTGCGCCGCGCCGCCGATATCATGCGTGAGCGTAATCGTGAGCTGTCGATCCTCGAAACCCACGACACCGGAAAACCGCTGCAAGAGACCTTGGTGGCCGATGCAACCAGTGGCGCCGATGCGCTGGAATATTTCGGTGGGCTGACGGCGTCGCTGACGGGTGAGCATATCCCGCTGGGCGGTGGCGATTTCGTCTACACCATCCGCGAGGCGCTGGGTGTCTGCGTCGGAATCGGTGCGTGGAACTATCCGACCCAGATCGCTTGCTGGAAGGGTGCCCCTGCGCTGGCCTGCGGCAACACGATGGTGTTCAAACCCTCTGAGACCACGCCCCTGTCGGCCTTGAAGGTGGCCGAGATTCTGATCGAAGCCGGCGCGCCCAAAGGCGTCTACAACGTGGTGCAGGGCTATGGCGATGTAGGTGCGTCACTGGTGACCGACCCGCGCGTGGCCAAGGTATCGCTGACCGGGTCTGTTCCGACGGGCCGCAAGGTCTATTCCGCCGCGGCGGATGGCATGAAACACGTGACCATGGAATTGGGTGGCAAGTCCCCAATGATCGTGTTCGATGACGCCGATATCGAAAACGCCGTGTCGGGTGCGATTTTGGGCAATTTCTATTCCTCGGGTCAGGTCTGTTCCAACGGCACCCGCGTGTTCGTGCAGAATGGCATCAAAGAGACCTTCCTGAACCGTCTGTCCAAGCGTCTGGCAACGGCGAAAATCGGCGATCCGCTGGATGAAGAGGTCAATTTCGGCCCCATGGTCAGCGAAAACCAGATGAATATCGCGCTGGGTTATGTCGAAAAGGGTAAGGCCGAAGGCGCACGGCTGGTCTTTGGCGGTGAGCGCATCGAATGTGACGGGTTCTATATGCAGCCTACTGTTTTTGCCGATGTCACCGATGATATGACCATCGCGCGCGAAGAAATCTTTGGCCCCGTCATGTCGGTGCTGGATTTCGACACCGAGGAAGAGGTACTGGCCCGCGCCAACGACACAGAATTCGGCTTGGCCGCCGGTGTGTTCACCAACGACCTGACCCGCGCCCACCGCATTGTGGCCGGGTTCGAGGCGGGCACCTGTTATATCAACACCTACAACCTTGCTCCGGTCGAGGCACCGTTTGGAGGGTCGAAAATGTCGGGTGTCGGACGTGAGAATTCGAAACTGGCGATCAACCATTTCAGCGAGATGAAGACGGTTTATGTCTCAATGAACGATGTCGAGGCACCGTATTAACTCATCTCTGCGTGAAAATTATTCATACCAAGAATACTCTGTTCCCGACATTTCGCGTCGGGAACAGAGCATAAGCCACCTTTGACCTGTGGCTGACTTTCCTGACAGGGTGCGGTTCATGCGCCCGCCAGCAGGAGGTCACACCCATGAAAACCCACGCCCAGGCCGTTGTGATCGGAGGAGGTCTTGTCGGCTGCTCGATCCTTTATCATCTGGCCAAGCTCGGCTGGACCGACGCGGTGTTGCTGGAGCGGGATGAGCTGACCTCGGGTTCGACCTGGCATGCGGCGGCAAATATTCATGGGCTGCACGACAACAACAACATCACCCGCATCCAGCATTATACGATGAACCTGTATAAAGAGCTGGAAAAGGAAACCGGACAGGGCTGCGGCGTGTTCCAGTCGGGCTCGCTGTATCTGGCGCAGACCGAGGACCGCGAACACCAGCTGCGACTGCAAGAGGCCAAGGCAAAATTCTACGGCCTGAACTTCTATGAGATCAGCCGCGAACAGGCGATGGAACTGCATCCGCTGGCGCAGTTCGACGATATCCGTTGTATCATGTTCGAACCCGATGGCGGCAACGTCGATCCGTCGGGTGTGACCCACGCCTACGCCGCCGGAGCGCGCGCCATGGGGGCAACGATTGAGCGGTTTTGCCCTGTGATAGGGACTGAACAGAAACCTGATGGCTCGTGGATCGTGCGCACCGAAAAGGGTGATATCCACACGCAATGGGTGGTCAATGCCGGGGGTCTGTGGGGGCGAGAAGTCGCGGCTCTGGCCGGGATCGAACTGCCGCTGCAACCGACCGAGCACCAGTATTTCGTGACCGAGGCGATTGACGAGGTTGCGGAACTGGGCCGTCGCCTGCCCTCGATCGCCGATCGAGATGGTGAGTATTATTTCCGTCAGGAAGGAAACGGCCTGCTGATCGGAGCCTATGAGAAAGACATGCGGTTCTGGGCCGAAAACGGCACGCCGCTGGACTTCGCCCATGACCTGTTCCCCGACGATCTGGACCGGATCATGGAAAACGTGATCCGCGCTACCGAACGTGTGCCGGTGGCGGCAACAGCCGGGGTCAAACGGGTGATCAACGGCCCGATGATCTGGTCGCCGGACAGCAACGCGATCTGGGGGCCGGTGCCAGAACTGAAGAACTATTTCTGCTGTACCGGTATCATCCCCGGCTTCTCGCAGTCCGGTGGCCTCGGGCTGTTGGCGGCGCAATGGATGGTCGAGGGTGAACCGCAATATGACATGTTCGCCTGGGATCTGGCGCGGTTTGGCGATTGGGCCGATAAGAAATTCACCAAGGCGCGGGTCGAAGATGTCTATACCCATCGATTTGCCATCCATTTCCCGAACGAAGAACGCAGCGCTGGCCGTCCCGCCCGTGTGCGCCCCGCTTACGAGATGCAGAAAGATATGGGCTGCGTCTTTGGACTGAACTGTGGTTGGGAACACCCGCTTTGGTTCGCAGATCACCCCGGGGCGACTGAAACCAACGGCTTCACTCGCCAGAATTGGTGGGAGCCAGTTGGCCGCGAAGTGCAGATGCTGCGCGATCATGCGGGCGTCATCGATATCTCGAACTTTGCCAATTACGTGGTCAAAGGGCCGGGCGCGTATGACTGGCTGGATCGTCTGGTGGCCAATCGGGTGCCGACTGCAGTGGGACGGTCCTGCCTGACGCCACTGATCTCGGTTCGCGGTGGCGTGGCCGGTGATTTCACCATCACCAAAGTGGCCGAGGATGAGTATATGATGATCGGCTCTGGCATGGCGGAACGGTATCATCAGCGTTTTTTCAACATGGTCGATCTGCCCGAAGGCACCACGTTCGAGGTTGCCACCAATCGGATTGCGGGCTTCAACGTAGCGGGACCAAAATCGCGCGATCTGCTTCAACGGCTGACCAACGCGGACCTTTCGAACGAGGCGTTCCGCTTTATGCGGTCCCAGACCATCGAAGTGGCCGGGGTGACCTGTCTGGCCATCCGCGTTTCGTTCACCGGTGATCTGGGGTGGGAGCTACACTGCGCCGAATCCGATCAAATCAGGCTCTATTCCGCGCTTTTGAATGCGGCGAAAGAGCTGAACGGTGGCCCGGTTGGCGCTCGCGCGTTGGGATCGCTGCGTATTGAAAAGGGGTACGGCTCGTGGGGCCGGGAATATTCTCAGGAATACTGGCCGCAAGAGGTCGGGTTGGCCGGCCTGATAAAACTGGACAAGGATTTCCTGAACAAAGACGCCTATCAGTCCATCAAAGATAATTCTGCCCGCGAAATGCTTTCGATCTTTGAGGTTGATGCCGTTGACGCTGATGCCACCGGAGGTGAGCCGATATTCATGCCCGATGGTACGCCTGTGGGCCGGGTGACCTCGGGTGCCTATGGCTATTCGGTGGCCAAGTCCCTGGCCATTGGGTATGCCGACCCCAAGGTGGCCGGCCCCGGCGATGCGGTCGAAATCTACATTCTGGGCAAGCCGCACAGCGCCAGAATCCTCTCGGAACCGCCTTTCGATCCCAATGGTCACAAGTTGCGTGAAATTCAGCCGGTGGCCGAAGGCGTCTCATGACTGGAACCTTCGCCCGCGTTGCAGATTTTGCCCTGAACCGATCTGCCGATCAGATACCCGACAGCGCCAAGGAAGCGGCTGCGCTGATGATGCTGGATACGATGGGCATCCTGATCGCCTCTGGCCCGATGGAGGCCGGGGTGATCGCACGCGACACGGCGGCCCTGCTCTATGGCAGCTCTGATCCGGACTACAGCGCCCGGATGATGTTCGACGGGCGTCCGGTCAGCATGGCCGGGGCGGCTTATGCGGCGGCGACCCAGACGGATAACCTGGATGGGCATGACGGCTATAACCCGACTAAGGGGCATATTGGTGTCGTGGTTTTGCCCGCACTGATCGCCATGGCCGCCCATCGCCCGGATCTGACGGGCCCCGAAGCACTGGCGACGGTGATCACCGGCTATGAAATTGCCGGGCGCGCGGGGTTGTCGCTGCATGCCTCGGTCAGTGACTACCATACGTCAGGTGCATGGAACGCGTTGGGTGTGGTCGCGATGGCCGCCCGTCTGCGCGGTCATTCGCTGGATCAGATGCGGCAGGCGATGGGTATCGCCGAATATCACGGTCCCCGCAGTCAGATGATGCGCGAGATTGCCAACCCCACGATGCTGCATGACGGATCGGGTTGGGGTGCGCTTGTCGGAGTTTCAGCCGCTATTCTGGCCGAACGTGGCTTTACCGGTGCCCCCGCCATCACGATCGAGGCAGAAATCGCCGCGCCTCATTGGGCCGATCTAGGCCAGTTTTGGCAGGTCGAGCATCAATACGTGAAACCCTACCCAATCTGCCGTTGGGCCCATGCCGCAATCGACGGTGTCCGGGCGGTAATGCGGGACAATGACCTGTCTCATGCGCAAATCCGGTCTATTCAGATCAACTCATTCCATCAGGGTGCTTGCCTGTATGCCGGAATGCCCGGCACGACCTCTCAGGCACAGTATTCGTTGCCTTTCGCGGTGGCCGTGCAGGCGCTTTACGGTCGGATCGGGGTCGAGCATATTTCCGGTTCCGGTCTTTCTGACCCGGCAGTGGCCGCGCTGATACCCCGTATTCACGTGGCCGAGAGTGATCGTCACAATGCCCGCTTCCCCGAGGGGCGTTGGGCCGATGTCAGTGTCGAAACCACGGATGGGCAGATTTTCGACTCTGGAGATGTCCACGCCCGAGGCGGTCCTGAGGTCCCCATCAGCCGCGAAGAAGTGATCACCAAGTACTTGGAATTCGCAACGCCAGTCATCGGCCCGACCCGGGCTGCGGCAATTCGGGATGCAATTTTGGGATGGGTCGCGCCGGACTCTCGGATGTCTGACTTGTCTCCGTTGATATTTGATCCTTAGAAAATGTGTCGTTTACGTCGCGCGTGTCGACAAACATCAGGAAAGTGTCCGGGTTAGAGCCGTATTCACGGCTGACTCAATATGGCAAACAACTCCGCAATCCTGTTGCGGGTTTCCACGCTGTCCCTCAATAGGTTCTCCGCGTCGGCCAGGGGCGTTTCAGGAAGTCGGGCCGGTACGGCTGTTAGACCTTGGGATGTCTGGACGACCTGATCGAATTTGGTGTGATTTTCCAAATTCACTTGCTCTGGTAGATCGGCCAACCAGAACAAGCGGTTTGCTTCATCCTCACGACCTGAGTTGCGCATCAGATCACCCGCCGCCGCAAAATCCTCTGCTGCAATCAGGGCTTCAGTCCACAGCATAATCGCTGCGTCCGTCTGATCATCGGCCAGTTCCAGCATCGCTTGATGCGGACGCTGATCCAATAGCGCGGCTTTGGCCCGCAGACGGGCACGCTCACCCCGCCTCAGCCTGTCCTGAGGACGCTTTGCTAGTGCGTATGCATGTCGTGAAAACCCAAGCTTTGCCAGTCGGTCAGCAACGGCAATGGCTGTGTCGGTTGTCAGATTTTGGGAATGCTTATGTGACAAGATCAGGACGCGGCGCAAAAAGGTCGCATCATCAGCGCGTTCGGTCAGGATAAGCACTGCACGGTTCAGAGCGTCCGCGGATTCCGCATCCTCTGACAGCTCTGCCACCAAATCCAGAGAGGCATCGAATTCCTGACTCAGGCTTAGCGCGACCATATGGGTTTGTTTCATCAGGGGGCCGATGTCAGAACGGCGAAACTCAATCGTGTAGGATTCCGCCAGATCCAGTTCCTGAGGAGAGATTGCGCCACGTTCCAGCCAACGTTTGTCGACCAGTCGGGCCAGTGCCAACGGCGCCTCAAGCGTGGCGTCTGACGCTTCGATCGCTTCAGTCAGCAAGACTTCGGTCCGGGGAGCGTCACCTTCGGCCGCTGCAACCTTGGCCTTTGCCTGCGCGACATTTGCGCTGGTTTGCGTCTTGACGCGATCGACCGAGCGCAAGATCCGCCGGGCGGCTTCTAACTCGTCCCCGTCTACCAGAATGTCCGACAAGGCCGGGCCGACATGGCGCCGCAGATGGTCCGGTAAGCGGGCAAAAGACTGTTCGATAGCCGTTAGATTGGCGTCGCCTTGCAAGTTGCCTTCACTCATCGCCGCCCACAAAGCCACATCGCCCTCGCAACGCTGCAAGCCCTGGAACGGATTGTCTTCGATCAGCGGCCCATCATCCAGAACACGGGCAATGGCCGCGATGTGTTCGGTTTCCAAAGATCGCTCGTCCAGCAGGTCCAACGCCCGGATCGCTTCGGCGCCAAACCCGGAATGCGCGTACAGTTTTGCCAGTTTCAGCGCTCTCTCTTTGTCGATGGTATCGAATTCTTGGTACAGTTCTGATCGAAGCTGCGCGGCTTGTTCTGGAAACGGACGCTCGTTAGACCAACGGTCAAAAGCCAGCTCGGCGCTGGATACGCAGGGTGGGCGCCGTTCCACTTTTGGAACATCCGGACCCAAAAGCCCGTTCAAACCGTCCGAAATCGAAGTCACTTGAACATTCAATTCAACACCGGCTGGCAAAAATACGCTTTGATTCCCGTTGGATGCGCGTGGCCCCACCGGCGCAATGTTCAGATCAATGATTCCGCGGTCCGCCCCCTGCAGCAGCCGGGTCGAAAGCTGGTCTTCGAATCCGTTCGCGTTGAGGTTCAACAGCGGCAGGGCCAGTGCATCAATGGTCTGCTCCGGGCCTGTCGTTTTGATTTCTTTTGGGGATTTGGGCAGGACCGGGGCCGGAATATCACTGGTGAGCGGCGGCAGGAAGGTGCCGGGCGCGATATCAATCACAATCATCGTACTTTTGAAAAGAAAGGCCGAAGCGACACAATCGCAACCGAACTCCAGTTCCAGTGCACCGCCTGGTTCGGCCTGCGAAATCGCGGCAAGTCGGTTTTGCGTCAGGCGTTGGTAGACGGTGCCGGTTCGGTATGTCACATCCTTCAGCGCGACGTTCAGGCGTGCGCCGTTTTTTGTCTGTTTCAGAACCCAATCGGTGTCTTGAGGCACTTTAACCACCAATCTGGTATAACCTTCATGCTCACCCGAGCGCACCGTCAGATCTTGCGCTGCGGCTCCGCTGGCCCCGGAGATGAACGCCGAGAATAAGAATGCAAACCGGGTCATGCGGCTGCCTGTTTGAGTTCTTTCAACGCTTCTTCCAACTCGGTGAAATCAGGGCGGTTGTGGGTTGGGGTGTTCTGACGCCCAACCTCAATGCACATGGCGGCGTTGTGGTTGTGCAGATTGGCGACCAACACTTCTTTGATCAGCTGGTAGAAGTGGTTGTCTTCTTCGACGACAGCTTTCAGTTTGCCCGCGAAAGGTCCGACCAGACCATAAGCCAGAAACACCCCAAGAAAGGTCCCCACTAGGGCGCCGCCGATCAATTTACCCAGCACTTCGGGGGGCTGGTCAATCGAACCCATCGTCTTGATCACGCCAAGAACCGCCGCAACGATGCCCAAGGCGGGTAGGCCATCCGCAACCGTTTGCAAGGCGTGGCTGGAATGCATGGCATGGTGGAAGTTCGCCTCCATCCGCTTTTCAAGAACTTCTTCCACCTGATGGGGATCATCATAGTTCATCGAGGCGGCGCGCATCGTATCGCAGATCAGGTCAACGGCCTCTTTATCTGCCTGAATTTTCTGGTAAGCCGAGAACAGAGATGAATTTTCCGGGTCTTCGATATGTTGTTCCACCTCGACCGGGTTGGCCTTGGCAATACGGATCAGCGAGAACAGCAGGCACAGCAAGTCGCGGTAGTCCTCAGGTTTCCATTTTGGTCCTTTGAACACTTTGCCCATGTCTTTGAGGGTGTGTTTGACGGCGCTCATGTCATTGCTGATCAGGAAAGCGCCAACAGCGGCACCGCCGATCATCATCATCTCAAAAGGAAGCGATTTCAAAATGATGGTCATTTTGCCGCCCGCAGCCAGATAACCGCCGAACACCATGGCGAAAATGACGACAATTCCGATTATTCCGATCATGGGTGATCTCCAGCAAAATCCTGTGCGGGGTTAGAGTTTTATTCCTGTGGGGCGGCGGCGTTGCGGCCTGCCATTATGACGCTAATGGTATAGGCGGCTTCGGGGCGCAGCCCGGCCAGAACACCAGCAGCCGCATCGGGCGGCATGCGAGACAGGAATCCGGCGGCAAAGCTTGGGTCCATCGTCTCAAACAACGCTGCGGCGTCCTTGGGTTTCATGCTTTGATAGACATCCGTCAGGCGCGTCAGATCGGTCTCGGCAGCTTTTTCGGCAATGGCGAGCGTCGCGCGCAGCGCCTCTTCGGCCTCTTGCAGGGCAACCAGTCGCATCTCGATCGCCTGATCCGCAATGGCCAATGCCTTTTCCTTGTCAAGCGCTGCTGCCTCGCGCTTTTTCAGCGCTTCTTCCCGGCGCAGCAGTTCGGTCAGCAGGACCTTTGCGCCGGGCAGATCGGGCTGTGCGTGTTTGACTTTGGGGGCATAAGGTTCGGCAGTTTTTGCCAACGCTGGCCCTGCTTCCAGCCCAAGACGAATCGCGGCAGACCCGATCATCAGCAAAGAGATGACCGCCAGCACGCCACCTTTTGGGCGCCTATCGGCTTTCCGGCGGGTCATGATGCGGCCTCACCCTGAGAGCGATCGTGGCGGAAGAACATCAAGCCGCCCGGCCGCTTGGCCGGTTCTGGGGCGGTCGCGTCCTTTTTTGGCTTCTCGGGCGCTTCGATCGTTTCAGCGACTTTATCTAACTCAGCCACGGCGGATTCCGCCTGTTCCTCGGGTGCGGCGCTGATATCTTCTTCGGGGTCGGTCGACTGGTCGGGTTTGTCTTGCGATGGAACGACGTCG
Source organism: Ruegeria sp. CJ9 (assembly GCF_056536625.1). NCBI lineage: Bacteria > Pseudomonadati > Pseudomonadota > Alphaproteobacteria > Rhodobacterales > Roseobacteraceae > Ruegeria > Ruegeria sp. CJ9. The sequence goes on from NZ_JBQFPY010000005.1 coordinate 246,323, forward strand.
TGCATCGAAGCCATCATCAGCTCTAACCGCTGCGCCACCGATTCTGCCCGCTGCGTCAGCTCTTTCAATTCCGCACCGGACTGGTCCGAGGCTGCTCGTGCGGCACCCAGGGATTTCTTAAGCTCATCCGCCTGGGTCGACAGAACAGCAACCGCGCCGCCCACGCCTTTTTCCAGATCGGTGAAGCGTTTCAGCCGCCGGGACAGCACGAAACAATACAGACCCGCACCCAGCGCGCCGGCGACCAGCAAAATATCTGCAATCAGCTCCAATTTCGCCTCCTAGTTCAAAACGAATTCCATCACGAGAACGTCGCGCACGCGGCCTTCTCCGACGACGATTTCAATGCGGCGCAGCAGATGGCCGCGGATGCGCATCAGGGCCAGAGAATCTTCAAGGTCCGAGACTTCGACCGCGCGTAGATACCCGTTCAGGATGTCCATGATTCGGGGTTTCATCTTTTCGACATCGGCGGCGTATTCGCTGTTCACCTCAAGCTGAGCGTGAAATTTCAGATGCCGCGAATCGCCTGCGTTCACCGACACGATCACCGGCGGCAGATCGATGAATCCCACTTGCGGCAGGGCCTTTACAGCCTTGCCCTTATCCGTTTCCTTGACGTCTTCCATTGCGGGCTTGCCACCAAAAGGAAGCAACCCGGAGGTGGTCAGGAAATAGCCACCAGCCGCCCCGGCCACGGCCAGAATCACCCCTATGATCATCCCTTTTTTCCCAAATTTTTCTGGTACTTCTGCCTGTTCTGCAGCCGCGTCAGTCATGACGTCCTCATTTGTCCGTTCTGCAATCGTCATAACCCGGCAGGGACTAACCGATTGTTAAGGGCAATCGTTCAAACAAGGGATGCGCCGGGCAGAATGTCGGCGAGTCGGAGGTGATCGTGCAGCAGATCGGAACTGTCTGGGCAAGTTTGGACAGGCGTAAACAAATCATCGTCGCCGGCGCAGTAGTGCTGGTTTTTCTTGGGGTTCTTGCGATGTCGCGACTGGTCACGGCGCCGTCGATGACCTTGCTTTATGCCGGGCTGGAAAGTGGCGCGGCGGGGGATGTCGTCCGCTCGCTGGATCAGCGCGGGGTGCCTTATGAGATTCGGGGCGGCTCGATCTACGTGCCCGGATCACAGCGAGATGAGCTGCGCATGACACTCGCCAGCGAGGGGATGCCCGCCAACGGCAATCAAGGCTATGAGCTGCTGGATTCACTTAGCGGGTTTGGCACCACCTCGCAGATGTTCGATGCCGCCTATTGGCGCGCAAAAGAAGGTGAGCTGGCCCGAACCATCGTTGGCAGCCCTCATGTCAGCCAGGCACGGGTTCATATTGCCAACGGATCGAACAACCCGTTTCAGCGCAGCGTGGCGCCGACGGCCTCGGTCTATCTGGTGCCGTCAGGGGCGCAGATCACATCCGATCAGGCCAAGGCGATCCGGTTTCTTGTGGCGTCTGCCGTCAGTGGTCTGGCGCCTGAGAATGTCACCGTGGTCGATTCGAACGGGGCGGTGATCGGCGCGCAGGAGACCGCAGACGCTGCGGATACGGCAGATGACAAGGCGCGCCAGTTGCGCGAGCGTGTGATGCGATTGGTCGAGGCGCGCGTCGGCACGGGCAATGCTGTGGTTGAGGTCAGCGTCGACACCGTGACCAAGACCGAATCCATCCGCGAACGCCGTTTTGACCCCAATGGCCGCGTTGCCATCAGCACTGATGTCGAGGAACGCTCGGACAGCGCCCGCAATCAATCCGCCGATGTCACCGTGGCGTCGAACCTGCCGGATGGCGATGGCGCGGGTGGGGACGAATCGAATTCGAACGCGACGCAGACGCGGGAACGGGTGAATTACGAGGTCTCGGAAACCGAATTGGAAGTCCACAATGCCCCCGGTGCGATCAAGCGTCTGACGGTTGCGGTTCTGGTCAACGGCACACGGTCCGTGGACGCGACCGGAGTCGAGACATTTGAGCCGATGCCCGAAACCGAGATGGAGGCCTTGAAGGAGCTTGTGGCCTCGGCCGTGGGGTTCGACGCCGAACGCGGGGACGTCATCACCCTGAAATCGCTGGACCTGCCGGTGGTAGAGCCGCAGGGCACATTGGCAGCGGCCTCGATCTGGCAAAAGGTTCATTTCGACGCGATGTCGCTGATCCAGATGGCAGTGTTGGCGATTGTCTCGCTGGTGCTTGGGCTCTTCGTGATCCGTCCCATCCTGACTCAACCGGCGATGGCCCCGGCCTTGCTGCCCGCCGGGGCACCTCCTGAGCCCGAGGCCATTCTGACCGGCGAGATAGCGACTGACGAAAACGGACAATTTAGCGCGCTGCCGGGCCAGACTGCCGCTGGCGACGTCCCGGCGCTGGCCGCGCAGGCGGGCGCTGATCCGGTCGACCGGTTGCGGGCTATGATCGGCGATAAACAGGAAGAGACCGTCGAGATCCTGCGCAGCTGGCTTGAAGAAGGTGAGGAGCGTGTCTGATGTCGATTGCTCATCTTCTTGAGGATTTCACGCTGCAAGCCGGGGGTGGCAAGCTGCACCTGCTGGACGAGGACGCGCTGGAGGAACAGCGGCTGGCAGCGTTCGAGCAAGGCTATAGCGCCGGTTGGGAAGACGCGCTTCAGGCGCAAGAACAAAGCCGAGGTCAGGTCTCGGACGGGCTGGCCAGATCGTTGGAGGATATGTCCTTTACTTATCATGAGGCTGTCACCCGCATGACATTGTCGCTGGACCCGATGTTCCAAAGCCTGGTGGACACTGTCCTGCCCGAAACGCTGGATCGCGGTTTTGCTGTCCGGTTGGCCGAACAGCTGACCGAAATGGCGCGGGAACAGATTAGCCAGCCGATGCAAATCTTCGTGCCCAAGGGCCGCGCGGCTGGGGTAGAGGCCCTGCTGCCGCAGGAACTGTCCTCACCCACTCGCGTGATCGAAGACCCCTCGTTAGAGCCAGGACAGGCCCGGTTGCAGGTCGGTACAACCCAGCGTGAGGTGGATTGCAGCGGTCTGCTCGCCGCGGTCGCGGGGGCATTTGACGCATATGTATTTGAGGCAAAAGAGGCAGTGAACCATGAATGATCCCCAAACTCCGAAACCCGAAAAAGCCAATCCGTTCGAGGCGGTTCCGATTGAGGTTACGGTTTCGGTCGGGCGTGCGCGCCCGCTGATCCGCGACCTGCTGAACATGGGTGAGAACGCCGTGCTGACGCTGGACAAGCGGATCGAGGACCCGGTCGACCTGTATGTCGGAGACCAACTGGTCGCCCGCGGCCTGCTGGAAGAGATGGAGGGCGATCAGGCCGGGCAGCTTGCTGTGCGCCTGACAGAGATTGCGGATTTGCAGAACGGGATCGGTTGATGCGGGCTCTGCTTTGGTTGGTTGTTGCGCTGGCGACACTGTCCCCGTCTCTGGCTGCGGCGCAAGAGCTGTCGCTGTCATTGGGCGAGGGGGGGTCGATCTCGGCGCGGACCATCCAGCTGATCCTTTTGATCACGATCCTCAGCCTGGCACCCGGGCTGGCGATCATGGTCACCTGTTTTCCGTTTCTGATCACCGTTCTGGCCATTCTGCGTCAAGGGATCGGATTGCAGCAATCGCCACCGAACATGCTGATCGTCAGCCTGGCGATGTTCCTGACTTATTTCATCATGGAGCCTGTATTTTCCGAGGCCTGGGCCACCGGTATTCGACCGATGGTCGAAGAAACCATGGCGGTTGAACCCGCGTTGCAGATTGCCATTCAGCCCTTCCGAGCCTTTATGGCCGCGCGGCTGGACCCGGATACGTTTCACGCGATGGCGGCCTTGCGACCAGGCGGTGACGCTATCGCCCTGACGCCCGAGGCGCCGCTGTCGATCCTGATGCCGTCCTTCATGCTGTCCGAGATTGCACGCGCCTTTCAGATCGGCTTTCTGATTTTCCTGCCATTTCTGATCATTGATCTGGTTGTGGCGGCGGTGCTGATGTCGATGGGAATGATGATGGTGCCGCCTGCGACGGTATCGCTGCCATTCAAGCTGGCGTTTTTTGTTATTGCGGATGGATGGTCTCTGATCGCTGGGGCGTTGGTGCGCAGCTATATGACATGAGGTATCACTGCCGGGTGATTTGCAGCCGCGCGCGCAAGCCCTGGTCCCCGGCCTCAAATCTGAGGGAGCCCCCATGCTGTTCGGCAATTGTGGCCACGATGGTCAGACCCAGGCCGAACCCGTCTGAGGATCCGATGTTCGATCCGCGCCGGAACGGTGCCATCAGGTTTTCAATATCAGTGACGGACAGATCGGCACCCTTGTCCTCGACCGTGATGGTCGCGGTGCGGGCGTCGGTTTCCAGCTGCACCTCGGCATGGCGGCCGTATTTCAGGGCGTTGTCGATCAGATTTGTTAACGCCCGTTTCAGAGAAATTGGCCGCCCCATCACCAGCATCCGCCGTGTCTCGGGCAAGGATCCATGCCCGCGTCGGGACATGAAGACCGATGGCGCGCCTTCGACTGCGACCGGGGCGATTTTCTTCAGGGTTACCGGCAGGTCCATGTCCTGATAATCAGCGACCACAGACTCGACCAGTGCGGTCAGGGAAATCTGACGGGGGTCTTCAACGCTGAGTTCCGAGCGTGTGTAAGTCAGCACGCTTTCGATCATGCCCGTCATCTGATCCACATCGGCCTCAAGCTTTTCGCGCAGTTCGTCATCGGCGATCAGGGCCGCGCGCAGGCGAACACGCGTGGCGGGGGTGCCAAGATCGTGACTGACACCGGACAGAACGGTAGCGCGTTTTTCAAGCTGCATGCGCTCTGCATCCAGATGGTCGTTCACGGCTGACACGATGTCGCGCAGTTCCGCCGGGCCGTCGGCATCATAGCTGCTCGGCCCGCCCCGGCGTTTGCGGCCGCGCAGAGCGTTGGAAAACCGGGTGAAACTGTCCGAGACATTGCCGATCGATGTCAGGATGACCGCCAAAGCCACAATGGCGGCCAGAATGGCGGGCAGGCGCAGGTCGCCAGGGGCGGCCTTGCAACCCCAGATATCGGTGCCGTCCACCTGCTGCCAGCCCCTGTGTCCGAACCGGGCGATCAGGATTGGCTCGCTGCAATAGGTGGCCAGAAGGCGGGTCAGATTGCCCATCTTCTCGGCCCCGGTCTGGTCAACGCGGGACAGAAGATCAGACACCGGATAAACCAGCCGGTCGGACATCACCGCCAGCGTCAGTTCGCGCCCGGCCAGGGGGGCGGTGTTGTCGGTCAGGATCGACAGGTTGGTGACAAAGCTGCGATCCGACAGGCCGGGCAGTTGCTCGAACCGCCCGGCATCGGCCAACTGCGCAGCTTCGGGGGACAAGGGGGTGATCGTGATCCCCGGCGGGGGGATTTTGCTGACCCGAAGCTCTTCATAGACGGAAAACCCTGCGACATAGGCGCGGGTTAGAAAGTTGTCCCAGGCGCGGGCCGAAGAAAACCACAGCCCGGCGGAGAGTAGCCCCGAGGCAAAGGCGGCCCCTGTCCAGATCCAGCCCAGGCTGCGCAGGCGCGGGGCGTGTGTGGTCATGCGTCCTCTTCCACCGACACTTCGGCCGCAAAGACATAGCCGACCCCGCGTTCGGTACGCAGCATCTGCGGGTCTTTCGGGTTGACCTCGATTTTCGAACGCAACCGACCAACCAGCATGTCGATGGCGCGACCCTGCGCCTCGGGTTTGTCGGCGCTGCCGGTGACGTCCAGCGCAGCGGCGATTTCATCCCGGGTCAGGGGGATATGCGGGTTGGCCAGCAAAACCTTGAGCAGCGCAGTTTCCCGTTGCGACAGAGGAACCAGGTAGCCTTCCGGTGAATGCACCTCATCCCGTTTGCCGTCATAGGCCCAGTCGTTGAACCGAAAGCGGTGTGTGCGGCGGCGATAGGCCAGCGACGGCGTACGCCGGGCGCGTTGCATCACCGCACGAACCCGCGCCAGCATCAGCTGCGGGTTGAAAGGCTTGGCGATATAGTCGTCGGCCCCGACCTCGTACCCCGCCATGCGCTGATGGTCGGCTGACAGGGCCGAAACCAGAATGATCGGCACATCCTGTTCAGCCCGCAGGCGGGCGCAGATTTCGACTCCGTTCTCATCCCCAAGCATCACATCCAGCAGGATCAGGTCGATCCGTCCCGCTGTCAGATGGTTGCGGATTTCAGCCTCGGAACTGGCGGGCAGGGCGACGAACCCGTTCTGATGCAGGAATTGGGTCATCATCGACCGCATTTCAGGGTCGTCATCCACCACCAAAAGTCGCGGAATGCTCACGCGGTTTGTCCTCCCAGTTTCTGCTCCTCCGACATCATCCATTGTAACGAACGGAAACAGATTCAATGTCAACGTAACACGCTGTAACAAAAGCAGTGAATTTTTGGGTGGTTTCCGGGCTTTGGCGCGGATTCAGCGTTGCCAGATGACGAACTGGTCTCAGAATAACGGGCATCGCTGCATCAGCAGTCACTAAGTTCTCTAGGGAGGAGACAGACAATGAAGCATTTTGCATTCGCCACCGTTTCGACATTGGCCGTTGTGGCCGGGTCGTCGGTTCTGGCCGAGCCGCAGGCCGAGGTTCTGCATTGGTGGACGTCGGGTGGTGAGGCCAAGTCGGTCGCCGTACTGCAGGAAGAGTTCGCGTCGAATGGCGGAACCTGGACCGATATGCCGGTTGCAGGTGGTGGCGGTGACGCGGCCATGACCGCGTTGCGTGCCCGGGTGCTGGCCGGAAACGCGCCGACCGCAGTTCAGCTGAAAGGCCCCGCAATTCAGGAATGGTACGAAGAGGGCGTTCTGGCCGATATCTCATCCGTGGCCGACGCCGAAGGCTGGGCGGATGTGCTGCCCGCATCCATCGCAGGTCACATGAAGTGCGAGGGCACATGGTGCGCCGCACCAGTGAACGTACATCGCGTAGACTGGATCTGGGCCAATGCTGATGTTCTGGCCGCAAATGGCATCGAAATGCCGACCACCTGGGACGAGTTCAACGCTGCTGCTGATAAGCTGCAGGCTGCCGGTGTGATCCCGCTGGCCCATGGTGGTCAGTCATGGCAGGACGCGACCGTCTTTGAAACTGTGGTTCTGGGTATCGGCGGGCCCGAGTTCTTCCAGAAAGCGCTGGTCGATCTGGACCCCGAGGCGCTGACCTCGGACACGATGGTTCAGGTCTTTGATCAGATGCGTACCCTGCGCGGCTATGTCGACGAGAACTTCTCGGGCCGCGACTGGAACCTGGCCACCGCGATGGTCATGAACGGCGAGGCCGCTTTCCAGATCATGGGCGACTGGGCCAAGGGTGAATTCCTGGCGGCTGGCAAGAAGCCCGGCGAAGACTTCCTGTGCGCCTCGACCCCCGGCGACGGCTATCTGTACAACGTCGACAGCTTTGCCATGTTCAACGTGGACGGTGACGACAAGAAAGCCGGTCAGGATCTGCTGGCCAAGCTGATCGTCGCACCGAACTTCCAGAAAGTGTTCAACCTGAACAAGGGCTCGATCCCTGCTCGCACCGACGTGGCGCTGGATGATTTTGACATCTGCGCCAACCTGTCGGCTGAAGACATGGGCTCGACCTCGGACGCTGGGTCGCTGTTGCCGTCCTATGCCCATGGCATGGCGCTGCGCGGGTCGCAGTCCGGCGCAATCACCGACGTTGTGACCGCGCATTTTAACTCGGATATGTCCTCGGCTGACGCGGTTCAGCAACTGGCGGACGCGGTGGCGAACAGCTACTGATCCAATACGCTCTGCCCCCTATAATGCGGGGCAGAGCATCTTTCCCCGGAGGCTAAAATGTCCGAATGGCTGGAAAACCACCTGCCCAAGGTGGTGCTGGCACCGTCGTTCATCGCCGTATTGATCTTTGTTTACGGATTTATCGGATGGACCGCATGGGTGTCGCTGACACGATCTAAACTACTGCCGAAATATGAGATCAACGGGTTCATCCAATATGAGCGCCTGTTTGATTCACCCCGCTGGGATACGGCAATCAACAACCTTTACATCTTCGGTGCTCTGTTCATCGTGATCGCGATGGTACTGGGTCTGCTGCTGGCCATCCTGCTGGATCAGAAGATCCGCGTCGAAGGAGCCATCCGCACAATTTACCTGTACCCGATGGCACTGTCGATGATTGTGACCGGTACCGCGTGGAAATGGATACTGAACCCGGGTCTGGGTATTGAATCCATGGTGCAGGGCTGGGGTTTCCCGAATTTCGAGTTCGATTGGCTGGTGAACCCGAATTACGCGATCTACACCATCGTAATCGCCGCAATCTGGCAGAGCTCGGGCTTTGTTATGGCGCTGTTCCTCGCCGGTCTGCGTTCGGTGGATGGCGAAATCATCAAGGCCGCGCAGGTCGATGGTATCCCCACGTGGCGCATCTATACGGCGATCATCATCCCGTCGATGGCCCCGATCTTCCTGTCTGCCTTCATCGTGCTGGCCCACCTTGCGATCAAAAGCTTTGACCTTGTCATCGCCCTGACGGGTGGCGGTCCGGGCTACGCGACCGATCTGCCAGCCACCTACATGTATGCCATGGCGTTTTCGCGCGGCGATATCGGTCAGGCGGCCTCTTCCGCGATGATCATGATGCTGGTCGTCTTTGCCATCGTGGTTCCCTATCTTTACTCAGAGCTGAGGGCTAAAAATGACTGATCTGTCGATGCCCCAAACCCAAACCCGCACCCAAAGCGCCACGGGCAAGATCGCCTTGCGCTGGTTGCTGTATGTCCTGCTGGGCCTGTTCGCGCTGTATTACCTGATGCCGCTTTTCGTGATGTTGACCACGTCGCTTAAAAGCCTTGAGGAAATTCGCACAGGCAGCCTGATCTCGCTGCCGCGTGAGGTCAGCTTTGACGCCTGGAAAACCGCGTGGTCCGGGGCTTGCACCGGTATCCAGTGTGAAGGGCTGCGGCCTTACTTCTGGAACTCGGTCCTGATCGCGGTGCCTGCGGTGGCCCTTTCGACCCTGCTGGGCGCGCTGAATGGCTATGTCGTGGCGCAATGGCGGTTCAAAGGCGCTAATATCATCTTCTCGCTGATGCTGTTTGGTTGCTTCATCCCGTTTCAGGTTGTGCTGCTGCCGATGGCGCGGCTGCTGGGCATGATGGGGATCGCCGGGACCATTCCGGGTCTGATCTTCGTCCACGTGATCTATGGCCTCGGTTTCACCACACTGTTTTTCCGCAATTACTATGTCACCATTCCGGCCGAGCTGACCAAGGCGGCACGGGTCGATGGGGCCGGATTCCTGCGGATATTCTGGTCGATCTTCCTGCCGCTGTCGCTGCCCATCATCGTGGTGACCGTGATCTGGCAGTTCACGCAGATCTGGAACGACTTCCTGTTCGGCGTGTCGTTCAGCCAGGCGGGAACGCAGCCCGTGACCGTGGCGCTCAACAACATCGTAAACTCCACCACCGGCGTCAAAGAGTACAACGTCGACATGGCCGCCGCGATCATCGCGGGGCTACCGACGCTGCTCGTTTATGTCGTCGCCGGTAAGTATTTCATCCGCGGTCTGACCGCTGGCTCAGTGAAGGGATAACCCATGGCTCCCATCCTCGATATCAACAATCTGTACAAGAATTACGGCGCAACCGAGGTTCTGAAGGACATCAACATTTCGATCGAACCGGGTGATTTCCTGGTGCTGGTCGGCCCCTCGGGTTGCGGCAAGTCCACCCTGCTGAACTGTATTGCGGGGCTGGAGGAAATTACCGGCGGCACGCTGTCCATCGGGGGCAAGGACATGACGCATGTCAGCCCCAAGGATCGCGACATCGCGATGGTGTTCCAGTCCTACGCCCTGTACCCGACAATGTCCGTGGCCAAGAACATCACCTTTGGCATGAAGGTACGCGGGGTCGATCAGGCGACACAGGAGGCCAAGCTGAACGAGGTTGCCTCGTTGCTACAGATCGAGCCGCTGCTGAACCGCCGCCCCAGCCAATTGTCAGGCGGTCAGCGTCAGCGGGTGGCGATGGGTCGGGCACTGGTGCGCGATCCCAAACTGTTTCTGTTTGACGAGCCGTTATCGAACCTTGACGCGAAGCTGCGGGTCGAGATGCGAACCGAGATCAAGAAACTGCATCAAACGCTGGATGCCTCGATCGTCTACGTGACCCATGACCAGATCGAGGCGATGACGCTGGCGACCAAGATCGTGGTTCTCAAAGGTGGAATCGTGCAGCAGATCGGCAGCCCGGCTGAAATCTACAACAACCCGGCCAACCTGTTTGTGGCTGATTTCATGGGCTCACCGGCGATGAACCTGATCCCGGCGCGAGCGTCCAAGACCGGCCCGGGCACGCAGATCGCCATTGCACGTGAAGCGGGCGAGACACTGGTTCTAAACGATGCCCGCGATCTGTCACTGCCCGAGGATGTGATTCTGGGCCTACGCCCCGAAGACATTGCCGAGGCCGGGTTCCGTGCCGGTGATGGTGTGCAAGAGGCCTCCTGTATGGTCGACATGGTCGAACCGGCGGGGGCTGACACTTATGTGGTCTCGGAACTGGGCGGCAAACAGGTCACTGCGCGGCTGCACGCGGAAACCAGTGCGCAGGCGGGCAAGATGTTGAACCTGGCCTTTGACATGAGCAAGGTGTCCTATTTCGCCAAGGAAACTGGCGAACGCCTGAACTAAAACCAAAAAAGCGCCGCGCGAAACCAATCGCGCGGCGCTTTTTCATTTGTGAACCGGATCAGCTGAGCTTGTTTCGGCTCATATCCTTGATCAGGCGGTTCAGATCGCCCCCACGCGCATCCAGCATGGCGCCGACCTCTGTCCGTTCGGTCAGCAGCATGTTCACCCCTTCGATGAACATGTTGAAGAACTTGTCGCGGCCCGATTTGTCCGACACCAGGAATGTCACCTCAAACGGGGAAGACCCCTGCAACTTGACCGAGGTGCGCACCTCGTAGCCCGCCTTGATTTTGCGGGCATTGCGAACAGTGACTTGGCCACCAATGAACTCGCGGAAGCGGCGGCCATATTTGTTGGAAATATAGCCTTGAAACGCTTTGGTGAATTGCTTGATCTGCGAGGGGCTGGCTGAGCGGCCATCGGCCCCCAGCACATAGCGCGCCATGATCGGCACATCGGCATATTGCACGAAGATCTTTTCAAAATCGCGGATCATCGCCTTTTCGGATTTGCCGGAGGCGATCACGCGGTTGATATCGTCCACGACACTGACAACCAGTGCCTTGGCGCTGGCCTCGGTCTGGGCAAAGGCGGGCAGGGCGGTCAGCATCGCACTGGCTAGGCCAGTGGCAATAAAACCACGTCGGTTCAGATGGTTATTCGGCATAGGGGTCCTCGTAGGGGTCTAAGTAGGGGTCCCTGACTGGGTCAGTCCCGATATCTGCATAAGGGTCATCGTACAGACCCAGATAGGCGTCCTCATCGTCGCGTGCCAGTTCAAAGCGGCGGTTTTGGATGTAAATTGTCTGTGCCTGCGCATAGCTGTCGGCGCTTTCATACAGGATTGAATCCACCGTATCCGAGAACCGGCCCCGATCACCCATGCGGCGGACGACCTCAGCATATACGCCGATATTGTCCACCGGACGGACCGGTGTGAAATTAATCGGATTCGAGAATAGATTGACCACAACACCAATCGCATCCCGTTGGGTTGACGGGCCATAGAAAGGCAGCTCGACATAAGCGCCCTCGCCAACGCCCCAAACATGCAGGGTCTCGCCGAAATCGGTATCCACCGGCGGCAGGTTCAACTCGGCAGCGGGGTCAGACAGGCCCAAGCCGCCCACAGTGGTATTGACCACAAAGCGCAGCAAAGCGTTGCCGGATTGTTTGACATTGCCTTGCAACAGGTAGTCCAGCGCCTGCCCGGGCATCGTCAGGTTTTCGGCGAAATGGTTAAAGCTGGTCACCATCGGATCGGGTACGATCTTGACATAGCCTTTCGAGGCCGGACGGAACAGAAACCGGTCAACGCCCAGGTTGAATTTGTGAATGCCCCGGTTGGTGTTCTCATAGGGATCGAACACCTCATTCGACGGGGTCCCCTCCGGCGGTCGCGTGGCGCAGGCGCTAAGGAATGCCATCACGGACATGACGATAAGGTGCTTCAGGCGGGGTCTGCTCAACACGGTCTTTGCCACTCCTAAACGTTCGGGTTCCACACGCCCGAACTGTCAATCAATACTGCCCGTGGCCACATAGCATGGCCCAATCCGATGTCACATATACGTTTCGCAACCAGTATGAAACAAAAAGCGTTTAACCTGTGCGACGTACTTACGTAAAGTGGTACAGGTTCAACTGTTCGGCATAGGAAGAGTTACGCTGACCGCTCTGGGTCGTCTATCCCCGTTTTCGTACTTTCCGATCCCGGTCTTCCCGGTTAGCTTCGCCCCGACTCAAAGATTGGGAGGAAACTTCATGAGCATCGCAGCAAAACTGGAAAGCCTGGGCGTCAACCTACCGGACGCGCCTGCGCCAGCGGCGAACTATGTACCCTTCGTTCGGGTGGGCAACATCGTCTATGTCTCGGGTCAGATTTCCAAGGATGACGATCTGATCACCGGCAAGCTGGGCGATGACATGGAAATCGAAGCCGGTGCCGCGGCGGCAAAGGTTTGCGCCATCAATCTGCTGGCGCAGGTCAAGGCAGCCTGTGGCGGTGACATCAACAAACTGGTGCGCGTGATCAAGCTGACTGGTTTCGTGAACTCGACCGCCGATTTCACAGCACAGCCCCAGGTGATCAACGGGGCGTCGGATTTCCTGGTCGAGGCGCTGGGCGAGGCTGGCCGTCATTCCCGCTCGGCCGTCAGCGCCGCGGCACTGCCGCTGGGCGTGGCCGTCGAAATCGAAGGTATTTTCGAGGTTCAATGACACCGACCTTGCCGTCAGTTTTCCTGCAGGCCCCGATTGCGCATCGGGCGCTGCATGACCTTTCGGATAACCGCCCGGAAAACAGCCGGGCGGCCATCCGTGCGGCTGTCGAGGCCGGGTACGGGATCGAGATTGATTTGCAGCGAACCTCGGACAGCCGGGCAATAGTGTTTCATGATTACGACATGACACGCCTGACCGGGCAGCCCGGCCCTATTCAGCAGGTGACGGCGACACAGGCGCAGGCGACGCAGCTGCTGCATGCTGATGATGGTATTCCGACGCTGGACGACGTGCTTGCACAGGTGGACGGCAAGGTTCCCTTGCTGATCGAGTTCAAGGATCAGGACGGCGCGATGGGTCCCAATGTCGGATCACTTGAGGCCGACGCGGTACGGGCCTTGCAGGGTTATGACGGGCCAGTGGCCTTGATGTCTTTCAATCCCAACAGCGTGGCCGAACTGGCGCGTCTTGCCCCCCATCTGCCGCGCGGGTTGGTGACTTGTTCTTACCAGCCCAAGGTCGAGCTGTTGCCGCAGAAGGTCTGCGATCACCTGCGCGACATACCCGATTTTGACAGGGTCGGTGCCAGCTTTATCAGCCATGAGGTCGCCGATCTGTCCCGCCCCCGCGTGGCCGAATTGAAAGCGCGCGGCGTGCCGGTTCTGTGTTGGACCGTACGCTCGGCCGAGCAAGAGGCTCAGGCCCGAAGGGTTGCCGATAACGTGACCTTCGAAGGGTATTTGGCGCCACATCCGGGTTGAACCTGCCCCTCGGTGTCACAGATAAAGATCAGACGCGGAGGGCACATGGATCAGGCGCAAATCGAAGTTCAGGTTCTGAGATCGCTTTCGCAGATTTCTGCGACCGAATGGGATGCCTGCGCCTGCCCCGAGGCCGCCGATGGCGGGCGGCCGCTTGATCCCTTTACCACGCATCGATTCCTGCTGGCGCTGGAAAACAGCGGTTCGGTTGGGGCGGGCACTGGCTGGCAGCCTCAATACCTGACCGCATATCTGGATGGGATGCTGATCGCGGCCGCGCCGATGTATGCCAAATCGCACAGTCAAGGCGAATACATTTTCGACCACAGCTGGGCCCATGCTTATGAAAACGCAGGCGGGCGGTATTACCCCAAACTGCAGATCGCGGTACCGTTCACTCCGGCCACCGGGCGGCGGTTTCTGGTGCGACCGGGGTACGAGGTTCCGGGTATGTCGGCCCTGGTGCAAGGAGCCGTGCAGATTGCAGCCGATAACCGGGTGTCTTCGGTCCACGCCACGTTCTGCACCGAGGACGAAGCGCTGGCGGGCGAACAGATGGGTCTGTTGCTGCGTCAATCACAGCAGTTTCACTGGCTTAACGACCAATATGCGGATTTTGATGGGTTTCTGGCCGCGCTGTCCTCGCGCAAGCGCAAGAATATCCGTAAGGAACGCGCGCAGGCCTGCGAATTTGGCGGAGAAATTCACACCTATTCCGGTGATGATCTACGCCCTGAACATTGGGATGCGTTCTGGCGGTTCTATCAGGATACCGGCGCGCGGAAGTGGGGATCGCCTTACCTGACGCGACAATTCTTTGATATCGCTCAGGAAACCATGGCGGATGATATGGCGTTGGTTCTGGCGGAACGCAATGGCTATCCGATTGCCGGGGCACTGAATTTCATTGGACGCGAAACGCTTTATGGCCGCTATTGGGGCTGCGTCGAACATCACCCCTGCCTGCATTTTGAATTGTGCTACTATAGGGCGATCGACTTTGCCATTGCCGAAGGATTGGCCCGTGTTGAGGCCGGCGCGCAAGGCGAACACAAGCTGGCGCGGGGCTATATGCCTATGCGCACGCATAGCTTGCATTGGGTCGCCGACCCCGGCTTTGCCGATGCGATCAAGAAATATCTGGACGCCGAGGCCCACGCAGTGGGACAAGAGATTGAGATTCTGACGGAATACGGCCCGTTCAGGAAATCGAACCCGGAGGAACAGCAATGACCGAACTACTGTCGCCCGAGACCCGCGGACCGCTTCTGGACCCGCTGTTCAACAACGGCTGGACCATGGTCGAAGACCGGGATGCGATCACCAAGACCTTTATCTTCGAAGATTTCGTGCATGCCTTTGGCTGGATGACGCAGGTGGCGATTTTTGCCGAAAAGTGGAATCACCACCCCGAATGGTCCAACGTCTACCGCACAGTCGAGGTGACGCTGGCCACCCATGATGTCGGTGGCATTTCGGCGCTGGATGCAAAGCTGGCGCGCAAGATGGACAGCCTGGTTTAGCCTCTGTCGCTCCGCGAGCCTTCTCCGCCGGCCAGGGATGCAGCAATACCCAATTGCCGGAACTCATCAGGTGTCACGGTTCCGTCGCTGACGTTGATATTGCCAGGAATTTGCGTCGTCCGATTGCCGATTTGGCGCACACTGCGGGCTGCCGGATTAATATCCAGACATTTGGTGTTATGGCAGGTCAGCCCGGAAGTGTTGATCTGGATAAATGTCTGCCCGTCCGGTCCGTTCACAACCGGCGCCTGCGGTACATCGCAGGCCGCCACCAGTAAAAGCGCACCCAAACGGATCCATTTGTTCATCGTGCGCTCCTGTTGCTAGTCCAGTTGACCGTTGCCGTTCTTATCCGCCGCGTTGAAATCGTCGTTCATCTGCGCGTCGTATTCCGCCCGAGAGATAAAGTCGTCATTATCGCGGTCAACGTCCTGAAACTGTTTTATGTCCAGAAACG
This sequence comes from Ruegeria sp. CJ9, assembly GCF_056536625.1. Taxonomy (NCBI): domain Bacteria; kingdom Pseudomonadati; phylum Pseudomonadota; class Alphaproteobacteria; order Rhodobacterales; family Roseobacteraceae; genus Ruegeria; species Ruegeria sp. CJ9. The sequence goes on from NZ_JBQFPY010000005.1 coordinate 261,959, forward strand.
GCTTGGCTTCGTCCAATCCCAGCGTGCCGTTCTTGTCGTCATCCATTTCCTGAAAGGCATAATCGGAAAAGGCATCGAACTCATCACGGGACAAGAAGCCGTCATTGTTCTTGTCGATGGCCTTCAGTTCGTTTTCATGCAACTCGCCCACGGTCTCGGCTGTGGCCGCACCGGCCAGTATAAGGGCCGCAGCAATCAAAATTCCACGTGTCATCTCGGCTCTCCTCAGCATGCGTATCTGTTGCCTTCAATCGCGCCTGCGGCTGCGCCTGCCGCAGTCAGGATGGATTTACCTGATCCACCACCGAATTGGTTGCCGATCGCGCCGCCGATCAATGCACCGCCCAGTGATCCGCTGAGACATGCGATTTCATGCTGCCGCGCCGCCTGTTGCTGAGGGGTGGGTGCCGGGCCGCAGGCGGCCAATGCCCCCGCTGTGCTCAGTAATAGAGTGAATACTTTCAGTTTCATCAATGAACTCCCTGATTGTATGCCACAACTATTGGCTGATCAGGGCGTTGCATCAAGTTAAATGCGTTTGCGGCCCCGAGGTGACCCAGGGCCGCGCGCAGGATCAGATCGCGTCCAGCAAAGTTTCGCCTGCCGAAATCTCGCAGGTGCCGGGGCTTTCTTCCAGGTTCAGCGCAGTGACCTTGCCGTCTTCGACCAGCATGGCATAGCGTTTGGAACGGGCATACAGTCCGGCGGGCGGGGCGTCGAATTCCATGCCAATGGCCTTGGTGAATTCGGCTGAGGCATCGCCCAGCATGGTCAGGCCTGCATCGGCCGCGCCTGTGGCCTCGCCCCAGGCTTTCATAACAAACGGGTCGTTTACCGAAACGCAGATGATCTCATCCACGCCATTGGCGGTAAACTGGTCTTTGGTGCGAATGAAGCTGGGCACATGGGCCGAACTGCAGGTCGGCGTGTATGCTCCGGGCACCGCAAAGATCACCACTTTGCGCCCTTTGGTTTTGTCTGAAATCCGCACCTCTTCGGGGCCGTCTGCGCCCAGTTGCGTCAGTGTGGCGTCGGGCAGTGTCTCACCTGTTGAAATCATTTTTTAAGCTCCTGTCGTTTGGATTTGCAGAGTCGGGCTCAGCCGCAATATAGGTGGTCGAGTGGATGAGACCACGGGAATTCGACGCGGTGGGAGGAACATGAGCCATATTGTCGTCATCGGTGCCGGGCAGGCGGGGTCGTCGCTTGTTGCCAGGCTGCGCAAAGACGGGTTCGAAGGGGACGTCACTCTGATCGGGGCCGAGCCGCATCTGCCTTATCAGCGCCCGCCGCTGTCCAAGGCTTATCTGCTGGGTGAAATGGAGCTGGAGCGCCTGTTCCTGCGGCCCGAAAGTTTCTATGCCGAGAACAATATTACCCTACGTTTGGGTCAACGCGTGACGGCGATTGATCCGCAGGCCAAAACCGTGACCGTAGGGGATGAGGTCATCGCATATGACGAACTGGCCCTGACCACCGGGTCGGACCCGCGCTACCTGCCTGCCGCGATTGGCGGTGATCTTGAAGGTGTCCACGTAGTACGCGATCTGGCCCATATCGACGAGATGGAGCCCCGCGTGAAAGACGGCGCGCGCGCCCTGATCGTGGGCGGCGGCTATATCGGGCTTGAGGCCGCGGCAGTCTGCGCCAAGCGCGGGGTCAAGGTGACTTTGGTCGAGATGGCCGACCGCATCCTGCAACGGGTGGCCGCGCCCGAGACCAGCGATTACTTCCGCGCATTGCACAGTGAATATGGCGCCGATATCCGCGAAGGTGTCGGGCTGGATCGTCTGGTGGGCGACAACGGCAAGGTGGTTGGTGCGGTTCTGACCGACGGCACCGAGATCGAGGTCGATTTTGTTGTTGTCGGTGTCGGCATCGTCCCATCTACTCAACTGGCCGAGATCGCAGGGCTTGAGTTGGAGAACGGCATTAAGACCGATGCGCATGGTCGAACCTCTGATCCGGCGATCTGGGCGGCGGGCGACTGCGCGTCCTTCCCACATGGCGATGCCCGTATTCGTCTGGAAAGCGTGCCGAACGCGATTGATCAGGCCGAGATCGTAGCCCAAAACATGCTGGGCGCAGCCAAGGACTATGTGGCGACACCGTGGTTCTGGTCGGATCAGTATGACGTCAAACTGCAGATCGCGGGCCTGAACACCGGCTATGACCGCGTGGTGACCCGTCAGGGTGACGGTCAGACCGTGTCCTTCTGGTACTACAACGGCGATCAGCTGATCGCCGTTGACGCGATGAATGATCCTCGCGCTTATATGGTTGGCAAGCGTCTGATTGAGGCGGGCAAAACCGCTGATCCGGCCGTGGTCGCCGACCCGGACGCGGATCTGAAACCGCTGCTCAAGGCGTGAGGATCATCGCCGGAGAGTTCCGGGGCCGGGCCTTGGCGTCGGTTGGCAAAGGGGATGCGGGCGCTCATTTGCGCCCCACCACCGACCGGGTGCGCGAAAGCCTGTTCAACGTGTTGGGTCATCAGATCGACTTTGACGGGCTGCGCGTTCTGGACCTGTTTGCCGGAACCGGCGCGCTGGGGCTTGAGGCGCTGTCGCGCGGCGCTGCACGGGTGACCTTTGTGGATGACGGGCGGGTGGCGCAGGGGCTGATCCGCAAGAATATCGACCTGACCCGCAGCGCCGACCGCACCACCTTGATCCGCCGGGACGCCACGCGGCTGGGCGAAAATCCGGGTGCGCCCTATGATCTGATCTTTCTGGATCCGCCTTATGGAAAATCCATGGGGCAAAAGGCCATCGCTGCCCTGTCCCATGGCTGGATTGCCGACGACGCGCTGATCGTGTGGGAGGAAAACAGCCCCATGGCAGCGCCGCAGGGGTTCGACCTGCAGGACAGCCGGAAATACGGTGACACGCATATCTCGTTGATGTGGCGAAATGTTTCAGGCTGAAACCCTGCGGGCAAGGTTCTGCTGACACCCGGTTTGCACCTGCGCGCACGGTTGGCTAGGCACAGTGCAAAACAAAGAGGGCAGGCATGCACGATCTGGTCATTTTCGATTGCGACGGTGTTCTTGTGGACAGTGAACCGCTGTCCAATCAGGTGCTGGTCGACAATCTTGGACGGTATGGGCTGAACTTGACGCTGGAAGACAGTGTTGCGTTCTTTCTTGGGGGTACAATGACCGGAGTGCGCGACAAGGCCCGTGCGCTGGGCGCAAACCTGCCCGAAGATTGGGTCGATGAGGTTTATGCAGAAACCTATGATCGTTTGCGGCAGGGCGTGGATCTGGTTTCGGGTATTCCGGAACTGCTGACCGCGCTGGATGCCAAGGGCATCCCCTTCTGTGTGGCGTCAAATGGAAGTCCCGACAAAATGCAGATCACTCTGGGCCAGAACGGTTTGTGGGAGCGTTTTAGCGGCGCAATGTACTCCGCCCATGTCTTGGGAACCGCCAAGCCTGATCCGGTCATGTTCCAGACGGCCGCCGATCAATTCGGGGCCACCGCACCAGTGGTGATCGAAGACAGCCAGAACGGCGTAATGGCAGCCAAACGCGCGGGCATGCGCTGTCTGGCCTACGCGCCGCATGGGCAGGGCGAGAAGCTGGCGGAACTTGGGGCCGAAGTCTTTACCGATATGGCCGAGGTTCCGACGCTTTTGGGAATCTGACCTGGACGTGCTAGCATTCGGGGCATGGACCGTACCTTAAATCCCCCGATCTGGACCCTTTCAAAGGATACGGAATCGACTACCGGCCCCGAACGCAATCCCATGCGCGCGCCGGTATTCATCCATGACGCAGTAACGCCGTGGAGGGATGAGACATTGCTGCTGAAGCTATTGCGCGATCAGGCCGTCAATCAGGACGAATAGGTTGGGTGAAACTTGTTGCCCGGTGACAGGGTAAAGATCTCAACCCCATCTGCCGTGACACCCACCGAATGTTCGAACTGCGCCGATAGTGACTTGTCACGGGTCACGGCGGTCCAGTCATCGGCCAGCGTTTTGGTCTCGGGGCGGCCCAGATTGACCATCGGCTCGATGGTGAAGAGCATGCCTTCTTCCAGCTTCGCTCCGGTCCCCGGACGGCCATAGTGCAGCACGTTGGGCGGGGCGTGGAACACACGACCCAACCCGTGGCCACAGAAATCGCGGACAACGCTCATCCGGTGCGCCTCGACATAAGCCTGAATCGCGTGGCCGATATCGCCGAAGGTGTTGCCCGGCTTGACCATCTCAATGCCTTTGAACAGCGCATCATGGGTCACCTGAATCAGACGCTCTGCCTTGCGGGGCAGTTTGCCGGCCACGAACATGCGCGAAGTATCGCCGAACCAGCCGTCAACGATGACGGTAACGTCGATATTCAGGATGTCGCCATCCTTCAGGCGCTTGTCGCCTGGGATGCCGTGGCAGACCACATGATTCACGCTGATACAGCTTGCGTGCTGATAGCCCTTGTAGCCTATGGTGGCCGACGTTGCGCCTGCATCCTCGACCATCTGAGTGATCAGGCGGTCGATCTCACCGGTTGTTTGGCCGGGAAAGACATGATCCGCAATATCGTCGAGTATCCGCGCCGCCAGTGCCCCTGCCGCGTGCATGCCGGCAAAGTCACCCTGTTCATAGATGCGGATGCCATCCTTGGTCAGACGGCCACGATGTTCTTTCATGGATGCGAGGCTCCAAATGTTTCGCGCAGCACTCCTTTTACGCTGCTTGTGCAGAAAGTACCAGAGGGCGTTGGGTCGTAATGTCAAGTCCGCGCCCGGTCTGGTACCTGATCGCATATAGACCCTCAGGTAATTTTCAACTAGCACAAAGCAAGGCTGCGCGGGTGCGCGAAACAGGAGAAGGCGTGCAAATGCAAAGAAAAGCAGACCAGTTGAGGGCCGAGATCACCAATATCAGCGCGCTTCTCCAGGCTGGTCGGCTGGATCAGGCCTTTAAACGCGCCACCAAGGCGGCCAAGAAATGGCCTAAGGCTGCGGCGTTGCCCCGAATTGCCGGTCTGTGCGCAATTCAGCAGCAGAACTTCAAGCAGGCCCAGATTTATTTTGAACGCGCTTGGCGGCTGGACCCCGGCAATGCCGAACTTATCCAGAACTATGGCCTGAGCTTGATTCAAGGCGGCGAACCGGCTGCTGCCTTGAAGTTTCTGGAAAAAATCAGCGCACGTGGTCCTCTCAGCCCGGCGCAGCTGTTCATTCAGGCGTTGGCCCTGCTGCAAGAGCAAGAAGCGGAAATGGCCCTTGTAGCCATCGAACAAGTCCTGAAGCGCGAACCCGCCAATGTGAATGCGCAAATTCTGAAGGCGGACATTCTGGACGCGTTGCAGCAATGGGATAGTGCTGTAGACATGTTGAATACGCTGGTTCGAAAAAACCCGCGGTTTCTTCCCGGCCTGTTGCGTCTTGCCAGATCTCAGTTGGGTTTGGGCCAGCTTGGCGAGGTGTTAAAGAACCTACGCACAGCCCTGGTGCAAGCGCCTGGTCACCCCGAGGCGCTTGAGATGATGGCGGGGTTGCCCAACCTGACCTTCGAGGATGCCGCAACGCTGAAGACGCAGATCGCAGCTGCGCTGGAGCGCGGCGTGCCAAACCCTAAGGATGCTGTGATGGTATGCTTTGCTGCGGCCAGCCTGGCACGCCGCGAAAAGAACACACCGCTTGAAATGCAGCACCTGTCTGAGGCTCATTTGATGCAGCGTGCGGGGTTTGACTCTTGGGAAGAACGCAGCGTGCAGGAATGCGATAAACGGCTGGCTGCGCCATTGCCCGCTGCCCAGCCCAAACCATCCAAGGGCAGTACCCGGCCGATTTTTGTGGTTGGTCTACCCCGGTCGGGCACCACGCTGGTCGAGCGTATTCTGGGCCGTCACTCTGCTGTTCAGGGTTTGGGTGAGCTGGCATCAGTACACCAATGGGCCAGACAGGCCGAAGCGCAACCACCCGAATGGCGCGAGGCTCATAATCTGGCCGATTTCTACACGGGTAAGCTGCCTTCGTTGACAAATGGCGCAGTGGCTTTTGTGGACAAAGCACCGGGCAACTACGCTTTTTTGGGTGAGATTGCGCAAGCTTTCCCCAATGCCGTGATTTTTAACGTGCTGCGAGACCCGCGCGATGTCGCGCTGTCCATGTGGCGCGCGAATTTTGGCGCGGGCGGGTTGTATTTCACCCATGACCTGGACTGGATGGCGGCCGAGGCCAACCGGTATCAGCGCTATATGCGGCACTGGCACAAGGTACTGCCCGGGCGCATTCACGACGTTCGGTACGAGACGTTGGTAGGCAATCTGGAAGAAACCGCAAAAGAACTGGCTCAGATTTGCGATCTGTCCTTTGAGGACGCGATGCTGTCACCGGACAAGTCCCCGAACGCGATTAAGACGGCCAGTAACCTACAGGCGCGCAAGCCGGTCAATGCCGCCTCGGTCGGGGGCTGGCAGGCGGTGACAGATGAGTTCGAGCCGTTTGTGAACGGACTGGATGCCGAGTTGTGGGCAGAGTTTCTGGATGCGCCGGGCGATGCTGAGGAACAGCAAGCCTGAAACCGGTTGCGCCCTTATCCATTGTGGCCGCTTCGGTTCAATCCCTTGCGGGCAAACGATCGCGCGCAAGCGCAGTCCAGAAATCGACCCCCAAGAGCAGCAATTCATCATTGAAATCGTAATCGCTGGAGTGCAGCGGTTGCCCATGCGGTCCGGTTTCGCCATTTCCCATCAGCAGAAAACAGCCCGGAACGGCCGCGCTGAAATGAGCGAAATCTTCGGAAAAGCTCATGGGTTGGCAGTCGGGGATGGTGTCGGCGCCGATGAATCGTGCGGTCCGAACAACGGCCTGTGTGGGTTCCTCGGCATTAATTGTTTCGATGAATTCCGTGTTGAACATGACATCGACCGAGACCCCGTGCGCGATGGCCACACCGCGTGCGATTTCGCGCATCAGGCCCTCGATGGTGATGCGGTCTTCGGGGCTGCGGGCGCGTACGTCGCCTTTCAAAGTCGCATGTCCCGGCAGAACATTGCGTTGCCCATCGGTCAGAAACTCGGTTACTGACACCACTGCCCCGGCACCGGGGGCAAGTTTACGCGATACGATGGTCTGCAATGCCTGCACCATGTCCGCGCCAATGGTTATCGCATCGCGCCCTGCTTGCGGCATCGAGGCATGACCCCCCTGACCGGTGATTGCAATCTCGAACAGGCTTTCTGAGGAACAGATCAACCCGATCCGCGTCGATACCTGCCCGACAGGGGCACCGGGAAGGTTGTGAATGGCATAGATCTCGTCCACCGGAAACTGTTCCAGAATCCCTTCATCAATCATCGCCCGCGCGCCGAGCCCATGTTCTTCATTGGGCTGGAACAAAAAAACTATGGTGCCATCGAAGCCGGGATCAGCAGCCAGTTCCTTCGCGGCGCCCAGCAACATCGACATGTGGCCGTCATGCCCACAGGCATGCATCACGCCGTCGGTCTCCGAAGGGTAATCGTGCTGGCTGGTCTCATGGATTGGCAGGGCATCCATATCAGCGCGCAGCCCGATGGCCCGGTTGCCTGTACCCGCTTTCAACACCCCCACGACGCCGACGCCTTCGTGAACGTCCAGCCCAAGGTCGCGCAAAAATTCCGCTACTTTGGCCTTGGTACGTGTCTCATCGAACCCAAGTTCCGGAAAGCGGTGAAAATCTTGCCGCAAGGCAACTAGCTTTTCTTGATTGGACTCCAAGTGCGTTCCCCTGACTGGTTGGTAAATCGTTGGTGCGGGTGACCCGGGCATAGTCAAACGCGCGGACCGGGAAATGGCAACGGGCGCAACAGATAAAATCCGGCCTTATCCGGGTTGCGCCCAAATCCTTTCGCCGACCGTGATTTCGGTGGGTGCAATGCGCGTGCCGTAAATCAGCCGCTCGACCCCTTGCCCCTGCGCGACCTCGAACGCGGCCGCGTAGGCTGGGTCGATATCCGCGGCCAGCGCGAACCGGTCGCAATCGGTGCGCTGCATCAGATACAGCATGATCGCGCGGTGCCCCTGCGCCGCCATCTCCGCCAATTCGCCCAGATGTTTTGTGCCGCGCGCAGTGACGCTGTCCGGGAACTCGGCCAGTCCCGGTTGGCGAGACAGGGTGACGCTTTTAACCTCGACATAGGCATCTGGCAGGCCCGGTTGGGTCAATAAAAAGTCGATGCGGCTGTTTTCGCCGTATTTCACCTCGGGGCGGACGGTCCTATAGGCAGCAAGTTCCGGAATCTCACCAGCTTCCAGTGTCGCGCGCAGGGCTTTGTTGGGAACCGAGGTGTCGACCCCGGTAAAGTGTCCATTTTCATGATCGACCAAACGCCAGCCGTATTTCAGTTTCTTCTTCGGGTCGTCATTGGGCTCAAGCCAGATTTTCCCACCCGGCTCCGCCAGACCCATCATTGAGCCCGGATTGGCGCAGTGTGCGGTCACCTCGCGCCCGTCCTCCAACGTGCAATCGGCCAGGAAGCGTTTGTAGCGTCGGATCAGGCGGGCGGGGACAAGGGGGGTTTCAAATTTCATGCCTCAGGGCCTATACCTGCCCCAAAGGTCGATCAAGAGGGAGGCACGCGCCATGGCCAATCCAACCGCTGCAATGCTGGTGATCGGGGATGAAATCCTTTCAGGCCGCACCCGAGATGCGAATATGCATTACCTCGCCGGTGAACTGACCAAACATGGCATCGATCTGAAAGAGGTGCGCATTGTCAGCGACGACGCATCCGCCATTGAAACGGCGGTCAAGGCGTTGTCGGAAGCCTATGACAATGTCTTTACCAGCGGTGGGATCGGCCCGACCCATGACGATATCACCGCCGACAGCATTGCCCGTGCGTTCGACACGCCTATCGACGTGCGCGAGGATGCGCGCGCTTTGTTGCAGGCCCGCTATGACAAATCCGGGCAGGAGTTGAACGCGGCCCGCCTGCGTATGGCGCGCATTCCGGACGGGGCGGCGCTGATCGACAATCCGGTTTCGACCGCGCCGGGGTTCACCATTCAGAACGTGCATGTGATGGCCGGGGTGCCCTCGGTGTTTCAGGCGATGGTTGCCAGCGTGTTGCCCGGCCTGACCGGTGGCAGCCCGTTGTTGTCGCAAACCCTGCGCGTGGAACGTGGTGAGGGTGATATCGCGGGCCCGCTGTCCGCCTTAGCTGAAGATTTCTCGGACCTGTCCATCGGCAGCTACCCGTACCAGATCAACGGCGTGTTTGGGGCGAACGTGGTTGTGCGCGGCACAGACGGGGCGCGGATCGACGCGGCTGTCACCCGGTTGGCGAAAGAGCTTGATCTGTGAGCGTCAACTGGCCCGACATCGTTGACGGCACCTGGCCCGCTGCGGGCTATGAACGGCTGGGTCCGTTTCAGCTGCGACAAGGGCAGGGCGGCGGATCGCGGGTGTCAGCGGCCAGTGCATTGGGTCCGGTGACCGAAGCTGATATCAACGGTGCCGAGGCTGCGATGCAGGCGATGGGGCAAAAGCACCTGTTCTGTCTGCGTCCGGGGGATGAGGCATTGGATGCTCAGCTTGCCGCGCGCGGGTATGAGGTTCTGGATCCGGTTAACATCTATGCCTGTCCGACAGGCCACCTCACCGATACACCGATCCCGCGCGTGATGGTCTTTCCCACGCCGGAACCCCTTGCGATCATGCGTGAAATCTGGGCGCAGGGGGGAATTGGCCCGGCGCGGGTTTCCGTGATGGATCGGGTGAAAGGCCTAAAAACAGGGCTGCTGCTGCGCCGCGACGATCAACCCGTCGGTACTGTATTTGTCGCGATACAGGACGGTGTTGCGATGGTTCACGCGCTTGAGGTTCTGCCGCAGCACCGGCGACACGGGTTGGGTGCCTGGGCGATGCGCGCGGCAGCCTTTTGGGCACAGGAAAACGGTGCCGAAACACTCAGCGTGATCTGCACCAAGGCGAATGCTGCGGCCAACGGGCTTTATCACGCACTTGGGATGGAGATTGTCGGCGAATACCACTACCGTCAGCTTGTCCAAGGAGAGAGCCTGACGTGACCGACCAGAATATGCCCACCGCGCTGAATTTGCCGATGGTGGACCCGCTGCCGCCCGAGACGCAGAAATACTTTGATATCTGTGTGGAAAAGCTGGGCTTTGTACCGAATGTGCTGCGGGCCTATGCGTTTGATATCGACAAGCTGAACGCATTTACGGCGACGTATAACGATCTGATGCTGGGCGACAGTGGGCTGAGCAAGCTGGAACGGGAAATGATCGCCGTGGTCGTGTCGGCGATCAACAAATGCTTTTACTGCCTTGTGGCCCATGGCGCAGCGGTGCGGCAATTGTCGGGCGATCCTCAACTGGGTGAGATGCTGGTGATGAACTACCGTGTGGCGCCACTGGACCCGCGACAGCGCGCGCTGCTGGATTTCGCCGCCAAAATCACGACTTCCAGCGCCGAGATCGAAGAGCCCGATCGCCAACACCTACGGGATGTCGGGCTGACAGACCGGGATATCTGGGACCTTGCCAATGTCACCGGATTTTTCAACATGTCGAACCGGGTTGCCAGTGCTACGGCCATGGCCCCGAACGACGAATATCACGCGCAGGCCCGATGACCCGAATTGCCTTTCTGATCCTGGTGTTGCTGGCCGGACCGCTTGCCGCGCAAGACCTGACCCTGCCTAGCGGCGCACGTCAACTCAGCGACCGTGTCAGCCCCTTGGACAGTTACGATCTGCCAACTGGCCCCTTTGCCGATGGCAGCCTGCCCGTGCGCCACGTCGAAGGGCAGATTGAGCGCATCACATGGCGTGTGCAATCGGGCTCTAGCACCACGTTGCAATTGTTGGCGCCATTGCGTGAACAGATCATCGCGCAGGGCTATGAGGTTTTGTTCGAATGCGAGGCTCGGAACTGCGGCGGGTTCGATTTCCGCTTCGGGACCGAGGTGGTGCCGACCCCCGACATGTATGTCTCGATCCAGGATTATCGCTTCTTGGCTGCCACGCGCGGGGATGAGGTGCTGAGCCTGCTGGTCAGCCGCAACCCGCCCAGCGGCTATGTGCAGATGATCCGTGTCACCCCGGTTGGTGTCGCTGCTCCGCCGCCGCTGGTGATTGAGGAAACGGTCAGTGGTTCGGACGGCCTGCTGAGCGAATTGGCCCAGAACGGGCATGTGATTCTGGACGACCTGCATTTCCGTACCGGTGAGATCACGCTGGGTGACGGGCTCTTTGCCTCTCTGGATTTGATTGCCGGGTATTTGGCCGACAATCCGGGTACGCGGCTGGCGTTGGTGGGCCACACAGATGATACCGGCGCGCTGGATGCTAATATCTCGGTTAGCACGGGTCGGGCGCAAGCGGTGCGAACCCGCCTGATCGAGGCGCATGGGGTTGCCGCCGACCGGCTTGAGGCGCGGGGGATTGGGTATCTGGCGCCGTTGACGTCAAACGCGACCGCCGAAGGGCGCGACCTGAATCGCCGGGTTGAGGCCGTATTGCTGGTCAATTGATCGCACCGACTTAGGTCAGTGAGAGGTCCAAGAGTGAAGGAGCCCGCCATGGCCGATCAGACACAAACCCCTCAGGCATTGATCATCGGCGCGGGGGCAGGCCTGTCGGCCTCATTCGCGCGGGCCTTGGCTCGGGATGGATATGCGCTGCACTTGACCGCGCGCGATATCGCGAAACTGGAACCACTGGCTGCCGAAACGGGTGCGACGCTTCATCAGCTGGACGGTACGGATGCCACGGGCGTAGCGGCGTTGGTCGCCGATCTGCCGGGTGAATTGCGTGTGGCCTGTTACAACCCTTCGGCCCGGCAGCGTGGTCCCATCACCGATCTGGACCCCGAAACGGTACGCAAGGCAGTTGAAGTAACGGCCCACGGGGCCTTTTTGTTAGGGCAGGCCGCTGCCCGCCGCATGCTGGACCAGCCGATGCGGGACAACCGGCGCGGAACGATTCTGTTCACCGGTGCCTCGGCTGGGGTCAAAGGCTTTCCGCTGTCCGCACCCTTTGCCATGGGCAAATTTGCACAACGCGGATTGGCGCAATCCATGGCGCGCGAGTTGCACCCCAAAGGCATCCACGTGGCGTGGGTCAATATCGACGGTGGCATCCGCAATGCGTCCCGTCCGGAACGGGTTGAGGCTACGGACAACCCCGACAGCATGTTGGACCCGGACGCCATCGCGCGGGAATACATGCATTTGGTACATCAGGACCGATCCGCCTGGAGTAACGAGCTGACCTTGCGTCCTTGGGTCGAGCGTTTCTAAAAGACAATCAAGAAAAAAAGACCCGCACTGATGCGCGGGCCGTCGAGGTTCACCGGGGGAGATCTTTCCTGTTACTTGCACTATCACTGGCAAAAGAGACGATTTGTCGACAAAACGAAGACGATCTGTGGTTGTTCTTCGACTAATCGCCTTCGGTTGGCTCTGACCGTCAGGGTTTCTGACTGCGACGTTGATTTCGCAAGCGCGCAATCAGGCCATATTCCGCGATCCAGTCAGCATAGACGTGATAGTCTTCGTCGGTCATAAGATGCTTTTCTTCCGTCTTGGCGCGCGCGTAATACAGTGCATTCACCCCCAACAACAAAATGCAGCTTTGAAGGGCGGCCGCTGGTCCGACGGCCGAAAGAAATGGCATGTAAAGCATCCACCACATGATGTTTTTGGACAGATAGGCAGGATGCTTGGAATAACGAAACGGCCCGGTCGTGATAATCCCGCGATGGGTCAGGTTCGAAAAACGAAGCCCGAACGCAGCGGTTGCCCAGGCATAGATTATGGCAAGCAACAGAATTACGCCGCCCCAAACAATCAAAAGCACAGGCTGATCCGACAGCCAATCCGTCCATGATTGCGTGCCTGCGCGATAGTCGAGCGGGCCGCCAGTGGTCATCAACGCGAAGGGGGGATAACACACCAGCGCAGCGACCCAGGCAGACAGATACGGGTTCGCAGTTCTAATATGTGAATCGAGAACCCGGAACGTGCAGACATAGCCAATCGACCCGATGCACACATCCACAAGAAAGGAAACCTGGATCAAGAGCAGGATGAGCGACACTGGATCGGCAAAAAAGCTCTCTAGATCCGCGTTGGTCACGAAACTGACGATCTGCGGTAGGATGGTGATCATGAAGGCCAGGAAAAACCCTTTGACCAGCCATGTCCTGCAATGGTCTTTAATCTTTTCAGAATCCACGACGGAAAGCTGCAGGGTGATCAGCTTACCAAAGTGCCAAAGCTCGTCGCGCGGCTCGACCATGTGGCGGGTGGTGAAGGCAATATAAGCTGGGGACAGAATCCAAATTATAGGAAACCACGCAAGGGTCAGTGCGCGAACCAGCTCGTATTTTGACGAGTCGTAGGTCGGAATGATCTGGTAGGCCATGGCGATGACGAAAAAGGTCGCCCCAAGGCCCAGGGTCTTTGTTACCGTGATTGAGACAACATCTGAAGAGTGCCTCCTGAGCCTATAATCCAATCCTGTTGAGGCGCGCAAATGGGCCTTGTCCAGCAGGATAGACGACACAATCATCGGAAGCGCGGCACCCGCCAACAACAACTGAATGGACTGCAACAACGGCGTGTCGAAATAGACGGCTGCCAATGTTGCTGCAAAAAGGCCGACTACGCCAATCAGGCCAGTGATTTCGCTTACGGCTGAAACCGGGGGCGTTTTTGACCCTGTTGACGATGCAGGACGTGCGTCGCCATCGGCGTGCTCGGTGCTATTCTCGGTCTGAATAGCTGTATTCATTTGTTCAGCCTGTTGAGCATCGGGTCAGTCCACCCAATCCATCAGGCCTTTTTCCGCAAAGGACTGAACCAGGAAATCGATGAACGCGCGTACTTTGGGCTGCGTGAAGCGGCCGGGTGGATAGACGGCATAGATACCCTGCACCTCATCGGGCAATGACGGCATCGCATCCAGTACCTCGCCGGATTTCAGCGCCTCGGCATATAGGTAGCTGGGCAGATATGCGATCCCCAGCCCCGAGATCGCCGCGTTCAACAGCGACTGACCGTCATTCACGCTGAGCCAACCGGCGGTGCGCACTTGTCTTTTTTCACCTGACGGTGCGGTCAACCTCCAGACATTGCCCGAGGATTGGCTCGAATAATGCAGCAGCTTGTGTTCATTCAGATCGTCGATTTTCTGCGGACGACCGAATTTCTCGATATAGCTGGGCGCGGCCACCATTCGTTTCACGGTTTCGGTCAGTTTACGTGCGCGCAGGGTGCTGTCCTCAAGCTCACCAATGCGTACGGCGACGTCGAAGCCTTCGGAAATCAATTCCACGTAACGGTTGTTCAGAACCATATTCACGGTGATATCCGGGTACGCGGCCAAAAAGTCCGACAGCACCGGCGACAGATGGTTCACCCCGAAATCTGTCGCCACGCTGATTCGCAGCAGGCCAGAAGGTGCCGATTGCATTGAGGTGACCAGCGCATCCGCTTCGCCCGCGTCATTCAGTACGCGGCGCGCGCGGTCGTAATAGGCCAGCCCGATCTCGGTCGGGGATACCCGACGCGTGGTACGGTTCAGCAATCGTGCGCCCAGCCGTGCCTCAAGGCTTGATACATGCTTTGATACTGCAGATTTAGAAATACCCATCTTCTTGGCCGCATCGGTGAACCCACCCTGATCCACCACATTGGCAAAGGCTTCCATTTCGGTCAGTCGGTCCATACTCGTTCCCCGGGTGTTTTGTCTCTGCCTGACTTTGGCGCCCAATCTGGGCGGAAACGGGGCAGACATGGGATAATATCAGGGATTTAATTGCTATCGTTTGCAGATGGGAAACGCGGAAACAATAGTTTCCAAGGTGACTACACCCCAAAAAAGACAAAGAGTTTAGGGGCATTGGCGCGAATATGCTAAGATGAGAATGGCAAATTTGTGACCACGGAGGAGATCATGAAAGCCTTTTTCGCCCTTGCTGCCCTGTGCCTGTCCGCAACCCTTGCGTTGGCCGGTGGAGAAACGCCATCCAACCCCGAAGCAAAGGTTTATTTCGTCAATCTGGCGGACGGGGATACCGTCAAGTCCCCTGTGACGGTGGTCTTTGGTCTTAGCGGCATGGGCGTGGCCCCGGCCGGGACCGAGAAGGAAAACACCGGTCACCATCATTTGCTGATTGACCGCCCACCGCTAGGAGAGGGCGAAGACGGCGCGGATGAGCTGGCCTATGGTTTGCCCGCAGACGACAATCACCTGCATTTTGGTGGCGGTCAGACCGAAGTGACGCTGGACCTTGCCCCCGGTGAACACACGCTGCAACTGGTGTTGGGCGATGCAGGGCACGTGCCGCATGCAACACCAATTGTGTCCGAGGTGATTACGATTACGGTGGAGTAGTCACCAGAACTGCCAGCTAAAACGGTTTACATTAATTTGATTGTCGGAAACTCTGCCTCGGAACAAGTTGGAGGCGGCATGTCGCTTGAGTTTTTTCTGACATCCCTAATTGTGGTGCTATTGCCGGGGACCGGTGTGATATACACGCTGGCCGTTGGTCTTGGGCGCGGTTTTCGCGCCAGCCTTGCGGCCGCAGTTGGATGTACAATTGGAATCGTTCCGGCAGCGCTTGCCAGTATCATCGGGCTTGCCACGCTTTTGCATACCAGCGCGCTGGCGTTTCAGCTCATCAAGTATCTGGGTGTCCTTTATCTGTTTTATATGGCTTGGGGGATTCTCAAAGATGGCGGCGCATTGGAGGTCAATGCCGAGAAATCCTCGGTAAGCCACGTCAAAATCGCGGTGACCGGAACTTTGATCAATGTTCTGAACCCCAAACTATCCTTGTTCTTTCTGGCCTTCCTGCCACAGTTCTTACCGGCAGGTACGGCGAACGCAGGGCTGGAACTGATCAAGCTCGCCCTTGCCTTCATGGCACTGACCTTTGTGGTCTTTGTTGGATACGGAGCCTGCGCGGCGCTGGCGCGGGATTATGTCATTCACCGACCATCCGTCATGACCTGGATCAAGCGGTGTTTCTCAACCGCGTTTGGTGCGCTGGGCGTCAAGCTCGCGCTTTCCGAGTAACCTTTGTACGAACTCAGAGGCTAGCCGCCAACCGTGTGCCCTGATTGATCGCCCGCTTGGCGTCCAGCTCTGCCGCTACATCCGCGCCACCAATCACGTGCGGGGTGATGCCGCGATCGATCAGCGCGTTGGCAAGGCAGCGTTCAGACACCTGACCAGAACACAGAACAATCGTATCCGCTGGGATGACAGTCGGATCAGCGCGTTCTTCGCCAAAGGTTACATGCAGGCCGTCCTCGTCGATGCGTTCATAGTTCACGCCGCCTACGAAATTGACGTTTTTCATCTTTAGCGTTGCGCGGTGAATCCATCCCGTAGTTTTGCCCAGCCCTTTGCCGTGTGCCTGCTTCTTGCGCTGCAACAGGGTGATCTGCCGCTTGGGAGCCTCGGGCTGCGGGCCTTCGGGGGCCAGGCCCGAGCGGTGATCCTCGGGGTCGGTCACACCCCATTCCTTCATCCAGACGGGCAAGTCGGTTGTGGGGCTATGTCCGTCTTCAATCAGGAATTCGGACACATCAAAACCAATGCCGCCTGCGCCGATCACGGCGACGGACGCGCCGACCTCGGCCTTGTTGCGCAGCACGTCGATATAGCTGAGGACGTTGTCCCGATCCTGTCCCGGTATCTGCGGATCGCGAGGGGTAACACCGGTGGCGATGATCACTTCGTCAAAACCGGTCAGGTCATCGGCACTAATCTCGCGGTTCAGTTCCACTTTCACACCCAGATCAGCCATCATGGTGCGGTACCAGTCGACCAGGCCCCAGAACTCTTCTTTACCCGGTACCTGTTTGGCCATGTTCAGCTGACCGCCAATTTCACTGGCGCGGTCGAACAGGGTGACCTCATGGCCGCGCTGGGCGGCGGTCATGGCGGTGGATAGACCAGCCGGGCCAGCACCGACAATAGCCACCGTCTTGACCGTATCTGCCTTGGCAATCTCCAACTCGGTCTCGTGGCAGGCGCGCGGGTTAACCAGGCATGAGGTCAGCTTGCCGCTGAACGTGTGATCCAGGCAGGCCTGGTTGCAGGCGATACAGGGCGCGATCTTGGCGCTGTCCCCGGCAATCGCTTTGTTCACGAAATCCGCATCCGCCAGCATTGGGCGGGCCATTGAGACCATATCGGCGCAGCCTGTCGCCAAAACCTCTTCGGCCACTTCCGGTGTATTGATCCGGTTTGAGGTGATCACGGGGATCGAGACCTTGCCCATCAGCTTTTTGGTCACCCACGCAAAGGCGGCGCGGGGAACACTGGTCGCAATCGTCGGAATCCGTGCCTCGTGCCAACCGATGCCGGTGTTGATGATCGTCGCACCGGCTTGTTCGACCCGCCGCGCCAATTCCACCACCTCATCATGGGTTGAGCCGTTGGGGATCAGGTCAATCATCGACAGGCGGTAGATGATGATGAAGTCCGTTCCCACCGCCTCGCGCGTGCGGCGTACGACTTCGATGGGCAGGCGCATCCGGTTCTCATACGACCCGCCCCAACGATCGGTGCGCTTGTTGGTGTGGGTTACAAGGAACTGATTCAGGAAATACCCTTCAGAGCCCATGATCTCGACCCCGTCATAGCCTGCCTTCTGGGCCAATCGGGCAGCGTTGACGATATCGCTGATCTGTTTCTCGATGCCGTCTTCGTCCAACTCGTTTGGCGGAAACGGCGAGATCGGAGACTTCACAGGGCTGGGGGCTACACATTTCGGGCCATAGGCATAGCGGCCCGCGTGCAGGATCTGCATCGCGATCTTGCCGCCTGCTTCGTGTACCCGCTGCGTCACGATGGAATGGTTCGCCACTTCTTTGTCGTTGGTCATCATTGACGCACCCGGCAGGACCGAGCCTTCAAGGTTCGGGCCAATCCCGCCCGTCACCATCAGTGCTACGCCACCCCGCGCACGGTCGGCATAGAACTCGGCCACGCGGTTCCAATCGCCGGTTTCCTCAAGCCCTGTATGCATCGAACCCATCAGCACGCGATTCTTCAACGTGGTAAAACCCAGATCCAGCGGGGCCAGCATGTTTGGGTACGCAGTCATGGCGAAACTCTCCCTCACGAATTTGCAACCTAAATTGACGCGCGCGTAAACTTTGTCACGCGAAACCTAACGTCACCCCCTTTGCGGACCTCGCGGCGCTTGTTAGAGGTTGCCTGAACATCCCCATGAGGCCACGCATGACCCCCGAAGAAATCGCCAAACTTCCCTATCGCCCCTGCGTCGGGTTGATGCTGATGAATGCCGACGGCAAGATTTTTGTCGGCCAGCGTAATGACCGCCATAAGGACGCGTGGCAGATGCCGCAGGGTGGGGTGGACAAGGGTGAGGACCCCCGCGATGCTGCCTTGCGTGAGCTATGGGAAGAAACAGGCGTGACCGCTGATCTGGTCAAGGTAGTGGCCGAGACCGATGGCTGGCTGCCTTATGACCTGCCGCATGAGATTGTGCCCAATATCTGGAAAGGCCGTTTTCGCGGGCAGGAACAGAAATGGTTCCTGCTGCGCTTTACCGGCCGCGACGATCAGATCAATATCGCAACGGATCACCCGGAATTCACCCGCTGGAAATGGCAAGACCCCGGCAAGCTGATCGCGGAAATCGTGCCCTTCAAGCGTGAGGTCTATGAGCAGGTGGTGGACGCGTTCGCCGATTACCTGTCATAAACCAGCATGCAGATCGAAGATATTTGGCCGAAATATCGCGCTCGTCTAAAGGCGTTTTTGCATTCGCGCGTGTCTAATGCGGCGGATGTGGATGACCTGCTGCAAGAGATTTCGGTCAAGGTCTTCACCGGCCTGCCTGATTTGAAAGATCCGGCCAAGCTGCAGCCGTGGCTGTTTCAGACGGCGGATCGCACTATCATTGACCACTATCGCAAAGCGGGCCGTGCGCAGGCGCATCCGGATGACCTGTGGTATCATCGTGATGATCCCGAAACCCGTCAGGATCTTGAAGGCTGTGTCGAACCCTTCATTCGGGGTTTGCCCGCCGAGACCGCAGATATGTTGATGGCCATAGACATCAATGGCATGTCACAACGCGATTATGCACAGGCGCATGGGCTGTCCTATTCGACCCTCAAGTCACGCGTTCAAAAAGGTCGGTCCGAGCTGCGCAAGGCGTTTGAAGACTGCTGCAATATTTCGATGGATGTGCGGGGAAACATCTCGGGCGTGCAGGAAAAATCCACCAATTGCAGAAAATGTTGATCTGATCGTCGTCTTTTTGGCGTGGGCTTCGTCTGACAGGTGAAGCAACCAAAAGGAAAGACCAATGATCCGTATCATCAGCTTTAAAATCTGCCCCTTCGTTCAGCGCGTCACGGCGCTGCTTGAGGCCAAGCAGGTGCCTTATCAAATTGACTTCATCAGCCTTAGCGACAAGCCTGATTGGTTTCTTGAGCTGTCGCCCACAGGCCAGGTGCCGGTGCTGGTGACCGAAGGCGGCACGCCGCTGTTCGAGTCAGACGCAATCGCTGAATATCTTGATGAAGTCGCTGCCCTGCTGCAACCCGATCTGACGCCCGAACAGCGCGCCTTGAACCGAGCGTGGAGCTATCAGGCCAGCAAACACTATCTGGTTCAGTGCAGCACCATGCAAAGTGCGGACAGCGCGGTATTTGGTGAACGCGTGACCAAATTGAACGCCGCCTTTGCCAAGGCGGAAAAACAACTGGGCGATGGTCCGTTCTTTGCAGGGGAAACGCTGGGCAATGTGGATATGGCATGGCTGCCCTTGTTGCACCGCGCTGCGATTGTCGCCGATCACAGTGGGCACGACATGCTGGCCGATTATCCCAAGGTGAAAGCGTGGCAGCGGGCCCTACAGGCCACGGGCATTCCGCAGAAATCCGTGTCCGACGACTTTCACGACCGCTTCACCGATTTCTATCTGACTGAGCGCACCTGGCTGGGTCGGGGTGCGAATGTGAACGAGGCTCCGTCGGCGACCGAAGTGAAACAATCCGGTGGCTGCTGCGGCTGATCGTTCACCGGCCCGCACGTTGGCGTGAGAGGGCGTGGTCGCATGTCCTAGCCCTCTCTAGCTTGGTGCGTATGAAAGACACCGCGCATCCCCAGCCCGCCATTGCCCCCGCCGGACGCAAGTTCACAGGCACCGACCGTCGTGCCCCCTTGCGTGGCGGTTTGCAAAGTTGCAGTGAATTTGGCGCGGGACAGACAGCGGGGCGGTTTTACCCCATCGCCTGCGTCGCGCTTGAGGTCACCCAGCACTGCAATCTGGATTGCACGCTATGCTACCTCTCGGACCGGGCCGAGATGACCTTTGACCCACCGCTTTCGGCTCTGTTTGCACGGCTCGCCACGATCCGCAGCCACTATGGCACAGGTGTCTCGGTACAACTGACGGGCGGTGATCCGACCCTGCGCAAGGTCGAGGATCTTGAGGCCCTGTGCTGCGAGATCCGCCGTCTGGGCATGCGGTCCTGCCTGATGACCAACGGTATCCGCGCCAGCCGGGCTTTTCTGACGCGGCTGGCAGCGGCAGGGTTGGATGATGTCGCCTTTCACGTCGACCTGACCCAGGAACGAAAAGGGTTCAGCTCCGAGGTCGAATTGAACACCGTGCGCCGCGCCTACATCCGCCGCGCGCGCGGGTTGGGGTTGCGTATCCTGTTCAATACCACCGTGTTTGGCGGCAATTTCGGCGAGATACCGAAATTGGCCCGGTTTCTGCGTGACCGCCCCGAGGTTGCCTTTGTGTCGTTCCAGATGCAGGCCGATACCGGGCGTGGTGTTCTGCGCGTGCGGCCGGATGCGATCACGCAGGACAGTGTGACGCGCGCGATTGAGGCAGGCTACGGCACGCCGCTGCATTTCGACACAGCTGCCGTTGGGCATTCCAAATGCAACCGTTATGCCAGTGTGGTCACCGCTGGAGGGCGCGCGGTCTCGTTGCTGTCGAACCGGCGGCTGGTGCATCGGGTGATCGCCGCGCTTGAAGGCGTAGACGATAGGCAGGACGCGCATATCCGCATCCACCCCAAACTGCGGCGCATGATCCGGCGGCACCCGCTGCTGGCTTTGCGGGCGCTTGGTCATCTGGCGTTAAGCGTGGCGCGTCTGGGATCAGGGCTGCTGCGCGGCCCGGTGCGGCGGCAGGCCGTGTTCATCCATAACTTCATGGCGGCGGATGCGCTTGAGGAGGATCGTTGCGCCTCATGCGTGTTCATGGTCGCGACGGCTAACGGACCGCTGTCGATGTGTGTACACAATGCGCAGCGTGATATGCATCTGGCCAGCCCGGACCGGATCGAAGGCCCGACCGGCCCAAGCTGGTGGAACGCCGCCGTGCCGCGCCTGTCTGGTGGGCCGGAGCTGCCCGAGCTTGGCGACCCCTCGCTTGCCCCGCTGAAGCGGCTCAAGGGTCAGATGCGGGCCCTGCGCCAGACCCGGAAGGACGCGTCATGAGATATCTGTTGATCCTGCTGCTGCCCTTGCTGGCCGCCTGCGCCAGTGTTGAGCGTTTGGCGCTGCCCGCGCCTGAGACCTTGCCGGGGCAGACCTTGACCAGCTATGCGCCACTGCCCGGACAACGGGTTGATCACAGTGATTGGACGGCTTTCCTGTCCCGTTATGTCGCGCCGGATACGCAAGGTGTAAATCGGCTGGCTTATGGGCAGGTGACGCAGGCCGACCGGGCGCGGCTGGATGGTTATCTGACCGATTTGCAAGCCGTGGATCCGAGGCAACTGACTCGCGATCAGCAGCTGGCCTATTGGATCAATCTCTATAATGCAGTGACGGTGGATGTGGTTCTTGATAACTATCCCGTGGCCTCGATCCGCGACATCAAAGACGGGCCGCTGTCGATCGGCCCCTGGAACCGGCCTCTGGTTGAGGTGGCGGGGCAGACGCTGACCCTGAACGATATCGAGCATCGCATCATCCGACCCACATATGATGAGCCCCGCATCCACTATGCGTTGAACTGCGCGGCCGTGGGTTGTCCCAATCTGATGAGCCGCGCTTGGCAGGCCGAGACCTTGGAGCAGGACTTTGCCGCGACCGAGCGTGCCTATGTCAATGATCCGCGCGGAGTGCGGTTCAATGATCACGGGAGGCCTGTCCTGTCAAAAATCTACATCTGGTTCCGCGAAGATTTTGGACCAAATGAACAGGCCGTGCTGGCCTATATTCGAACGGTCGCCGATCCCGACTTGCGGGCCCGACTGCAGCAAACACAGCGGGTCAGGGCGTATGATTACGATTGGCGGCTGAACGACGCAGCCGGTTCATAGCACGATCTTCCGATCACACCTGGCCGAGAATACCCTGCGGGAGTTCCACGACGCGGTTCATGTCGGGTGTCGCAACAGGCACAAGGATACCGCGCCGATACCAGGCCGGTCTGTGGCGATTGCTTTGAACGTTCCGGACGTGACTGAGATGAGCATCGCTATCATCGACCTGACCCAAAGCAATGTGGTCAAGAATAATCCGTTCCCACTTGTCCAGATTCTTCCACGAGCGCGGCGCGTTCTTCATCATGATCTTTCGGTCACGATGGGCCTGATGCACGGCGTTCGAACACATCCGCATGTGCAGCAGATACAGCCCTTCAGGCATGTTTACAGTGTAGGAAGATGATCCTCGAGGGTTTATGTGAACCCCATGGTTTTCCAGCCGCATGCCATTTCGTACCGCAAACGCCTTGGAATACCTCGCAAGAACCAGACCATAGCGCCGCTGGGTGGTGATAGGGTCTGGCGTCAGTTCCTTTTCGCTTTCGTGTTGGAAAACCTCAAGGCCGAGGGCAAAGGCGAACGGAACCTCCTGACGCTGCAGTATCTCGGGCACGGTTCCATATGCCCTGTCCGCGACAATGAACTCATCCGAATCCGTGCGAATGACCCAATCATAAGAACTGGACAGAAACTGAACGAAGCGATGCAGCATTTCGAACCGCCACGTGTCGAAATTCGCAACGGGCTCCCTTGGGACAGTGATGCAGTTGCACCCTTGGGCAATCTCACGGTGCCGTGGGTCGGCACCATGAGAGACGATAAAAAGGTTTTCGCGGCCCAGCATGTCGCCGTAATAATCGCACCAGCGCGCCAGCATTTCATAGTCGCGGTACACCATCGTCAGCGCAGCTATTTTCATGCGATGCCCTCTGTCCGGCCCTGACTTTTTACAGCAAGCCTGCGGCGCGCAGCAGTTCCTGCATATTTGCTTCGGGCCTTGGGCCGATATGGCTGATCACTTCACGGGCGCAGACATTGCCGATGCGGGCGCAGGTCTCATAATCGCGACCGGTGGCCATGCCATACAGAAACCCGGCGGCAAACTGGTCGCCCGCGCCGGTCGCGTCCACCGGCACCACCTTTTCCACCGAAACGTCGGTGCGCTGACCGTCATACAGAACCGTTACCCCGTCACCCGACCGGGTACACACGACCAGAGGGCAGATCGCGGCGGTTTTTGCCAGCGCTTCTTCCAGATCGTCGGTTTCGAACAGCGACTTGATCTCGGCCTCGTTGCCGATGACGAAATCCAGCTCGTTCTCGATCAGCAGCAGGAAATCGACCCGGTGACGTTCCACGCAGAACGGGTCCGAGATGGCGATGCCCGCCATTCCGCCGCCTTTGTGACAGTTTCGCGCAGCCTCAAGAAACGCCGCCTTGCCCTTTTCCTTGTCGAACAGATACCCCTCAAGGAACATAAGCTGGCTGTTGCCTGCCACGTCAGCAGAGACGTCCGCCGAGGACAACTCGGACGAAATCCCCAAATATGTGTTCATCGACCGTTCCCCATCGGGCGAGACAAAGATCATTGAGCGCGAGGTCGGCAGTTCGCCACCCGGCACCGGCGGGTTCACGAAATCCACGCCATCTTCGTTCATCGCATCCGCATAGAACCGGCCCAGCGCGTCATCATGCACCCGCCCGATAAACGCGGCATCCAGCCCCAGTGCGCCGGCCCCGGCGATGGTATTTGCCACAGACCCGCCCGGCGTCTGAACCCGACCTTCCATCGAGGCATACAGCACCTCGCCGCGTTCCTGTTCGATCAGCTGCATGATGCCTTTTTCGATGCCCATCAGTTCCAGGAAACTGTCATCGGCCTGGGAAATCACGTCCACAACGGCGTTTCCGATGCCAACAAGCTGGTAGGTTTTCATAGGTTCTTGTCCTCAAATTCGCAGAGATCGCGGATGATACAGGTGCCGCACATGGGTTTGCGCGCCTTACAGTGATAGCGGCCATGCAGGATCAGCCAGTGATGTGCATGCAGCTGGAAATCGGTTGGAATGTTGTCTTCGATGGCACGCTCGACCGCGTCCACGTTTTTGCCCGGGCAGATGCCGCTGCGGTTGCCGACACGAAAGATATGGGTGTCCACCGCCTGCGCGGGATAGCGCCACCACATGTTCAGCACCACATTCGCCGTCTTGCGCCCCACCCCCGGCAGCGATTGCAGTGCCGCACGGGAATTGGGTACTTCGCCGCCATAGTCTTCGACCAGAATACGGCTGAGCTTGATGACGTTCTTGGCCTTTTGTCGAAAAAGACCGATGGTTTTGATGTGTTCGATCAGGCCGTCTTCGCCCAGATCCAGCATCTTTTGCGGGGTGTCGGCAACCTTGAACAACGCGCGTGTGGCTTTGTTGACGCCCGCGTCCGTCGCCTGCGCAGACAGCGCTACGGCTACGACCAAGGTGTAGACGTTCACATGCTCCAGCTCGCCCTTGGGTTCGGGGTCGGCGTCATGGAAACGCGTAAAGATCTCGCGGATCGTGTAATAGTCGAGTTGTTTTGCCATCCGGGCCTTAATGCCGCCCGCTGGCCCGTGACACAAGCCCAAAGCCAATGCGCAAGTTCCGGGTCGCTTGGACGTGGCCTGCGCGCTATGGTTTATCCCAGATAATGAGGTGAAAGACATGAACGTCCAGACTCCTGAAAGCGGCTATCACTACAACGTCATGCGACGCGCGATCGAGCTGATTGATCAGGGCGGTGAGCCCCTCAGCCTGGATGAGTTGGCCCGCCAAATGGACATGAGCCCGGCGCATTTCCAACGCCTGTTCTCGCGCTGGACCGGCGTGTCACCGAAACGGTACCAGCAGTACCTGACTTTGGGTCACGCTAAGGCGCTGTTGCGCGAACGGTTCACGACGCTGGAGACCGCCCACAATGTGGGCCTGTCCGGCTCTGGCCGCCTGCACGATTTGTTCCTGAAATGGGAATCCATGAGCCCCGGCGAATACGCCCGCAAAGGGTCAGGGCTGACGATCTATTGGGGTTGGTTCGAAAGCCCCTTTGGCCCCGCGCTGGTGATGGGTACCGACAAAGGCATTTGCGGCATGGCCTTCGGCGCCGAGACCGGTGAAGAAGACGCGATGGAGGATATGCTGTCGCGCTGGCCGCAGGCGGACTTTGTCGAGGACCCGATGCGCCTGCGCCCGTGGGTGCTGAGCGCGTTTGGATCGGTCAGCGACCGCTTGGAGCCGACGCCCCTATACCTGATCGGCTCACCCCTGCAGATCAAGGTGTGGGAGGCACTGATGCATATACCCTCGGGCCAGGTCACCACTTATTCCGAGATCGCGCAGCGGGTAGGGTCCCCGCAAGCGGTGCGTGCGGTTGGCACGGCTGTGGGGCGCAACCCGGTCAGCTGGCTGATCCCCTGCCACCGGGCGCTGCGGAAATCTGGCGGTTTGGGCGGCTACCATTGGGGCCTGCCGGTCAAACGCGCCATGCTGGCCTATGAGGCTGCACAGGCGGAAGCCTGAAAACAGAGCGAGGCACCGTAAGGTGCCTCACAATTGGATTAATCAAACTTGATTACTCGGTAGCCCAGCCACCGACGGATTTGACTTCCAGAAAGTCCTCCAAGCCCCAAACGCCGCCTTCGCGCCCATTGCCGGATTGCTTCATCCCACCAAACGGTGATCCGGCACTGCGTGACTGGCCATTCATTTCAACCATGCCCGACCGCAGCACCCGCGCCATACGATTGGCGCGCGCGGGGTCTTGTGTCTGGACATAGTTGGTCAGACCATAAGGCGTGTCATTGGCGATCTCGATGGCCTCTTCTTCGGTGTCGAAGGGCATCATGGTCAGGACCGGGCCAAAGATTTCTTCACGCGCGATAGTCATCTGATTATTGGCGTCGGCAAAGACGGTGGGGCGGACGTAGTAGCCCTTGTTCAAACCCTCGGGCCGTCCGGTGCCGCCAGCAACCAGACGCGCGCCCTCATCAATGCCCTGTTGGATCAGGTCCTGAATCTTGGTCCATTGCACCTCGTTCACCACAGGGCCGATATGGCGACCTTCCTCAAGCGCGGGACCAACGGTGACTTTGTTGGCTACCTCTGCCGCAATCTCCACCGCCTGATCATAGATCGGGCGCTGGACCAGCATGCGGCTGGGCGCGTTGCAGCTTTGGCCGGTGTTGTTCATCATGTGCAGCACACCCCGTTTGACCGCCTTTTCATCGGCATCGGCAAAGATTACGTTCGCGCCTTTGCCGCCCAGTTCCAGATGCACTTTCTTCAGCGTTTCGGCTGCAGCCTTGGAAATCGCGGTTCCGGCACGGGTCGATCCGGTAAAGCTGACCATATCCACATCTGGGTGTGCCGAAAGTTGCGAGCCGACGCCCATCCCATCGCCGTTCACCAGGTTGAACACGCCGGGCGGGAATCCTGCAGCGTCCATCATCTCGGCAAAGATCATCGCGTTCAGCGGGCTTTGCTCGGACGGTTTCAGCACCATTGTGCAACCCGCAATTGCCGCCGCGCCGACCTTGAGCGTGATCTGGTTCATCGGCCAGTTCCACGGTGTGATCAGGGCCGCAACGCCGACGGCCTCGTGAATGATGCGGTCATTGGGGGCATGATCGCCCAACGGGCGTTCGAACGGGAAATCCTTTGCGGCGCGGATGAAGTTCTTGAGGTGATAGATGCCCGCACCCGCTTGCGAACTGCGTGACATATCCAGCGGCGCGCCCATCTCAAGCGACATAGCCTGCGCCAGATCTTCCGAGCGGGTTTGATAGACCTCGACAAGTTTTTCCACCAGCGCGATCCGTTCCGCAACCGGAGTGGCCATCCAGCTCGGCAGAGCCGCCTTGGCCGCAGCGACGGCGGCATCCGTATCGGCCTGCGCGCCCAACGAGATCACCGCGCAGGGTTCCTCGGACGAGGGGTTGATCACGTGAAAGTCATTGGCCGCCGAGGGGGCGACCCACTGACCGGTGATATAGAAATCGCGTTTTTCGATCATGGCGCATCCTCCTGTGCCAACAGCCCGAAGCCGGGAATCGCGGCCACTCTGTCACCGGGGCAAGGGCACGGCAAGGAAAAATTTGATCAAATTATTTGACGCCCTTATGTGGTTTAACAATCGCGCAAAGTGTTTAGGTTTACGGCAACCGACTCGGGTTTTTCACAATAAAGGAGATTCGCCATGGGTTTGCGCATCAATGATACGGTTCCGAACTTCACTGCAGAGACGGATCAGGGCACCATTCAGTTCCATGATTGGATCGGTGACAGCTGGGCGATCCTGTTTTCGCACCCCAAAGATTTTACTCCTGTTTGCACCACCGAGTTTTCGGCTGTGGCGCAGCTGAATGACGAATGGGCGGCCCGCAATACCAAGGTTCTGGGCGTGTCGGTCGACGGGGTGGAGGATCACAAGAAGTGGAAAAAAGACATCGAGGCTTACGGCAACGCAAACCCCGGCTTTCCGATCATCGCCGATGACGGGCTGGCGGTGTCCAAGGCGTTCGACATGCTGCCAGCCGAGGCGTATCTGCCCGACGGTCGCACGCCTGCAGACAGCGCCACGGTGCGCTCGGTCTTTATTATCGGGCCGGACAAGCAACTGAAGCTTTCGATGACCTATCCGATGACCGTAGGCCGGAACTTTGCCGAGATTCTGCGCGCGCTCGACGGATTGCAGATGTCGGCCAAGGGCGTTGCGACGCCTGCCAACTGGGTGCCGGGTGAAGACGTGATCATCCCGCCTGCCGTGTCCAACGATGAAGCGAAAGAAAAGTTCGGCGAGTTCGAAACGATCTTTCCCTATCTGCGCAAGACCAAGGCGCCGTCGTAAGACGGGGCCGGGTTTGGGGGGCTGTTTGCCCCCTCGCGCCTAACGGCTACTTCCCTCTAAGGTATCTTCAGCCAGATGAAGTACGCGGGCGCTGCGGGTGCAGGTGCAGCTTTGCCCGATAAGCTGCGCGTTTGAATTCGCGGGTCAGTTTATCCGACAGTGGCGGTTTGGTTTGGATGGTCGACCCACCGATTTCGCGCGCCACCTCTTGATTGCCACTGCCCAGCAGGGCGTGGATGGGTTGGCCGGTCAGCCAGTGCATTTGCATGAAGGTATCTACCGGGCGGTCAATCTGTTCGGTGGCGGCAAGCAATCGTTTGGCCGCGTGTCGACCCACCATCTGACAGACGCATTGCAACCCGATCACCTTGGGCAGGATCAGCCGAAGCCCGTTCTGTTCGGCCAGAGTCTGAACCGGGACCTCGCGCTGCTTTACCGGAATGCGGATATAATGGTCGGGTGTGGCTATCGGGGCCAGAACCTTGAGCGTCTCGGCCATGCGGGCGGGGTCGATACGCAGGTCATCTTCGGTGATGATGGCCAGATCAATTTCTTCATCGACCAGCTTGCGCCAGATGCGGCGATGGCTTTCGAACACGCCGATTTCAGCCGGACGGAGGGGAAAGGGGTAATGCGGGCGGTGCAGATTGCCGGGATGAAGTTGAACACCGGCGATCTGTTCAGGATCACGGCCATTCACGGCCTCGAACAGTTCGGCATTTGGCAGATCGGCGCACAGCTTGTCGGCATTGGGTCGCCGGGCGGTGCTAGAGGACATATGGATGATAAAAGATCGCATGATCCCGTGCATAGAACACGGGACCATGCGGGGGAAGAGGAACCGGATAGAAACTCTGCCCCCGTGCGCACTCAGAACCCGTAGCGCAGGCCGACATTGACGCTGAACGTGTCGATATCGTCTTCGACAGAGCCGGTGGAGGCTCCGTTGGGTGCCACGCGGTTGGTTGAGACGTCGAAGGCGCGAGAATAGCGGGTATCGAGGGTTAATGCAGTGGTTTCGTTGACCTCATAAGCCACGCCGGCGATGACTTGGGCTGCAAAGTTCGTCTCACTGTCGTCCAGCCGCACGCCCGGCCCGTAAGAGATGTCGATATCGGAATAGGTTACGCCAAGACCCAGACCCACATAGGGTGTGAAAGCGCTGTTTTGCTTGATGTCGAACAGCACATTGCCAAACAGCGAGGTCTGCGTGATATCGCCCGATGTATTCCCCTCGTTCCCCGGCCCGTTGCCCGAGAAATTGACGCCGTCCACGTCGTTGTCGCGGTAGGACAATTCCAGCTCGACCCGGGTGCCGATGCGGTCATTAGACCATTGTGGAATTTCCTTGCCAACGGCGATACCCAGCCCATAGCCCGCGTCAAAATCGGTGTCCACGGATTGTGGCGATCCGTTGACCGTGCCGCCGAAGTCGCTGTCTTGCAATTGGCTGTAGCCTGCGAAGCCCTGAATATAAAGGCCATCAGTCAGGCTTTGGGCAGCCAGTGCCGACGCGCTGACCGTCAGGGCCGCCGAGGCGAGAATGAGACGAGAAACCATAACCATGTCCTTTGTTCCGAATTGGGTACAAGGCACATGTGGGCAATTGAGACGCGAAAAGAAGGCGCGGGAGCTTCACGTTGAGTCACAGGTTATTTGCACGGAGTGAGTGAATAAATCCGCCTTGAATTTCAGATTTGATCTTTTCTGGGCTTGGGCGCTTTGGGCTCGTTCATCAGCGGAGCGGTCAAAAGCTCTTCGACAAAGAAACTGAGCAGTTGAAGCCGCCCCGTGACATCTGCCTTACGATAAATCGCTGCGCTTTGTGCCTTGATCGTCCCTTCTTTGGTCTGCCTGAGTTCAGCGATTTCTGCGATGGACAGCCCTTTGATGGACAGCAGCGCGACATCACGTTCAGCGTCGCTGAGTTGCCATTCGCTGAACTGGTTGTCGATGATTTGGGCAAAGGCACCCTGCGCCACACCAAGCTGACGCTGCATTTCGCGCACGCGTCGATTTTGCGTGCGTATCAGGGTAATGGTTGCGGCCAGTCCCCCCATCAGCGCCAGCGACAGAACCAGTTCAAACCCGTGCAGATGGCGGAACCCGGCACTTTCGCCTCCGGTCCAATCCAGGATCGCGTCGGTCAAGAAAAAGGCGGCGCAGAGGGCCTGCACCACCAGAAGAAGCCAGAGTAAAGACGTCTGTGAGAGCTTCATGGCGCTCCTTTGATTTCGCGCGGTCAGTCGTCGTCTTTTTCGATTTCGATGGCGGTCACCTCGCCATTCGTCTCGGTCAGGACCAGTTCAGTTTCCACGCCATCCTTGCTGAGTTCAACCTCGATCTCACCATCTTCGAACTCGATCTCCTCGATCTGGTATCCCTGCGCCTCTAGGGTCGCCCGGATTTCGGCCTCGCTGGTTCCCAGTTTGTCGCCAAGCCCTACGTTGGCCAGAGCCAGGGCCGGGGCAGTTACGATCAGGCCGGTCAGTGTCAGCATCTTGAAGGTTTCCATATCGCATCTCCTTTTGTGCATTGCGTCGATGCGATCGAACTGGGGATGGCCCCCGGCTGCTGCGATTGGATTTTGGTTGAAACTGGCGGGTTTAAACCAAGGTTTACGCCGCAATTTCAACGAAACAGGGGCATTTAGGCCTTACGGTTCTGAACGCAACCAATTTGTGGTAGGGTGTTGTCGGGGGAATAATCTACAGGCATGCGACCAACGACGTCGGGATTTTCAGACTGTGCATAACAGGAGAAGACGATGGGTTTTACTGATTGGTACATTGAAGGCGATGCTTTTGGGAACTGCAACTGCGGGTATGCATGCCCTTGCCAGTTCGAAGAATTGCCAACCCATGGCCATTGCCGCGGGTTTGAAGTGTTGGAAGTTTCAAAGGGGCATTTTGGCGACACGGATCTAAGTGGTACGAAGGCTGCTCTTATCTATGCCTGGCCGGGTCCCATTTTCGAGGGCGGCGGTGAGATGCAGGTGATCATCGATCCAAGTGCCTCGGACGCCCAACGCGCCGCATTGGAAAAGGTCTTTCACGGCGAAGAGACCGAGGAAATGGCGACCCACTGGCATGTTTTCCGTACGATGTGCGACAACGTTCATGAGACTCTGTATGTGCCGATTGATTTTGAGATGGACATGGACGGGCGTACGGCCCAGGTCACCATCGGGGATGTGCTGAAATCTACCGGCGAACCGATTCAGGCACCGCATGGCGGTGGCCCGCATCGCGTACGGATCGATATCCCCGGCGGTATCGAATTCACCCTGGCCGAGATCGGCAGCGCGTCGACCAAGGCAGACGCGGCGATCAAACTGGACCTGAACGACAGCTACGGCCAATGGCATATCATGAAGCACGGGCCGTCAGGGGTGGCGCACTGATTGTTGAGCAGCGCCGCATTTGTCCAAAACCCGAATTGCGGCGCAGTTCCCACTACATATCGAGTGTTCGAGCGCCTTTGAATGTCTCGAACCCGTTGGTTGTCTCGGTCAGTTCTGCCTCGTAATGGGCAATCATTGACATTGCGATGGGCTCGATCTGCTCGTGCCAGACTGGCCCTTCGTAGAAGTCATTCTTTATCCGCTCTCTTGCTTCCAGAGAGGGGAAAGCGCGCATCCAGTGTACTTTGTTGGCATCCTCCAGATCGCGGAGTGGCCCAAAAACAAGCATGCCTGCATCGCGCAGAGCAGAGCGGTTATGCTTTTCAAAAAACGCAATAAATTCCTCCCGGAGGCCGGGTTTCAGCGTGTAATGACGAATTTCTAGGATCATTGCATTGCCTCACAGAAGAACTCATTAACTGTCGCCATGGTTCGAGGACGTTTCAAGGGCAGCCCAAACAAAAAAAGACCCCGGCTGAAACCGGGGTCTTTCCTGTTCGAAATAGAAAGGCAGATTACTCTGCGCTTTCCTCTTTCTTCTCTTTCTTCTCAGGAACGATCTCTTCACCGGTTTCCTGATCGACCACTTTCATCGACAGGCGCACCTTGCCGCGATCGTCAAAGCCCAGCAGCTTGACTTTCACTTCCTGACCTTCCTTCAGAACATCTGACGGATGGTTCAGGCGGCGATTTTCGATCTGGGACACGTGGACCAGACCGTCGCGCTTGCCAAAGAAGTTCACAAAGGCACCAAAGTCGACGATCTTGACCACTTTACCGGTATAGATCTGGCCCTCTTCGGGTTCTGCGACGATCGAGTGGATCATCTCATAGGCCTTCTTGATCGATTCACCGTCGGGCGAGGCGATCTTGATCACGCCGTCGTCGTTGATGTCGACCTTAGCACCCGACACTTCGACGATTTCGCGGATGACCTTACCGCCCGAACCGATCACTTCACGGATCTTGTCGGTCGGGATGTTCATGGTTTCGATGCGCGGGGCATGGACCGAGAATTCGTTGGTCTCGGACAGGGCTTTGCCCATCTCGCCCAGGATGTGCATCCGGCCGTCCTTGGCTTGCGCCAGGGCTTTTTCCATGATCTCGGGTGTGATGCCCGCAACCTTGATGTCCATCTGCAGCGAGGTGATGCCGTTTTCGGTACCCGCAACTTTGAAGTCCATGTCGCCCAGGTGGTCTTCGTCACCCAGAATGTCCGACAGGATGGCGTATTCGCCGTCATCTTCCAGGATCAGACCCATGGCCACACCGGCAACCGGTGCTTTCAGCGGAACGCCCGCATCCATCATCGACAGCGAGCCGCCGCAGACCGACGCCATCGAGCTGGAGCCGTTGGATTCGGTGATCTCCGACACGATGCGGATCGTGTAGGGGAAGTCGGTCGCCGCAGGCAGAACCGCCTGCAAAGCGCGCCATGCCAGCTTGCCGTGGCCGATCTCACGACGGCCCGGGCCACCCACGCGGCCAACTTCACCTACCGAATACGGAGGGAAGTTGTAGTGCAGCAGGAAGTTCGATTTAAAGTTGCCGTGCAGCGCGTCGATGAACTGTTCGTCGTCGCCGGTGCCCAGCGTGGTCACGGCCAGCGCCTGTGTCTCACCACGGGTGAACAGGGCGGAACCGTGCGTACGCGGCAGCATCGAGGTTTCTGCAACGATCGAACGGATATCGGTGGTCGAACGACCGTCGATCCGCTTGCCGCCTTTGACGACGTCGCCGCGCAGAATACCTGCTTCCAGCTTTTTCATTGCCGAACCGAGGTTGCCGTCTTCCAACTGCTCTTCGGTCAACGCTTCCTTGATCGCTTCACGGGCAGCGGCAACAGCGGCGGTGCGCTCCTGCTTGTCGGTGATCGCGAAGGCGGCGCGCATCTGCTCTTCACCGGCGGCCTTAACGGCAGCTGACAGTTCGGAGTAGTCCGGCGCCTGGAAATCGAACGGCTCTTTCGCGGCCTCTTCAGCCAGCGAGATGATCAGGTCGATGACCGGCTGGATCTGCTCATGCGCAAAGTTAACCGCGCCCAGCATTTCCGCTTCGGACAGCTCGTAGGCTTCCGACTCCACCATCATCACGGCGTCTTTGGTGCCGGCAACAACCAGGTCAAGACGCTGTTCAGGGTTCAGGCGCAGGTCCTGCATGTCGTCGACGGTCGGGTTCAGAACGTATTCGCCATCCTCGAAACCAACACGGGCACCGGCGATCGGGCCACGGAACGGCGCACCGGAAATGGTCAGCGCAGCCGACGCAGCGATCATCGCGACGATGTCGGGGTCGTTGACGAGATCGTGGCTGAGGACGGTACACATCACCAGAACTTCGTTTTTGAAGCCGTCAACAAACAGCGGGCGGATCGGACGGTCGATCAGACGCGCGGTCAGCGTCTCTTTCTCGGTCGGGCGCGCCTCGCGCTTGAAGAAGCCACCCGGAACCTTACCAGCGGCATAGTATTTTTCCTGATAATGCACGGTCAGCGGGAAAAAGTCCTGACCGGGTTTTTGTGCCCGCGCAAAGGTCACGTTTGCCATGACGCTGGTCTCGCCCAGCGTGGCAATCACGCTGCCGTCCGCCTGACGGGCAACTTTGCCGGTTTCCAGTGTCAGCGTCTCTTCGCCCCACTGCATAGATTTCTTTGTTACATCAAACATATGCGTATCCTAGATGGGAGCGCTCCCGGCCCTCCGGGTCTCCCGTTTGCATGGCGGCCCCATTGCCGCCGACCCCATTTTTACTTTCGTCTGAGTGCCAGGGTCAGGGCACAACGTCTCAGATATCGCGCGCATACATGAGATTGCGTCCAAAGGAAAGCGAAACCGAACCGGGTTGGCGGTCTGCCGCCCTGCTGAATTCGTGATGATGCCGGCATGGACCTGGGGTGGTACGGGCCGCTAAGGTACGGGGGCGTTTCGGGTTTCGGGCGGAGAATGCAGATGACGGCCTGGCTAAAGATTATACCGCTGGCATTGCTGGGTTTCATCGGCCCGGTTTCGGCCGCGCCAGGTGCTGCGTTGGATTGGGCCGCGCTGCCGGACCCGTCGGTCCAGACCTATGACGACCCGTTTCGCGCGCTTACCCCCGAGCAATTTGATGATCTGTTATTCGCGGTCCGCCTGCGCGGCAGGTTGCAGCAAGACGTCGGCAGCGCGGAAGACCGCCAGAAATGGCAAACACTTCTGATGGAAACCGAAGATGCCCTTGCCGCCGACCAGATTGACGTCGACTGGCTGCTGTCCCAGCGCGAATACGTGTCCGAGCGCCGAAATAGGGCCAACACAAGCGGCAATCCGGGTCTTGACGGTCAGACGGTGACCCTGATGGGTTATGCCATTCCTGCGCCATCGGATGAAGATGGCCAATCGGTGGCTTATCTGGTGCCTAAGCCCGGCATGTGCAGTCACCTGCCACCACCCGCGCCGAACCAGATGATCCGGGTGAAATTGCGCAACGGCTGGACACCGGCCTATACGCATGAACCGGTGCGCCTGACCGGGAAACTAGTCATTGATCCTACGGATCAAGTGATGAACGTTGTTGACGGGTTGGTGTCGATGCGCGCCACGTTCCGGTTGGATGCCGATCTAGTCGAGACGCTGGAAAACAAAGAAGGTCAATCCACCTGGACGCCAACCCTCAAGGACCGGTTGCGCGCGGCGGGCAGTCGTAAAACCCGTGGGGCGCCGTTACAGGATTAATTGCCCGATTTTTTCGTTTTTGGCAGTAAAACCCCTAAAATTGCGTGGATTTTGCGAAATTTTGATGATCGTGTAAGCTCTTACCAGAAGACTCGCGGTCGACATGACGGGAAACGCGCCAAGGGAAAACCAGAAAACTTGCCGTCCACCGACCGAAGACCTTGGCGTTTGCACGCAGCAAACTGAGGGAAAGTCGAATGGCACAAACCAAGAAAATGCTGGATCCGGATCCACGGATCTACGATTTCGAGACCGAATATGAGCTTGGACAGGATAACGTCCGGCCCTTCGGTCTGGATATCCACAACCCGGTCTTTCTGATCTCAAGTATCCTGATCTTTGCCTTTGTTCTGATCGCCTTAGCCAACCAAGAGGCCGCAGCGACGTTCTTTGGCTGGCTCCGGCCCTGGCTGACAAGCACGTTTGACTGGTTCCTGGTCCTGTCCGTGGATGCGATCACGCTGTTCTGCCTGGTGCTGATCATCCTGCCCGTGGGCAAGGTTCGGATTGGCGGCAAAGACGCCAAGCCCGATTATTCCTATGCAGGCTGGATCGCGATGATGTTCGCCGCCGGCATCGGCATCGGTCTGCTGTTCTTTGGAGTGATGGAGCCGGTCTATTACAACTTTGCCGAGGACGGTAATGCCGTGCCACTAGGCATTGATATCGCAGTGCCGGGCAACGAATATGCCGGTATCGTCGGCACCATCCACCACTGGGGCCTTGAAGGTTGGGCGGTGTACGCCGCGGTTGGCCTTAGCCTTGCAATCTTCAGTTACAATTTGGGCCTACCGTTGACCCTTCGGTCTGCGTTCTACCCGATCCTGGGTGAGCGAGTCTGGGGCTGGTGGGGCCATTTCATCGATACGTTGGCCGTCTTTGCCACCCTTTTCGGCCTGACCACATCATTGGGTCTGGGCGCGCAGCAGGTTGCGGCGGGGCTGTACGAAGTGTTCGGCATCGAATCCAGCCCGACCGTCGTTGTCCTGCTTATTATTGGCATCACCATGATTGCACTGGGCTCGGTCCTGATGGGTATGGATGCAGGCGTCAAACGGCTGAGTGAGATCAACATGATCATGGCCGTAGGGCTGTTCATTTTCGTCATTGTTGTCACCGGAATTGGCACAGCCATCTCACGGTATTTCAACGTGATGACGGATTATGTGCTGCACCTGCCAGCGCTGTCCAACCCATTCGGACGTGAGGATACCAGCTACTTCCATGGCTGGACCACCTTCTACTGGGCGTGGTGGATCGCATGGTCACCGTTTGTGGGCATGTTTATTGCCCGTATCTCGAAGGGCCGCACGGTACGTGAATTCGTCATCTGCGCCCTGCTTGCGCCGACAGCGGTTTGCGCCCTGTGGATGTCGACATTTGGCGGTGCAGCCATCGATATGCTGAATGCGGGCGGAGCGGAAGGTGTTCGCGCCACGGTGATCGACAGTTATGCCCCCGAAGGCGCGCTGTTCGGCTTCCTGAAAGAGCTGCCGCTGTATAGCATCGTGGCCCCAATTGCGCTGGTCCTGATCGTGGTGTTCTTTGTGACCTCGTCGGACTCGGGTTCGCTGGTGATCGACACGATCACGGCGGGCGGCAAGATGGACGCCCCCGTCATCCAGCGCGTGTTCTGGTGTACGCTCGAAGGTCTGGTCGCCATCGCATTGCTGCTGGGCGGTGGCCTTGCCGCCTTGCAAGGCGCAGCGGTGTCGACAGGTATCCCCTTCACGCTGGTGGTTCTGATCATGTGCTATTGCCTATGGCTGGCACTGAAATCAGAGAAGGCGAAGATGTGAGGTAATCCCTGACACAACGGAAGCGCTCGCCATCAGGCGGGCGTTTTTTTGTTGCGCCTTAGGTCGGTTCTCGGCCTAAAATCTGAAAGCTTTGTTTTGCTATCAAATAGAAGAATTCTAAGCGGGGAATTCGCCGAACAGAGGTTTTTGATTGCTCTGATGCCGCTGGACAAGCTTTCGCATTTGTTTGCCCTTTTGGGGAATATAGCGTGCCGACAGCGCCTGAACCTGCGGGTCGCCGCATCCGGGAAACAAATCCATTATCTCTTGCCGGGCCTCTTCCGAGACTGATTTTATGGCTTCTGGCCCTGTAAAAAGGCTTTCCGTTGGTGTGCCGTTGGACCAGATGATTTCATGCGTATCGAACAGAAGATGGAAATACACCACCCCGTCTGATGTGTTTTCCAGTGTCTCAACGCCGTCAAGCGGAAGAAGCTTGTTCGCCGGGATCAAGATATCCTTACAATCAAACATGCGCAGAGCGACCGTTGAGGAAACAAGAACACGATGCTGTGGTGAGACGACAAGATCCTGCTTGGGGTATCCTGCCCCCAAGGCACCGGCGCGGATCAGAATCGGTTTAAGTCTCGGCTGGGCCTCCAGTTCAGCGTTGCTGAGACAGCGTGACCCGATCCATCGGATAGGTTTATGGCCATGATCATAGGTCAGAACCTGATCTGACACTTGCAGGTCCTCGACCCGCCTTGGACCCTGAAGCGTTTCAATAAGGGTTCCGGACGCAAAGCATAGCACGTCCACAAACTCGCCGCTTGCGTTTGTTGGGCCCGTTTGTGACTGGTTGATGTCAATTTCGTTTTGCCCGCTATCATTCCAAGCCGCAGCAATTGCATCGGTGTTTACGGTCAATCCATTGAACAGCGCCAGCGGTTCCAGCGGCCCATTGTTCACCTTCACACCAAACAGCGCGATGGTTCCGTCCGGATTTACCTCTAACCGGACGACGGGTTCCCCATTCGTGTTTCCCAGCTGCCAAACGGCAGGTGTGTCGATCTCATACCTGTCACCGTCAGCAAACTGAACCGTTTGGCCCGCGGTTCCAGGTATCTGAAATTGAAGCTCATTTGGGGCTCCGGCAGGCCCGCCGACAAACAGATCGACGTCATTGATCTGAAGACTGAAACTGTTGTCCAGACTATCGAAGTCAATAACGAATCCGCCACCAGGGGACGTATCTGTAAAGTCGGTGGAGCCACCACCACTGATGCTGAAGTCTGTCATTTAATTTCTTCGGTCCCAAATCTTACGCGGACACAAAATCCATGTGCGGGGGTTCAATCAAGGCCGCAATGAGGTCATTTCGCGGCATCGGGAAAGTGTGTTCCGACGCTAAGGTTGGCGAAGTGTAAGGAAAAACTGTATCCGTTTCAGCACGTTCGCGATTCATGCGCTTTACCATCACTGGCGGGGTAAAACAAAAAAACGCCCGCCAAAAAGGCGGGCGTCTGAATTGTACCAGCTGTACAGTCCGATCTTAACGGCGGATGCCCAGCTTTTTGATCAGGTCCTGATAGCGTGCTTCTTCCTTGCCCTTCAGGTAGTCCAGCAGCTTACGGCGCTGGGCGACCATTTTCAGTAGACCGCGACGACCGTGGTTGTCTTTTTTGTGGGTCTTGAAGTGCTCGGTCAGGGTGGTGATGCGCGAGGTCAGGATGGCAACTTGGACTTCTGGCGAACCGGTGTCGCCGTCCTTGGTTGCGAATTCTTTCATAACGCGTGCTTTTTCAGCGGCAGTAATCGACATCGGGGTCTCCTTTAAAAGGTTAGAGTTGATGGCGCAGGCCGGGATGTCGTCCAGCACAGGCCCATGGAGAAGACCGCACCGATTCCGATGCGGATGCGCGCGTATAAGCGTAATTTTGGCGAATGGCAAAAGGATTCTTCGGGCTCAGCCCAATGCGACCAGCTGTGCCAGATCGATCTCAGAGATCAGCTGAATGTCGTCGGCCGTCAACCCTTCGGCCCCCAGCAGCTGCGCCACATCCTGCCCGTCGATCAGCACATGTGTGAGATTCTCGTTTTCAGCGTCAGTTTCGATCTGAATGTCGGGGTCTTCCTGACCATCCCATGATACAAACAGCTTGTCCTGACCGGGTTGGAAATCCATCACGGTCACCGCTTCATCCTCGGCTTCGGGGGTCAGGATAATCTCATCCGCGCCGTCGCCGCCGGTGACGATGTCGCCGCTATCGGCCAGAATCGTATCCTCGCCAGCGCCGCCGTTCAGGAAATCGACAGCGTCTACTTCTTCTTCGCCGTTCAATATGTCGTCGCCGTCGCCGCCAAAAAGAACATCCTCACCCGTGCCGCCGTCCAGTATGTCGTCGCCATACCCGCCGTGCAGTGCATCATCGCCTTCACCACCGTCCAACGTGTCATCGTCCTGCCCGCCATAGAGCGCATCTTCACCCTCGCCCCCCTCCAGCTGATCTGCGCCGGAATGACCATAAAGCATGTCATCGTCTTCACCCCCGGTCAGCAGGTCATCCTCATCCTCGCCATGCAGAATATCGTCGCCCGCGCCTCCTGACACGAAATCCGCCCCTTCACCGGCGAACAGCACGTCATCGCCTTCACCACCGTCGATGGTGTCATCCCCACTATATCCATTGACTTGGTCGTCCCCGTCCTGACCGGTCAGCACATCCGCCTCTTCGGTTCCGGCAATGACCAGATCGCCTTCAAATTCGGACAGGATGGTTCCGGTCGATGGTTCCTGTTCTTCCGCGGTGTCTTGGGACGTGGTCGGGTCTTCGTCGGTTTCATTGATCTCAAGGTACTTGCCGTCAGAGACCTCATCAGGCTGATCGTCAATGCTGTCATCATCTTCGGGCGTGTCTTCGGGGACAAACGCGTCGCTCATGGCAAAGGCTGCGCCACCGACAGCGGCCAGACTTAGAAATCCGATCAGAAACATGGGAACCCTCCGTAAACGTACTGCCCCGAGGGTAAATGTCTCATGCGGTCAAGCACTTGGTCAAAGCCAAGCTGATCTCGTGGTTAACCTTTTGTCACCACGGTTCGGGTTGTTGAGTATAGGCGATATAGAGCGGGTGTTTCGGGTGTCCGCCCTTGGTCAGCCCCAGGTGAAACAGTGGTTGGCCGGTGCCGCGCAGCAAGGTTTCCACCGCCGGGCCGCGATCCAGATGCGCACCATGGGTGCC
This sequence comes from Ruegeria sp. CJ9, assembly GCF_056536625.1. NCBI lineage: Bacteria > Pseudomonadati > Pseudomonadota > Alphaproteobacteria > Rhodobacterales > Roseobacteraceae > Ruegeria > Ruegeria sp. CJ9. The sequence continues at coordinate 302,181 of NZ_JBQFPY010000005.1, forward strand.
CCAGGCGGCAATGACCTGATCGGCCCATTCGACGCCGTCCAGAATCGCCGCGTCATTCGCAGGCCCCACTGGATCGGTGGCGGCGCGCATCTTGCGCGGGTCGGTGTCGCGCCAGGCAAAGATGTTGGTCACCTGAAACGCCCCGAACCCCAACGCCCGCGCCCGCCGTTCACAGCGTTCGACGGTGGGGTCGTTCTGCACCTCGGTCGCGGTTGAGGGGTTCAGCATCACGAACAGCGCCTTGCATCCCTCCGGGTCCCAGATGCGGGTCAGGCTATAGCGATACTTCTCGCAATCGGAATAAATGGCGGTCGAGGGCGCATCGCCCTTGGTATGCGTTCGGGTGATCATGCCATTCGCCTAACACGCCGTTTAATCGACGAACACCCGGTTGGGATGCAATTCGCCGGATTTGTAGATACCTACAGCAACGGCCTTGCCGTCCAGCGAGGCCCAGGCCTCGTCGCCGTATTCCACGTCCGAGGCCAGCACCATGCCCGGGTTGCCGTTGCGCAGGCGAGTGGCCCCTTCAGGGGTACATTTCAGTTCGGGCAGATCCGACAGACCGGTTTCCAGCGGATGCAGATACTCGTCCAACGCGGTTGTCTTGGCCATTTCGTCGATCTGTTCGATGCTCAAACCGTCCTCGGCCTCAAACGGGCCGGACCAGATGCGGCGGAGGACCTTGACGTGACCGTGGCATCCCAGTGCCGCCCCCAGATCGCGGGCGATCGAGCGGACATAACCGCCTTTGCCACAGGTCATTTCCAGTACGACGTGATCTTCATCGGGGCGGTCGACGAGGATCAGTTCCTCAACCCATAGGGGGCGAGCGGTCAGTTCCACGTCCTCGCCATCGCGGGCCAGCTTGTAAGCGCGCTGGCCGTCAATTTTCACCGCCGAGAACTTGGGCGGAACCTGCATGATCTCACCCAAAAAAGGGGCCAATGCCTGTTTGATATCCTCATCCGAGGGGCGCGCATCGCTTTGTGCAATCACTTCGCCCTCGGCATCGTCGGTATTGGTGGCCTGACCCAGACGCACGGTGAATGTGTAGGCTTTTAGCGCGTCGGTGATGTAGGGAACGGTCTTGGTCGCCTCCCCCAATGCCACGGCCAGAACACCGGTCGCTTCGGGGTCCAGCGTGCCTGCATGGCCCGCTTTTTTTGCGTCCATCGCCCAGCGTACCTTGTTGACCACCGCGGTCGAGGTCATGCCCGCGGGTTTGTCCACCACCAGCCAGCCGGAAATGTCTCGACCCTTGCGTTTACGTCCCATCTTGCACCTTGCCCTTTGCTGAGGCGCGCGACCTAACGGATCACCCGGGTCCTGTCAATTTCCCGGTGTGTCTTCGACCACACCCACGATTGGCCCCAGCGAAAAGCCAACATCCGAGCGGTTGCTGGCCCGGTCGTACATGCGTGAGATATTGCCATCGAAGAACAGCGCATTCGGCGTTTCCAGCACGTTGCGGAAAAGGCTGCCGAATTCATGAAAAGTGACGTAGTCATCCGAGATTGCGAACACCGCCCGCGTGCCATCGGCGCTGGTGCCCACCCCGTTGCGCACATAGAGCGAGGTCGAGTCAGGCAGAAAGCGCGGATGCAGCTCTCCGTCGATCACCAGCATCGGGCCGGATTGGGTGGCAAACCGGCAGTCGGGGGCCTGTTCGACGAAATCCAGCGTCTCGAACACATCGGCGCGACCGTCGCGGATGCAGAACACGCCGTTGGGCAGCAGGCCGAAATTGCCGGGGCCGGGATTCGGGATCACGCGCATGACCTCTTCGCCCTCTTCGACATAGTGGCCGACGGGCGAGCGGTCGTCGTGATACATACCGGCGTTCATCCCAAAGGCCAGACGCTTTCCACTGGGTTCAAGCGCCTCGTTCACCGATGAGAAATGCCCCAGCAGGTCGTCATTTTCGTCGTTCAGAAACAGGCGCAGGTCTTCATTGGCGGCGTCCACCTCGCAAACGGTGTACCGCTTATTCTCGTGGGTCAGCTTTTCGCAGGTGACCGCGCCGGCCTGCGCGGCCCAGAAAACCGCGCCCAACGTGACCAGTGTGCGGATCACTCGTCCAGATCGCGGCGCACCGCGTCCTGATTGAACATGCGGCGGGTGTCGTCCAGACGATCGAAAGTATCATCCAGACGGAACCGCAGATCGGGCGAAAACTTAAGGTTGAGCTTTTTGCCGATCACGCGCCGCAACTCGCCCTTGTTGCGAGCGAGCAGTTCGATCACATCTTCCTGCCCTTTGCCTCCAAGGGGCAGCACATAGGCGGTGGCGATCTTCAGATCGGGCGAGGTGCGCACCTCACCTACAGTGATCGACATGCGGTTCAGGTCGGGGTCGTGGACATCTCCGCGCGCCAGAACCTCGGACAGGGTGCGTCGGATCAGTTCGCCGACGCGCAGCTGTCGTTGGGAGGGGCCGGGGCCATCGTGGAATTTGTTCTTTGCCATATCCCCGATCTAAGCGCAAAGCTGGGCTTTGCCAAGCGGGCGCGAACCGGGTAGGAGGCTTTGAGCCGACTTTAGAAAGGACCAGCGCAATGACCCATATTCCGGGGATCGTAATCACAGGGGCTTCGGGCCGTATGGGGCAGATGCTGATCAAGACCGTCACCGACAGCGATCAGGCGCGTTTGGTCGGTGTGGTCGAGCGTACAGGCCATGATTGGATCGGTCAGGACGTGGGCACGGCCATGGGCGGTCAAGCGCTGGGCGTCACCGTGACCGATGACCCGCTTGAGGCATTTGCGCAGGCGCAGGCGGTGATCGATTTCACAGCACCCGAAGCGACGCTGGAATTTGCCGCGCTGGCCGCGCAGGCGCGCTGCGTGCACGTGATTGGCACCACCGGCATGTCGGATGAGCAGATCGCAGCGCTGGAGCCAGCTTCGCGCCATGCCGTTATCGTGCGGGCTGGGAACATGAGCCTTGGGGTCAATTTGCTGGTGCAACTGACCAAGAAAGTTGCCGCCGCGCTGGATGAGGATTTCGACATCGAAGTGATTGAAGGGCACCATCACCACAAGGTCGATGCGCCCTCGGGCACTGCGCTGATGCTGGGTGAGGCCGCCTCCGAAGGGCGCGGTGTCAATCTGGCCGACGTGTCCGACCGGGGCCGCGACGGGATCACTGGGGCCCGTAAACGCGGAGACATCGGATTCCACGCCATTCGCGGTGGCGACATCGTCGGCGAGCATGACGTGCTGTTCGCCGCCCCCGGAGAACGCATCGTTCTGCGCCATCTGGCCACCGACCGCGCCATCTTTGCTCGCGGTGCCCTAAAGGCAGCGCTATGGGGGCAGGGCAAGGCCCCCGGCCAGTATGACATGGTGGATGTGCTGGGGCTGTAACCCCGATTAGCGGAATGCGGCCAGACCGGGCGGTTCTGCACCATCCTGTTCTGCCGTTGCAAAGAGCAGCCCCAATCGTTGATCCCATGTCGGGTACTGGCCGGTCCGGGCATAGGTCAGGCGCTCGGCCCCGATGGAAATGCCAAGGGGCGCGGCCTCACCTCCGATCACGATCTCGCCGATCTCGGTCCAGTTGGCGGACGGAGGATAGGCCGTGGGGGCGAGTTCATCCGTATCACCGACGCGGTAATAGACGCCCATCGTCACGATATAGGCATCGCCAAACGGATCAGGAAAGAAAAAGCCCGAGGCATCGCGGGCGGCCAGGGCCTCAACCTCATCGCGCAGCAGCACTTTTTCGGTAAAGGGTAGGGCCATCTCGTCCAGCACCGTGCGCATATCCTCGGACTGCGGCACGCTGACAAAGGCAATGCGGGTGGGGTCAAGATCGAAGGCTTCGGTCAAAATGCGCATCATCAGACGCGTCGTGGCTTGACCGTCTGTGTCTGCGGGATGGCAGCCAACCTCATGAAATAGTGGCAACACGTCCGCACGAGATTTCTCACTGACATCGGCAACCCGAGCCAACGGTTGAATGACAAAAGCGTTCGAGGGCAGCGCGGATTGGTCAAAATCGTGCCGCAGCCCCTCGTTATAGTCATCGCGCCCGGAAGCAATGGACAGTGGTGCTGCTTCGTTGAACCCAAGCCCCGAGAATGTTTTTCTCAGATGATCGAGCGTCGTGCTGAATTCCTGTTCGAACGCCGCATTTTGGTCTTCCGCTGCTGTTGCCACGCGCGGCAAAAAGGTTCCGACCGTTGCTGCGGTTCCCAGCTGGACAACTTTGCGCCTGTTCCATCCCATCGGATACCTCCCGTGCCTGTTGGACGTGGCATCAGAGTATCACAGATGTTTCGGCTAAGGGTTAAGGGTTTCTGAAGACGGGCTTCCTGAGGTGCAATTACAGATCCTTCACCTTATCTTCACGCAGCGGGCAGGCCAGATAAACGCCGAATTCTTTGCCGATATCGGCGCTGACACGAGCGTGGACCCGGCCCTGGCGGTCGAGGAACCGTTGATTGTCTTCGACGGGGAAAATCCCCTCGTGCCAGATACCGGGGTGGATATAGAGGCCTCGCGAGCCGTCACACCAGAAAGCGACCACCTTTTCGGGGGTCAAATTGTCCCCGGGCAGCGCAGCGGGAACGATGAAGGGCTTGTTGTCCAACGGCCAGAACATCTGTCCGCCGTCTGGGTGATAGTTCATATGCCACAGCAGCACCTGATCACGCGGCGCGGTTTGCTGGTCGGTCTGTGCCTGTTGCGGGTCGGCGGACCAGCCCAGAACATAGTGGCCTTTAACCGCCTCGTTCTCACCATACAGCACGTCGCCCTGCCAGTCGCATTTGAACGTGCCCTCAACCCAGCCACCTTCATCGCCGGTGCCTTCGTCGATGGGGCGCCAGCCCTGTTGGGGCCAGCGAGAGATTTCGATCTCGAAGCCGTCCGGGTCATCGACCAGACAGCCATAGCCCTTGACCGACGCGTCTGTGGCCCGGATCAGGGGCACCTCATGCCAGGGCAGGGACGGCTTTGAACTGGCCTCAAAGATATATTCGGGGGCGTTCATGCCGCCCCCAGATGTTTGTCGACCATGCGTTGCACCATCGGCGCGAAATGGGTGAAATCCGGCGTCTTCATATCCGCACGCTTGCCTGCCTCGTCCAGATAGCGGACCTGAATGATTTCTTTCAGGTTCGGGTTGGCCTCGAATTCCGCGACTTCCTCGGCGCTCATCGGACCACCCTGCAGCTCCAAAGTGTGAACCGAAGCTGTGGATAGGCGGTTGAAATATTCAGGCTTGGTGGCACAGAGATACCGTTTGGCCGCCACATGATAGCGGCAGCAATCGGTGATGACTGACGGGAAGAACTGTTCCAGAACTTCGGCCCCCGCATCCTCGTGGTGGCGATCCTCGGTATCGTCGGGGTGATAGGTGCCGAACTCGGATGTGAAATGGCCGATATCGTGCAGCAGCGCGCCAACGATGATTTCCTCGGACTGGCCGTTCTGTTCGGCAATTGTGGCACCTTGCAGCATGTGTTCTGCCATCGTGACCGGTTCACCCAGATATTCCTCGCCACCACGACGGTCGAAGATATCCCCGATAAAGGCCACGATGTTGTCGCGGTTGAGGGTTGAGAAATCGGGTTTCATTCCGCTGCCTCCGGTTGCGCCATGTCCATCGCTGCGAGCGTCGACAGCAATCCATCCTTGTCGGCATAGCAGCCTTGTAGCCAACGCGATCCTGCGCCGGAATAGCCCAGCCGCGCGTGTAGGACGCGGGTGTTGTCGACGATGAAACTTTCACCCGGTTCCAGCTTGAACGACACGCCCATGGCCGGATCGTCGATGATCTCGCCAAGTTGGCGATAGGCAGCATAGTAGGCTTCCATCTGATCGAATGGCACGTCAACAAACGGGGCGGAAGACCGATTGTTGAAGCGGATGCCGACTAGCTCACCGTCCGGCGACAACTCGATCATTGGGCGGCGAGACCGCAGGCAGATGCCGTCCGAACCTTTGTATTCAAATCGCGCGGGATAGCCTGCCAGCAGGGCGAAGCCTTCGGGGTTCTGATCGCGCAGTTTTTCGGCGGCACGGAAACCATCGACTACAATGGAATCGCCACCTTCGGCGCTGTTTTCCAGACAATAGAGGATTTGCAGCGTCGGCACCGGGTCACGATAGGGGTTGTCGGTATGCGCCTGAAGACCAAGGCCAGTATAGGCTAGGTTGGTCGGGTTTACCTCGGTCCGAACCTCAAAATAGGGGCCATAGTTGGTTTCGCGGACGTAGCCGAAAAGATCGGCCACCTTCAGCAGTGATTCCGGCTCAGTCGGGCCGCCGGTCAGCTTGGCAAAACCGAACTTAGCCACTGCAGCCAGCCAGCCGCGCTTGGCGGCGGGATTGGCGTGGACTTCACCCCAATCAGCACTTGGCGCTTCGATGCCGCGTTCCCACGTGGTGATGCCATGTGCGACACGGCCTGTTTCTAAGGACCGGGCGCAATCATAGACGTGATCGGCCAGCCAATCGGCGGGGAAGGTCACGGTCTTGTCTTCGGGCTGGAAAGTGACCGTTAGATCGCCATTGCTGATCTCGGCGGAGCTGACTGAAATATCGACGGGAATGTCGCTGATGGTGATCAGACGCTGACCGTTTCCGGGCGCGCGTGTCTCCGGATCCAGCGCATTATCGCGCAGCCAGATCGCATGGAAACGGGCCTGAGTTCCGGTGTCAAATTCAACAGTCACAACCGAAGTATCGTGATTGGCAGTGCGCAGCATGGGGGTCTCCTGTTCAGCGCGGGCTTTGATTGAGCAGATACGCCTCTTGTGGCATTAACACAATTAATCCTTCTTTCGGCTGAGGCTTGGAAAATCTTATGGCAAAGAAAAAAATCGGATTGCCGCCGCTGGATTGGCTGCGCGTGTTCGAGGCCGCCGGTCGGTTGGGTGGTTTTTCCGCCGCCGCCCGAGAGTTTGGGCTGACACAGGCAGCCGTCAGTCAGCGGATCGGTAACCTGGAGGCTTGGCTGGGCCGGTCCCTGTTCGTGCGCGAGGCACGAGGCGTGTCACTGACGGTTGAAGGCGAAAGCTATCTGCCGCTGGTGCAAGAGAGTTTGCAGGCGTTGGAGCGCAACACCGAAGATTTGTTCGGCAAATCCCCGCAAGAGCTGCGCGTCGCGGGCCTGTCTTCGAACATCCACGCTCTGGTTCTGCCTGGGCTTGCTCGGTTTCAGGAAACGCGACCCAATGTGCGGGTGATGACCGACTCGGTGGCGCGCCGGTCGTCCTTGGATGAGGAGCGGACCTGGTTGCAAATCCGCTATGGGCGTGGGGCCTGGCCCGGTCGGGATGCGGCCCTGATCGCCCGCGAGGTTCTGGTGCCGATGGCCGCGCCCGGTGTAAAATGGGGGGTGCCGCTGATTGAGCTGCGTGGCGAGCGCCCGGCGTGGCGGGACTGGGCGCGTAAGACGGGGCATGGCGAGATGCCGCCGTCACAGATCAGTTTCGATTCGATGGAACATGCCATTTCGGCGGCCCGGCAGGGGATTGGGGTGGTGCTGGGCTCGGTGCCTCTGGCCAGCGCGGATTTGCAGGCCGGTCGGCTGTGTCGGCTGGATCTGCCCGATTTGCAGACCAAAGACGGCTATTGGCTGACTTGGCCCGAAGAGCGGGTCAAATCGAAAAAGCAGCGTGCCCTGATTGCCGATTTTCTGCAGGCACTTCAGGGCTGATCAATCAGAAATCGACGGCGATGCCCTTTTTTTCCCAATCGCCATAGCGGGCCGGATCAGGGCCGTCGCGCCCGCCCAGTTCCTTGGGCATCTCTTTTGCTTCTGCCTCGGCCTTGCTGCGGCGTTCTTCCGCCTCGGCCAGGGCGCGCTGGGCGGCTGGGGGCAGGTCTTTGTGGTCGTCATTCGTGGTGTCGGGCATGACATCGGGTTCCTTTCCGGGCACGGGCTTGATATACGCCCCCGTCCGCCTTTGGCAATGCGGACGAGAGTCACATCAAAGGCGGTTTCATGTCCGACAACGCAACAGCGGCGCGACGCAGCGCGATCTATCTGTTGGATCAGATATTGGGTGAGGGGCGGCTGTTGTCCGAATGCCTGGCCGCAGGCGCGTTGGATCGACTGGCCCCCGAGGATCGCGCGCGGGCGCAGCGTTTGACCTTGCAAACCCTGCGCGGTTTGGAACGAGCTGACCGTCTTCTGGACAATCACCTTAACAGGACGCCTGCTCTGACCGTCAATAACGCGCTGCGCCTGGGCGCGGTTGAGCTGTGCCAGGGTGAGGCCGCGCATGGTGTCGTGAACTCGATGGTCGAAATTGTGGGGCGGTCGCGCAAACATGGCCGGCTCAAGGGGTTGGTCAACGCTGTGCTGCGCAAGGTTGCCGCCGAAGGGCCGGAAGCCTGGCCCAAGATGCGGGTGCCGCGCCTGCCGGACTGGCTGCGCGAGCCGCTGATCATGGCCTGGGGCACTGATGCCGTTGCAGGCATGGAGCAGGCGCATTTCACTGGCGCACCGCTGGACCTCTCACTGAAACCGGGGGCCACGGGACCGGGTGAGGCACTACCGACCGGGTCGATGCGTATGCAGGATGCGGGGCAGGTCTCAAACCTGCCGGGGTTTGATCGGGGCGACTGGTGGGTGCAGGACGCGGCGGCGGCTTTGCCGGTGTGTGTATTGGCACCAAAGCCCGGGGAATCCGTGCTGGATCTGTGTGCTGCACCCGGCGGCAAGACGCTGCAAATGGCGGCAGCCGGGGCCAAGGTGACGGCTCTGGATATTTCGGAGCCCCGACTGGAGCGAGTACGCGAGAACCTCAAACGCACTGGCTTACAAGCGCAAGTCATCGCTGGTGACGCGTTGGAGCATCAGGGCCAGTATGACGCGATCCTGTTGGACGCACCCTGTTCGGCCACCGGAACCATTCGGCGCCACCCGGACCTGCCCTTTGCCAAGGACGGCTCGGACTTCGGCGGGTTGATTGAATTGCAGGCGCAGATGCTGGCCCATGCCTGGACCCTGCTGAAACCCGGCGGACGGTTGGTCTATTGCACCTGCTCCCTGTTGCCTGACGAAGGCGAGGTGCAGATCGAAGAGGCGCTGGAACAATATCCTGACATGAGCATCGACCGCACCGCGCTGGACGTGACCGGGGTGGATCAAAGCTGGATCACCGAAGAAGGTGGCCTGCGTCTGCGGCCCGATTATTGGGCGGATCGCGGTGGCATGGACGGGTTCTATATCGCCTGCCTGAACAAATCCGCCTGATGGCACGCTTTTCGATGACTTGACGATCACACCGGTCTATCGTTGGGTCTCAGGCGCCAGCAGAGCGTGAGAGGCAGAGTAACGAGCGTCATGTCAAACTCAGATACCATGACAAACCGGTGGACGCGGTTTCAGAACCGTCTGTATGCGCGGCTCAGCCAGCGGCGCAAGGCCGCTGCCGGCTTCGTCACCGAGCCTGAACCGCGCACTGTGGGATCGTTTGCCCGGGGGCGGCAGCTGGTCGCTGGAAATCTGCTGTTTGCCGGGTATCTGGTCGAGGCACAGGATACCGGCCTTTGGGACGTGGCGGCGCCTAGCACCGGTTTTGACAGTGAACGTCACGGTTTTGCCTGGCTGGATGATCTGGCCGCCGTCGGCGATATGCGGGCGCGGGAAAAGGCGCAGCGTTGGGTGTGGGGTTGGATCGACGCGCATGGCCGCGGGCAAGGGCCGGGCTGGGCACCCGATCTGACCGGCCGACGGGTGATGCGCTGGATCAACCATGCCGTCTTCCTTCTGCGCGGAATGGATGACAAGCAGAGCGCTGTGTTCTTTCGCGCGCTGGCGCAGCAAACCTGGTTCCTGTCCAAACGTTGGAAAGCGGCCACACCGGGCCTGCCCCGGTTCGAGGCTCTGGCCGGTCTGGTTCAAGCTGGACTGGCGCTGAAAGGGTTGGAGCAGATGGCCGATCCAGCGCTACGTGCGCTGGCAAAGGAATGCGAACGGCAGATCGACGCGCAGGGCGGTATTTCCACCCGCAACCCTGAAGAGTTGCTTGAGGTGTTTACCCTGCTGTCCTGGACCTCGGCCGCACTGAGCGATCAGGGGCGGGGCACCCCCGGCGCGCAGGCCGAAGCGATCAAACGCATGGCGCCGACCCTGCGCAGCCTGCGCCATTCAGACGGCGCATTGGCCCGCTTTCATGGCGGCGGGCGCGGAATCGAAGGGCGGCTGGATCAGGCGTTGGCTCAAAGCGGGGTTCGCCCGCAACACGCAACTGGGTTGGCGATGGGGTTTGCACGGCTTTACGCGGCCCGGACCAGCGTGATCGTCGATGCTAACGTGCCGCCCACGGGGGCTGCATCTTATAATGCCCATGCCTCGACATTGGCGTTTGAGCTAACTTCGGGGCGGCGGCCACTGATTGTGAACTGCGGATCAGGCGAAAGTTTCGGAACGGAATGGCGGCGAGCCGGGCGCGCAACACCTTCGCATTCGACCCTGTGCCTGGATGGCTATTCTAGCGCGCGTTTGGCACCAGCGGGGAATGGAGGTGAACGAGAGGCTTTGGTCGATGCACCGCAAGACGTGCCGATTGATTTCGAAGAGGCATTCGAAGGCACCCGCTTTATGGTCGGGCATGACGGCTATACCAAAGTGTTCGGTCTGACCCATGCGCGTACGTTCGAGCTGCGATTTGATGGGCGAGAACTGACGGGCGAGGATATTCTGCTGACTGCTACCGACAAGGCCAAACGGCAGTTTGACCGGGCGCTGGACGCTTCAGGCCTGAACGGGATCGGGTTTGATATCCGGTTTCACCTGCATCCAGACGTGGATGCGGCCATTGATTTGGGCGGCGCGGCGGTGTCGATGGCGCTCAAAAGCGGCGAAATTTGGATTTTCCGCCATGATGGCGTGGGAAAATTATCCGTTGAACCAAGCGTTTACCTTGAAAAAGGCCGATTAAAGCCACGCGCGACAAAACAGATCGTTCTATCCGGGCGCGCAATGGAGTATGCGACCCGCACCCGGTGGACGCTGAGCAAGGCACAGGATACAGCCTATGCCGTGCGCGATCTGCACCGGGACGAGCCCGAGTTTGACTGACGCCAAAAGGACCTTTGGACCCATGACTGATCTTCACCCCGTGCGCCGCGCGTTGCTTTCCGTTTCCGACAAGACCGGATTGATCGAGCTGGGAAAGGCGCTGGCCGAGCGCGGGGTCGAGCTGCTGTCGACCGGCGGTACAGCCAAGGCGCTGCGTGATGCAGGGCTTGAGGTGAAGGATGTCAGCGAGATCACCGGTTTCCCTGAAATGATGGATGGTCGGGTCAAGACTCTGCACCCGATGGTGCATGGCGGCCTGCTGGCGCTGCGCGACAACGACGGCCACGTGGCTGCGATGAATGAACATGGTATTGGCGCGATCGACTTGCTGGTTGTGAACCTCTATCCGTTCGAGGCGACGGTGGCCAAAGGCGCAGGCTATGACGAGTGCATCGAGAACATCGATATTGGCGGCCCTGCGATGATCCGTGCGGCCTCCAAGAACCATGCCTTTGTGAACGTAGTTGTGGATGTCGAGGATTACTCTTCGCTCCTGGATCAGCTGGAAGAGAATTACGGCAAGACATCCTACGGTTTCCGCCAGTGGCTGGCGCAAAAGGCTTACGCCCGGACCGCAGCGTACGACGCCGCGGTTTCGAATTGGATGGCCGACGCACTGCAGCTTGATGCGCCCAAGCGCCGCGCCTTTGCCGGTGAACTGAAACAGACCCTGCGCTATGGTGAGAACAGTCATCAACAGGCGGCTTTCTACACTGATGGAACCAACCGTCCGGGTGTGGCTACCGCCGTTCAGCACCAGGGCAAGGAGCTGAGCTATAACAACATCAACGACACCGACGCAGCGTTTGAACTGGTGGCCGAGTTCGATCCTACAAAAGGTGCGGCATGTGCGATCATCAAACACGCCAACCCTTGCGGTGTTGCCACAGGCGCGACCTTGCTGGACGCGTATAAGTCGGCGTTCGATTGCGATCGTACTTCGGCCTTTGGTGGGATCGTGGCACTGAACCAACCGCTCGACGCGGAAACCGCACAGGAAATCACCGGGATTTTCACCGAAGTCGTGATCGCCCCCGGTGCATCGGATGAGGCCAAAGCAATCTTCGCGGCCAAGAAGAACCTGCGCCTTCTAACTACCGAAGCCCTGCCGGACGTGACCGCAGGCGGCAAGACCGTGCGTCAGGTAGCGGGTGGCCTGTTGGTGCAGGACAAGGACAATGGTTTTGTCGGCATGGACGATCTGAAGGTCGTCACCAAAAAGGCGCCGACCGAAGAGCAGATGCGCGACCTGCTGTTTGCCTGGAAAGTGGCGAAACACGTTAAATCCAACGCAATCGTTTACGTGAAGGACGGTGCGACTGTTGGCGTTGGTGCAGGCCAGATGAGCCGCTTGGACTCTGCCATGATTGCCGCCAAGAAGGCCGAACGAATGGCCGACGCGCTCGGCTTGCCGCAGCCGCTCACCATCGGCTCGGCCGTTGCGTCTGATGCATTCTTCCCCTTCCCTGACGGGCTGATGGAAGCCGCTGAGGCTGGTGCGACCTGTGTCATCCAGCCGGGCGGTTCAATGCGTGATGACGAGGTGATCGCGGCCGCGGATGAGGCCGGATTGGCCATGGTCTTCACCGGCATGCGCCACTTCCGCCACTGATGCGTTCTCGTATTCTGCTCTGGGCCGCGCTGGCCGCGTTTGCGATCGACCAGATCAGTAAGTATCTGGTCGTTCACGTGATGCGTGTGGCCGAGGGCAATATCGACGTGCTGCCGCCGCTCTTGGTGTTCAAATACGGTGAGAATCGGGGCATCAATTTCGGCCTGTTCCAAGGCGACAGCGACACCGCCCGTTGGGTGCTGATCGGCATCTCGCTGGCTGTTGCGATTGGCGTGCTGATCTGGCTGATGCGGACAACCCCGTCCAAGCTGATGTTGTTTTGCGGCGGGTTGCTGATTGGTGGCGCGCTTGGGAATGTGGTGGATCGGGTGCTGTACGGCTATGTTCTGGATTTCCTGAACATGTCCTGTTGCGGCCTCAACAATCCGTTTGTTTTCAATCTGGCCGATGTGTTCATCTTTGCAGGTGCTTTCGGACTTGTGTTGTTCGATGGCAAAAAGCCCTCGTGACGCGCCGGGTGATATGCGATAAAAGCGCCTGAAACTGGCTGGAGACTCTGATGCGGTTGCCGCGTTCCATTTTTGCTGTGACATTGGCCTTTGCGGTTGCCGGGTGCTCGGATATCGGTTTGCGCCATCTTGAGGCACCGGGGGACGGACCGGATGAGTTTTCGGTCATGCCGGTCAAACCGCTGACCCAGCCCAAGGACTATAAGTTCCTGCCTGCGCCCACACCGGGCGGTTCCAACCTGACCGACCCAAACCCCAAGGCGGATGCCGTGGTGGCGCTGGGCGGTAGCGAAGCGGCGTTGAACCCGAATGCCGAAATTCCTGCATCTGATGGCGCGCTGGTGACGGCCTCAAGTCGCTATGGCGTACCATCCAACACGCGTCAGGTCGTCGACACCGAAGACGCCGAGTTTCGCAGAAAGCAGGGCCGCTTGACCCGTCTGCGCCTGTTCAAGATAGACCGCTATTCGCAGGTTTACAGTCGCGAAGCACTTGATGCCAATCGGCAGAACGAAGCAGCGCGTCAGGCCGGGATTGAGACGCCCTCGGCCCCACCGGCTGATGAATAAATCTTAACTTTCCGTCATCACCCTTGAACCTGCGCAACACAACCGTAGTTTGAACACCATCAAACGAAACGGAGGACGCCCCATGGTTCGGGCCCTGGCATTATCTGCCGCCCTGTTCGCCGCCACCCCTTTGCTTGCCAAGGAAGGGCACGAGGCGGTTACCACTTTCACGCTGGATAACGGCATGGATGTCGTTGTGATCGAAGATCACCGCGCCCCGGTCGTGCAGCACATGGTCTGGTATCGCGCCGGATCTGCGGATGAGCCTGTTGGTTCGTCCGGCGTGGCGCATTTCCTGGAGCATCTGCTGTTCAAGGGCACCGATACGCTGGCACCGGGCGAGTTCTCCGCTACCGTCGCCGCCAATGGTGGCAATGACAATGCTTTCACCTCCTATGACTACACTGCCTATTTTCAGCGCGTAGCTGCCGACCGGTTGGAGTTGATGATGCGGATGGAGGCGGACCGGATGCGCAATATCCGCCTGAGCGAAGAGGATATCGCAACCGAGCGTGACGTGATCCTTGAAGAACGCAACCAGCGTACCGAAAACAGCCCGCGGGCGCTTTTTGGCGAGCAGATGAGCGCGTCTCAGTACCTTAACCATCGTTACGGCGTGCCGATCATCGGCTGGAAGCACGAGATGGAGACGCTGGACATGGAGGATGCGCTGTCCTTCTATCAGACCCATTACGCGCCCAATAACGCCATTCTGGTGGTGACCGGCGATGTGGAGCCGGATGAGGTCAAAACTCTGGCCGAACAGTATTATGGCGTTATCCCCGCCAACCCGGACTTGCCTGAACGCGTACGCTCTCAGGAACCGCCGCAATCGGCCGAACGTCGCCTGACCTTCAAGGACGCGCGTGTTTCGCAGCCTTATGTCCAGCGCAGCTATCTCGCGCCCGAACGGGATGCCGGTGCGCAGGAAAAAGCCGCCGCGCTGTTCTTGCTGGCCGAATTGCTGGGGGGCAGCACCACGTCCTACCTGAACGAAAAACTGCAATTCGAACAGCAAAAGGTCGTTTATACGGGTGCCTTCTATCGCGGCGTCTCGCTGGACGACACGACCTTTGATCTGCTGGTCGTCCCGGCCCAGGGCGTGTCGCTGCAAGAAGCCGAAGAAGCCATGGATCAAGCCGTCGCCGACTTCATCGCTGAAGGTGTGAACGAAGAAGACCTTGACCGGATCAAGATGCAGTTGCGCGCCGCCCAGACTTATGCGCGCGATAATGTGGACGGGATCGGCAACCGCTATGGCCGCGCCCTGACCAGCGGCTTGACGGTCGAGGATGTACAGGCGTGGCCCGATATCCTGCAGGCCGTGACCGGGGAAGAAATCATCGCCGCCGCCCGTGAGGTTCTACAGCCCGAGGCGTCGGTCACCGGATGGCTGATGCGCGACGATGAGGTGACGCAATGAAACGGATTTTTGCAACCCTGATCGCCGTTGTCATCGCGCTGCCCGCATGGGCCGAGATCGAGATCGAAGAGGTCACCTCACCCGGCGGTATCACCGCATGGCTGGTCGAGGATCACTCGATCCCCTTCACCGCGCTGGAACTACGTTTTCGCGGTGGTACCTCGCTGGATGAGCCCGGCAAACGCGGCGCCATCTATCTGATGAGCGGTCTGATCGAAGAAGGCGCAGGTGACATGGACGCCCGCACCTATGCGCGCGAGTTGGAATCACTGGCGGCCTCGTTCCGGTACAATGCGTCGGATGATTCCGTTTCGATTTCGGCGCAATTTTTGACTGAGAACCGGGGCGAAGTCATCGACCTGTTACGCACCACGATCCACGAGCCTCGGTTCGATGAAGACGCGGTTGAGCGGGTGAAGGCGCAGATTCTGTCCGGGCTGCGCTCGGACCAGACTGACCCCAATGACATTGCCGGGCGCAATTTTGCACAGATGGCATATGGCGATCACCCCTATGGGTCCGAGGGCAAAGGCACGATCGAAAGCGTCAGCGCATTGAACCGTGATGATGTGGTCACCGCCTATGACAATGTGTTCGCCAAGGACCGGCTCTATGTAGGTGCGGTGGGCGATATCACCCCCGATGAGCTGGGCGCGTTACTGGACACGTTGCTGGCGGATCTGCCCGAGGCGGGCAAACCCATTCCGGGCCGTGCTGACGTGGACATCCCCGGTGGCGTCAGCGTGGTCGAGTTCGATACGCCGCAATCCGTGGCCCTGTTCGGCCACGCGGGGATCGACCGGGACGATCCGGATTTCTTTGCCGCTTTTGTTCTGAACCACATTCTGGGTGGCGGTGGTTTTGAGAGCCGCCTGATGCAGGAAGTGCGCGAAAAGCGTGGCCTGACCTATGGCGTCGCGACCTATCTGGTACCCAAGGATCTGGCTTCGGTCTATCTGGGCTCGGTGTCCTCGGCCAATGACCGCATCGCCGAAGCGGTCGAGGTGATCCGCGACCAGTGGGCGCGTGCCGCGACCGAAGGTGTGACTCAAAAAGAGTTGGACGACGCAAAGACCTATTTGACCGGAGCCTATCCGTTACGGTTTGATGGCAATGGCCCGATCGCCGGGATCATGGTCGGTATGCAGATGGAAAACCTGCCCATCGACTATATCGCCACCCGCAACGACAAGGTGAACGCGGTGACGTTGGACGAGGTGAACCGCGTGGCCAGTGAATTGCTGGACCCCGAGGGGCTGCATTTCACTGTTGTCGGCAAACCCGAAGGTTTGGAAACCACAAACTGATCAAAGGGGGCTGAGCAACGCTCAGCCCTTTTTCCCCGCTGCGCTGCGCAGCATCTGCCCCATCATCTGCCCGAACTTGCCGGACCCGCGCTGATACAGCGCGCCATCAACGGACAGAACTGTGCCACTGATATAGCTGGCCATGTCCGAGCTGAGGAACAGGCAGGCATTGGCTACATCCTGTGTATTTCCCCAACGCCCCAGCGGCACATCGCGGCGCAGTTCCTCGTGGGCGTTTTCCGTTGGTGCCAGACGCCGTGCGCCTTCAGTTCCTTCAATAAATCCTGGCACCACCGAGTTCACGCGGATGCCTTCGACCCCCCATTCCATCGACAGGGTGCGAGTGATCTGATCGACCCCGGCTTTGGCCGCGCAAACATGGGCTTGCCCTTCGTAGGGTAGAAACGCCTGTGGGGCCGAGATATTGATGATGCTGGCGCCGGGGCGTTTGAGGTAAGGATAGGCCCCCTTCATCACATGAACGGTGCCTATCAGGTCGATATCCACCACGGTCTTGAACGCATTGACCGACATCTCGGAGGTCAGGGCCGGGAAATTCCCCGCCGCGCCAGAGACCAGAACGTCGAAATCACCCAAGGCGTCATGGAATTGTTTCAGCCCGTCCGCCACTGCCTGCGCATCGCGCACATCAAAGGCTGCGCCAACTACTTCGGCTGCGCCGGCCTCTTTTAGCGCGGCAAGCGTGTCATCGACCTTGTCCTGCGACCGGCTGGCAACGGCCAGTTTGGCCCCCGAGGCCGCAAACGCCTCGGCAATGCCGCGGTTGATGCCGCTGGTGCCGCCAATGACGATGACGGTCTGTCCTGAAAAATCCATGTGGGCCTCCCTAAAACGGGAGCCCTACTCGCCGTAGGGCACCCAGATGTTTTTCACTTCGGTTGCAGCCTGCAGGAAGCGGCGCGAATGGTCCACGCCCCAATCAAATGCCGTCGCGTTATTGACCCAGGTCCGTTTCAAATTTCCGGCCGAAACGACCTCGATCTCTTGTGAAAGATCAGTGGACGAGAACGACCAGACCGCATCGACGTTCAGGTGTGAGGCCAGCGGTTTCGCCAGTTCCACGTGGCTGCCGGTCAGGATGTTGACCACACCTGCGGGCACGTCGGACGTCTCAAGAATCTGGTAGAAGTCGGTTGCTGCCAGCGGATAGGGCTCGGACGCAACCAGAACTGTCCGGTTACCCATAGCGATCGCCGGGGCCATGGCCGAGACCAGACCCAGCAAAGGTGCCTCATCCGCGCACAGCGCGCCGATGACACCAACGGACTCTTTCATGGCAATGGCAACGCCCCGGATCGGAACGCCATGCACTTGACCGTCATATTTGTCCGCCCAGGCGGCAGCGGTGAACAGGCGCTGGATCGAGGCCTCGACCTCTTTCGCACCATCCTTCTTACCGGTCATGGCATCGAGACGAGCCGCGAATTCATCAGCACGGGCCGACAGGTTTTCACCAATATAATACAAGATCTGCGCCCGCAGATGGCCAGTGGTTTTAGACCAGCCCTTGGCGCCCGCCGCAGCTTCAACCGCGTTGCGGACGTCCTTGCGGTTGGCTAGGCCCACATGGCCCAAAAGGCCGGATTTACCCCAGACAGGTTTGGAATAGCCACTATCGGGTCTTGCCTGCTTGCCGCCGACATACATCTTGGCGGTGCGGTCGATGGGATCAACCGGAGCACCTTCGCCCAGGGTCGCCTCAACCTTGGCCAGCGGTTTGACCTTGCCCTTGGGCTTGGTATAGGCCGCCAGACCTTCCCAACCGCCTTCACGGCCAAAGCCGCTTTCGCGCACACCGCCGAATCCGGCGGCAGCATCGAACAGGTTGGTGGCATTGACCCAGACCACGCCCGCGACCAGTTTGGGCGCAATATCCAGTGCAAGGTTCACATTCTCGGTCCAGACCGTCGCGGCCAGCCCGTAGCGGGTGTTGTTGGCCAGCTCGACCGCCTCTTCCGGAGTGCGGAAGGTGGACGATACCAGTACCGGGCCAAAGATTTCTTCCTGCATCAGCGGGTCCGAGGTTTCGAGCCCCGAGATCAGCGTCGGTGGGTAATAGCACCCATTGGCGGGCAGGTCGCAGGCCGCCTGATGAACGTGACCGGTGGTGTTGCTTTCGACCATGCTCTTGATGGTCTGCAACTGAACCGGGTCCACCACCGCGCCCACGTCGATACATTTGTCTAGCGGGTCGCCAATGCGCAGCTTGTCCATCCGCGCGCGCAGTTTCTCGTGGAAGCGGTCGGCGATGCCTTCCTGCACCAACAGGCGCGAGCCTGCGCAGCAGACTTGGCCTTGGTTGAACCAGATCGCGTCGACCAGACCTTCAATGGCTGAATCGATATCGGCGTCGTCAAAGACGACGTAAGCGGACTTGCCACCCAGCTCCAGAGTGAGTTCTTTGCCTGAGCCCGCAGTGGCTTCGCGGATGCGACGGCCCACAACGGTCGAGCCGGTAAAGGCGATCTTGTCCACGTCTGTGGAAACGATCATTTCGCCCACGGCACCGTCGCCGGTGACGATGTTGACCACGCCTTTCGGCAAACCGGCCTGGGAGCAGATATCAGCGAACAGCAGCGCGGTCAGCGAGGTGTATTCAGCCGGTTTCAGAACCACGGTGTTGCCCATCGCGATCGCAGGGGCGATTTTCCATGCCAACATCAGCAGCGGGAAGTTCCACGGAATGATCTGCCCGCACACACCCAACGCCTGCGCATCGGGCAATTCGCTTTCCATCAGCTGCGCCATGCCCGCGTGGTAGTAGAAATGCCGCTGCGCCAACGGGATGTCGATGTCGCGCGATTCCCGGATCGGCTTGCCGTTGTCGAGGCTTTCCAGCACGGCAAACAGGCGCGCGTGTTTCTGCAACAGCCGCGCAATGGCATAGAGGTATCGCGCACGGCCCGCACCGCCCAGCTTTTCCCATTTCGGTTGCGCCTTGCGGGCGGCGGCAACGGCTGCGTCCACATCGGCCTGTTTGGCTTGGGTCAGCTTGGCCAGCACCTCTCCGGTCGCGGGGTTGCGGCTTTCGAACCCTTTGCCGGGCTTGGTGAATGCACCGTCGATATAGTGACCGAACTTATCACCCTGATCGACCAGCCAGGCCAGTGCCTCGGCGGCGCTTTCGGGGGCGGGGCCGTAGTCCATGGTCTCGAAAATCTCTTTGACTGTCATTGTTCTGTCCTCAGCCCATCGAGTGACGGTAACCGGCCGAATAGGCTCCGGTCACATAGTGTTCCAATTGCCGTTCGATATCGCCCAACAAGGACGACGCGCCAAAGCGGTACAGGTCCGGTTGCAACCAGCGGTCGCCCAGCTCATCCTTGATCAGCGACAGGTAAACCAGCGCGTCCTTTGCTTTCGAGATGCCACCCGCAGGCTTATAGCCAACGCGATACCCGGTGCGGTCATAATAGTCGCGGATCGCGCGGATCATCACCAGCGACACGGGCAGGGTGGCGTTGACGCTTTCCTTGCCGGTCGAGGTCTTGATGAAGTCCGCCCCGGCCATCATGCAGACCAGCGAGGCGCGCGCGACGTTGCGCAGGCTGCCCAGCTCTCCGGTGGCAAGGATGGCCTTTACATGCGCATCACCGCAAGCCACGCGAAAGGCTTTCATCTCATCATACAGCGCCTGCCAATCTCCGGACAACACGTGGCGGCGCGAGATGACGATGTCGATCTCTTCGGCGCCAGCTTTTACGCTTTCTTCGATTTCGGCTACACGCAAGTGGAACGGCGAAAGGCCCGCCGGGAAACCGGTTGACACAGCCGCAACAGGAATGCCGGTGCCTTTCAGCGCCTCAACCGCCGTGCCGATCATGTCGTGGTAGACGCAGACAGCCCCGGTGGTGATCGGCGGCATGTCCAGCGCCTGCAATACCGAAGGTGCCACCGGTTGACGCGCCTTGGCGCACAGGCGCCGCACCCGGCCCACGGTGTCATCGCCGGACAAGGTGGTCAGGTCGATCATGGTGATCGCCTTCAACAGCCACGCGGCCTGATACTCTTTTTTAACCGAGCGGCGACCGGGCAGCGTCGCGGCCCGGCGTTCGATGGCCGAGGTATTGGCCTGCACGGCGCGTACCCAATCCAGATCAAGATCCATGCCGGGGTTTCTGGGTTCGGTCACTTGCGGCAGATGCGCGGTGCGCACGGGGCTTTCTGAGCTCTGCGTATCCATAGTCACGTCCTTTGGGAGGTTTGCGCCAAAATCGCACGAGCCGCACGTAAAGGGAAGGTGCAGCAAGGTTCGATCTGCAAATTTTTTGACCAAATGGACAAAAATAGGCATTTTCTTGCGAATAATTCGCAATAGCGTTGACTTAGTTGCGAATGGTTCGCATATTCATTCTCAACAGGACACCAAATCGGGATCTGACTATGATTCGTCGCAGCTTTCTTGCAGCGCTGGCATTTGCGGCTGCTTTGCCTCTGACGGCTTGGGCCGAGACACCACTGAAAGTGGTCGCAACCACCGGTATGATTGCTGACGCCGCGCGTCAGGTGGGCGGGGACCAGGTCGAGGTGAAGGGCCTGATGGGTCCAGGAGTCGATCCGCATGCCTATCGCCAGACCCGCAGCGATATCGTTGCGATGACCCGTGCGGACCTGATCCTGTGGCACGGTCTGTATCTGGAAGCGCAGATGGAAGATTTCTTCCATGACCTCGGCCGCAAACGCACTGTGGTGGCCGTGGCTGAAGGGATCGACAAGTCCAAACTGCGTGGGCATGACGATTATGCCGACAAATACGACCCGCATGTGTGGATGAGCCCGACCCTGTGGCGTGATGTGGTGATTGAGGTGCAAGAGGCCCTGACCGCAGCGCGCCCCGAAGCGGCGGATATTTTTGCCGCTAATGCGGAAGCGCATTTGGCCGAGCTTGATACGCTGACCACCTATGCCAATCAGGCGCTTGCAGCTGTTCCCGAAAACAACCGCGTGCTGGTCACCGCGCATGACGCCTTTGGCTATTTCGGCGCGGCTTACGGCTATGAGGTGATGGGCATTCAGGGCATCTCGACCCAATCTGAGGCCGGGCTGAACCGGATCGGAGAGCTGGTGGATACGTTGGTCGATCAGCAGCTGACAGCGGTGTTCGTTGAAAGCTCGGTCTCTGACCGGTCGATGCGGGCGCTGATCGAAGGAGCTGCTGCCAAAGGTCACGACGTGGGTGTGGGCGGCGAGCTGTATTCCGACGCCATGGGAGAGCCTGGCACGTATGAAGGCACTTATGTTGGCATGTTGGATCACAACATCACTGTCATCGCCGGGGCGCTGGGCGCGGATGTGCCTGATCGGGGTATGAACGGCAAACTATCGGCGGGGTTTTGAATGATGCTGGAACTGGCCGCTGATCAGGGTGTTTCAATTACCGGGCACAGTTTGGACGAGAGCCCTCTGGCCATTCGCGGATTGACCGTTTCCTATGGCCAGAAACCTGCGGTGTTCTCGGTGGATATGACCGTGCAGACCGGTGCGATGACGGCGATCATCGGACCTAATGGCGCGGGGAAATCGACCCTTCTCAAAGCCGCATTGGGGATCGTATCGCCGCTCTCCGGGCAGGTCACTGTCTTTGGCAAACCGCTGGAGCAGCAGCGTGCCCGCATCGCCTATGTCCCGCAGCGCGCCAGTGTGGACTGGGATTTCCCGACTCGCGTGATCGACGTGGTTCTGATGGGCCTGTCGCGGCAGTTGGGCCTGTTGGGCCGCATTCGAGCCCGACATATGTCGCAGGCCATGGATTGCCTGAACCGGGTTGGCATGCGCGACTTCGCGGATCGTCAGATTGGCCAGCTTTCCGGCGGTCAGCAGCAACGGGTTTTTCTAGCCCGCGCATTGGCGCAAGAGGCTGATCTTTACCTGTTGGACGAACCTTTTGCCGGGGTCGATGCGGCCACAGAAAAGGCCATCATCGCGGTTTTGAAATCGCTGAAAGAGGCGGGCAAGACCGTCGTTGTCGTGCATCACGATCTGGCCACCGTTACCGATTATTTCGACCACGTCTTCCTGATCAACACCCGTAAGGTGGCCGAGGGAACAGTGGCCGAGGCCTTTACCGCCGAAACCCTGCAATCGGCCTATGGGGGCCGTCTGGCCACCGCGCAGATCGACCAGATCTCACGCGCGCTGGGGTAAATCATGCTTTGGGATGCTCTGAGCCTGCAGCTTGGCTATAACGCCACGCTGGTTGCTATTGGTGCGACCTTGCTGGGCGTATCCGCCGGGGTGACCGGCACTTTCCTGTTTCTGCGCAAGCGCGCGCTGGTCAGCGATGCGATCAGCCATGCGACCCTGCCCGGCGTGTGCCTGGCCTTCATGGTGCTGGTCGCTTTTGGCGGCGATGGACGCAATCTGATCGGTCTGCTTGCCGGATCGGCGATCTCGGCCTGGATTGGTCTGCTGTGTATGAATTGGCTGACCCGGGGCACGCGGCTGGCCGAAGATGCTGCCATCGGCGCGGTGCTGTCCGTTTTCTTCGGATTTGGCATCGTACTGCTGACCGTGATTCAAACCATGGGCGTTGGTCGTCAGGCGGGGCTCGAAGGGTTCTTGCTGGGCTCCACTGCCGGGATGTTGTGGGCGGATGCGCTGATCATTGCGATTGGCGGGGCCGCTACGCTTGTTCTGGTGATGATCATCCGCCGACCGATGACCATGGTGGCGTTTGACCCGGAATATGCCGCCGCACGGGGTCTGCCTGTGCATCGGATTGATCTGGCGATGATGGGATTGGTGATGGCCGTCACCGTTGTCGGGTTGAAGATCGTCGGGCTGATCCTGATTGTGGCATTGCTGATCATACCGCCCGTGACCGCGCGGTTCTGGACCGACCGCTCGGACCGAGTTGTTTTGCTCGCTGGTTTGGCGGGTGGGTTGGCCGGGTATCTGGGCGCGGCCCTGTCGGCCTCGGCGCCGAACCTGCCGACCGGTCCGATCATTGTGCTGGTCAGTTTTGGCTTTTTCGCGCTGTCCCTACTGTTTGCACCTGTTCGCGGTGTTCTGGCGGCGGTGTTGCAACATCTGAGATTCCAGCGTCGGGTGCATATCCGCCAAGGATTGCTGGCGCTGGCGCAAGGTCAGAAAATCTATGAACCGCTGACCCTGCGCCTGCTGAAACGCGCTGGCTTTGCCCGCGCCGATGGCGTTGCTACCGAGGCTGGTAAAGCCCGTGCCGCCAAGGCGTTGCGCGACGAAAAACGGTGGGAAATCGTGCGCGCGGATCAGGCGCATGAGGCGACGGCGGCGCTTTATGACGGGCTGCGCGATATCGAAACGGTGCTGACCCGCGATCAGATCGCGGATATCGACCGCCTGATCGGTGGCCCGCAGGAGGTCCAGCCATGAGCGGTGAAGAATTTGTCCCCCTGTCCCTGACGCCTCTGTTGATCGGGATCTTCGCCGCCATCGCCTGCGCCCTGCCGGGGAATTTTCTTGTACTTCGCAAACAAGCCCTAATTGGGGACGCAATCAGCCACGTGGTGCTGCCCGGCATCGTTGTGGCCTTTCTGCTGACCGGAGCGATCTCGACCTGGCCCATGATGCTGGGCGCGGCGGGTGCAGCCATTGTTGCCGTTGTGATGATCGAGGCGATCCGGCGGCTGGGCCAGATTGAACCCGGTGCTGCGATGGGCGTGGTGTTCACCACCATGTTCGCAGGCGGTGTGCTGCTGCTGGAGCAGACCGATACCTCGACCGTGCATCTGGACGTGGAACATGCGCTATATGGCAATCTGGAAAGCCTGATCTGGCTGGATGCTGTGGGCTGGTCATCTCTGTTGGACCTGACGGCTTTGGCCGGGCTGCCGCCGGAGCTGCCGCGGATTGCGCTGACGCTGGTCGGGGTGGTCCTGTTCATCTGGCTGTTCTGGCGTCCGTTGAAAATTTCGACCTTCGACGAAGGCTTCGCACGCACCATCGGCATTCGCACCGGCGCGCTGGGTATGGCGTTGGTGATCGTGGCTGCAATATCGGCCGTGGCCGCGTTTGATGCAGTGGGGTCAATTATCGTGATCGCCATGTTCATTTGCCCCCCGGCGGCGGCGCGGATGATGACAAATCGGCTGGAAACCCAAATCGCCTGGAGCGTCATTTTCGCCAGCGTGTCGGCAATATCGGGCTATGTGCTGGCGGGCTACGGGCCGCTTTGGTTGGGCAGTACGGATGCGGTCAGCGCGGCAGGGATGATCGCAACCATGTCCGGCCTGATCCTGGCCTGCGCCGCATTGTGGGGCCCGTGCCGCTCCCGTGCCGGAGCGCCCCAAGCCACTTGACACGGCGCTTTCCCGCTGTTGGTCAATGCGAGGGGTCGGCTGAAATTCGCCCAGACGCCCAGCAAGGACAGAGTTAATGATTGTCGCGCCGCGTTTCGTGTTAGGCCCGCCGCAATAAATTTCTGAATGACCACCACTCACTTGGATCGTTCGGACAATCGTGGCAAGGTTTGCCGTCTGTTGACATCGGCGCAGCGCGATTGTTCGAACGCCCCCTCCCTCCTAAAAATAGGACTGCCAAATCAGTGGCAGAATCGTGTGCGCATATGCTAGGTCTGGTGGTATGGTGCAGGCAAACCCC
This sequence comes from Ruegeria sp. CJ9, assembly GCF_056536625.1. Taxonomy (NCBI): domain Bacteria; kingdom Pseudomonadati; phylum Pseudomonadota; class Alphaproteobacteria; order Rhodobacterales; family Roseobacteraceae; genus Ruegeria; species Ruegeria sp. CJ9. The sequence continues at coordinate 327,208 of NZ_JBQFPY010000005.1, forward strand.
AATATCAGCGAAATCCGCCCCGTAATCCGTCAACTTGACGATGCTGCAATCAACCGCATCGCTGCGGGTGAGGTGGTGGAACGCCCCGCCTCAGCTGTCAAAGAACTGGTGGAAAACGCCGTCGACGCCGGATCAACCCGGATTGCCATCGATATCGCTGATGGTGGCAAGACGTTGATTCGCGTCACGGATGATGGGTGCGGGATTTCGGCGGATGATCTGCCACTGGCCCTTTCGCGCCACGCGACATCCAAGATCGACGGGTCGGATCTGCTGAACATTCACACGTTCGGCTTCCGGGGCGAGGCGCTGCCGTCGCTGGGTGCGGTTGGGCGGCTGAACATAACCAGTCGGGTGCCGGGGTCAGATGCGGCCCAGATATATGTATCTGGTGGCAAGATGGAGGCGGTGAAACCCGCCGCCTTGCGTGCAGGCACGGTGGTCGAGCTGAGGGATCTGTTTTTTGCCACGCCCGCTCGGCTGAAATTCATGCGCACCGACCGGGCCGAGGCGCAGGCGATCACTGATACGGTCAAACGTCTGGCCATGGCCGAGCCCGCCATCACTTTTACGCTGCGCGATGTCTCGGGCGGGGGTGAAGGTCGCGTGACCTTTCGCGCCGATCGCGAAAATGGCGATCTGTTCGATGCGTTGCACGCCCGACTGGCCCGCGTGATCGGGCGCGAGTTTGCCGAGAACGCATTGCAGATCGATGCGACTCGTGAGGGTATTCGCTTGTATGGCTATGCTGCCTTGCCGACCTATTCGCGTGGCGCAGCAGTGGCGCAGTATCTCTTCGTCAACGGCCGTCCCGTGCGCGACAAGATGTTGACCGGTGCGTTGCGGGCGGCCTATTTCGACTTTCTCAGCCGCGACCGGCATCCGGCGGCGGCGCTGTTCATCGACTGTGACCCGATGCTGGTGGATGTAAATGTTCACCCGGCAAAGTCTGAGGTTCGGTTCCGCGATCCCGGCGTGGCGCGGGGGCTAATCGTCTCGGCCTTGCGGCATGCGTTGGCCGAGGCCGGGCACCGAGCGTCCTCGACCGTGGCCAATGCAACGCTGGGCGCGATGCGGCCCGAACCGGCACAGCCCACTCCCGCCCGGGTGTATCAGATGGATCGTCCTTCGCCCGCAGCCCGGCAGGCCGCGTTTCAGGCGCAGGCGCCGGGTTTTGCCGAACTCTCCCGCGATTATAGCGGTAGCATCGTGGAGGCGGTTCCGCCAGTTTCGACCACAGAAGAAGAGCCCCCGATGCAGGACCTGCCCTTGGGTGCGGCGCGCGGGCAAGTACATGAGAACTACATCATTGCCCAGACCGCTGATGGTATGGTGATCGTCGATCAGCACGCCGCGCATGAACGGCTGGTTTATGAAAAGCTAAAAACTCAGATGACCGAAAACGGCGTCGCCGCGCAGGCATTGCTAATCCCGGAAATCGTCGAGCTGTCCGAAGGCGACTGCGCGCGTCTGATGGCGGTTGCGGATGACCTGTCGCGCCTTGGGCTGACGTTGGAACCCTTTGGCGGCGGCGCCATCGCCGTGCGCGAAACACCTGCCATTCTGGGCGAAGTGGATGCCCGTGCAATGATCCTAGATATTCTGGATGAACTGGCCGATCAAGGCGAAAGCCAAACGGTGCAGGCGCGGATCGAAGCAATCCTCAGCCGGGTGGCCTGTCATGGCTCGGTCCGGTCTGGCCGTCGGATGCGGGCCGAGGAAATGAATGCCCTGCTGCGCGAGATGGAGGCGACTCCCCATTCCGGCCAGTGCAATCATGGGCGACCCACTTATGTGGAACTGAAGCTGAGCGACATCGAACGCCTGTTCGGGCGCAGTTGATCCCGGCGCTTCACCGGGTTATGAAGAATAAAACAAGAACATCCGAGGCGACATGATCGAGATTGCTGGCACAGAAATGGCTTTGAACGACCCTGTGGTGCTGATCGCGGGTGGAGTGGTGGCATTGATTCTGCTGCTGCTATTCCTGTCCTTGCGGGCAGCCAACCGTTCCGCCCGAATGGCAGAACCGCTGGTGCGGCAGATGGCGCATTTGGGTCAACACGTGCAGCAACTGGGGCAGGGCCAGGAACAGTTGCGCGGTGGTTTGCAGCATGTGTCGGATACACAGGCCAATGCGCAGGTGCAGGTGATCCAGACGGTTGAATCGCGCCTGTCCTCGGTGCAGCAGCAGATGAATGACCGGTTGGCAGACAATGCGATGATATCCGCTCGGGCTTTGGCCGAGATGCAGGAGCGAATGAAGGAATCGCTGCATGGCTCGTCGAAACAGACCGCGACGTCTCTGACACAATTGCAGGAACGTCTGGCCGCCATCGACAAAGCGCAGGACAATATCACCAAGCTGTCGGGCGATGTGCTGTCGCTGCAGGATATCTTGTCGAACAAGCAGACACGCGGCGCGTTTGGGGAGATTCAGCTGAACGATATCGTCTCCAAGGCTTTGCCGTCAGACAGTTTCCAATTGCAGGCGACCCTGTCGAATGGTCGCCGCGCAGATTGTCTGATCCACTTGCCGAACCCGCCGGGACCGATTGTAATCGACAGCAAGTTTCCATTGGAGGCGTATGAGGCACTGATCGGCTCGACCAATGATGCCGAGTTGAAAGCGGCGGTTCAGATGTTCCGCAGCACCGTGCGCAAGCACATCAACGATATTGCCGAGAAGTACATTCTGGACGGCGAAACCGCCGACGGCGCGCTTATGTTTCTTCCGTCCGAGGCGGTATATGCCGAGTTGCACGCCAAATTCCCGGAACTGGTGCAGGAGAGTTTCAGCAAGCGAGTCTGGATCGTTTCCCCCACCACCTGCATGGCGACGCTGAACACGATGAGAGCGATCTTGAAAGACGCGCGTATGCGAGAACAGGCGGGGGCAATCCGCAAGGAACTGGGCCTGTTGCACAAGGATGTGGAGCGTCTGGGGGACCGTGTTTCGAACCTTGATCGCCATTTCGGACAGGCAGTCAAGGATATCTCGGAAATCAAGATCAGCGCCGAAAAAGCCGGGCGTCGGGCACAGCGGTTGGACAACTTCGATTTCGAAGAGCTTGCCCCGGACGACCACAATAATGTGGTACCGCTAGGCAAATCCGAAGGCTAGGCTTTACTGGATCGACAGATCCAGATTGTAGCCGACTGTCTTATCAGTATCCCGATCATTGCCCATCAGATAGACGCGGATCGTATAATCTCCGTCTTCGGGCAGGTCGATGCGGGCGGTGTTGCCATCGATAGAGCCGTTGTAGATCGCAACGCCGTCACTGCCGGGTGGCAGGATGTTGAAGTAAATCACGCCATTGCCATTGGTGTCGCTGACCTTGAGATCGGCGAACATTTCCTGACCAGCCTGCGCGCCCAACATGTAATCGAAATACTCGTTGCCGGTAATTGCCCCATTCACCATCGTGCCGAAATTGCCGGGCTCGAATTTTACTTCTGCTGCACGCTGCGCCCAGGCCGTGCTGGTAAGGCTTGCGATCAATGCAGTCAGTATCAGATGATTTCTCATGAAAAGTCTCCCGAACCTATTGAAGGGTCAGTGTAGCACGAGCCACCCCAGTGTTTCAGATTCGCAAGAATGGTTGGAACAGGCGCGGCATCAACTTGGTAAACTTCAAAGGCGCGTCAGTCACGGCCAGACAGATGCAATCCTCTGAGATATCGGCCGTCGGCGTGTGGTGCAGGCTTTCATCCGCAATCTCAACATCTCCACGACCGAAATGGTCGACCTCATCCGAGAACGCACCTTGCAGAACCATCGTCAGTTCCATGCCGTTATGGCTGTGATCGGGCACGGCCGCACCGGCCGGAATGAATAGCAGGCGGGCGGTGGCCTCGCTCGTGGTGGGTAGGATCGCCTGTTTTACACCCATGCCGATGGATCGCCATTTGATGTCATTCACATCGCCACCGACATAATCCTGCAAGGGCGCGGGCAGAACCGTGCATCCCGGACGTGCGGGTTTTGCAATCGGGGCTCCCTGAGCGATCAGCGCCATGGTTGCGGCTAGAGACCCATCGCTCATGCTGGTAGGGCTGTCCTGCTCTTGCAGAACACATCCGCCCACAGCGTCAAAGCTTTCGGCCCGGGCGCGGCAGTGGTCACACAGGGACAGGTGTGTTGCCACCATCAGGTCGAACGCTTCGGGCAGGTTGCCCGCGGCGTAGGCCATCAACAGATCGTCTGTCAGGTGATGTTTGATATCGTTGCTCATCTTCGTCATCTCAATTCATCGCATGGCGCAAGCGGTCCAGCGCCAGCCGTATCCGTGATTTGATCGTACCCAACGGCAACCCGGTCTGAGATGCGATTTCTCGATGGCTCAGATCACCAAAATAGGCCTGTTCGATCAGTTGTCTTTGCGCCTCGGGCAACGCCGCCATGGCGTCGCGCAGCTGCGCGGTTTCCTGTTGCAGCGCGACCACGTCGTCCTGATCTGGTTCCGCCTCAGGCCCCCACCACAGATCCTCGGGTTCGGGTCGGCGTTGTTTGCGCAGAACGTCGATGCGCTTGTTTCTTGCAATCGTGAACACCCAAGTGGCCACGGTCGCACGAGTGGGATCGAACAGATGCGCCTTGTGCCACAAGGTCGCCATCACCTCTTGCGCGCATTCCTCGGCCAGCGCGGCGTCGGACCCTGACTTAATCAGGAACGCCTTGATGCGTGGCGCGAAGTGTTGGAACAGTTCGGCAAAGGCCGCCTGATCCTGCGCGTCCCGAATTCGCCTGACGTGGCTCACCCACTCAGTTCTGGTGTCGCAACTGCCATCCGCTTTGTTCACCGGCTTGCCCCTGATGCGTTTGCTTGCGCGCCGAGGTTTCAGTGCTGGCCTTTCGGCCGCCGGTTCATCCAAGGTCACGGTATCGATCTCGGTAAACATAACCACATTACGCGGCCCAGCCCAAGACGGATCACTTTATTTGCTGTTTTTGATCCGGGCCGCGTCAAATATCGTACTATCTGATAGAAACACATGAGGAAAAGAATGCCGCCGGAACGGTTTACACGAAGAACGGAGAAAACTGCGTGAACACGGTCGACCATGTTGCAGGCCATACCTTTCACGGGCGCAAGGGCGCGATCCAGAACGCCTTTCGTTATTCCGTCGACTACATCTTGTTGGACCCGGAAAGCCATCCGGCCACTCCGGCGCTGTTTTCCCTGAACCGGACTAATGTCACCAACTGGCGGGAACTCGACCATGGGGGTGAGCCAGGGCAGGGGCGCGGTGCGGCCTGGCTGCGGGAGCAGTTTGACCAGATGGGCGTGACCCAACCGGATCACGTGACATTGCTTACCCAGCCGCGAGTGTTCGGCCATGTGTTCAATCCGGTCAGCTTCTGGTTTTGCTTTGATGTTGACGGCCAGCTTTACGCCGTGGTGGCCGAGGTCACAAACACCTATGGCACGCGCCACAGCTATCTGTGCCACACCCCCAACTTTGCGCCGATCCGACCCTCGGACCGGATCGTGGCGGACAAGCTGATGCATGTCTCGCCGTTTCAAAAGGTCGAAGGGTCTTATACCTTCCGGTTTGACTATCGCCCGGACCGGGTGGGTGTCTGGATCGATTACGTGCGCGACGATGGTGGGCTGATTGCAACCCTGACCGGACGGCGGGCTCCGCTGACCAATCGTACGATCCTAAGGTCTTTGCTGCGCCGACCTTTTGGTGCGCGCCGCGCGTTTTTCCTGATCCTGTGGCAGGCGGTGAAGTTGAAGGCGAAAAAGGCCCGGTTCCGCCCGTTTCGTACAGCCCCCATTCCCGACCACCCGGTTTCCCGCATTCGCGAGCCTTAAGCTGGCATAGTTTGCGTAAGATCAAAGACTCAGGCGCCGTGAGGTGGTTGTGCTAGGATGAAACCGCGAACACGAGGAGTTGGGTCATGTTGGAAATCTCGGCAAGAAAAATCGCTCAGGTCGCCATGATGGGGCGCGAACTGAACCGCGCCGAGGGCGAACTGCGCGCCTTTATCGACCGTATGGGTGAGGACGAGCAGGCCGAGCTGGTTGCTGTCATGTGGATCGGACGCGAAAGCTTTTTCGCCGAGGATCTGGCCGAAGCCATCGCAACCGCAAAATCCGAGGCCTCGACCCCCTGCGCCGATTATCTGATCGGCACTCCACACCTGTCGGATCACCTAGAAAACGGTCTGGATGCGCTGGGGATTTCAGCCGAGGACGTGGAAAACGATCTGATGTAGGCCGGTTTGAACGAAGCGCCTTTTCCCCATGCCTGGTGGTCATCAAATTCGACCGCCAATTCGGCGGCGCAAAGAATAGTTGCAGCAGGGCCGTAAACCGGTGGATGCTCGAACCATGCGACTCGATTGGCGTATTCTAGTGGGACTTGTGTTTGCCGTGGCCAGCATGGCCGCTCCGCGCGTTTCGAACGCCTGTTCGGTTTGTACAACATTGCCGGAATACTCTCTTGCAGACCGTATTCTGTCTGCGCGTGTGATTGTTCTGGCTGCGCCGTCGCCGACCAATCCCTTTAAGTACGCCTCGGTTTCCGTGCTGAAAGGCGCGCCCGCGCAGCTAGAGACCCTACCGGATATCCCATTCCTGGTTGACAGCGTGACGCGATCAGCCTTCCGCGTCGACCCTGAAAGAGTTGTTTTGATGATCTACGGCAGCGGATCTGTGGACAAGTCAGGCCGCAGCTTCGCAAGCGCCTGGTCAAAAGGTTTTCTGATGACGCAAGAGCGGGCAGCTTTTCTAGAAGCGGTGCGTTTTCAGGGTAAACACTGGATCGTCGGAAAAACGGCTAACCCTGCACGCGTCACTTTTTTTAGCCAATATCTGACGCATGAAGACAGGCTGTTGCGCAATGCCGCGCTTGCAGAGCTTCATCGCGCACCGTATCCGACTGCCCGACAGGTGCGGGACGTTGTGACAACCGCGTCTTTGTTGCAGGAGTTGCGCGATGTAAATCGCCTTGCTTATGCGCCGGCTGTCATTCGATTGTTGGGTATGCAATCCGATCCTGCCGCGCAGGCATTCGTTCGACAGCGGTATCAGCCCGCGTTGCGTGCCGGTGACCGAAACATAGCGGATTGGGCGCTGGCCGGGATCGAGGTTGACGGCGCAGACGCAGTAGAAGCGATTGGGCAGGCGTTAGCGCAGGCGAACTCGTCGCCAGAAGATAAGCAGAAGCTAATTCAGGTTCTTGCCGTTGGCGGTTCCACATGGCCGGAATTGCAAGAACAAATACTGGAGATTTACAAGCTTGAGCTTGAACGCAGCGCGGAACTGGCAGGCTGGATCGCCTTGTCTGTACGGACATGGGAAACGGATGCATTGACGGCGTCGTTCAAACAAGTTTTGGCGCGTGAAGACCTTGATGCCGCGGTTTTGTTTCTGGTTAAAAACGCGCTGGATATTAGTGATTTTGATTAAATTATTTTATTTCAGCTGATTACACCTGACCGTGCCATGTTGTCGGCGTCTGGTCCTGCGAAGATTAAGCGGATTTAATCCAACCCTCCGACGCTTTTAACCCCGAACCCTTTTCTCTGTTTCAACGATAAACGCAATTCAGAGTTAAAGGAGAAAGTCATGGGATACGCACAAACAGTTACTCCGCAAAAGGGGCTCTTCTTCGGTCTGTTCTCGAATTACGCCGAAGCACGGGTCGAACATTTTCGCCGCGATATCTTTGCCAAATCCGTTCGGGCACTGGAAAACCTCAGTGATCGTCAATTGGCAGACATCGGCATCCCACGCAGTGAGATCAAGCAACGCGCCTATGAGAGCGTTTATCACAAGAAGCCTTACTCGGGCACCGCACACTGATCCACGGGCCGCGCCGAATATCGTAAATTACTTGGAGGAGAAAATGTTTGATTTTAACCCAAATCGCGACCAGTCGATAAATGCCAGTTCCGTGTTGTTGTTCGACCGGGCGATGCGGTTGCAGGCGATCAGTTCCAGCATCGTACGCGCCGCACAAGATCTGAACCGCTTGAACGATTCCGAACTCGCCGAACTGGGCATCAACCGCAGCGATATCGACACCGTGATCGAGCGCTACATCTGACCGATCGCGATGCAAGACAAACCAAAAGCCATTCCGATATTTCGGGATGGCTTTTTTAACCTTTAAGCGGCCCATTCTCGAACGGGCGGTGTCAGCCGTTCATTTCAACTGGTCTACGATCTGAAGATGCTGAGTCAGCGTGTCGATTTCGGCCATCCAGTCCTGTACCAGTTTCGGGTCACTGGGGGCGGCGTGGACGCCGGCTGGGATGGAGCGGTTCAGGACCGCCTCGACCGCAAGCGACACCGGGATCGACACCAGTCGCGCCATGGCGGTGCCACGCGCGTCACCCCAGGCGTCCATCACATAGGTCTTGTGCCAGACCGGGATGCCGTCTTTTTCCGCCTTCAGCCCGACGCACAGGACCACGCGGTCGGGTTCGCCCTTGTCATAGGCGTTTTCTTCCCAGAACTGGTCTGACATCTCTTTCAAGCGCGCGTCACCTTCGGGGCCGGACAGGGTTTCGATTTCGTGGAATACATCAGACCACGCATCGGCCCAGCCGTTCAGGCGCAGGGTGCCGCGGACAAATTCCTTGACCGGCCAGTGCTTTTCAAAGTGGTACTGCTGCATGAACGGGATCGAGTCGCGATTGGGGTAGACCTCAAAGCTTTCGGGCGTCGGCAGCGGCGCGATATAGCTGGTGATTGCGTCCCAGGGGCGGGCCACGTCCAGCGGAACATAGTCGCGGATCGACTTGGACGGCGAACGCAGCGCCTTGAGTACCCCCAGCGGCGACCAGCTGAATTTATAACGGAACGGGTTGGGATTCTTCGGAATGCCACCGCAATACGAAATGAAGCTCAGGTGGTTCTGGGCATCGAACGCATCCGAGGCGCGGTAGTCATCGACCAGTGCATGCGCCATCAGGTGGTCTATGCCTGGGTCCAGCCCGACCTCGTTCACCAGTGCCACACCGGCTTCGCGGGCCTTGTCGTCCAGCGCACGCATCTCGGGCGCGATATAAGAGGACGAGACGAAATTGGCCTGTTTCGCGATGGCCAGTTCGGCCAGCGGCACGTGCCAGTCACCCGGCAGCATCGAGACGATCACGTCGCCTTTTTTCAGCACCGCACCCAGCGCATCGATGTCAAAGGCGTGGATGTCGTCGGTCAGGTCACCGACCTCGGCATTGGCTTTTTCGATGGTCCGGTTCCAGACGGTGACCTTGTGCCCGCCTTCAATAAGGCGGCGCAGGCCGGGGATGGCCGACAGGCCGGTGCCACACCAATGAATCGTCATCGCTCAGAATCCTTCGATATGAGTGTTATAGGTCGCCGCCGCCCGGCCCCAGACACCGGCGTTCAGATTGGTCAGGGTCAGCAACGAAGGCAGCAATTGCGTGGCATAATCTTGCGAGCTTTCGACCGGCAGCATTGACGGAAGGTTGTCGATGGCCATCACGTCCATCACCGGATCAGTCGCCACACGCAGGGCAGGGGCGTCCCAGGAGGTTGCACGGTCATAAACGGGCACCGGATTGTAATCGCTATCGGGGTCGCAGGCCACATCGCCAATAGCGGTCAGCTTGCGCGGCGCGGTCAAAGCCTCACGCGGTACAAAGACCGGGGTGCCGGGGCGCGCAAAGATGCAGTTCAGGAACAGATTGTGGTCAAGGATTTCCGGGAACGGTCCGCCGCTAGACGTTTCGGCCATGTCCCATTTGGTAACGCTGACCCCCATGGCCTCGCATAAGTCTGCAGCCCCGGTGCCCACTCGGCCCAGAGCGCCAATGACAATGGCGCGGGGGCGAGTTGCGCCCGTTGCATCCAATTCAGTCAGCAACTCCGCGTTCAGCGCGTCTTTGCTGGCATACACACCGACCGGCGGGCATTGCTGACCTCGTTGCTGCGCTGCCCAGGTCTTAAGCGTCACAGCAGCGCCCGCATATCCAGCCCAATAGCCGAAGGCGGCGACGCGGCGGCCGGCTTCGTCCACCAGATATTCCAGATCATAGAGCGTTCCGCCGCCGGCCTTGAACCGCGCAAGCAGCGCACGACCTGAATGCTGGCCTTTGTAGGCGTGGCCGAACATGATGTGGCGGTGGGGCAGGGGCGTACCGTCTTCGGGCAGTTCCTTGAGGCCAAAGATGATCGCATCCAGTGGTGCCCGAGGCCAGGAGTTTTCGGGCGCGATCTCGCATCCGACCTCTCTGTAGCCATCAATCGGGATTGCGCGCACGGAACTTTCCTCAACCGTCACGCGGATGCCGGCTGCGATCAGATCAGCAGCGCCTTCGGAGGTCAGCCCGACCCGTTCTTCATTCGGGCGTTGTTCTGCCCGGACCCAAAGATGTGTCATGCGTTATCCTTTTGTCAGAGCATTCCGGCGGCGCGCACCGCCTGAACCGAAGAACGTGCCTCCATCGCCGCGCGGAAGGTCAGAATTTTGGGAAAGGCCGAGACGTTGACGCCGTCGACTTCCAGCCAACTGCAAACCACATAGAGATAAGCATCTGCCAGCGAGACGGCCTCGCCCAATACAAACGGCCCTCGCAACCCGTTGGAAGAGATATAGTCGCAGGACGCGGTCATGTTCTGTGGAACCTTGTCCGTCATGTCTTTCCAGCTGGATTTCTTGTCGGCCCAGCGGGCGCCGCGCAATTTGTGCGCGTGGTTCACATGCATGGTCGAGGCCAGGTAATACATCACCTCGCGCATCCGGGCGGCCATGACCGGATCGGTGGGCACCAATTCGGCTTCGGGCGCCTTGGCCGCGACATATTCCAGCAGAGCGCCGGTTTCGGTCAGGATACCGCCATCAACCACCAGTGCCGGAACCCGGCCCTTGGGGTTGATTTGTTTATAAGCTGGTTTCGTTTGTTCTCCCCCAGCGAAATCCAGTTGGATCGCTTCATACTCTAGCCCGGCCTCTTCCAACGCAATGGCAACAGCGACCGAGATTGTGCGGGGGGCATAGTATAGCTGCATCATAATGGCCTCCGAGGTCAAAGGTGGGTTTGCGCGTATTGCCTGTCGGGCGAGTCCAGGTGCGGCACCGCATTGAACAGAACCGGGCTTAGCTGCGCGCCGATCGGGTGCAGGCGATGCAGCGACGTGTTCATGATGGCCAGCGCCACCCGTGCCATCGCCGGGATATCCAGACCCATCGCTTGCCGTACCACCATCGAAATCAACCCGCCCGAGGTCACAACGATGGCCGGTCCGCCCTCGGTTCCAATCTCGCGCAAAGCGTCCGAGACACGGGTCTCGAACTCCGCAAAGGTTTCGGGCGTATCCGTGATCTCGCCCCTGGCCCAGGCGGCAAAGGTGCGGGGCAGATGTTCGACAAAGCCCTCTCGGTCGGTGGGGATCGCCACGCCGTGCTGCTGTTCATATAGCTGCGCGATGGTGAAATACTCGATCTCATTCAGGCGCGCGTCCCGGATTGGGTCAGGCAAGCCCATGCTGGCCGCAGTTTCCACATGTCGCTGCAACGTGCCGCAATAGACCCGCGGGTAATGGGCGCGCGTATCCTGCAAATGTGCCCCCAGCCAACGGGCTTGCTGATGGCCCAGATCGCTGAGCCTGTCGTAGCTTTCTTCATCCCGTGCGGTGGTGTTGGCCTGTCCGTGACGCACCAGTGTAATATGTGACATTGCAATTCCTCTTGGGCGAAGTCTTAGGGCAGGATTTGGATAGGGGCCAGAGGCGTTTGCCAGGGGGCGGGCAAAAACCGACCTTCGTCAAAGGTTTTGCGTGTTCGTTTTCAGACCCGCGATATCGCGATGTGATCGTTGCCCAACGGAAAATAGTTTCCTATACGATACAAAGCCGCTGCATGCGGCTGTATACGCTTTGTATCGGCAATCATGGCAAATCCTGTTGACTCGCAATAGCGTCCCGGGAACCTTGGTGTTGATTGTAAAAGGGTTGCCATTGCAGACCGCACGGTGATCTTTCAAAACGGCATTCGAAAGGCCCGGATTATGAGCACCGAACCGAAACGCACTCCTCTCTACGATCTCCATGTTGAGTTGGGAGGCAAGCTGGTTGATTTTGCGGGTTGGGAGATGCCTGTTCAGTATCCGCTGGGGATCATGGGTGAGCATAAG
>NZ_JBQFPY010000006.1:0-320358 GCF_056536625.1 Ruegeria sp. CJ9
ATGGTGCCTGTTGACAGCGACACAGCCCGTCGCATACCCCTTGTTTTGCTGGAGAGACCGGCTGAAGAAGTGCCTGTAACGGGAGCAGAACTTCCGCCCCCGGGCACCACTCTCAATTCACGAAAAATATTTCTTGGTAAATCAAATAGATGTGTAGTTATTGATTCCTCGATTCTTCTCGGGGAAGCAAAATTCGGCGTAATTGCTGCTCTTTCGTTGCTTATGCGAAGTCCAACGATTTCCAAACCTCGGCGGCAGATGAAGAGGAGAAGTCACCCTTCATCGTGCCGTTGCTTGGTTTCCGCAAGCAAGGCGAATTGCAGCTATTCAGCAAGGAGCATTTCCTTGACCTACCTTGACGGCTTGATGAATGCGACGCCTCGGATATCGCAAACCGTTTCAAGATCGTTGATGAAAGCCAGGCTGGTCAGATCGGCATATCCGAGAGTGGCAAGGTGGAGATCGACTTTGCACGCGCGTCCAAGGTGAGCTTGCTGCTGTCATCCAAGAGCCAGCATGGACTTTGCCCAGACTGGCCAACTGGATCGACGGGGTATAAAGCATCCTGACATTACCAAGCCGAGCGCGGTGGTGTTTTTTGGGAGCGCCCTGAACAAGCTGCTGGCCAGCGGCCATGACTTGGACACCTTGGCACGGAACAAATGCGATCTGCGCAATGTAGTAGCAGGTTTCATTTCCGATCTTCGATCCAATCGAGAAACCGACAACTACTCTGCCCTGTTTGCCGCTCACGCTGATCAGTTTGCCACCAGCGCAGAACTGTCCATGATCTTCGATGAGCAGAGTTACGCCTTCAACCAGCCCTATGCCGGGGCCACCAAGTTCAACAAGCATTACACCCCGTTGATTGGCGACTTGAAAGCCGAAGGCGAGGAGTTCGAGTGCGCCGTCTATCTGGACCGGTTGGATACGGTGAAATACTGGATTCGGAATATCGAGAACAAGAAAACCTCTTTCTGGCTCCAGCTACCACACGGAAAGTTCTATCCGGATTTTGTAGCGATGCTCGACGATGGGCGAATCTTGGTTGTCGAATACAAGGGCGCGCATCTTTTCGACTCGGAAGAAGCCAAGCGCCAGATTGGCGACGCATGGGCTGACGCCAGCGGTGGCCAATGCTTGTTCTGCATGCTGACTGACCGAGGATTCGATCTTATAGATAGGACAATCAGTTAGGTCCGCGTTAGAATCCCTTCCGCCGGGTTGCTGTCCCATTGCAGTCCCGGTGGATAACCTGCAGGGAGGATTTTGGCCACAGGACGTAATGTCTTTATCTTCAAGGGGATTTTGGTAGCGGAGGAGGGACTTGAACCCCCGACACGCGGATTATGATTCCGCTGCTCTAACCAACTGAGCTACTCCGCCATGAGTGAGTGGCGATTTAAGCGAGGGGCTGTGGCGGGTCAAGAGGGAAAACACGGTCAAAGCCGGATTCTTTTCTACGCCGTTCAAACCGTCTCGGGCGCCGCCTTGGTTTCGAAATACTTGGTTTCTGCGATCTGGCGGATGAATGCGGCGCATGTGTCCGGTGCCGTGATCAGGATCATATGACCTGCCCCGTCGATCCACTCGTTTGACAGGCCGAACTGGATCATTGGATCGCCGTGCGCGTGGGCTGCAAGTATAGCGTCCTGTGTGCCGTATAGAATGCCGCCGGGTACGGCTAACTCCTCATAGCGGGCGACCTGCGCCGCCATGCTGTCATCAATCCCCACGACGTCCTGCGATCCGGTGATGAAGGCCGACGGGCGCAGTCCAAGCGCACCGCCAGCACGATCCAGAAAGTCCGCAGGCGCAGGGTCGGGGGCGAAAACGACGTCCAGAGTGTGTGGTGCAGTTTTGGCGGCCACGGGTACAGCGATTGTGTTGCCGATCAGGCTGCGTAGCCATTCCGTGCGGATTTCCAGTGGTTTGAAAACCTGGGGTGTCGACGGCAAAACTTGCGTCAGAGGGGCTAGCAGAGCCAGGGCCTTGATCTTTTCTGGGTGGTCCAGCGCCATCGCCAACGACACCGCGCCGCCCAAGGAATGGCCTACAAGGACAGCGTCGGTGACGTCCTTGCTGTCCAGAAACTCTTGTATCATGCGCGCCTGTTCGGGCAGACGGCCCAGATCGGCACTGTCGCGGGTCGAATAGCCACAGCCGGGCCGGTCCACTGCGATGACGTGATAGTCATCGGCCAGCATGTCGACTAAGGCATAGGTGAAATGCTGCAACTGCCCAGCCAGCCCGTGGATCATGACAAGGGTCTGCTTCGACGGATCGCCCTTTTCCACATAATGGATGCTGCCGCCGTTCACGGGCGCGATGACCCCAAGCTGCGGAACTCGGATTTGGCCTTGGCGAGTCAGTTTGCGGGTCCACAGTTTCATGCCGACAAAAAATGCGACGATCAGCAGGGCGATGGTTAGAAGAGTGGTCATGTCAACGATCTCCGGCTGGGGGAGGGGCAGGGTGATATTGTTCCAGCCCGGATCGGGCCATGCGCTTTTCATACTCGGATACGGTGCCGGGCCAAAGCGTCGTGTTGCGGCCTTGGGCATCCTGATACCACGAGGTGCAGCCGCCCGCTTGCCAGACGCTGTCTGAGTGGCGGTCCTGCATTTCCTGCGTAAAGGCTTCTTGTTTCGCGGCGTCAGGTGTGATGGCCTGTAAGCCGTTGCGCTGCATCTGATCCAGCACCCGGCCTATATGGCGGACCTGTGCTTCGATCATCAGCACGACCGAGTTATGGCCCAATCCGGTATGTGGCCCCAACAGAATAAAGAAGTTCGGAAAACCTGCGATGGCAGTGCCCAGATTGGCCTGCATCCCATCGGTCCACGCTTGGCGCAGGGTCAGGCCATCGGTTCCGGTGATGTCCAGACGCTCGACCACGTCCGTCACATGAAAGCCTGTGCCCCAGATCAATACATCGGCTTGGGTCCGGCTGCCATCTGCGGCGATGATCTGATCTCCCTCGATTGTCGCCACCCCGTGCGGGATTACTGTCACGTTGTCCCGCGCAAGGGCCGTGTACCAGTCATTCGAACTGAGGATACGTTTGCATCCAATCCTGTAGCCAGGGGTCAGGCGTTCGCGTTGTTCGGGGTCAGTTATCGCTTTCTCCAGCCCGTTTCGCCACATCTTCATGGCAAAGTTGACCATCCGCTCTTCACCCCGAAACACACGGTGGCGATACTCAAAAATCCAGTAGATCAGTTTGCGGCGTATCCGGGGCAGGATGGGGATGCGCCTATAGAGGCTGCGAACCCACGGTGCAATTGGCCCGTCGGGGCGGGGCAGGACGTAGGGCGCGGTCCGTTGGAAGATGGTGATTTGGGCTGCCGTTTTCGCAATTTCAGGCACAAACTGAACGGCTGAGGCACCGGTGCCGACCACCGCGATGCGTTTACCCACAAGTTCCACGTCGTGATCCCATTCGGCAGAATGGAACTTAGGCCCGGGAAAGCTGTCAGCACCGGGTATGTCGGGCACATCCGGTAGATGCAGTGCTCCTATGGCCGAGACCAAAAAGCGCGCCGTCCAGTGCTGCCCGCCCTCGGTTTCCACCTGCCATTGGTCGCCGTCCCAGCGCGCGGATTTCAGTTGCTGGTGGAAATGGCACAGATCGTACAGGCCCTCATCCCAGCAGATCTTTTGCAGATACGCCTGAATCTCGGCCCCACCGGCATAGGCGCGGCTCCAGTCCGGGTTCAGGTGCGTGGCCATCGAATACAGATGCGAGGGAATATCGCATGCCACGCCGGGATAGGTGTTTTCGCGCCATGTACCGCCGATATCGCCCGCTTTTTCAAGGATGGCGATATCGCTGATTCCACGTTTGCGTGCCTCGATTGCCATGGTCAGCCCCGAGAACCCGGCACCAATGATCAGCATTTCCGCACTGTGCGCCATGCACCTGCCCCTCCCAAAGCAACCGTGACGGTTTCATTTGACTATAGGGGACCTAAGACGTCTGAACAGCTTCCCGTGGGGTCACATGGAGTTTGGATAGCCTGGTGCGCATTCGCCCTGACGTGACACCAATCTTAAAATTCGAGACGATGTGCCCGACCATGCGCGACAAGGCGTGCATTAAGTGTCTCGGCCTCGGGCGCACCGGATTCTAGCGCGAAGACAAAGGCGTGGGTTAGGTAAAAACACGCGGCATCAATGTCCTGTGCCGCCTCGCGCTCATCCGCAGCCATTGTGTAATAGTGGATCAGGGCAGCATGATCGTCCTGCTCATGGGCCTTTAACAGCAGGCGATCCAATTCGTCTTTTTCCATTGGACCTCCTGCCAAAAGGGGCCGGCCGAGAGGTTACTCCGCCCGTCCGTTTTCGATCTGCGTTGCGACCCAGTGATGGAAGTTATGGGTCGGCCCGTCCATTGCGGGTGAAAACCGTCCGCCATCGAACAGCACCCCATGGCGACCCTTTTGCATACCTTCGACAACAAAGACATCTTCTTCGAAAATGGCCCGCCACTGTTGTGCGTTTGTGGTGCGAAGCCCGTCCAGATGCGGCGTGTCCTCAACGCTTTTGGCATAGTACAGCCGGATATGTTCGACGGTGTTTTCGTGGTCGACCGGCTCAAGCAAGATTGCAAAGGCATGGTCGCGCTGCACCCCCAACAGGACGTTCGGGTATAAGGCTACATATTCCGCGCCTTCATCCCACTTGTCACTCAGGTCTTCAAAATCGGGAAAGGTGGTGCCGTCCTGATCCTTTAGCTGCCGGTAGACCAGCGTGCCCTGACCGGAGTAATGCCCGCGGACTTCGATGTTATAGTGATCTTCCAACCGGGAATAGCTGTTCAGGCCGGGATGCACCCAAGGCAGGTGATAGCTTTCGCAATAGTTCTCGACCGCCAGTTTCCAATTGGTTTTGACCTCCAGCTTGAACGAGGCCATCTCGCCGCCGTCATGCAGGGGTTGTTCGAATTCCTTCCACCGATCCAGCAGGGCACTATGGGCATCCTGAAACTCGGGTGCGTTGCCGTCTACGTTCACAAAGATCACATCGCGCCAGACATACGACCGGACACGCACCAGCCCCAGATCCTTGTGATCGACGTTTTCGTGCTTGTTCTGACCGGGGCCGCCCACATGCGGGGTAGCGCGCAGCTCACCTTTCAGGCTGTAGCACCAGCTGTGATAGGGGCAGCGGATCGCGCCTTCGATCTTGCGGGGCGTATCCACAAGGATCATGCCGCGGTGGCGGCAGGTGTTCTGGAAAACCCCGATCTCTCCGTCGCGATCACGGACGATCAGTAGTGGCATACCCAGAAAGTCGACGGGTTTTGCATCGCCTACCTCGGGGACATCCAGACCAAACCCGATCCCGGACCAATTGGCAAAGAGGACCGAACGCTTTTCTTCGGCAAAAACAACCGGGTCGATATAGTGTTCATTCGGCAGGCCATTTGCGATGGTCACATCGTTCAGAACGGATGACAGCGCGCTGTGCTTGTTCATCGGGCTCTCCTGTGGGTTGCTAGATGCGTTCTTTTCCGTATTGGCGGATGGTGTGACCCTTTCTCAATATCAGAAAACCTCACCACTGGGTGATCTGATCTAAACTGAACCGTCCTGAACCTCTTGAATGATCCATGATTTTAAGGCGCGGGCGCTGTCCGAGAGGTCTTCGTCCGGGCGGCCAACAATGTAGAATTGGTTGGGCGCAGTCAGATAGTGCGGGCCAATGGCGACCAGCTTTCCCGATTGCAGCATCGGCTGGATCAGCCGTTGCCAACCCAGCGTCAGCCCAGCCCCCTTGCGCGCCAGTTGCAGGGCAACCGAATAGCTGTTCACCCTGGAGTCAATCTGGATCGTGCCCACATATCCCAGTTGTTTGAACCATTCCGGCCAGGTGGTCCAAGTGCGGTCTTCCGAGGCCATGTGGATCAAGCGTTCGGCTGCCAGCGCGTCGAGGTCAGCACCAGCCAATCGGTCCGCGACCTCGGGGCTGGCGACGGGGATCAGGTGATCGCGGAACAGGGGGGTATGCGTCAAGTTCGGGTCGGGGTCGCGCCCGTAGCGAATAAAGAAGTCCACATCCGGTCGGTCCCGAAAAGGGCGATCCTGCGACAGCTGGTCCACGTTGACGTCTGGCATTTCGCGCCAAAATCGGATCACGGCGGGTGACAACCACAACGCCGCCACTGCCGTGGTCGATCCGACCGTGACTTTGCCGCCAGATTTGCGGTCACGGATCGTTGCCAGAACTTTCGAGATACGCCCGAATGACGACGACAGCGCCTCGTAAAGCGCGTTGCCGTCTTCGGTCAGATCGACGCCGCGATGCTTGCGCTGGAACAGCGTGGTTTCCAGATCGCCCTCCAACGCTTTGATCTGGTGGCTGACCGCGCCCGGCGTGACCGACAGTTCCTCGGCTGCATTCTTAAAGCTCAGATGCCGCGCGGCGGCCTCGAAGGCGGACAAGGTGGTCAGGGGCGGTAGGTTATAGTGGCGTCTGGACATAACGATTTGGGAAGTATTGCCTGATTTCAGATGAGCTCTCTTCATCCGAGTATTGGGCTTTTTATCGATGAAGGCCAGAACCACGTGCGTAGCAGTATTGTGTGCCGGTCAATTTGCTGGATAGGCGCGGTGAAATGTGGCCGTAAGCGGCGGGGGGAGCTGCTCTGCCTATAGGCGAGTCCGGTTGGTCAGGCGCTCACCCCCTGGTCCCGCTCGTACCCCCTCGTTAAATTCAAACTCGTAAACTGATCAGCAGGATTAGGTATTCATAGATGCGGAAATGGGCATAACTATTACAAGATCGTGTCAGTTCTATGTATCTTTCGGTCGAAACCGCGCAAATTGCCCCAATCTTAATGTGCATGTTTTCAACATACCTGCTGGTAATTACATCCTTTCCGCTAGTTATGTTTGTGTTAAATAGCTGGTCGTGACTTTTTTATTTCGCCAACAAAGGGATGTTTTCTGCAAAAAATGGCGTTAAATCGCATTCGGATTTCCTTTAGAATTTCCATGTCCTCATTAGACTTTGATGCTGGAGGACATCTATGAATTTGGAATCCCACGAAGCCGCAACAGAGATTGCACCGCGTGTCATCTCGATCGCAAAGCGCGAGCGCGAGATATTCCGGGCATCCAAAGCCGCCGAGGCCGCGTTTGAACAGGTCGCCTGCGCAGCCAAAGATGGCGCCGCAGTACATGGTGAGTTGCAGGACCGTGTCTTTTCCATTTTTCGCTGGTATTTCCTGTCAGCCTTTTGCACCCGTATGCTGACGGGCGCTGCGCATCGTCTTGAGCATCAGACCTTGCAGGTTTCGATGGATATTTTCAGTGCCGTCAAAATGGTGCTGACCGAAAGTGAGATTGAGCGGTCGATGGCTTTGGTCAGCGTCGAGCACACGTCGCCGACGATAGTTCGGGCGAATGACATTGGTAGCCGGGGGCATACTGTGGGCTGGGTTGCTGCAGGGCTGCATGAAATGGGGCGGGAATTCCCTGGCGAGATTCAGAATGCGCTGGCCGGTGCGCTGGCGGCGTCGACCCGGATCAACTGACCGCTGCGCAGTTATCCCAACGTCAGCGATTGGCTACACAGTTTACACACATGCGAATCCTTGCGTACGATCCGATAGAATTTTTCCGATTGTTTTAACGCAAGGGTTTGATGCCATGTCAGAAACACTGGACCTGCATAAGTTCGAAAACCTAAGTCCTTTTCAAATCAAAGACGAACTGATCAAGCTGGCGCAGAAAGAGTCACGCCAGATGGCGCTGCCTTATCTGAACGCAGGGCGTGGCAATCCAAACTGGATCGCCTCCAAAGCGCGCGAGGCGTTTTTCCTGCTGGGTCAGTTCGCCATGACCGAAGCACAGCGCCATCGCAACGAAGCGCTGGTCGGTCTGGCAGGGATGCCGCAGGGGCCGGGTTGCTATGATCGGCTCAACGCCTATTGCGCGGACTCGATCGCGAAGAACGGCCCTCCGGGCGCAGATACTCTGGCCGCTGTGGTGGATTTCGCGATTGAGAAATTCGGTTTTACCCCAGACGATTTCGTGCTGGAACTCACCGATGGCATCGTCGGTGATCATTATCCAATGCCGGACCGGTGCATGGCGCATAACGAAGCCATCGTCCATGAATACGTGATGTGGGCGATGTGCGCGGGGCACCGGCCCGATGCCAAGTTTGACATTTACGCGGTCGAAGGCGGCACTGCCGCGATGTGTTATATTTTCAAGGCGCTCAAAAACCAACGGTTGCTGAGTGCGGGCGATACCATTGCGCTGGGCACGCCGATTTTCACGCCCTACCTGGAAATGCCGGTGCTTGAAGATTACGGGCTGAATGTGGTGGACGTGTCCTCGGAAGAAGAGGACCATTTCCAGCTGACCGATGACGATCTTGAGCAATTGTCCGACCCAAAAGTAAAAGCGTTGTTCCTGGTCAACCCGGGCAACCCGTCCTCGGTCGCCATCAGCCCCGAGGTCATGGCTCGACTGGTCGAATTCGTCAAAACCCGGCGGCCTGACCTGATCATCCTGACTGATGACGTCTATGGCACCTTCGTTCCAAACTTTCAGTCCGTTATGGGTCATCTGCCCGAGAACACCATCGGGGTTTATTCTTACTCTAAATATTTTGGCTGCACGGGGTGGCGTCTGGGGGCCATTCTGGTGGCCGAAAACAACATCTTCGACAAGATGATTGCCGAGGCTCCGGAGGAAACCAAGACCGTCGTCAATGCGCGATACGAGACGCTGACCCCCGATCCGTCGTCGTTCAAGTTCATCGACCGGATCGTCGCCGACAGCCGCGATGTTGCACTGAACCACACGGCAGGCCTGTCCCTGCCGCAGCAGGTGATGATGACGCTGTTTTCGCTGGTCGAGTTGATGGACGAAGATAAGGGATATCAGAAGTTCTGCTGGGGTATCCTGAAACACCGTTTCGATGAACTGGTCGAGGGGATGGGTATCGACGTGCCCGACAACCCATTGTTCGACAAATATTACGGCATCATTGATTTCGAATTCTGGCTGCGAAAATATGTTGGCGAAGAGGTGGTGGTGTGGATCAAGGAAAACGTCCACCCGCTGGATATCTCGTTCAAGCTGGCGCAGGACCATGGGATCGTGCTGTTGAACGGATCGGGCTTTGATGCACCGAACTGGTCGGCACGTGTTTCTTTCGCCAATCTGGACGATAGCGCCTATCGCCAAATTGGGCGTGCCGTGCGGGCGGTGGCTGTGGGCTATGTACAGGCCTATCGGGCCTCGAAAGGATTGCCGCTACACGGCTGAGGCAGAGCCGCAGGGAAGGGGAGCTTATCATGGAGTTGATCGGGTCGATCCTGGGCCCTCATCCTGCGCTGGCCTTGTTCTGCAGCCTTGCCCTTGGCTATGCGCTAGGCAAGATCACCATCGGCTCGTTTACCGTTGGATCGGTGGCGGGCTGTCTTCTGGCCGGTGTTCTGGTCGGCCAGACCGGTGTGGTCGTTTCAGATGACCTGAAACAGGCGTTCTTTTTACTGTTTCTGTTCTCCATTGGGTACCGAACCGGGCCACAATTTTTTCGGTCTTTGAACTTTAGTGCGTTGCCGCAGATTGCCATCACAGTGTTGCTTTGTGTTGTGGCGCTGTTGGTCGCGGTGCTGTTAGCTCCGCTTATGGGGCTGTCCGTTGGAATTGCTGCGGGGCTTTTAGCGGGCGGTGTCACGGAAAGCGCGACCTTGGGTGTTGCCATTGACGCCTTTGCCAAAGCTGGCGCCGACGAGACCGCGCAAGCCATTTTCGACGGTGAGATTGCCACCGGTTTTGCTGTGGCTTACTTCGTCGGGGTCATTGCGACCATCATTTTCCACACGCAGCTGGCGCCCAGGCTCTATGGCAGGTCGCTGAAAGAGGCCTGCGCAGAATACGAGGCCGGGTTGAACAGCAACGACGCCCCGATGGTGTCCGAACACCGCGATTTCGAAGCCCGCGCTTATCGTATCAATCCCGAATTCGTCGGCCACAGGATTTCCGAGCTTGAGGCCCGCGTGCCCGAACATGTCCGCGCGTTTTTCGATCGTATCCGCCGGGGGAATAAGATCCTGCCCACCACACGCGATATGGTGCTGCAAGAGGGTGACATAGCCGCCATCGCCGGCGTGCGATCCTATCTGATCGAACACACCGCCTTATTGGGGGAAGAGGTTGAAGATCCTGAACTTCTGGACTTGCCGGTTCAAACCAACGACATCGTTGTGACCAACAACGAGGTGGTCAACAAGACCCTGGCTGAACTGTCCGCCCGTCCCGAAGCGCGCACCATCTACCTGCGCGGCATCATGCGCAGCGGCGAGCGTTTGCCAATCTTTCGCGGCGTGACCCTGCACAAGGGTGACGTGCTGACCGTTTCGGGCACTCGCAGTCATATCGAGGATGCCGCTGCACGCCTTGGTTATCTGGACCGTGAAACCAGCAAGACCGATATGGTTTTTGTGGCCTTTTTCATCCTGATGGGCGGGTTGATCGGTATCCCCGCGTTGAAGTACGGCGCGATAGAACTGGGGCTTGGGACGTCGGTCGGCGTGCTGCTTGGCGGTCTGGTGGCGGGGTGGTTGCGCTCGGTCCACCGCACATTCGGCTTTGTGCCTGAGGCAACGCTGTGGATTTTCGACTCGCTTGGTTTGTGCGTGTTTGTGGCCTGCGTGGGCATCACCTCGGGGCCGAGCTTTGTGACCGGGGTGATCGAAAGCGGGCCATCTTTGATCTTCGGGTCGGTGGCCATCGTGTTGTTGGCCCATGGGTCGGCGGTCATTGTTGGGTGCAAGGTCTTTGGCATAAACGAGGGCGTTCTGGCGGGCACCTGCTGCGGGGCAGGGACCTCGGCCCCCGGTCTGGCTGCCGTGCAGGAAGCGGCGCAGAGCCAGGTTCCAACCCTGGGCTATGGTCTTGGCTATGCCGTGGGCAACGTCTTGCTGGCCCTGTGGGGCTCGGTCATCGTGATCGTTTTGATGTAGCTTACGGCACGAATGCCACAACCAACGGACCCCAGAGTGTCAGGAATATGTTCGCCACCGCATAAGTCATCGTAAACGCGGGCGTCGGGGTTGCATTCCCGGCTTTTTCCAAAAGCGTTGCAAAACCGGGATTACCCGACCGCGACCCTGTCACCACTGCACAAGCCTCGACCGGGTTTTTGATACGCAAGACGAAATAATTGATCGGGAACTGCACGATCATCGGCATCAGTGTGACCACGACGCCCAACAACAGCAAGGTGATCCCGTATTGCTGAATGGCTTCAAGCGCAGGCTTACCCGCGTTCAGGCCAACAACCCCAACGAACACGGCCAGGCCAAAGCTTTGTAGGAAATTCGCAGCCCCACGATTGATCCCACCGATCTTGGGCCGCCGGATGCGCAGGTATCCGATGATTAGCCCGGTTACCAAGCAACCAAGACCGGACCCAAGCGCCACTTTCGTACCGGCAATGACAAAACTGATCTCACCGATCAGATAACCAACAGCCACGCCGATCCCCAGTGCAATGAAGTTGGTGACCGAGGCTGCGGGCGGCACATAGCCCGCCATTTTAGCAACCCGGTTCAGATCATCCTTGTGACCGACAATGCTGACTTCGTCACCCGCGTGGATTTCGGTGTTGTGCAGCACTGGCACTTCATGGCCCATGCGGATGATTTTTGAGATGTGGACGCCCCGCCGCTGATCCGCCGTCAACGCCTCGCGCAATTCCACTAGCGTCTTGCCGGTCAGTTTGCGGTTGGTGACCACGACATTGCGGCGCTCTTCCACAACGGTCAGTTCGGGCGGGTATTCTCCGATTTCACCGCTAGCTGTACCTTCGAATTGTGTCAGCGTTCCGACCAGGCCAGAAACCACGATCACGTCCCCTGCGCTGATCAAAGTACCCGGCGTCGGATCCACCGGGACGCCGTCCTGCAGCAGCTTTTCGACGACCAGATCACCGTCATAGCTGCCCTCGATGGATTTGACCGATTGGCCTGCAATCGCGGCGTCTGCATTCACCTGATAGGCGCGGGCATCAAAACGGTTCATCGGAAGGAACTCACCTTCCTCCAGCTTGCGACCGCCACCGCTGAGCTTCTGAGCCAGCTTGATTGCCTCTTGGCGCAGGTCGACACGCATGATGATCGGGATAACGCTGACCGCTAGGATCGGACCGATTGAGCCAAAGATATAAGTGACCGAATACCCCACCGCGATATTGGTTTTCAGCTTTTCTGCCTCATCCGCTGCCAGCCCCAGCAAGTCGATGGCATTGCCGGCGGTGCCGATGATCGCTGACTGCGTCAACCCTCCGGCGGCCAACCCGGCGGCCAGCCCTTTGTCCAACCCCGCCAATCGAGCCACGACGATGACGAAGAACAGCCCCCATAGCGTCATCATGAACGCGGCCAGCAGCTTGGTCAGGGCGGTTCGGTTCAGAGCCGCAAAAAACTGCGGGCCGCCATTGTAGCCGACCATGAAAATGAACAGCGAGAAAAAGACGTTCTGAACATCCGTACTCAGGTTGATACCGCCGATCTGACCCACGAAAACGGCCACCAGCAAGGTTCCGGCGATGCCACCCAGTTCGAACTTGCCGACCCGGAACTTGCCGACGCCGTATCCCAGGCCAAGACAGAGAAAAAGCGCCATGATCGGAAAGGCTCGGAGCTGTTCAGTGATCAATTCCATCTTAAATTCTCCAGGGTTCAAGTCTGGCTTTAACGGCGCCACGAATGGTGCTTCAGAACGCTGATAATGCTTGGAAATTTAGATTATCTGTTTTGCGTCGCGCTCAGGTAAGCATCGGTTTTGTGATCTGTCAAATTGCCTGGCGAAATTAGTTTCTGTAATTGGGTCGAACGTGATGCGCGGGAACATGGTTCACAGAAATATTTGCCTACGACAACAGCTAAGACTTTAGGTCGCAATGCTTGAGGGGATAACCTCCCTGAATGCTCCGCCCAAGAAAGGCTCAGTTTGAATGGAACTTGAAATTTATCGCCAAGTTTTGGTCCCACGTCCCATGTGCAGAAATTAAATTGTAAGAAATCGCACATGAGCTAATGTGATGTGGTCGGAAAACAGCATTCCTAGGCGGTACATTGGCTATAATTTTCAGACTAGTGTCAGCGATCACTGGAGATTTAGGGGCGTTTTGATAATGTCAGTGTTGAGAATTTTATTGATCAATTTTCTGGTTGCGGTGGGGCTCTATGGCATATGTGAAATTACCGTCTCTACATATGTGTACTTCTCAAGCGGGCAATCAATCTGGGTTGCGGAAGAGGCAGGCAAAACTGTCCAGTTTGATCCTGTAATGGGATATAAACTTACGGAAACCCCGTCGCGATACCTTAAGATCAGTTACGGTGTGCTAAGCTCTTTGGGCACGATAGAGGGAAACGCGCAGGGATTTCCTGACAGGGACGATTTTCCAACCGAAAAAAAGTCGCCGGATCAGCGCGTATTAGCTGTTCTAGGCGATTCATTCACTGCGGGAAATTATCTTTCGCACAATTGGCCTGACAGGGCCGAAGATTTGCTGAAAATGAAGGGCGAGGATGTCGCCTTATTGAACCTTTCAGGTGACGGTTGGGGGCTTGGAAACTGGGCCAGTATCATTGATGGCATTCTTCAACAGGATCCATATGAGCTCGATGGGTTGATTTTTGCGGTCTGGAAATGGGATCTCGGGCGCCGGTTCAGATATGCTGACTACCGAGATCAGAATCGCCGCGCTGCCATGCAGGTGTCAGGTTGGAGCCGGGACGACCACCCAAAAGACCTTGCAGAGGCAATGGAAACACTGGATGGTGCGGGTCCTGAGAATTCATGGATCGTTTCTTCCGAAGAGTTTGATGCAGTTCTTCGCGGAAAACAAATGTCTCACCCAGTCTGGCGCTTCGTGGTTTTCGATCGAGTCAAATCGTTGCTTACACCGGTCGTCCATCAGTTTCGCCGGGGGCGGAATGACGAGGACTGGGCGGAACGGACAGCTTGTGTGGGGGAAAGCGACCCAGACAGGATTGCACTTTTCGATTCCATTAAGAGCTATGCACAGGACCGTGACCTCCCGATCCTTGTTGTCTACATCTGGAGCCGTGAGGGGTTGATCAATGGCGCCGTCAACGCCGATCTGTGTCGGAGGGAAAACGCGCGTGCATTTGCCGAACATATTGGCGCAGAGTTCGTCGATGGGGGCGCGGCCTTTACGGGCGTTCCTCGTAGCCAGCTAAAGCAGCTCTGGCTTCCCCATGACGGTCACTGGGGGCAGGGCGGCTCTGACGTTTTTGCTGCCTTTATGACTAATATCTTGGTTCGTCCGTGGCCGTAACGGGCCCCGTGCTACGCTCATAGCACGAAACCGGACACTTCCCTTTAGTGGCGCAGCATAAGGTACTTGTCATGGGGCAACAACAGCCGTGCATGCCATATCTCGATTGTTAGAGATATGCTTCCACGGTAATTTTATGCAGCAGCTGTCTTACACCGCTCAAATGCAAACAGTTTTATTTGGCTCGACCCTCAAAGGTTTTCCTTTTTCGCCCGAAAAAGCACAATGAAATCAATGCGCGGTAACTCGATTGCTGCACCCAACATTCCTTTTTTGCAGCAAAGTTTTTCCTTCCAATGGCAAAGAAAAAGCCAGCGATACGCTGGCTTGCAAGAACATTTATGATCCAAGAGTAGATCGCGTCGGCGAAAAACTATGCGGTTTCTTCCGTTTATTGCCCAACTGACCCGCCACAGGAGTGCCTTGGGCGAACCGGATTTCCGCTTCGCCGTCGGTTGGGACGTTCGCGCATCCTAGCCGTGTGCGCGCAATTTGCCGGAGTCGTAGACCGGGCAGGCGGTAATGTCGGCCGTAGTTTCTGCTAAGGGCTCTCACTGCCAATTCGGACTTGGTGCAGAGAAGGTCCGTAGCGAGCCCAAAATGTCAAACATCGCATGGTACTGCAATGAACGCCTGCGACAGCAACTGAGATATACACTTTAGTGGTCAGGGGCTGTTCCCGATGTTCCTCGAATTGTCAGAGTCGCAGAATACTCGAAATGACGGACTGGCAGATCGGGTGTTCGCATTCGGTCCAGAAGGACCTCGGCCAACCGCTTGCCTAACTTCTTCGGGTCGATCGCCATGGTCGTGAGGCCGGGCGTCGAGACGGCCGCATCCTCGATGTCATCGAAGCCTACTACCGAAAAGTCATACCCTGGTTTCAATCCGGACTGGATCAAGCCGAAGCAAGCGCCAAGCGCCACAACGTCTCCGTTGCAAACAATACTCGTCACCTCGGGGTGTTGGTGACGGAGTGCGGCAATAGCGTCAACGCCAGCACTCTTATTCTCATCGCATGGCCAGACAATTGGCTGCACGTCATCCATCTGCTTTAAAGTGCCAAGGTAACCGGCAATGCGTTCTTCACGCACGGACGATTGCTCGGTGCCGCCAAAATAAGCGATGTGCTTGTGCCCTAAGTCTATCAAGTGCTGCGTGGCTTGTGCGAGGGCTTCGGTATTTAGAATGCCGACATGGTCGAAAGACTGCGACACCTTTCGCATGAATGTCACAGCGGGAACACCGTGAGCATTCAGAAGCTCTATAGATACTTCGCTTGTGTCGAGCGCCGGAACCCAGATCAAACCACGTCGGCCAAATCTGATGCAGGCTTCCAGAAGGCGGTCTTGACGTTGAAGATCGCCTTGCGCATCGAGGATCGACACCATGAACCCTTCGGATTCGAGCAAGTCGACGGCGCCACTCACAACCTCTGCGTTAAACGGGTTTGCCAATTTGTTTAGGATAAAGCCGATCTCGCGATTGTCCCCTGATCTCATTGTAGCCGCCGCTTGATTTGGGACGTAGCGCAGACGCTTGGCTGCGCTCAGGACTTTCTGACGTGTCTTCTCTGAAATTCGGCCGGTGTCACGCATAACTTGGCTAACGGTTGGAACCGATACGCCCGCTTCTTTGGCAACGCTGGATAGGGTGGGTTTTTTCTTCATGGGTCACAGTTTAGATATATCGTTTGCCTAAAGTCGCAAGTGGGTATGCAATTGGCAAGCAAATTATGGCGAAAGCTTGGCGGCAACAGGCTTGACTCAAGATACAACGATATATCATATTAACTGCATTCGCCCGCAGACTGACCCAAAGGTGTCGGCGAGGGAGAGAGGTTGTCGGGTTTCGGTCAGCCTCAGACATAGGGAGGAAATTATGTCGATTCATCTGAAACTGTCGGGTGCCGTGTCCGGTGTTGCGATGCTTGTTGGCGCAGCTGCCGTGCAAGCTGAAACTCTGTTCTGGTCGACCCAGGCCCGGCCCGCCGAAGAAGCGCAGGCTATGCGGACTGAGGTTCTTGGTGGCTTCGAGGGTGGGGTGGACTACCAACCGAACGAAGATGGCCCCTGGCTCACTCGCTTGCAAGCCGAGCTGCAAGCCGACTCAGGCAGCATTGACTTGCTGGGTTCCTTGCATGGCAACTTCTCGGCGATGAACCCTGATGACCTGATGGACCTTTCCGATCTTGGCGTCATGTCGGCGTCGGGCACTTTCAATGATCTGGCTAAGCTGGGAACCGACAGTCTGCAATATATGCCGTGGATGCAGGCGAGCTATATCATGGCCGCCAATACGGAAGCGCTGCAATACCTGCCTGAAGGTGCGGACATCAATGCACTGACCTATGACCAGTTGATCGCGTGGGCGGCGAACGTTGAAGAAGCGACGGGTCAGAAGAAGTTCGGCTTTCCAGCGGGACCCAAGGGTCTGAAACACCGCTTTTTCCAAGGTTATCTTTACCCGTCCTACACCAACGGTGTTGTGCGGACCTTTGCTTCGCCCGAGGCTGTGACGGCATGGGAAAAGTTCAAAGAACTTTGGAGCCATACGAACCCCGCATCAACCAACTTCTCATTCATGCAGGAGCAGCTGTTGAACGGCGATGCCTGGATTGTCTTTGATCATACTTCGCGCCTTGCGCAGGCTTTCAATGAGCGTCCCGACGATTTCGTCGCCTTCCCGGCGCCTGCTGGACCGACTGGTCGTGGCTTCATGCCTGTTTTGGCAGGTGTTGCCATCCCACGCACCGCGCCGGATGCCGAAGGTGCCAAAGCTTTGGTGACTTATCTGATGCAGCCCGAGACACAGATCGCAACCCTTAAAGCCACTAACTTCTTCCCTGTGGTTGATGTTGAGCTACCAGACGACCTACCTCCTTCGGTCAAAGCTGCCGGCGAAGCGGTTGCTAAGATGAGCAGCTCGGCGGATGCTAATCCCGGCCTTTTACCCGCTGGTCTGGGTAGCATGGGCGGCGACTTCAACCGTGTATACGTGGATGCATTCGAACGCATTGTTTTGGCTGGTCAACCCATTGAGCAGGTTCTGGAAGATCAAAAGAAACAGCTGGAAAAGATCATGGCCGAAACCGGCGCGCCTTGCTGGGCACCAGATGCGCCTTCGGAAGGTGCCTGCCCGGTCGAGTAAGACCTTCCATGACTGCCGGGCCGCGGAAGCTGTGGCCCGGCTCCCCAGCAAATCCCCAACTTAAAGGAGCGGTCCGATGGAAGCGCGGCTATTGCCTTACTTTCTGATCCTCCCGGTGACCCTGTTTCTCTGCCTGTTTTTCCTATACCCGTTTGCGCTAGTGGCGCAGCAGGCGTTTGGAACTGAGAACGGATTCTCACTGGATAACTTTCGCGAGGTTGTGAGCTACTGGAAGTTCCCGATTTCGATGAAGAACACTTTTCTTCTGGCCGCAGCCGTGGTGCCAATTCAGCTGGCGCTGTCACTTCTAATGGCCACGATGGTCACCAAGATGCAAAAGGGCCGTGATCTGGTTCTGTATATTTGGACAATTCCCTTGGGAATTTCTGACCTTGCTGCAGGTATCATCTGGTTGGCGATCTTCGAGCAGTCGGGCTTTCTGAACTCGATGATGGTAGGGCTTGGTGTCACTGACCAACCTGTAAGTTTGCTGAGTTATCAAACACCCTGGGTTGTGTTCCTGGCGATTATGCTTGCCGAGATTTGGCGTGCGACCGCGATTATGCTTGTGATCCTTGTGGCGGGCATCGGTCTGATCCCCAAGGAATACTACGAGGCTGCGGATGTGTTTGGCGCCTCGCGCTGGAAACAGTTCACCCGGATCACTTTGCCGCTTCTGCGCCCATCGCTGCAAACTGCCCTGGTCCTGCGTGTCATTCTGGCCTTTGAAGTCTTCGCTGTGGTCGCAGCCCTTGGGGGAACGATATTCCCGGTGCTTATGGGCGAAATCTACGCCTATCAGTTTGACTTGCAGAATGGCGGAGCAGCAGCAGCGCTGGCGATCATCGTTCTGATCATCTCGATCGTCTTCACTCTGATCATCATGCGCGCTCTGCGCGTCCCGAAAGGAGCCACGATATGACGGCAGTTGCAGACGTTGTGGCCCCTGACGCCCGCAAAGCGGGAAGGGGGCTCTATCGGGCTGGGGTTATCCTGCTGTGCGCTTGGGTGATTATTCCGCTCTACCTACTGTTCGTGAACACGATGTCTTCACCGGATACGGTGAACAGTTTTCCCAAGAGCTTCATTCCGGAGTTCAATATGGGATCCTTGGAGTTCTTTATGGGGTTCCAGGGGATGCTGAGGGCGCTTTGGAACTCGGTTGTGGTGGCTTTGATGACGATGGTGATGTCCATCGCCATAGGCGCCCCCGCGGGCTACGCGCTATCGCGGTTCGACTTCCGAGGGAAAGAACTGTTCCGACTGCTGATCCTGCTGACACGGGCCTTCCCGCTTCCGCTTTTGGCACTACCCTTGGCAGTTCTCTTCATCCGTACGGGCTTGGATGATAC
This sequence comes from Ruegeria sp. CJ9, assembly GCF_056536625.1. Lineage (NCBI taxonomy): Bacteria > Pseudomonadati > Pseudomonadota > Alphaproteobacteria > Rhodobacterales > Roseobacteraceae > Ruegeria > Ruegeria sp. CJ9. Next base: position 18,840 of record NZ_JBQFPY010000006.1, read on the forward strand.
GGCTTTTGGTCTGGCGCTGGTTCATACAACGTTGGCGATCCCCTTCGCGGTGCTCATCACCTTTTCGCTCTTCTCGGGTATCCCGCTGGAGCTCGAAGAAGCAGCCTGGACATTGGGTTGCACACGGCTGACCGCATTCACCAAGGTGATCCTGCCTTTGGTGCTACCAGGGATCACAGCTTCGGCGATTTTCGCCTTTGTGATCTCGTGGAACGAAGTGTTCGCTGCCGCCGTTCTGACCATCGAGAACCGGACGCTTCCCGCGTTCCTGTTGCAGACCCTGGGCGAGGCCCCTTTGCACCTGAAATTTGCAGGCGGCTTTATCCTCGTGGTGCCTGCGCTGATCTTCATCTTCGCCGTGCGCAAATATCTCTTTGCGATGTGGGGCATCGCCAACCGCTGAGCGGTGGCTGAAAGGAAACTGTTATGGCTGAAATACAGATCAAGAACGTCGCCAAGAACTTTGGATCTTACCAGGCTCTTCACGACATCAACCTGACCATCGCAGACCAGGAATTTATGGTCCTTTTGGGCGCCTCGGGCTGTGGTAAATCTACGCTTTTACGCATTATCGCAGGGTTGGAAACGGCTACGACCGGTGAAATCTGGATCGGTGGCCGCCGGGTAGATCACCTGTCGCCCAAAGATCGCGGCATCTCGATGGTGTTCCAGAACTATGCGGTGTTCCCACACCTGACTGTGTTCGAGAACATTGGCTTTGGTCTTCGGATGCAAAAGCTGCCCGATGATGAAGTCAAACGCCGGGTCGAGAGAACTGCTGGGCTGATGCATATCGAACAGCTTCTAAAGCGCTATTCGGGAGAATTGTCCGGCGGCCAACGTCAACGGGTCGCTGTTGCCCGTGCGTTGGCAATGGAGCCGGACGTGATCCTGATGGATGAGCCGCTGTCGAACCTTGACGCGCTCCTACGCATGGAGATGCGTGCCGAGTTGAAAGGCGTTCTGGCCGAAAGCAAAACCACCGCCATCTATGTGACACACGATCAGGTCGAAGCTATGTCCATGGCTGACCGGATCAGCGTTATGCATCAGGGCAAAATTGTTCAGGCAGCCTCACCCATCGAAGTGTACAGGGATCCAGCGGCCGAGTTTGTGGCCAGTTTTATCGGCAACCCTCCGATGAATTTCCTCCCCGCTGAAGCTGCGGGCTCTGGTCGCTGGACAGTGTTGGGACAGAGCTTTGACGGGCCGGCAAATGGAAAAGATCTTAAATGGGCCATCCGTCCAGAAGATCTGCGCATTGCGGATCAGGGTTTTGGAGCGCGAGCCAAAGTAGTGGAGCCTCTGGGAGCACATTTGCTCGTGACTTGTGAAGTGGACGGACACCAGTTCCGCGCCGTCCTGGACAGTGAGCTCAGCGTGAAACCTGGTGACGTACTTACGCTGGCGCCGCAAGAAGGCCGGGGTCGCTGGTTTGACCCCGAAACCACTTTGGCTGTCGCGTAAAGGAGAAGATATATGAGCCAAGCGCTGATTGATCAGGCTCGTGAAGTAATGGAAGGAAATGACCGGGGTAGCTATACAGTTCCCACCCATGGCCTCTATCCCTTTCAGTGGAATTGGGACAGCGCATTGTCCGCGCTTGGCTTCTCACATTTTGACATGAATCGGGCATGGGTCGAGGTCGAGACTCTTATGGCTCATCAATGGGACGATGGTATGGTGCCCCATATCATCTTTCATGAACCCGATGACGGATATTTCCCAGGCCCTGAAGTCTGGAAAACCGGTCAAGTTATACCCACGACTGGCATCACCCAGCCAGCGGTCGCGGGCTTTGCTGTGCGGAAGCTCTACGATCGGTCCAACGACAAGGCTGTTGCGCGCGAACGGTTGGCTGAGCTCCTACCAAAGGTTCATGCGTGGCACCAATGGTTCTATCGCGACCGCGATCCCGACGGTACGGGGTTGGTCGCAATCATTCACCCTTGGGAGTCTGGCCGAGACAACTCGGTGGATTGGGATGAAGCGCTGGAAGCCATGCCGATCGAGGGCGTCGCGCCATTTACGCGGCGCGATACGACACACGCCAATCCTGATCACCGCCCGTCGGACGAGCAATACAAGTGTTACATCTGGCTGCTTGAACATTTCCGAGGGCTTGGTTGGGACAATGCGAAGCTCCACGATGCCTCACCCTTCCGGCTGGTTGATCCGGGCTTCAACGGTATCCTGATACGGTCCTGCGACGATGTAGCGGATTTGGCCGAAGTCCTGGGCGATACCTCAATGGCTTCGGAGGCACGAACAATGGCCGTGAAGGGTCGTGCGGCATTGGAAAGCCTTTGGAATCGGACACTTGGACAATACACGTGTTACAACCGCGCTGCTGGTCATCTGCAGAGCACGCCCACGGTAGCAGGGCTACTCGCAGCAATTGCCGATGTCCCTCATGGCCGCGCTGAGGAGTTGGTACGCAGGATCGCCTTGTTGGGCCAGCGATGCGGCTATCTGGTGCCCAGTCACGATCCGGCAGATGGCGCTTTTGACAGCCTGCGCTACTGGCGCGGGCCGACATGGTTAATCGTAAATTATTTGATTGCTGAAGGTCTAGGTCAGTCCGGGCAGGGGGAAATGGCACAACGCATCCTCGCCGACAGCCTAAAGCTTATTCAGAAAAGCGGCTTTGCAGAATATTATGACCCGATGAGTGGTGAACCTTGTGGCGGCGGCAGCTTTACGTGGACCGCAGCCATGGTAATCGAAATCCTCAAAACCAAAAGAGTGCCGGCATGAAGCGTTCGCGCATCAATGAAATCATGGCCCAAGCAGATGAGATGATCCGCACTCACGGGTTCACGTTGCCGCCCTTTGCCTTTTGGACACCCAAGGAGTTTAAGGCCCGTGAAAGTGATGCCCGTCACGTGATTGATGCAAGGTGCGGTTGGGACATCACCGATTATGGTGACGGTGATTTTGACAAGATGGGCCTGTTCCTCTTTACCCTACGCAACGGTTACAGAGTGATTTGGCCAAGGGCGGCGGCATGTGCTACGCCGAGAAGCTGTTGATTTCAAGGCAGGACCAGCTGTCGCCCATGCACACGCATGTTCTGAAAGCTGAGGATATCATCAACCGCGGTGGCGCAACTCTGATTGTTGAGCTTTTCGGCTCAGGCAACGCGGGTGGTTTTGCAGAGGATCGCGGCGGTGTGGTATGGCTGGACGGCTTCCGACATCATTATCAACCGGGCGAGAAGCCGCGCCTGGCACCGGGTGAAAACGTTACCCTGCGTCCTGGTGATTGGCACGCGTTCTGGGGCGAAGGCGGGGATGTGCTGATAGGCGAGGTCTCGACCGTCAATGACGACGAGACCGACAATATTTTTCGTGACCCAATTGGCCGATTTGCCGAGATTCAGGAGGATGTCGCTCCGACACATCTGTTGGTCAGCGACTATTCCAAATGGCTGGGTTGATCGATGAAAACAGTGGCGGATTCTCGGCAGACCTTTCGCAAACTTTGATCCCCATAGCCGCGTTTAGGCAGTCATCCTGCATTGAATAATTTGGCAATGTTGTGTGGACCTCATCCGGCCGTCCTCTACATTGTGCTTCCACTCCCAGAGTTAACCAAAGCGGACCTTCACCCAGCATCTCGCAGCGGCGGCTTCGTCCCGCATTTCTGCCGTTCAGCAGATTTCAGCGAACGTCCGCTGCGCGTTCAATGCAGACCTTCAGGCGAAATTCCTCGGAATGACCACCAACAATGACCGCTATCCGTTCCTAAGCCGTTATCTGACAGAAAGACTCAGATGACTGCCTTGAGCCCGAAGCAGGTTCCAGTTCACACACCAGACCAACTCACGTTCAATAATTTGTCCGCGAGCCGAGATGGTCTGCGAGCTGATCGAATACCAACCTGATCCTTCGCGCTGTTTGTAACTCAGAGTGTGTGGCCAACCAGATAGGAAACTTGAACGGCTCGCGTTCGGGCAGAACACGCTCCACACCGGGCGTAAGGGCCGCCACATCGTCTGACATAACACTAATGCCGAAGCCTTGGCGCACAAGCTCCCATGACACTATCCCGCTCTGCGATCCAATCCGGAAATTCTTGCGGGTTACTTCGATGCCAGCCGGATTGAGAAATCCAATCATCGTGTCAATGTCTCCAAAACCGACGAAATCCAACTTGGCAATTTCTTCTTCATTTCTTGGTCGTCCAACCTGTTCGAGGTACGAAGGGGCGGCGTAAAAATGTGCCGTCGCTTCTGCCACCAGTTTTGCAATCAGGTCCGGCTGTGTTGGGCGAACATGCCGAATTGCAATATCTGCTTCACGCCGCTGTATGTCTCGTATATCGTTTGCCGCAACGACGTCGATCTCAAGCCGCGGTGCCGCGAGCCTGATCTGCTTAAGAATAGGCGGAAGCTGATAGGCTGACATCACGTCGGACGCAGTGATCCTGACTTGCCCTTCAATGGCTTGTGACTGGCTTGTTGCAGTCAGAGAAATCCTATTCGCAACATTTGCCATTTCACTGACATGTACCAACAGCTCAGCACCAGCGGTTGTCAGATTAAGCGACTTGCCAACCCTTTCAAACAAGGTGACGCCGAGCGCCTGTTCCAGCGCGGCGACTTGCCGACCCACAGTTGGCTGGGTCTGCCCAAGCACGCGCGCCGCCGCGGAAAACGAACCTTCTTCTGCCGTTGCAAGAAAGGACCGTGCCTGGTTCCAATCGAAATTGATAGCGTTCCAATTCATGCATTAATGCATAACAGTTCTGCAATATCTGGCAATTCCATAAAATCGTGTTTTAATTTACTGGCTGCTGTGAAAAGTTTGAAAGAGAGATAAAAGATGGCTGCATTGTCCAAAGATGCCGAGTTCTGGAGCAAGATTTCGCGCAAATATGCGGCTGATCCTATCCGGAACATGGAAGGGTATCTGAACACGCTCGAACGTACAAAATCCTACCTGCAAGCCGAAGACAGTGTGTTGGAAATCGGGTGTGGGACGGGGTCAACCGCGTTGCTATTGGCACCGCATGTGGCTCAAGTCACTGCCTCCGATCTCGCACCGGGGATGATCGAAATCGCCAACGAGAAACTCGCCGAAGAAGAGCTGGAGAATGTCACGTTCAAAGTGGCCGAGGTTCTGCAGCACGATCCTGACGACGGTTCTTACGACGCTGTCCTCGCGCATAATCTACTGCACCTTGTACCCGACATGGGTCATGCACTCGAACACATTGCGACCCTTACAAAACCCGGTGGGGTATTCATTTCCAAGACCGTCTGCGCTCCAGAGAGTGGAGGGTTCAAATATGGCATAATCAGCCGAATAGCGATCCCGATTATGCAGGTGCTCGGGAAAGCTCCGTTCGTAAATTTTGTGTCCGTAGCTGAACTCCAGCACGCTATTGAACGTGCGGGCTTCGATATCGTTGAGACAGCGGATCAAGCCGGGTTATTGCCGAGCCGGTACATTGTCGCGAGAAAGCTGTGAAACAGTATTCGCGCCATAATTACTTTGCATGCAAGGGACAGCTCGGGCCATCAAGTGAGTACAATGATGAAAGATGGGATTTCATTTGCACGCCTTTCGGAAATCGATCCGAATGACATTGCGGTTCATATGTCCGACCCCCGGGTAGCAGAGCATATGCCGCTTTTGACGTTCAAATGGAATGTTGAGGTCGCAAGAGAATTTATCGCCAAAAAGGAAGGCTACTGGGCGCGGGACGGTCTTGGACATTGGGCGTTTTTGTCAGGCGGTCGGTATGTTGGTTGGGGGGGCTTTCAAAAAGAAGGTGACGAGTGGGATTTTGGGTTGGTTTTGCGGCCCGACGCCTTTGGACTTGGGAAACGGATTGCCAAAATGGCAATCGACTTTGCGATCGCTGACAAACGTATCCCCTTTGTCACGTTTCTGCTGCCACCAAGTAGAAATAATCTGGGTGCACTCCGGAAACTCGGTGCCAAACGCATCGGCGAGATCGAATACGAAGATGCTCAGTTTCTCAAGTTTCGCCTGGATACGGAGTGAATTCCGTTCTTCCTGATTTTTCCCGGTGGCACGCCAAATACCCGTTTGAAGGCTTTGTTGAACGCAGGCTCTGACAAGTATCCGATGTCAGCGGCAATCTGCGAGATTGGTTGATCGGTGGACACCAACCTTTCGCTGGCCAGGTGCATACGCCACGTTGCAAGATACTGGATTGCTGGAACGCCTACCAACCCAGTAAACCGCGCCGCGAACGCGGATCTGGACATACCAGCAACCTCCGCGAGAGACTCGACTGTCCAAGCCGCAGCAGGCGTACGGTGAATGGCGACTATCGTGCGCCCGATCTGCGGGTCTCGTGCCGCTTTCAACCAGCCGCGGTTTGCGTCTGGTGCGCTGTTCAGCCAACGACGAATGGCCTCGATGACAACGACATCTGCCAGGCGCGTAATCACGGTTTCGCCACCCGGTCTCAATTCCCGCGCCTCTTTTGCGATGAATTGCAAAGTCGCCTGTAGCCAGCTTCCGGCATCCTCTTCCCACGGGTCGATTTTGAGCACATCCGGAAGCAAGCCCATCAACATACCACTGGCGGCGTGATCGATCCGGACGAGGCCGTACATGATGCCCGTCTCCGCTCCACCACCACCGTATTCCAGTGTTTCATAGAGCTCGGTCACCTTGCGAATGGGCAACTCTTCCAGCGTCAAAAGCGGCGTGTCTTCCGAGCTGAAAAAACCGATGGGCGCACCGTTGGTCATCAAGACCAGGTCGCCTTTTTCGACCTCAAAGGGGTCATCTTGTCCGACCTTCATGAAGCAACGCCCGTGCGTAATGACCGCAAAGCTCAGTATGTCGGGAAAGCCTGGTATGGACACGCCCCAAGGAGCGGACATGCGCGACTGGCAGTAGAATGTGCCGGTGAGCTTCAGAAGATGAAGGATTTCCCCCAGCGGATCGCCAATCGGCTGCGCCAGCGCATCGGGGTCGGGGACATGAGGGTCAAACTGGTTCATGTCATGAGATTGGACGAAATTCACCTGTTCGTCTATTCGGTTTGGACGATTGGATAAGAATGCGGGATTTTGAAGAATAGAACATCTCTTATGATTGCTTAATTTCGGGCCATCAACTGAACTCAAGGAGATGACCAATGACACAGCAATCCATTCTCGTACTTGGCGCAACAGGTAAAACCGGATCGCGGATCGCGACACGTCTGGAAGAAAAAGAGCAGACAGTCCGGCGCGGATCGCGGAACAGTGAAACGCCATTTGACTGGGAACAACCGCAGACCTGGCCCGCAATCCTGGAAGGCGTTTCGGCTGCCTATATTTCTTACTTTCCTGACATCGCTTTTCCTGGCGCGGTTGAGCAAGTCGAAGCCTTCACAGCATTGGCTCGTGAAAAGGGATTACAGCGTCTTGTTCTGCTAACCGGGCGTGGCGAGTTTCATGCGGAACGAGCGGAAGCAGTCGTACGCAATTCCGGAGTTCCGTTCACTATCGTTCGTGCAGCATGGTTTGCACAAAACTTCTCTGAAGGGGCATTGCTTGGTCCGGTCATGGCAGGTGTCTTGCCGATGCCCGCCGGCGAAGTACGCGAACCGATCATCGACGTGGACGACATCGCCGATGTTGCCGTAGCTGCTTTGACAGAAGAAGGACACGACGGCGAACTGTACGAGGTCACGGGACCACGTCTCATGACGTTTGCCGACATGGCCGCAGAGCTTTCGCGCGCCATGGGCAGGACTGTGCAATACCTGCCAATTTCATTCGAAGACTTCCACGCGGAAATCGCGCACGCGAATGGCGAGATGATTGCTGATGTGATCACGGACATCGCGCGTGAAACGCTGGACGGGCGCAATGCGAACCTGGCGGACGGTGTCCAGCGTGCGCTTGGACGCGCGCCACGCGACTTCGCCGACTTCGCAAACAAAGCTGAAATGTCTGGCGCGTGGACCAAAGCCGCTTGAGCCAGGCCAAAGGAAATTGGAGACAAACATGAAACTTGAACTTAGAGGCAGGCTTATCTTGGGCATGTCCGGATTAACTGCATTCGCCATCGGTCTAGCCATCACTCTGGACCCACAGTCTTTCTACGCCAACTACGGCATCGTACTCTCGCCGCAGCCAAACCTGATGAGTGAGTTGCGTGCACCTGCTGCCAATCTCGCGGTACTTGGCCTGATCATTTTGTGCGGAGCCTTTTACCAAAAGTTGGTCCAGGCCTCAGCCTTGCTTGGGGCTACGGTTTTCTCAGCTTTCGCCGTGGGCAGGACAATCAGTTTCGTCCTCGATGGTTGGCCATCCGAAAACATTCTTGCCGCATTTGCGATAGAGGTTTTGCTTGCGGTGTTGTGTTTGTGGGTTGTCGGTGGAAAAGCGAAATCTGCAGCGCCAGCCTGAGACGGCTTTGTCTGCAACTTGGCCGTAGGTCCTGTTCAAACCGATGACCGGTTCCAGTCGCATTCTGGGCATTCGACAATGGCGCTCTGATGGCCGCGTCGACCCGGCGCGCCTCTGGGTTTGAAATCGGAACTCTGCTAAGTCGCCAAGAGCAGCACATCGAAGGAGCACATCATGGAGATTCACCGCGCCGGGGACCGGCCCTCTCAATTTCCCGGCAATGAGTATTTCACCGGTACGGTCCGCTTTGATCCCGTTGTAACGGGGAATGATCCCTCGCCGGTCAAGATCCTTACGGTGACTTTTGAGCCCGGCGCACGGACAGCTTGGCACACGCACCCTGCCGGTCAAACGCTGCATGTTTTGTCGGGCTTGGGCCTGGCTGGGTCTGAGGGGCAGCCAGTGCAGGTGTTGCGCCCTGGCGATACGGTGTGGTTCGCGCCAGGAGAGCGGCATTGGCACGGCGCGTCGCCTGACTGTGCGATGACCCATCTGGCTGTGCAGACCTCTGTTGAAGGCAAGACTGCGGATTGGATGGAGCATGTCTCAGACGAGGATTACAGCGCAGCCCGCGCAGAACGAAGCGTTGGAGCCCTACCGAGCAAGTCGCAGCAGAGTAACCCCTTCTACGCCCATTCAAAGAGGGGTTAACGGATTTTTTCATCTCGTGACAGGCGCGGCCCTCGTTTCGTCCCTGAGAGGCCCGCACAGCGCGTTTTCACTTTTCTGGATTTCTGGTTCCCTCAGCCACCCATTTACCCTGCAAAATCCCATCGCTGCAGAACGTCTCTCGCCCGTGCCATTTTCTGCGCGTTGGCCACAACCTCATGCGATCCGTCGCGCACCGCCTCATCGAACAGAAAAGGCTCCTCGTACCCACATGCATTGCAGGCAGCCTTCTCACCCGTAACCAGCGTATCCGGCGATCCGCATTCCGGGCATCGTGCCTGGACGTCATCGTTGAACATATCACGACCTTTCCTTCCTTTACCGATTGCCAGAACCGGGTCCCCCCGCCAGCATCGCTGATTGGCGCATCCGCTTGAACTCGTCTGGGGTGACGGTTCCGCTGCTGACATCGATACCTTTTGGGATCCGCGCTCTCTTGTGTCCGATCGCGCGAACGCTGCCTCTTGTGATCTCCAGACAGGTCGACTCGTAGCATGTCAGCCCGCTTGTGTTGATTTGGATGGCAGTCTGACCGTTCGCGTCAGTGACCAATGGAGCCTGTGTAGGTGGGCTGCACGCTGAAACCAGCAACGCGAACCCAAAATAAATCCATCTGTTCATACGAAATTCCCTTTTTCTCTGAAATAGGCTGGCAGCTGATCAGTCAAATCTGTCGGGTGTCAGCTTCGAGCGCATCGAAGACGTTCTCGAAATATCATCGCATGATCGCATCGTGTCCAAAGCGGACCAGCACCAAAACCCGTAATGTTCTCGCACGGACGAAAATTTCAAACGTTGGTCAATTTTACCATAGTAGCAGGCTTGCTTTTTGCGCCTCGAAACCTTTTGGCGTCGGAAAAAGCGAGCGCATCCTGGCAACAAGTTCGATCTCACCATCCAGCATTTTTCGGACAGTGTTTAACCAGTTATTGAAGGTTTCAGATTCCCAATGATCTTGGACCGCGGCTTCGTTCCTGAACACTTCGTAGAAATAGAAACGATTTGGGTTTGTTTCATCCACCAAAATATGAAACTGGAAAACTTCGGGTTCTTCACTGACAACATTTTGCGCTTGGAAGATGCTGGCGTCCAAAAAGGGCTGCCGATACTCAGGTTTTACGTTGATCACGAAGAACCCACCAAACATTGCATCGTCCATATTTGTCTCCTTCATTGACCTAAAAGCGGCGAAGGTCGCAAAACACACCCGTCCTGCTGGATGGCGTTAACCTACAGCACTGCGATACCCATGAACCTAAGCGGGTATCCTTTCTTTATCTGCTTCACCCCATCCTAGCGCGCGTGCAAGTTCGTGTGACATTGTGGTAAGTGTATGGCCAATCTTTTCTCGCTTCGAAGGTGTAAACACCCGAAGAGACGCGGTAGCGCCGATTGAAAGCGTCGCACCAACACCTGTCTTAGTCAGCGTTGTTGCGACAGAACTGATCCCGCGCTCGAGCTCTTCAACACATACGGCATACCCTTTGGCTCGAATGACATCGAGTTCCGCGGCCAGATCCTTAGGGTCTGTGATCGTGCGATCTGTGTACCGCTTAAGCTGCCCATCCAATCGGTCTTGAGACAGCAGCTCAGGCGACACGGCGGCGATTGCCTTGGCGCAAGAGCACGCGTGCATTGGTCGTTTGCCCATACCTGGATGAAGAAAAGACACGCCCGTCTGCGGTGTCTCCACATGAATAATCTCAACCCAATGGCCCCGTAGCCGAGACAAGAAGAACGCAGCGCCATAGTCATTCGCGGCGCCAGAGAGGACAGGCGCAATCACCTGTAAAAGAGCGGGATCAGAGTGATCGCTCAACGTGATACGCTTTAGCCTAATCCCAATCGCGAACTCACCGCGGGTTGGTGATTCAAGGAGGCCGGACAAAACAAGGTCTTGAACCAGTCTGTAGGCCGTCGGTTTAGGTATATCGGACTGGGCACAGATATCCGCTACGGACGCACGTCCTTTTTGACCCACGATTTCCAAAATCAGCGCTAATCGTTCGAGATGCATTTTTCTCACTTTATGATAACTAAGTTTTCGATATACGATACAATTTAGGGAATCAAGGGAGGAGCACACGATGGATGGACAATGCTGTGGACCGGGCTTCAAGAGTCCGCAAGAAGCCATCAAAGCCCCCCGAGAAAAGCTACTCTACACGATCGCCATCTACACCGGGACAGGGATCCAGAAACCTGATTACCTTGCTACTGTGGATGTCGACCCTGACAGCGCGACCTATTCTCAGGTAATCAATAGGCTGGAAATGCCGGGGATTGGGGACGAGCTTCACCACATGGGGTGGAACGCCTGTTCGTCCTGTCACGACGACGGCTCGATGTCCCGCAAATACCTGATCCTGCCAGGCGTACGCTCTAACAACCTTCACATCGTTGATACAGCCACTGACCCGCGTGCACCGCGGTTGCATAAGGTCATCGACGGGGCCGAGATCAAGGCCAAGGCAGATTTATCGGGCCCGCATACGGTGCATTGTTTGGGATCGGAAATCATCATTTCCTTCCTTGGAAATGCCAAGGGTGAAGCTCCTGGAGGCTATCTGCATCTCGACAAAGAGTTCAACATCGTCGGTCGCTGGGAAACCTCGATGGGCGATATCAAGTTTGGCTACGATTTCTGGTACCAACCGCGCCACAACGTGATGGTCAGTTCCGAATGGGCTGCGCCCAATACCTTCATGCCGGGCTTCGATCTGGAAGAAGTGGGCCATCTGAAATATGGGCGGGAGCTGCATTTTTGGGATTTCGAAAAGCGCGAACCGGTCGAAAGCTTCTATTTGGGTGAAGACGGGCTGTTGCCACTGGAAGTCAAGTTCCACCATGACCCCGACAGCACGCATGGGTTCTGTGGCGCAGCTCTTTCGACCAATGTGATCCATTGGTGGCAAGACGATGCTAAAAAGTGGCGGTGGGAAAAGATCATCGACGTGGAAAACGAGATGCACCCCGAATGGCCGATCCCGTTGCCGGGGGTTATGTCGGCGATCCTGATCTCGATGGACGACAAATACTTGTACCTGAACAATTGGCTGCATGGAGATATGCGCCAGTATGACATCACCGACCCGCATAATCCCAAGCTGACCGGCCAAGTGTTTATGGGGGGCCTTTTGGGTAAAGCTCCGATCGTTAACGGGGTCGAGGTCGCGGGTGGTCCGCAAATGTTCCAGCTCTCTCTCGACGGACGAAGGCTTTATGTCACGACCTCGCTGTTTTCGACTTGGGATAACCAGTTCTATCCCGAGATCCGCGAAAAGGGCGGGGTTATGGTGATGATCGATTGCGACCCTGAAAACGGTGGTATGAAGATCAACGAGGATTTCATTGTGGACTTTGGCAAAGAACCGAATGGTCCGTCGCGCTGTCACGAGAGCCGGTATCCGGGCGGTGATTGCACAAGCGACATCTGGCTATGACTATGTATACCGTGACGATCGCGAACAGAGATGGCGCGCAATACTGTGTGGATGCGCGGCGTCCACTTCTGGAAACGCTGAGAGAACAGGGCGTCGACTTGCCTTTTGGGTGCAAGTATGGCGGCTGCATTACCTGCGCGGCAAAACTAAAGACTGGCGCGATCGATCAACGCCGACAGGTTGCGCTGAATAACCGGCAAATCGCGAACGGCTATGTGATCCTTTGCGTGGCACGTCCAACATCCGACATCACGCTTGAGATAGGGGTCGAGAGCCATGACGAGCTGTACCGCAATCCGTTTCTCGACCCACTCAAACCCCACGAACTCAAGGCTGATATTGCGACGCCGAAGGAAGGTTAACCGATGCCCGAAGCAGATATTGATCGCATCTACGATTACGACCCCAAGTACCTAGCCGACATCCTGCAGTCGGTCAAAACCATTGCAATGGTGGGGGCTAGCGCGGACAAAACAAAATTCAGTTATGGCGTTCTGCGACAGCTCAGTGAAATCGGCTATGATATTGTACCGGTGAATCCTAACCCGAATGTTTCGGAAATTAGAGGACTCAAGGTCTACCACTCGCTAGAAGAGATCGACAAACATGTTGATATGGTTGACGTCTTCCGCCCAAAGGAAGAGTTATATGGCTTTGCCGAGAAGGCTATCGCAATCGGGGCAAAAGTTCTTTGGGGTCAAATCGGTGTGTACGACGACCAAGCAGCGCAACTCGCCGAAGCGGCGGGCCTTAAAGTCGTGATGAACCGATGCCCCAAGATTGAACTCTTTCGCCCTTTTTGGAAGCCGCGCCTGGACCTAAAGATATGATGGAAATTCGATTGGTAGCGGCCTCCTCAGCATCCAATCAGGGTGCCAATTGAGATATTGTGCTTACGGAAGAGAAGACAAGTAATCTTGTCACTCTACACAACCGCCTAGTCTAAAACCAAAAATGTCCGATTAGTTTGGAGAACCAAAGGCCGCTTTGTCCGCAGTGCGGTTTACCCAGACGTGCTTTGGTTTCAATTGTCGCTTCTGGCCGACGATCCGGCCGTTGTTCCAGGCCGGGCAAAGAGCGCGAATGGCAGGTAAGTCTGGGTTTCCATAACTGATCCTCCGCTCCGCTATACACGCCCACAACGACAACCCGACGATGACGAGGGACGATAACAGGATGCTGCACCGCCTCCAAGATCGGCTTGGAGCCCAAAGCAGAAATCGCGGTTTGCTCTATCGTTGTGATAATTAATGCTTTTGCGCAAGGACGTCTATTATCGCAGTGAGAGCCTTGTCTTCAAGCCCTTGATCTATACCCAATTGCGCCATCTCAACAAACAGTCGGGGCAATTCATCCCGGGCGCCAAGAGCCTCAAAACTAGCGAGAACATCTTCCAAAGCTGCGGCGTAAGTACTCATCGAGGCTGGTGGGTTGTCATAGGTGGCTTGAGGCGCTGTCGCGGCAAAGTAGTCGTAATAAGGTTTCATCATTCCCATAGATATGGGCACAAGATCTGAGAAGGTTTGCATGGGGATACCTGCCTTCTTCGCTGCCAGCGCTCCGTAAATCATTCCCCACATGAAACCTTGGCGAACTGTAAAAAGTCCCGCAAAGAGTGCAGCCAGCATTCCAGCTTGGTCACCCACATGGACAGAGCTTCCGCCCAAATTTCTAATGATTGGACCGTGGATCTTCCACTGTTCTTCGGTTCCAACGACCGACAGTACGGTATCCTTATCTCCGATCATATGCGGATAAGCATTGATGATGCCAACCATCCACGAGGCGCCAGCGTTTTCCACGAGTTGCGCTACGTCTTCAGCATCCTCTGCGCCTCCAGTTGAGAGTTCGATTATGGTCTTGTTGGGCAGCGAATTAGCCGCATTGGACAAGATTTCTATTGTCTGCGGGTGCGATTTTACGCAGGTAATCGTTACAGGACTGGCAGATATCGCCTCAGAAACAGTGGCCGCCACAGTTGCTCCTTCGGAACCAAGAGCGGTCGCTTTCTCAGGTGTCCTATTCCAAACAGTTACAGATCGGCCTGCTTTCATTTGAGCTCGGGCAAGCGCTGTACCCATGGACCCAAGACCTATTACTGAAATGTCCGTCATGCTGAACTCCTCCCTAATAACCAATTGCAAACAACGGCGCGGTTTTGTCTCGCCGAAATGCCAACGGGGCGACCAATCAGATCACCGTACTTGGAAAACGGCTCGCTATACTAAGGTTTTCTGAACAGGTCTTTTGGGAAACGGGTGCTTCACAGTCGCATCACCATTGACCGATGGTCAGGCACTAACTACCGCACTCTCGCCGAGTGGTGAAAACTCGGCGCGGCATTTTAGGCAATTCTACTGGCCTGACTGACACTGATTGCAACTTGCCTGGCAACGCCTTCAGTTAGAAAATGCTCCGATATTTAATCTGGCTGCCACAATACTAAAAAAAGGAATTTGAAGTGGCCCCTGTCAGAGGCCACTTCTTAGCGTATCACTCAAAGTTGTACGGCGCACCGGCTTGGTTGATCACACTGTTGTATTCTCGGAAAATTCCAACGATTTTCTCATGCACTTCGCCTTCCTGGGCAATTTCTTCCCAGAACTCTTTGGCTGCATTCTCGACCTCGGCCCATTCGGACGCTGGCACTGATCGCAATTCCAGCTTATCGCCATTTGCGCGCAGTGCCGCTTCTCCGCCCCAATACCATTGATTGCGATAGGTGTGACCTGCTTCGATACCCGCCATCACGATGGATTTGAGGTGATCCGGTAGCTCTGCCCAACGCTCCTGGTTTGCAAACCAAGATCCGATCCACGCACCCGAGATGTTGTTGGTCAGGAAATAGTCCGTCACATCAGCCCAACCAACCGTGTAATCCTCGGTAATGCCGGACCACGCCATGCCGTCAAGCTCTCCGGTCTGTACGGCGACTTCCGCGTCTTCGTAGGGAATGTTCACCGGCACGACGCCAAACTTGGCGAGGAACCGACCAGCGGTTGGGAAAGTGTATAGTTTTAGCCCATCCAGATCAGCAACCGATGTAATTTCCTTCTTTGTGTTGAAGTTGCACGGGTCTTGCCCAGCTGCAGACAACCACTGAACGCCAACTTTGGCATACTCGTCGCGCCAAATGTCCGCCAACCCGTATTGATTGAACAAAACCGGCACGTCGAGAATGTGCTTTGTCGCGAAGGGGAAGTACCCGCCAAAGACGCGAAGCGGTGTCGGTGACGCCATCGAGTCATCGTCCGAATGAACCCCGTCGATTGTTCCGCGCTGAAGCGCTTGGAACAGCTCGCCCGTGGGTACAATCTGATCTGCGAAGAACAGCTCGATTTCCAGCTCGCCGTTGGCATTGGCGTTGATGTAGTCAATTGCAGGCTTGGTCACATGCTCGCCCAACGCGCCTCCGGCATAGGTCTGGAACCGCCATTTGATGGGGGCCTGCGCCTTTACTATAGCCGGTGCAGCAAGCGTCGCGGGCGCGGCCAAAGCGGCGGTCCGCAAAAATCTACGTCTTGTAGTCATGGTCTTCCTCTCCTGTGCTTTTCATTGAACTTGATCCGGTTAACCCGGTTTCTCGTTCTTTACGTGCTCAGTTTCCGTAGACGATGCCCGGAAGCCACAATGCGATGTCTGGGAAGGCCATCACCAATCCCAAAGCCAATGCCATCACTGCCACAAACGGTATGATGGACCTGTAAATATCTCCAATCGTCACCTCTGGCGGGGCCATGGCCCGCATCAAAAACAGGTTGTACCCAAAAGGCGGAGTCATATAGGCGATCTGACATGTGATCGTGTAGAGGACACCGTACCATATCAGATCAAACCCCAGCGCACCGACCAGCGGCACGTATAACGGAGCGACGATGACCAGCATGGCGGTGTCATCCAGAAACGTACCCATCACCAGAAAGCTGAGCTGCATCAGGATCAGGATGATCCACGGGTTCAGACCAAGCTGCACCGTAAACAGGTTTTCGATCGCCTTGACCGCGCCCAGCCCGTCAAAAACCGCGCCGAAGGCAAGGGCCGCAAGGATGATCCACATGAACATGCAGGTAATTCCAAGCGTCTGTTTGATCGAGGTCTCAAAAACCTGCCACGTCATGCGGCGTTTCAGAACCGCCGCCATCAAGGCCGCGATTGCCCCCAAGGCCGAGCTTTCGACCAATGAGGTCCAGCCATTCACGAAGGGCACCATCATCACCGCAAAGATGCCTATGGGCAGCAGACCAGCCCCCAGCAGGCGGAGTTTTTCGCTCCAGGTGACCTGCGCGCGTTCTTCGGCGCTCATCACTGGGCCGAGCGATGGGTTCAGGCGACAGCGGATGGCGATGTAGATGATGAACAGCGTGGCCATCATCAAACCGGGAATAACGCCTGCCAGCCAAAGCTGCCCGACCGGTTGACGGGCAATCATGGCGTAAAGGACCAACACAACGGAAGGCGGCACGAGAATTCCCAAGGATGAACCGGCCTGTATGACCCCCGTCACCATACGCTTGTCATAGTTCCGGCGCAGCAATTCGGGCAAAGCAATTGTCGCTCCAATCGCCATACCTGCAACGGACAATCCGTTCATGGCTGAGATCAGAACCATCAGACCGATTGTGCCTATAGCCAGCCCGCCGGAAAGACCGCCCATCCAGACATGGAACATACGATACAGGTCATCCGCGATCCGAGATTCCGACAAAACGTATCCCATGAAAATGAACATCGGCAGCGTAAGCAGGGGGTACCAGCGCATGACCTTGATCGCTGCCGCAAACCCCAGATCATAGCCCCCCCTGTCGCCCCACAGGAAAAAGGCGGCAATCACTGCTACGAACCCGATAGCCCCGAATACACGCTGCCCGGTTAACAGCATCAGCATCATGGTCGAGAACATGAGCGCGGCTATCAATTCATAGCTCACCCGCGGTGTCCCCCTTCAAGGTCTTCGGGGGCCATATGCACCGGCTCATCATCTTTCGGACCCATATCATGTCCTCGCAACCGCAAGATGTCTTTGAACAGTTCCGAGATTGACTGCAACAGCATCAGCAGAATGCCAACCACCATGATCGTTTTGATGGGCCAGATATAGGGGCGCCACGCGGACGAGGACCTCTCGCCGCCATATTGGAACGAATACATCAAACTGTCCCAACCTCCCCACAATAAAAAGGCCAGATACACGATCAGAAAAAGCACCGTCAGCACGTCAACCTGGCTTTTTCGGCGGTCTGTCCATTCTCCATACAGCAGGTCCATCCGGACATTCGCACCCATCTGCATCGCATAAGGACCGCCAAGAATGTAGTAAGCGACCATGGCAAACTGTGCCATTTCAAGGGTCCAGAGCGAGGGGACAAAGAAGGTCTTGGACACAGAGGAATACAGCAGGATCGCCATCATAAGAAAAATGCCATACATGATGACCCGCCCAATCGTCCTGTTGGCACGGTCCACAAATCTGACATAGGCCTTCATCACACCTGTCACGAAGCCGCCTTTACATAATGTGATTTGTCATGTGAGCCAGCGTAGAGCGAAAACTTCTCCGAGCGACTAAGAACTAACATCCCGCATTCGCGCGGAAAACCGCTATAAAATTCACGCATGTTGAGCTCTACCCCAATACTCTCCCTCTTCATCAGAGCGACATGTCGGATAGCTGTCAAGTTGGTACCAGGCATAATTGGCTGATTAAGGTGATGGTTCTAGAGCTTCATGGCAAACCTATTGTTGCAAGTCGCCCTTACTTGCTACTTTCTCATTTCGATGGATGCACTTTTTTGTGTGAGAACAAACCTTTCAGAGCGACAAAAACAGAGAATTTGGCGCGAAGGAGCGTAATTTAACATTTCATTCAAATACGACCTTTATTTGAGATCGAAACCGAACCTGGGGAGGCCAACAATCTTCCCGATGAGATGCCTAAGGTCCTTAGTGATTTTGTGACGTCCTGGGGGCGCCTGCAATTGAAGTTGTATCTTCTTGCCGAGTAACAGTTATAGCTATCGCCAATTCGCTGCGCGGCCCATCCTTACCTAAATGAATGTTCATCAGATAATACCAGTGGCAGCAGTGCCCGCAGTTCGAGAGTTCGACAAGCCTCCTTTCTCGCTAGTGCAGCGAATGGCGGCAAAGCGAGCTGCGACCGCAGCATCTCGGTTGGCGGCTGGAGGTCGGCTCTGGGCCGAACGCTGAGGCAGGGTATTCTGCTGATCAATCACGCCCAAGTAACACACACTGCGCCGGTTTCCAGGTTGCGAAGAGGCACATTGGCTTACTGTTTTACGTCGACTTGAAGCGCTTGAACCGTCGAAACACTCTAAAAGCGCAGAAATCATAAGGTGTTGAATTCAATGGCAGGCGAGTCTCATTAATTCAGTCCCATTATTTACGTACTCCGACAATTCTTGTCGGATCACCTTAATGGTGAGACTGCGGTTCCAACAAAATCAGCTACTTAGAGTTTTCAATTTTTGAGACTCCAGAATCCGAGATTTTCTAACCAAACAAATAAAAAGCAGTCCTTCATTTAACGCGCGGAGAACGACTGCACTGAGCCCATCCTGTGAATTTGATTTTCTCGCTGCGTACGCTCGCAGCACAGACTTTGCCGCGTGCGCATCATCTTGTGCACAGCAACGCGTCTGAAGAACCGGTCGTTCCTGCGCAGCGCGGCGACAATGGATGCGCCAACTCACAGGTCGCGGACTTAGTGCTAATTCAGACGACATTGGAGTGAGCTCAATAGCGCCCTTTTGATTAAGCACCAACGCGGTTCTTTTTCAGGTGTTGAATAAAGAGGCGCAGTGGTGTCATCGAACGGTATTCCCGCGGGAAAAAGATATTGATGCCGGGGATGGAAACCCTGTTTTGGACTAAGACTTCTTCGACTAAACCGGATGCCAGTGATTCCAGATACGTGTCGCGAAACGTATAAGCTATTCCCAGCCCGCGGGCCGCCATTTCAACCGTGACCGGCGAAGAGTTTGCAATCAGGCTACCGCCCACTTCGACGGCGTACTCACCTTCAGGGCCGGTGAATGTCCAGGGGGCGAATTGGCCGGAGCTTTGGAAGCGGTAGCGCAGACAATTATGTTCCAACAAATCCCTTGGGTTTTCTGGGGTGCCATTCTCCGCAAGATACTTCGGGCTTGCCACCACAGCTGTTTGCAATGGACTTGTTAAGCAGATGGCAATCATATCCTGCGCAATCATGCCACCCATACGAAAACCAGCATGGAAGCCCTCGCCAAGCACATCCGACAAAGCATCGGTTAGCAGCAGCTCAACCTCGATCTCGGGGTATAGCTCCTGGAATGAGACCAGCGCTTCGCGAACGACCAGATGATAGGCGATCTCGGAAATCGCGAGCTTCAACGTACCGCGGGCTGAATGGCCTGCTGTAAGTGCGCTTTCAAGCCCGTCGGCAAGTTGATCAAATGCCGGGCCTGAGCTTCTCGCCAGAGCACGCCCGGCTTCTGTCAGATTGATTGACCGTGTCGTCCGGATGAACAGTGCAGTTCCAAGTCTGTCTTCTAGGTTCTTTAGCTGATGACTTACTGTGGACCGTTTGAGCCCCAGCTTTTGTGCAGCAGCACTCAGGCTGCCGTGTTGAGCAATCGCATTGAACACTTCGAGAGTGGAAAGAGGCAGGCGCATTGGTGCATCTCCTACACCATAGAGATGGTTAACAGGCATATTGTTGTCTGTGATGGAGTATATAGATTTGGCCAACAAGTAAACGCAACTCCCCGGACGGCAGAGACAAATCACCAATGAACATTCTCGTTTTGACCGCTCATCCAAACCTCAAAGCCTCATTGGTCAACCGAGTGTGGTTTGACGCCCTGTCAGATGTGGCAGGCATCACAACCCGTGACCTGATGGCCGTCGGCGGGCGGGAGATGAAATTTGATCCGGAGGTCGAACAGGCCCTGCTTCGGAATGCTGACCGTGTCGTGTTGCAGTTTCCGTTCTACTGGTACTCCTCCCCGCCCGTACTCAAGGCGTGGCTTGATCAGGTGTTGCTTGCCGGGTTTGCCTATGGCCCCGGTGGCAACCAACTAAACGGAAAAGAGCTCGTGCTTGCCGTTTCCACTGGTGGACCGGTCGAAAGCTATCGGACTGGTGCATTCAACAACTTTTCCATGTCCGAGTTTCTAACCCCCTTTCAACAGACGGCACTTATGACTGGCATGACCTATCTGCCGCCATTCGTGCTTCACAGTGCTATGAGCCGGGACCAAATCAGGCTCGAAGCAAGCGTCCCGGCGTTGATTGCGCATCTGACGGGACAACAGACCGAAGCCAGCGCCAAGTTGGTTGGATAGGCACATACCCCTCGCAAAAAATCAGGAGAAGCAAATGGAAAACCTCGAAAACAAAGTGATCCTTATCACCGGTGGTGGTACGGGAATTGGGAAAGCCACGGCATCTGCCTTTATTGCCAATGGGGCGAAGGTGGTTATTACCGGTCGCAGACAATCCGTTCTTGAAGAAGCAACTCAGAAACTTGGGCCGCAAGCCTACGCTATTGTTGGGGATGTCAGCAAAGATGGCGAACCGGCCCGAATTATCGAGGAGACCATCCGCAAATTTGGCCGGCTGGATGTTTTGGTCAACAATGCTGGAACCGGAAAGATGGGTCCACTGTCTGAAACCAGTGACCAGGATATCGAAAGCATTTACCGAACCAACGTGTTTGGACCGCTGGCTTTTGCCCGCGAGGCAACCCCCCATCTTGCCAACAGTAAGGGGGCAATCATCAATATTTCTTCGGTAGTCGCGCGCGGCATGATGCCTGGCGCTGCGGTTTACGCATCGTCAAAGGCAGCTGTGGACCACGCAACCAGACTCATTGCTGCGGAACTCGGTCCAATGGGCATCCGGGTCAATGCGGTCGCACCCGGACTTACAGACACGGAAATAACGGCAGACGTAAAGTCAAATGAACAAATGCTAGGAATGATTATCGCTCAAACACCGATGGGTCGCATCGGTGAACCTGCAGACATCGCAAACGCGGTTCTTTTGCTTGCCGATAAGCGTGCCGGGTGGATCACAGGCCAGTCTGTACAAGCAGGTGGAGGGTTCCTGTTGTAAGGCGACGAGCGTGATTTTGAACATCAAGCTTCAATAAATATCCGCAGAGGGTCAAAAGCGACCCGGCAACATCTTCAACATGATGCTGTCGGGTCTTCAATGATTACAGCATGAGATTTCTTGCCGAACCAAACGATTTGCTGAGTTACACCGTCGGGATCAATATTGCGCTGCTGAAGCAACGAAAACCGCAAAGACTGACCCACTTGAATTAGCCTTTGTAGGAAAATGTACGAACTCTGCGTTTAGCGCCTCTTCAAGCGTTAAGCAGCATCTGGAAGACTGGGGCTCAGACCAGCTCAATGCACCCGCAGTGTTTCCCGAAGAACAAGCAATCGGACAACGGCCATTCAAACCAACTGTAAAGTTCAGGTGTCAGCGCAGTGCTGATGTCTGGGCCTGGCGGGAGGATTGGAGGGCCCAACATGCCAAGAATTCAACTTCCCGCTGTCACCCCTAAACGAAGAGCCTGGAACAAGGGCCGGTTCATTGGCCAGAAACGACCGCTGTTGCCGAAACAGGTCTGGGCGATCCGAGCGCGGCTCGAATTGGCGGGCAACCTGCGCGATCTTACATTGTTCAACGTGGCGATTGATAGCAAGCTTCGCGGATGCGACTTGGTGAAACTGGGTTTACCACCATGTGCGAGAGCGACGCCCCCGGCGATGTCGTTGATTTCTTGCGCGGGTATCATGACAGGTTGGGCAAGGCAGTTTTCGAGAACGAAGGCACACTGGACAAATATCTGGGCGACGGGCTGATGGCGACCTTCGGGACACCAGAACCCGGTGAGAACGACGCCAATAACGCACTTCAATGCGCCTTTGACATGCTTGAGGCATTGAGCATCTGGAACCGTGACAGGAGTGCCGAAGGGCTTCCTCCGGTACGCATTTGGATTGGCATCCACTTCGGTCCCGTTATCTCGGGTGACATCGGAAACCGACGCCGTCTTGAATACAGTGTCATCGGCGATACCGTGAACGTCGCAAGCAGGCTTGAGAAGCTGTCCCGGAAACTAAATGCTTCTTTGGCGGTTAGCGATTTGTTGATCGAGGCAATAAGTCCGACAGACAAGGTCGGGCAATCTTTAATCAAAAGATTGGTTCCCGCCGGAGTGCAAGATTTGAGAGGAAGACGAGGAAAGATCGGCGTTTGGATCTACCCGCTGAAATAGTAAGTGTTTGCGCATGGCTTTGCCATTCCACCGAATTCAACTTTCGCAATCCATTCAGTCGGACCCGCTCATTGAGCCGGTCAACGCCATCCATTTCCATATGGTCATGCAGCGTGTGACGATCGTAAAACAACTCGGGTCTGGAAAATCGACTCATCCACAACGCTTAATCGACGTGCGGCCGTTACCAGAAACCGGTTCAGCGGATCACGTGGACAGAACAATTGGCGTGGTGAACGACCCGGTTTGCAGTTGACCCAATAAAAATGTTCTCGATCCCCGGCTTGTGTGAGGCCAGCACTATGCAATCGATGTCATTTTCATTTGCGAAGTCAACGATCGCGCGGCCAGCACTCCCCGAGACAAGGCGCGGTTTCGCACCCGATAGGTCGGCAGCATTCCGATGTAAGCTTTCCTGAAGTTCTTTTCGCGTATTTGCCAGAACTTCCTTGGGTATCTGAGATGCCACATATGCAGGGATCGGTTCCTGCACATGAAGCACTGTGAATTCCGCATCGGCATTCGCCAGCAAACGAGCAGCTTCAAATGAGGCCTGTGTATCGTGATCTTTGTCCAGTGCGACTGGTACCAGAATGTTTTTATACATATGAGCTACCTTCCATTGCTCCAGCTGCGATCGTTCCGACCTCTGCAGTGATACGGCTCTCTATACCGGATCGGATTTCGGAGATTTACCCGCCTTCTTAGCTGTGCTTGCAACATCATCCATTGTCTTTTCCACAGCTTCGACTTCTGTTTCCGCTGCATATGCTGCACATCGGGCAACTTTTTCGAACCATTCCTGAGCGTCAGCCACAAGGCGTTCGGCTGAGTGCTTCTGCCACTCTGCTATGGATTGCAGCGCTTTAGCCGGATCAGTCGGGTCTGCAGCAGACGCCGAGCGCGCAGCCTCCAGCGCGGTTCGCACAGCCTCGTGACGCCTCTCAAACCAATGCTGAGCAAAGGCCTCTGCCTCTTTCAGCGATTTTTCCTGCATGTCCCAGAATTGCTCAAGCTGAGCGCCCAGAAACGGATTGGCTGAAGTAGATAGCTGCATCTGCTTGAAGATATCGACAAGTGGGTTGGAGTAACTTGATTTTGGCTTCTCTTCAGGCATCGGAGATTCCTCCTCATCTCTAAATGCTGAATATTAACTGAGATCGAGGAAACTTGCCTTAATGTAAATCAACCAGCGCCGGCAAACGTGGTAGAGGTGTCCTGCAATCCTAGGGTGAACTTTGTGCCAACCTATTCGGTCTGTATAGCCTCAAGATACGCAATCACATTCGCCAGTGGCACGCCGACTATCATCGGTTGGCCGTCAGGCATGGAAATCGCTACTTTTTTATCCGAATCCAATGCTGGACCAAAAATGGGCATTTCCCCGCCATGTGCCAGCAGTGGCGCGCGACCGTCAATTTGACGCGCCACCGCCTCAGTCGGAAAAACGCCGCCATTTTGCACCGCAAGCCTGGTCAGATCGGGCGTCCTTATCGCCAACATCTCCGCCATTGGGCCATCTCCGGTGGCCTCGAAACCATGACATTGCCAACAATAGGTTCTGTAGAGATCGTGCCCATTTTGAAGGTCAATATCCTGCGCCAGTGCAGCACTTGCAGCAAATATTGACAAAAGAAGTCCGCGACAAACTAGCATCTGTTCCTCCTCCGAGATCAGCATTTCGAGTTGAAAATACGCGATATCGAATGAATGCTTCATTGATCTCGCTCATATTCAACCTTTGAGTATCAACTGGGAAAAACCATCACGAAACGACGGTCGCAGCATTCGGATCTGCCTCTCTGATCAGTCTTAGCGCCTGATGATATAGATCAATGCCAAATAAAGAATTACATATCAAAGTATGAATGTTTCAGAAGAAGCTCGGCATGAACGGTGATGAGCCCTTGGTTTATCATCGGGGTGCTTGTTTGCGGCACAGCTTCGGTAACCCGGCAATTGCTCATCAAGGAGTGAGGTGAATGCATACAGTTGATCCACCGTCCCCTAAACTCCGACGTTCTCTCACCACCCCGTTGCTTACATTATATGGGCTCGGTGTTACCGTCGGTGCGGGAATTTATGTGCTCGTCGGCGCAACCGCCGAGGCCGCGGGCCCTTATGCTGCAGTTTCGTTTCTTGTTGCAGCGCTCGTCGTTTCGCTGACGGCTTTGTCGTACGCCGAACTCGCGACACGCTATCCCGTAAGCGCGGGAGAAGCGGCATACGTTGAAGCGGGATTTCAAAGGGGCTGGATGGCGGTTCTAATCGGTCTTGCCGTTGCTGCGTCTGGGATTATTTCAGCCTCCGCTGTTGCGATTGGGGCGGCCTCATACCTTCACACCCTGACGGGGCTTGGCACCGCATTGCTTACGATCTGCGTTGTGTCGGTCATGGGGCTGATTGCACTCTGGGGCATTACACAATCGGTTTTTGTGGCAGCCGTGATCACGGTCATCGAGATCGCGGGGCTTCTTTTTGTGATTGGCTGGGGCATGTCTGTGCAGGAACCGCAAGGCCATGAAATTAGTGAGATGATTCCGGGGCTCGAGCTCAGTACCTGGCGCGGTATTATGGCGGCATCTCTGCTGGCTTTTTTTGCCTTTGTCGGCTTTGAGGACATGGCAAACGTCGCAGAAGAGGTAAAAGACCCAACCCACACAATTCCAAAGGCTATCCTTTTGACGCTCGTTCTGGCGACGGGTTTGTATCTAGCGACCTCGATCACGGTCCTGCTCGTTGTTCCTATCGATACCTTGTCGACCTCGGCCGCCCCACTCACGCTGGTTTTCTTCGACGCACCCGAAGTAATAAAACAAGGGTTCGCCGCAGTCGCAGTCGTTGCAACAGTCAATGGCGTCTTGATCCAGATGATTATGGCGTCGCGGGTGATCTATGGTCTTGCCGACCGGGATCATCTTCCGAAAATACTGGCGACTGTCCCGCAGGTTACCCAAACACCGGTCGTCGCAACCCTGTTGGTAGTTGCGATAATTCTTCTGCTGACGCAAACTTTGCCAATCGGCATACTAGCGGAACGCACATCCCAGATCGTTTTGGGAGTGTTTGTTTTGGTCAACATCTCGCTGATATTGCTGAAGTCCCGGCCAGGGTCAACTCGGGAACATTTCCGCGTACCTCTTGTTGTACCAATCCTTGGGGTGCTGACCAGCGCTCTGCTTTTTGGTGCCGGATTTCTCTGAGAGGAAAACCGACAGCACAGGGTCACCAGAACGGGGTCCGACTGACGCATGAACACTGACCAATCAACATTTGGAAGGCGGATTTCAGGCTGGTGGCACCGGACTTTCGTCGATCTGATCGCGCAATTGCAATGGTCTTACCTGCCACCATTGATGGTTTACTTTGCGGCCGGGGTTTCGGGGCTAACATCCGTCGTCGGTGCGTTTTTTCTTAAGGACTATCTGAATCTATCCGCCGCTTTTGTTGCGGGATTGGCATTCTGGGCCGGGTTGCCATGGATTCTAAAAATGCCGCTGGGTCATCTGGTTGACCTGTTCTGGCGCTGGAAATCCCTACTGATTGCCGTTGGCGCATCCTTTATCACGGCGTCATTGCTCATCATGTACAGGCTTGTGGCTGCGCCTGACCAAATGGCCGGCATTATGCCACTTGAGGATTGGTACGTCGTTGCCTTGATGTTGGCTCCTTCAGGTTATGCCATTCAGGATGTCGTTGCTGACGCCATGACAGTCGAAGCAGTGCCGCAATCGGACCGAGACGGACGCGCGTTTATTCAGGACGAAGTTCGTGCCCGGCACACCACCATGCAGACCCTCGGCAGGATTGCGATCATATCCGGGTTTGCAGGGGTCGCCGCAGTTAACATCTGGATTTTTTCGGGGGCGGAAAATCTGGAGCAAGCCGATCGTTTGGTTCTCTACGGTCGGGTCTATCTCATTGCCCTGGCTATCCCACTGTTGTCCGTCAGTGGAGTGGTTCTTCACGCTCTGATACAGCGTCGCCTCGTTCGTCGAGGACACCTTCTGCACAGACCAGATCAAACCACCGAAGTCAGGTGGCCGATACTTCTGGGCGGACTTGCGTTTGTTGTTCTCAGCATAGTGTTGGGAACCGCAAATTTTGCCTTCGCGCAAGAGACCGTTTTTGCGGTGTCGCTCACGGTCATTCTCTACCTCATGTCGCGTTTGCTGAGAGAGCTGGAGTCGAAACAGGCCAAAGTTCTGATCGGGACAGCAACTATCATTTTCGTTTTTCGAGCAGTTCCCTTGCCAGGACCGGGCCTGACCTGGTTCGAGATCGACGAGCTTGGGTTTGACGAACAGTTCCTGGCCATTCTAGCGCTTCTGACCTCACTACTTGCTCTGCTTGGTCTGATTATCCTCAGGCCGTTTATGGCAAGTCGTTCGATTGCGCAGGTTGTAGTGTTACTCACGATTGCCGCCGGAGTGCTGTCCCTGCCAAACCTTGCCTTGTACTACGGGGTGCATGAATGGACGGCCGCGCGCACAGGTGGGGTCGTGGATGCAAGGTTTATCGCCATTCTTGACACAGCCGTTGAGTCACCGCTGGGTCAAATCGCGATGGTCCCAATGTTGGCTTGGATCGCGCGCAACGCCCCAACACATCTGAAGGCTACCTTTTTTGCGGTCATGGCTTCGTTCACCAACATGGCATTGTCAGCAAGCAGTCTCGGTACAAAATACCTGAATCAGATCTTTACCGTTACCCGCGCGGTTACCGATCCCAGAACGGGTACCGTTGCCTCCGTCGCTGACTATAGCCACTTGGGGAACTTGCTGATTACCGTGGGCTTGATCTCTGTCATCATCCCACTGGCTGTGGTTTTTCTGGTGCAAAACTCGCCTTATCAGACGCGCGATTGAATATGCGGATCAATCGCTTTCATCGAGAAGTATCTTGAGGTGTGACACCGGAACGCCAATATTCGAGCCGCCAAATTCGGGTAAGATCGCGGCATTGATAGCAACCACCTCGCCGTTTCGGTTAAGGGCAGGTCCGCCGCTTCCGCCGGTTGTGGTTTCAGCATCATAAACGACTGCACCGGGACTGGTCTGGGCGACGATCCCCCGGCTGGCCAGAGGCCTGATCTTGTTCTGCTCTGAAAGGTGTTTTGCAATAGTCCAGAAATCGACGGCTCCGTCTCTCTCAAGCGTTTTCAGAAAATCCGGCCCAGCCTGCACAATCAAGGCCTTAAGGCCAGTCGGAAATCCAAGCAAGAAAACTTCTTCACCTGCTCGCGTCGGGTGAGGTGCCAGTGAAAGTCCAAGCCCTTGAACACGGTTCGCATCAACGGACAGAAGCGCCAGATCGGCCGTTTTGCTTGCCCTAAGCAACACCGCTTCCATTGGCTTGGATTGTTCTGGAAGATAAGCCAGCAGGCTAAGTATCTCGGCTTCAAGCCCTGCTGCCTTCAGGGCCTGCGCGCGATCCCCGGTCGTCCAGGGCAAGGCGACATGACGGTTGGTCACCAAAAGAGAGGTGTCCTGCAATAGAAACCCGGTTCCGGTGAACTGAAATTCTGCCGGCGCGCCTTCCGCATCTGGCTCAATCCATGGTTTTCCGAATGGAGTTTTTTGTTTCTCCCCGTTCGGGCCAAGCACATGCCGCAGCAATTTGCCGCTTTCGGTCTGTCGCAATCCGTAAGCACCCTGGATAAAGGCAATAGATCGCGTCGAGGCTGTGATAACTCGCCTTGACGCACCAGCGCGTTCTTCCAAAGTGCCAAGGCGCTGCTCGGTGGAAATCACCTGGTTGTCAAATGCTTCTCTGAGCGCGACCAGATCATCCGCCGTCAGTGCATCTTCTCGCGTCTGCGTAAGCATGACAGCAACCGCCTCGATCTTGAGAGACTCCTGTTTAAGGCTGTCCGCCAGCTTCCGGTCGTTCTGAAAAAGCAAATAGCCAAAGGCAAAGATCAGAAGAAGCACACCGATAACGGTAACCCTGAACAAAACCGTGGTTTGTGATGTCAGCCGACGCCCGCCTTCGCGCAGCGCACCGGACATTTTTCTGGCAAAGGGTCGTCGGCTGGAGCGCGCATACACATATGCGTCACTTATTATGTCTTCGACCGTGTGATGTGCAGGGAATGAGTGGTCACACACCCTGTAGCGTGACATGGGCCCCTCTGCACCGAACTCAATCATGTCGCCATGCCCAAGAACTGCCGAAGCAGTTTTTTGACCATTGACCCAGATATCCCGGCCAGGCAAAGCGTTTAGTGCGTAACCGCCTTGCGACCACTGAATGGTTGCCACGTCTTCGTCATGCGGGGGCAAATCCTCTTTCCGCCTGAACTTCAGGATACGATCAGGACCCACCGAAGCAACCAAAGCGTTGCCGACAAGCCAGGTAACGGTTCCGCGGGACGGCCCCGTCAAGCTCTCCAGAAATGCACGGACATCGCCCGTTTCACTTTCCACATCGCTTTTGTCCGGCGTCCGCATTGTCCATCTCAGTTCTCTAACCCTATTGGCACGTTATCATGCGCAGCGGTGAAACCGCTATGGTGGGCAATAATGTGCTCGTTTTAAGAACATCAAGGGTCCGCGCATGCTGCCCGGACCATGATGGTTGCGCGTGCGCCTCCATTGCTCCTATTTCGATGAGACCTTGATCTTCCGGCTGGGATCCTGAGGTTCGGTTTTCGGCATCGTGACGTGCAGGACACCTTTGTCGAACGCAGCGGAAATCTCCTCGATATCGACTGCATCAGGCAGCGTCATTGTCCGAGTGAAACTGCCATAGCTTCTCTCGCTAACGCGCAGATCGCCTGTGTCATCATGCGTAACATTCTTCTGGCCCCGCAGCGTCAATCTACGGTCTTTGATTTCGACTTCGACGTCGTCTTCTTCGAGACCCGGCAATTCAGCCGTGAGAACGATCGCTGTATCCGTTTCGTGGATGTCAATCGCTGGCGAAATCGCACCCGTCATGTCCAACGACGGGAAGCCCGTGCGTTGCGCGGCTGTTTCCAACGGAAGGAATGGCGCTGCGCCCCCGAAAAAACGCGACATCATGGATTCCATTTCGCGTCGAAAATTATCAGAGAGCGGATGTGTTCCAGCAAACAGTTGCGGGGTATTTTTGTCTTCAAGCATTTTCTGATCCTCCTCCTTTGGTGCGATTGGGGGGAGGCGGTATTATTGCAAAAAACGCGTCTAATTACCTTGATCTTGCGCAAGCAAGCGTCCTCGGTATCGCGCCAAAAGGACAACCCGGCCGTATCAGTATTCCGAATGAAACAAGGCGCATTACCGGTCATACGTCCAGGCCAAGGGGTAAACTGATCTGACTCTATTGCGCCACCGAGCGTCTGAAAAGCATCAGGCTTGACGCCAGAAGGATTGCGCCGAGTAACGCCATCCATAAGAACTCTGGCCAGACCGTCTCAAACCTCGCCCCCTTGAAGATGATGGATTGGCTGGCGGACATGTAATGGCGGGACGGAAGGATCGATGTTCCGACCTGAAGCCAGTCGGGCTGCCCCTCGATCGGTGTCTCTCCTCCTGATAGCATCAGCATCGGAAGGACAGTCAGCATTACCAAAAGCGCGAACTGTGCCATTGAGCGCGCAATCGTTGCAAGAAAGACCCCAAGTGCGGTTGCTGTGAAGAGAAAGAGGGCGGTGCCAACTAAAAACAACACCTTCGACCCCGCGATACTGATCCCTAGGAAACCTTGCATAACAAAGGTCAGCGATAAGGCGGCCGCGACAAGAACCACCGCTGCGTTTGCCCAAATCTTGGCCATCGCAATGTCAAACGGGGTAAGCGGCATCGCAAGCAGGTGTTCAATTGTGCCATGTTCACGCTCGCGGATCATCGCGGCACCGGTGAGGATTGTGGTCAGCCACATGATCTGGCCGATGAGCGCCACGATGCCGGCAAAACGAACAGTATCACGGTTGGGATTGAACGCACTGCGCATGATGATATCGACGGGCAATGACTTAGCCAGGTCCGCACCAATGGCAAAGCGACGGATCTCGGCGCTTAGGATATTGACGATATAGTTTGCGCCAATCCCGGCCTGTTCCATCGCCGTCGCATCAATCAAAACCTGAATTTCCGGCGTGCGCCCGGCGCGAACATCTTTCTCGAACCCTGGTGGCACCGCGACCACAAACAGGAAATGCCCGGCATCCATCTTTTCGGCTCCGGTACCCGGTGCGATCTGGACAACGGGTTGAAACTCCGGAGGGAAGAATGCCGTGGCAAGAGACCGTGAAAGGGGCGAGCCATCCTCATCGGCAAATGCAATGGAGGCATTGTTGACCGAGTTCGAAACCCCCGTCGCCTCCATCACGGGTGCCAGCGTGAATGACCAGACCAGCAGCGCCATCATCACCCAATCACGCCGAAGGCTCATCATTTCTTTCAAGCCAAGCCAGAAGATGCAGGACAACCGTTGCATTTATTTCTCCTGCGCTCGAAGTAAAAGGGCAGCGATCAACGTCAGCACCGGTCCGAAACAGGCCAGGGCCAGAAGATCAGGGGCAAGCGCATCCCAGCCCAGCCCTTTGGTGAATGCACCGACATTCAGATGCAGGAAGTAGGATGACGGCCAGAGCGATCCGATTGTTTGCGCGCCGCCTTCAAGCGTTGAAACCGGCTGCAGCAGGCCCGAGAACTGAATCGTAGGTACGACCGAGGCGATGGCGGTGGCGAAGGTAGCGGCCACCTGGCTTGAGGTCATGGTCGCAATGAGCAGCCCATAAGATGTGGTCGCCCAGACATACAGCAACGCGCCGATTGCCAGGGGAGCCGGGTTGCCTTTGAGCGGTACATCAAAAACAAGGACCGTCATTCCGGCCAAGAGCAGGAAATTGGCGAACGCGATTGCGATATAAGGGATTTGCTTGCCAACCAGAAACTCAAGCCGCGTCGTTGGCGTCGCATAGAAATTGGTGATTGTTCCCAACTCTTTTTCACGTGCGACGCTGACCGCCATCAGAACTGCCGGTAACATTATCAAAAGGATCGCAGGCATGGCCGGGGCCATTGCGGCAATACTCTCGAAACTCTGATTGTACCTGAAGCGTGGCTCGATACGGGCGATCTCGACCGGATGCACACCGTTTTGGTGGGCCATTGCCGCCAAAAAGGTATTGTGGAGCCCCGCCACATAGCCTTCTACAGTCTCGCCTTTGAACGGAATTGCGCCGTCCACAATTGCGAGCACGTCCGTTGCTTCGCCAGAGCGGATCTTGCGCCCGAAATCAGGTGGGAGTTCGACAACCAGCGAGGCATCTCCTCGGGCCAGCCGTTCATGGCCCTCATCGATACTCGTCAGTGGCTGCGTTGGGTTGAAGTAGCGCGATCCTGAAATCTCTGCAATGTAGGCGCGGCTTTCTGGCCCCTGTGACAAATCCAGTACCGCGAAATCCAGTTCTTCGATGTCCAGCGTAATCCCATAGCAAAAGACCAGCATCAGGATCACCGAGCCCAGGAACGCAAACGCCAAACGCACGCGGTCGCGCAAAATCTCGATGGTTTCACGCTTCGTGTATGCCAGTGTGCGCCTGATACCCCCGCCAGCGCTGTCATCAAGGGCATGAACTGATGCCTCAGGAGCTTTCACCGGTGCCGGAGGGTCAGCTGCCTTCAATACCGTGACAAATGCTTCTTCCAGACTGTCTACCTGTGCCCCGGCGATCAACTCATCCGGTGTTCCCTCAGCCAGAACACGGCCCGCGTGCATGAACGACACCCGATCACAGCGCTCTGCTTCGGCCATGAAATGGGTCGAGACGAAAATCGTCACTTCTTCATCTCTCGAAAGCTCAATCAGCAACGCCCAAAACGAGTCGCGCGCCTCAGGGTCCACCCCCGAAGTTGGTTCATCCAGGATCAGTACGCGAGGTCGGTGGATCACAGCGACGGCCAGTGAAAGGCGTTGCTTGATGCCAAGTGGCAACGCCGTGGCCAGCATGTCCATATGTGCAATCAGGCCAAAGCGTTCCGCCAGTTCATCGATACGCCTATCGCGGTCCGTGATCGCAAAGATGCGGGCATGTAGCTGGAGATTTTGCCGAACGGTCAACTCGCCATAAAGCGAGAATGCCTGACTCATATAGCCAATCTCGCGACGCATCCTCAGGTCGCGTGCATCAACCGGTCTTCCGAACAACAGCGCCTCACCGTCACTTGCGGGCAGAAGACCTGTCAGCATTTTCATGGTGGTCGACTTGCCGCAGCCGTTCGACCCGAGGAAGCCGAAAATCTCACCACGGTTGATCGAGAATTCGACGTTATTGACTGCCGTGAAATCGCCAAAGCGCCGCGTCAATCCGCGTGCCGTGATCACTGGGTCTGCCTCACTGTGATGTGTGGGCGCTTTCCTTGGTGCGATCAGGGGATCTCCGTGCGCCTGCAACCGCCGGTAGGACGTTTCAAGATCGCTGGCTTCCCCCTTCAATTCTGCCGGAGAACCATGGAAAAGCACGCGCCCGGCATCCATCGCGACGATAAAGTCGAATTGTTCGGCTTCTTCCATATAGGCTGTCGAAACCAGTATGGAGAGGTCGGGAGTAGCCTCTCGGACCGCGTCGATCAGCGCCCAGAATTGACGCCGCGACAGTGGGTCGATGCCGGTGGTCGGCTCATCCAGAACCAAAAGCTTAGGATCATGGATCAGTGCACAACACAGCCCAAGCTTCTGCTTCATGCCGCCCGAGAGTTTTCCCATCAGACGATCAGAGAATGGCGCAAGCCCGGTTGCCGACAGCAATGCTGCGATCCGGATGTCACGCTCCTGTTGCCCCTGTCCGAAGAGACGCGAAAAGAACTCAAGGTTCTCGCGCACCGACAATTCTGCATAGAGGTTCCGGCCCAACCCCTGCGGCATAAATGCGATCGCTGGGCAGATTTTGTGACGATGGGCACGGTCGTCGATCGATCCACCGAGAACCTTGATCGTGCCGGATTGAAGCTTCTTCGCGCCGGTGATCAAACCCAAAAGCGTTGATTTGCCAACCCCGTCAGGCCCGATCAGCCCAATAAGCTGACCAACCGGCAGATCAAGCGACAGGTTATCGAGTGCAATGCGCTGGCGGTACTTATGCGTGACACCACTGACGCAGAAATCAGATGGGCCCGTCTGGGAATTCATTCGAACAATTCGGGTGGAATCCGCCTTTCCAGATATTCCGGCCATACACTGTCAGAAGAAAGCCTGATCACAGCGATACCGCGAAGGCCGGTTTTCACATGTTCGATCCGTTCTGTGATCAGATCCTCAGGAATGCGAACCCGAACGCGAAAGACCAACTGTTCACGCTCGCTCAATGTCTCTACCTGCTTTGGAGTGAACTGGGCTTCGGGAGATACAAAAGTGACGGTTGCAGGAACGGCAAAATCCGGCAAGGCATCAAGTACGATGCGCGCCTCAGCCCCGATGGGCAGCAACCCCGCTTCGCGTGCGGGCAGGTACACGTCCATATAGACGTTCTCTAAGCTGAGAAGCGTAAGGATCGGCTCACCCGCGCCAACAACTTCACCGGGCTCAGCCAGTCTGTAAAGAATGCGCCCCGGCATAGGGGCAACAAGCGAAGCATCCTCGATCTGGGCGACGATCCGGCGCACTTCGGCTTCGGCAGCCGCGATCTGGCTGTCCGAGGTTGCAACCCGGGCCTTGGCGGCACCCAGAACGGCGTCGGCAACCTGAAATGCGGTTTCGCGATCTTCAAAGACTGTCATCGAAATGTTTTGACCGGCCAACAGTGCCTTTGCCCGTTCCAGTTCCTGCGCCGCGCGACGCTGTTGGCTTTCTCGTTGGACAACAACAGCCTCGGCTTCGGCCTTGGCTTGACGCGCCAATGCTACTTCGGCTTTGGCGCGATCAAGCGCTGCAGACAGTTCATCGGTGTCCATCTCGACCAACAGTTCACCCACAACAACCAAGTTGCCTTCTGCCGCCAAAACCTGTGCAACCCGCCCTGCGAAGGTGGGGGCAATTTCCACTTGTTCGGCCTCTATCCGTCCATTGCCCTGTACAAATCCAACTGGCAATTCACTGCTGTCTTCTGAAACGAATATGTACAACGCCGCACCTGCGAGAAGGAGCATTACGACGATCAGTATTGCGCGCACATTCTTTTTCATGATCTGGCGTACCGCGGTTAAAGCTACTAGGTGACGTTATCTCAAACCCCGCAAAACGCTTTGTTTTGGATCAAACAGAGCCCTTTAGAGGGTTGTTCAGGCCAAACTCGGGTAGAAAACCGGCGCAGCAGTCTGATTGTTAACCCGCATCAATGGCTCAATGCGGATTTCACGGCGTGACTTTAGATTTCGGTTGCGCCGAACTGACGGAATTGTTGCGCATGGGCAAGCATCACGCGGTCGAAACAAATGCCCAATTGTCCATCCATCGTGTCAAAGCACTTACAAGTCACACTTCCAGCGTGCGGATAAAATCAACACTGCGTCAGTATTGCGGGTTGCCGCTGCTACTTCGGCAACATGAAGAACTCTTCCAGTACAATCTTTCCGTCTGCTACTGAATAAACTGCAATCTCACTCAAGGTGATACGTTGCCCAGTTTCCTTCTGCTTTACGACAGCCTTATATCGCACACTGAAGCGGTTTGGGGGATGAACATAAGGGCCATCAACGTCAAATTCGATGATTTCATGAGCTGCCAGCCAATCCTCTCTTTTCCCTTTGATAGCATCACGGCCTTTGGTGATGCGAAACTGTCGAACCGGAGGCACAACCGCTTCTATGGATTGAGCGTTCTCGGCATACATTTCATCAACATTTGCAAGGCCCCTGCGATCACGCATCGCCTGAACAAATGTTCTTCCAATATCGACTAATTCTTCCATGATAGCCCTCATTTTAGGCATCAACTGTATCACATCTTGCCTTTTCCAATCTTGACGAGGATCAATGAATTTAGATGTTGGCGAAGAATCCAGTTCGGGAACGAGAGGGCAACTAGTGCAGTGGCAAAGAACGGCCCAATTCCCGGCACCGTCATCAGCCAATGCGCCATCTCCTTGCCTCGTGGTCGGTGAGTCACCTCCGCATCCAACTCTCATATCTGACTGATCAACCGACTCGCATCCCGATCAGCGGACTTAGGCAAGCCTGTGCCGCTTCCTCTTGTGTTGCACCATCATGCGACAACCGATATCGACCACGAAGACAACCATGCTCCTGGCATCTAGACTATTGAGTGCAGGAAAAGCTTGTTGTGGGCTGCACAATTAGACAACGCCTTCAAAACCAACTGAAACCGATCGTTTTGTTCTGGCGGGCGCAGTGATCGAAGAAGTGGGTCTTACCCTTTAGTAGCGCCAAGGTAAGCAAACCAGTAGGCCAAGGCGACTCCTCCCGCCCCGCCGACAATATTGCCCAGAGTAACCCACAATAGATTGGTCGCCGCTGAGAAAACCGGCACAGTTGCCCCCGCCGCCCAACCCTGCGGGAAGAAAAACATGTTCGCAATCGAATGCTCGAGTCCCAGCAACACAAAAGCAGTGACGGGCCACAAAACGGCCAGAACCTTGCCGGCGACGCTGCGGGCGGCAAAGGACAGCCAAACAGCAAGGCATACCAACCCGTTGCACAGTGCGCCACGGGCGAAGGCCTCCATCGGTTCCAACCCCGCTTTGGCATCGGCTATCACCACGGCGGTATTGCCCATCGGCCCCTCGAGCAGGCCGGTCAGAGAGAAGGCCAATGCAAGCCCGAGGGCGCCCACGAAGTTTCCGGCGTAGACGATGCCCCAGCTTCGAAACAGCAGTCGCAGTGGTATCTTGCGGTCGACCGCTGCGATCACCATCAAAACATTGCCGGTGAATAATTCTGCACCACCTGCGATCACCAGGATAAGGCCCAGGGAAAACACCGCGCCACCCAGAACGCGGATCGGCCCCGCAGCGCTGTCTGCGCCAGTAACCGCCATCGTATAGGCCGCTGCGCCAAACCCTATGAATGCCCCGGCCAGCATCGCAAGAACGAACATGGGTGCCATTGGCAACTTTGCCTTTGTGACCCCAGCAGTCTCAACTAATGTTGCAATTTCAGAGGGTTTATGAGCGTCGAACAGGGACGAGGTGTTCATGTCGGGCTCCAGAGTTAGAACGGATCTACGTTGGCAGGTAGTTTACAGCCTGTCTTCTGACCTTGAAACAATGCGTAAAAAAACGGGAAGTTCATCTGTTCCACCACAGTTCGGGTCGTTTCGCCTAACACAGTTTAATTGCCGGTCATCGCCACAGGCCCCAATGACCTCTGTTTCAGCCTCCGTTTTCGTGCCACCGTCATGAAGCAGTGGATATCTGACTCCATTTTCACAGTAGGGAGTTCAGCGTCACGGGGTAGCCATCGAAACTTAATTCTGCCACGAGATTTCAATGCTGAGCTTATTGATCGTCATCGTTTTTGTGCCGATTGGGACCAAGTTTGAAATTTAGGCAACGGTCAAAACCGCACAAGTGGCATTCCGACTGATGCCTTGAGAGGTGCTCCCTTGAATCAGGCTACCAATGCTTCCCAATCCGCGGCGGCCCGTCACAATCAGGTCAGCTTTGCATTGCTCGGCGCATGCGATGATCTCGTCGACCGGATCACCGCGTTGGGTATGTGTTTGCGAAACTGTCTGATTGTATTCTTTGGCAATCTCTTTGCCCGCGGAAATGATCTTGTCTGCTGCCTGCTGAACCTCTTCGTCTGAAGGCATTGTCGTGACGGCGTGATAGCCAGCAATAGCGCCCATTGCGAAAGCCACGGTTTGCGGCTGAGGTGTATGGACAAGGTGAATTTGGGAGCCATATTTGCTTGAGATATCACAGGCTACGTGTAGAGCTGCTTCTGACGCCTCTGATCCATCCAAGCCAACCACAATTATTTTGAACATGTCGCACACCCTCCTTTGTGAGGGGTCAGTATGGGTGAACTTGCAGCAACTAGCATTGACTCAAATCAACACTTTTCGCTGCAAATTCGAGCGTTGTCGTCCGTTCGTTTCCAGAAGATTCACGGTAACCGAACAAATTTAATGACCGTTGGAGCTGCAAGCTAGTCGCGCCAAAGGGGCGACAGCGTATTTTTACTGCAAAAAGCCTCCCGCAGGCATTGCTTTGTTCAAAGGGTGTCAATTTGGGCCCAATGATAAAGATCAAGAGTAATGGTGAGAAAAATTGCTATTATGGACGTGCTTTTCAATCCCTTTGGCGAAGTTGGCAGCTTTCCTACGACACGACATTCAATCTAATTCCTGAGGATAACGACTATGCAGCCCTCTCCGCCTTGGACTCGCCCAGCTGCAATAGCCGCGGCATTCTTCGGTCTCCTGACAATATTCTCCGGCGGAACGGCCCTGTTTGGGGGTGCCGCCGCTAAAGCAGCAGTTGGAGATGCAGTTCCACTCGTGCTTTGGTTCAATTTTCTGGCTGGATTTGTCTATTTGCTTGGTGCAATCGCGCTCTTTAAATCAAAAACCTGGGCAACTCGAATTGCCTGGGTGATAGGCTTATCAACATTATTTGTGTTCGCTGTTCTGATATTAGTGGCACTGTTTGGAACGCCGTTTGAATGGCGAACCGTCGGTGCAATGACCATACGCACTGGATTTTGGCTGGCGATAGCTGTCGCGCTTTCCAGAACCGCATGAGCCGACAAAACGACGCCGCACCCGCGTCCAAAAAACTTGGCAAGACAGTCACTTTTGATTGAGATCAAGGGCTGAAGCGAACGGTTTCGGCATAGTTGGCGCGCTTTTCGGATCGATTTACGGGAGGATCGAAATGACAGTGCTGATTGCCTACGGCACCGTTGAAGGTCAGACTGCCAAGATTGCTCGCTTTATCAACGATGTAACAAGAAAAGCCGGCTACGATACAATACTGATCAACACCGGAGACCAGATACGACACGTGTCCCTGACAGGTGTGGACAGGGTCATTCTTGCGGCTCCTGTCCATGAACGCCGGCACCCCAAGCTATTCGAAGCGTTTGTTGAAACGCATAGAGACGCGCTTGCGTCCCGGAAGTCGCTAGTGCTTTCGATAGGCCTAAAGGCGGCATTTGCAAGAGGCCAGGAAGACGCCTGGGACTATCTTACCGAAATGCTGATGCGTACGCATTTTGAACCTGACCTAACGGCTTTGGTTGCGGGCGCTGTGCAGCCTGACAACTATGGGTATTTTGAAGAAGAGATCGTTCAGCATGTTGTCTTAAAGGATCAAAAGATCGATCCAAGGGACGGTGCTCGGGAGTTCACCGATTGGGACGCTTTAAGGGAAACCGTGGTAACATTCTTGGACAATTGATCCATCCCGTGGCTTAACTGCTGCCTTTCTTCAGTTGTCTTACCTGTAAATGTCGCCGCCACATTGCACCTACGCCAGTTTTAACAGGCGTTCGAATTCACTGAGTTCCATATCAGAACGCGGCCTAGATTGAAACTACAGCGAGCATGATCTTCCTAAGCCAATGAAACGCTCGTGTTCCAAATCATTCGATGACGGACATGCAAAAGGCCACCATGCTGCCGTTCGCCGCGTCAGCAGCACTGCACCTCACGAGCGGCGGCTATAGCGCATAAGCAGACTTTGCAAATCTGCAAAGCCCACCCTCAATCCACAGACGGCGTGGTCCGGCTCTATCGCCGATTTTATCAACGCCGTGTGCTTTCAAAGCGGAGTTATATGAATAGATTTTGACGCTCGTTTCCAGGCAATAGGCGCGATACGCTTCGTCAGTATCTGCTCAGCGTCTCCAGTATTATATTCCGCGTATTGACGTCGTTGTGGAAAATCCTGCCGGCGAGAAACTCGGACGGAAACTCAGGCCATGTCCTGCGCATTTCAGCGACGAGCCGTCGTGCTTCTTCTGAATTTCCCAACTGATCATACGCAACGGCTTGGAATAAGAGCGAAGGCGC
Source organism: Ruegeria sp. CJ9 (assembly GCF_056536625.1). Classification (NCBI taxonomy): domain Bacteria; kingdom Pseudomonadati; phylum Pseudomonadota; class Alphaproteobacteria; order Rhodobacterales; family Roseobacteraceae; genus Ruegeria; species Ruegeria sp. CJ9. The sequence goes on from NZ_JBQFPY010000006.1 coordinate 58,528, forward strand.
ACTGACTGGCGCTCCGGCAGCTGGCGCTCCCTGAAAGGCTTCAACAACACTTTCGTAGTTCCCGAGCATAAGTTGTGAAACGCCCCAGATGTTTCTCGCACCAAACCTACCAGATCCTGATTTGGGTCTCTCCGGGTTGCTAACCTCGGCAGCAAGTTCCGGGGCGTTAGCCAAGATGGCCGTCATACCTGCAACGTCGAGAATATGGCCATCCTTCGGCGCCAGTTCGACGGACATTCTAGCGTATTTCAATGCCTCATTTGACTGGTTTTTGACAGCCAGCACCCAACCATTTGCGCCGTTTGCCCACGCATCAGAGGGGGACAATTCAAGCGCTTTTCCAGACATTTCCGAGGCTTGATTGAAGAGATCATCCCTTTGTGCTTCATCCGGCGACAACACTGCCAGGATCGCCAAGACCTGCGCGGATCCGGCATAGCCGTCGGACAGAGCCGGGTCGAGTTCCCTAGCGTGCTGGAACATTCCCAGCGCTATTTGCTGACGCTTGACATCAAAAACGGGGAAAAACATGCCGCGGGCTTGATCCGCAAGGTTGACCGCCTGGAGTCGTGTCAATGATTGTTCACCAAGCGCCACACGTTCTGCTTGTTCGATGGATCGAGTTGTTGGCACAACCTCCCTGTTATCCTGGCTCATCCAGATGCCAAGCACAGCGACCAATGCAAGAACACCCAGTCCAGCATGCAGCAGTTGCCGCGAACGCCAACGGCCAACTGGATTGTCGCTCTTCAGTTCACTTGATGTGCGGTCTTCGATTGTAGGTTCGAATGAAAACCGCGGCTTGTATCCGCCGGGGTCAACAAAAATGCGAACTCCATTGCCGTCCCAGTGATCTTCGTAGAACTGATGCAAAAGACGACGCAGCCGCCTTGCCTCAACGCGAACCAGGTTTTGACCACCAGTACCATCTATGCGCCGCCCATAGACCTCAACAGCGATAGCTTTGCCTCTAATCTGAGTGCTTCGACCAGATAGAGATTCCTCGACTATGTAGGTGAGAAATTGCGTGAGTCGTGGTGAAGCTTGAAACCCGTCGCTTGATACGATTCGACTCAGAGCTTCCCGGATGAGTTCCGGAGAAGGCTGTTCAACATGTTGATTTACTAGCAAATCGTTGGATTTGTTCAATGTCAACTCACCCCCAGCTCACGGTGACTCACTTGGCCTTTGCGGTCAACCGCACTCATCTTGATTTGAGAATGGATAGTGGGCGTCGGGATTTTTCCAATGACGGTGGACCTGATTGAAGAAATTCCAGAACTTTCCGATGTGCTGTCGAGGCGCATGGAAACGGATGCGCTACTCGGCGAGGTCATCGAAGACCTGAAGAAAGCATCTGCGTTTTCGAAAGACGCATCGATCACGGCCTCAGAACGCGCCGAATGGGCCCACATCAAATCTGAACTCATCAATGAGCTTCGCCGCATGTTGAAGCGCAATATGTGAGCCACTTCTAACTGAGGACCAATCCATGACCAAGGAAGACAATAGAAAAGACCAAGACGACAAACAGGTTCAGGCGTCAGATCAAATTGAAGACCCGTCGCGACGGAGTGTTCTTAAGGGCTTGGCCACTGGAGCGGCTGCGACAGGGGCGGCTGGGTTAGCGGCAGGGAGTGCTGAGGCTCACCAAGGAGACGGCCCCTTGGGAGAAACACTCAAGAACCCATACGGTGGTCGGCCCGCAGGCGGCATCTCGTTACCGGAGTACTTCCGTCCGACGAAGTACATGACTGGTTCAAATGCGAACTATTTTCCACTTAGTGAGGAGTTGGGGCCAGATGAGATGCGCATCTCATTCTGTGGCTCAACACCATATCCGCCGCGTGAAGATCAGGCGGGTACTTGCATCATGGTGGAGTTGGGGAATGGAAAACGGTTCTTCTTTGACTTTGGATCCGGTTGTGTCCGCAACATCATTGCCATGCAAGTGCCGGGGCAACTGATCAACGATATCTTCATCTCTCATTTGCATGTCGACCACTACGCCGACATTCCTTATATCTATCCGTTCCGGGCCTGGTCTGGAGGGTATACACCATTGCGCATCCATGGTCCCTCTGGTCGGACGCCCGAACTTGGCACAGCCGGAATGGTTAAAGGTATGCAACAGATGCTCAAATGGCATCTTGAAGCTTTCGACGTGTTCCCAATTGGTGACGGCTATGAGATCGAGGTCAACGAGTTCGATTTCCGCCAAGAAGGTGGCATCGTTTATGACCAAGACGGTGTGACTGTTCGGTCCTGGCCGCGCAGTCATGCCAAGGACGGCGCAGTTGGTTATCGGCTCGATTGGAACGGTCTGAGCTTTGTATGGACCGGCGATGGACGCCCGGATGAGCTTTCACGGAAATACGGCGAAGGTGTTGATGTCTTTGTAACCGAAATGTCGGGACAGGATATTGGTCAGTTGATGACCTACAAATACGGTATCCCACAGGATCTCTTCAATTACACAATCGATACGCATCACACCTCCCACTATGCCGTGGGTAAGCTCTTTGCGGACACAAGGCCGCGTTTGGGAATGGTGACACACTATACCCAGGACGAAGACATCGACGCTGAAATGCTGGCTGGTATTCGCGCCCACTACGACGGTCTGTTCCAATGGGGTCTCGATGTAGCCGTTGTGAACGTGACCAAGGATGCAATCTGGTACAGGAAAGCTGCACTGCCCGGAAAGTCCGGTACTGTGCCACCATTTCGTGAACTGGCTGCGGCAGCCGAGGCCGGGCGTATTGAGCTTCCGGATGAAATCACATTACCGAATCCGAGGCTCACCCGAGCAGATCAGCAAGACCAGAAGTACCGTGATATGGAGATCGATCCACGCGAATACTACCCAACTGACGTTTTCCGAGTACCTGGCGGGGACTGGCCGCAGGACTTTACCATCAAAGTTTCGGATGTAATCGGCTCGCGTGATGAAGACTGAGAGGAGATCGAACAATGATTGAGTTTGGTTCGACTTCTGCGATCCCCGTAACGATCCTTACCGGCTTTCTAGGAGCCGGTAAGACTACACTTTTGAACCGGATCCTAACAGGCAATCACGGGTTGCGGGTTGCGGTTCTTGTAAATGACTTTGGATCCATAAACGTCGATGCAGACTTGGTGGTCGGCCTCGAAGACGACGTCATGAGCCTCGCGAATGGGTGCGTTTGCTGCTCGATACGAGATGACTTGATCGAAACGGTGGAAGCCGTTCTCGCCCGGCCCGAGAAACCGGAATACATCGTCCTTGAAGCAAGTGGAGTGTCGGATCCGTCATCAATTGCGATGACATTTACCGATCAGAAGTTTCGGGACATGATCCGCTTGGACAGCCTTATGTGTCTGGTCGATGCGGAACAGCTTTTTGCTGCGCCGGAACAAATGGAACTGAAGCTCCGTCAAATCGCGTTCTCAGATATGGTTGTTTTGAACAAAGTCGATCTTGTCGACAGGGCCGCTGTTCAAAGGGTGCACGATTGGCTCGGGTCTCGCTTCCGTCGCTATCGTTTGGTCGAAGCTGTCAATGCGGACGTCCCACTGGATATACTTCTTTCAGTCGGTCGCTTTGCCGCCGAACAGCTACAAACAGAAATACCCGATCATCACGAACATGGACCGGATTGTGGTTGCCAAGCCTCTGATCACTCAGACAGCTTCTCAACAACCATGATGAAGGCTGAACGCCCGATAAGCTTATCTTCTCTCCGGAGCGCAATTCGAAAGCTTCCGGGCGATGTGTATCGCCTCAAGGGCTTTGTTTTTAGCGAGGAGGATCCAGATCATCGCATTCTCGTTCAGGTCGTTGGAAAACGTATGGACATCGCACGTGATGGCGCTTGGGGTGACCGCAAACCCGAAACAAGGCTTGTCGCAATAGGCGCACCGGGGGCCCTCTCCGAGGATGTGCTTTCGGATACGCTTATGGAGACAGTCTGAAAGCCATGTTCGATCAAGTATTTTGGCTATAAGTCAACCGTGCTGGATAATTTCATCCAGTTCGGCGGCGGCGGACTGTGAGTGGGCCATTGACGTCATTGCCAACCTGGCGGTCTCAAGTGCAAGCCACCCATGAGAAAACGGCCAGCTAAGAGGAGACCACCTATGAACCTTAGGTTGCTACGCTGCTCCATACTTGCCGGGATTGGTGCCCTTTCTGGTACTGCGTGGGCAGAGTCCCAGGAAGAAGAACTAGCAAAGCTACTTGCTAACCCCGTGGCCGCTCTCATTAGTGTACCATTCCAGCTGAACTATGATCAGAATTTGGGTGCCGACAGAAATGGTTCGCATTGGATATTAAACGTACAACCGGTTGTTCCCTTTCATCTTACGGATGATTGGAACCTCATATCCCGAACAATTCTTCCAATTGCCTCCATAGATGGTGGCCTGCCGGATTCTGGATCCGAGACTGGGCTAGGAGATACTGTTCAAAGCTTATTCCTTTCGCCCAAAAAACCAAGTGCGGGCGGTTGGATCTGGGTGGCTGGCCCCGTTTTTCTGCTGCCAACGTCGACAGATAACAGCTTAGGTCTCGGAGAGTGGGGTGCTGGAGTTACCGGCGTGGCACTCAAACAGCGGGGTCAGTGGACATATGGTGGCCCGACAAATCACATCTGGGACATTGATGGTGATACCTACAACAACCAGACGTTCTTACAGCCATTTATTTCCTACACAAATTCGAACGCATGGACGTTCACTTTAAACACTGAGTCCACCTACAGCTGGGAAACCGATCAATGGTCTGTGCCAATCAACGGTGTTGTCACCAAAGTACCCAACTCGGGGATCAACTTATCAGCGTAGGCGGGGGAGTACGCTACTGGGCCGACGGCCCAGATAGTGGACCTGACGGTTGGGGCGTAAGACTTGTAGCTACCTTGCTATTTCCCAAATAGTTGAGCTTTTCCTGAGAGAATACCGCTTACCGGATGCAGGCATTGCGCTGATGAAAGCGAACGGTGGTTTGCTCCGCATCTCGGAGGATGTAGAGCTCGTAATGAAGGTCCGGTTTGGGCTGCGACGGGTCATTGATGCAAAAAGTAGCGAAAGGCGGCAACGAGCCCTTGGTGGCGAATGCTGCGTCGCTCAAAAACGGCCGCATTGCGCAGAAAGCGGGCTATGCAAAGTTCGTCAAACCGCCTCAGCCAGGCTTTGTATTTTTGACACCATCGCTGCAAAGCACTCGACTTAGCCGAGTTGGCGTCGATCATGGGGAGCGGTTTTCTAGTTTCAGCATCGTTGTAGGCAAGAGAATTTGGGAGGGCCGCCTCAATCGCCATAGCGCTCCTAATACTGTTAATGGTGTGACGGTGGCCCGCCAAAGCGCCGTTTTCGTGAAAGGTGCTGCCAAAAGAACCAAGAGACAGGCTGGAGCTAAAATAAGGAAAACCGCTATTGTCATACTTCTTGTCGTTCAGTCGACACTTGAAACATCAGTCTCAATGCGATTGCATTTCACGCACCTACACGGTTGTTTGCAATCAAAGTTCAGCGTCAAAATTGAGTATTGAAGCCAGCAAAGATCTGCCATTTTGCCTGCCCTGGCCCTTTGCTCGCAACTGAGTACTGCGGTTCGACAAAAACGTTGTAGGTGATGTCCTTCTTTTTGAACACTTGCCCGATACCCAAGCCGATTGGCACATTATAGCTGTCCAATTCAAAATCGTAGGTCATTATTGGCGCTGACCTTAGGTATGTCCCTCCACCGAGTTGGTAGAACAGAAAAGGTTGAAAAGCTCCGATATTTACATCCTTTGCATCACTGTCTCCGGCAAAGCTGGCTTGCCAAGTCAGAAGGTAACCGTATTGGAATATCGGTGACGACGCATTGAACAAAACGTTCGCGATACCGGCTGACCATTTTTTAGATCCAGACCCATCCGTCGAACCTGTTGGCGCGGTTAATTGAGGACCGACACCAAAGCTAACAGCCGGATTTCCAATATCTATAAGGTAAGCGGCAAAAACGTTGAGGTCACCAACGCCCGTCGTTTTCCCACTTTGTGCCGGGAATGAATTTAAAGGCAAAGAGGCCCTTAGAACCCAATTTGTGTTCCCCAAACTCAAAGGTTGCGCATACCTGAGCCAAAACTGATTGCCAGTTTGGTCCGTTCCGGAAATATCGCCAATATAATAGTTCTGAACGTTGACCGCTTTGAAATTTGCCAGCGGATTATTCGCCTGAGCTGCTGCTGAGGCCGCGTCGCTCTCCTGTGCAACCACAGGATTGCCTGTTGCCGTAGATACTCCCAGAAAGACGAAAAGGCTAAAGAAGAACCTGGCAAGGAAATTCCGGGTCGAAGTTACATTTGTACCTGAAGCCTTCAGATTGGTCTGCACCTTGCTACTCCTTGCCCCACTCGACTGTGTCATCGAAGTGTCGAGGCGCCGCATAACGACGCCTCAACCATTTGCATCAATTCCCGGTTGGAAGGCTTAGCGAGAACCCGTCTTTTTCCAGCTGGTCTCGCACAGTCTTGAACCGGTGATACTCGGTTAGAGTAATCGGACCAGAATATGACTCGCTCTGAACTGGACGCGGCGGATACTCAATGTAGGTTTTTACCACACGTTCAAGTTCGCCCATCAGCGTCGGAACTGTCCAAGTGTTCTCACGCCCGGTTGTCATGAAGATGTCATACCGCTCCATGGGATCTTCCCACAGGTTGAACACCTGCGGAACGGTTGCAACGTATTTTTCAGCACCGCGCCAACCCAATTCGGCTGCCGGGGCTTCAGAACCGGCCCGTGCACCGTTGTCGCCACGCATGTTGAAGACAGCTTTCCATTCGTTAACGCGCACCGCGCCCGGCGAAAGTTCATTTTCTGTAAAATATGCCCAGGAGTTGCGCTGCGGATCAGCCTCTCCAAACAGGACTGGAGCCATATCGATGCTGTCAAAGATCGTCGGTTGACCTTCCCGGTCTTCGGTCGGCAACGGCACTCCTGCAAGGCTCGCAAAGGTGGCCATCAAGTCAGTACCACCGGTAATGTCGCTCGACTTCGAATCCGGCGCAATTTTACCTGTCCATTTGGCGAAGAACGGTACGCGGTACGCTCCTTCCCGGTCGGTTCCCTTAGTTCCGCGAAACGGTGTCATGCCGGCATCAGGATGAACATCCTGCCACGCGCCATTATCAACAGTGTAAATGATCAGGGTACTTTCCCCAATTCCAAGATCTTCCACCTTGTCGAGGATTTGACCAGTGTGGAAATCAAGCTCGACCACCTTGTCGCCGTACTTGTTCTTAACCGCTGACTTACCCACGAAATCAGGCGACGGCAGGTTAGGCTGGTGGTTTGCAGCCCAGTTGATCGACATGAAGAACGGCTTGTCCAGACCAGCAAGACGCTCCAGTTCCGCCACTGCCTTTTCCGCTCCAACCTTGTCCAACGCAGCTAGATCTGCGGTTGTCATGTCTTCAATGGTCAGCACTTCCTTGGCAGGTTCACCAGCTACACCTTCAAATACGCCAGTGGTGTTCTCTTTATAAAATGCCCTCTGATCGTCGGACATCTGCACATTCCAGTCGTCCAGAGCATAAGTATACGCGTTCAGGTGATAGAGGAATGTATTCTCCATCTTGTCATAGCCATGGGCAATTGGCATGGCATAATCCGCTTCACCGAGATGCCACTTACCCATGAAGTAAGTGTTGTAGTCAGCCTGTTTCAAAACAGACGCAATCGTCCATTCTGCCGCCGGTAGTCCACCACCTTGACCCTGAAAAGCAACCGTCGTCATGCCTGAACGGTTCGGGTAACGCCCGGTCTGCATTGCTGCACGTCCGGGTGTGCAGGAAGATTGAGCGTAGAAATCCGTGAACATCATCCCCTGCTTGGCCATTTGATCAAGGTTGGGGGTGTCCATGCCACGCGCTGCGCCACCATGATAGGCACCAAGGTCCCAATAACCAGTATCGTCAGAAACGATCAGAATGATGTTGGGTTTGCTCCCGTAGGTCGATAGCGATGTCGGATCGAAATCCTGAGCCGTCGCGGAGATCGCAAAAGTACAAAAGAAAGCAGCCAAAGGCGTGGCAACTTGGTGAGGTTTAATCATGTTAGTCTCCTTCTCGGGAAAAGCATCAAAGTTAAGAAATTGCGCCCTTTTAACGGTCTGTATACCGTGCAGGACACAACGCGCCTTGGGCTATTCCGAATAGCTTCCTATTCTTATGGGTAGCTCAGACTTTAGGGGCACCGTTTCATCACCCTGAAAATCACAATGATGCGTCGACAGCTTTTAAGTAATCCTGGAGATCGTTTTCGGGAACCTTTTGCGGCGTTTGAAAGTCCAGACCAACGCTCCACCTTTTTGATCGACCTAACCCACGAACAAGACTTGCTTTCCCTGCAAAAAGTATGGCCGCCTCATTTTCATCGAAGGTTGTCAGTGGAAAACGGCAGAGAACCAACAACTCACATTATGTTATTGCGATTCATTTATTTGTCAAAAACTTCGTCGTGTGCAAATCCAGCCCCGGATGTCTTCGTCCTGATAGACCAAAGGCCAACCAAGCACTAACTTTCAATTTGGACCACTTAAATGGGGCAGCTCAGTTCGACCACGCGCTAGAAGCGGCCGTAATCGCGAATTGGGTTGGGCGCACCCAGAGCAGGCCATCGCTTTAGACCGTGTGCATTTTTTGCGCAGCAAGGATTTTGGGACCTTCCTATTAAATGTCCGGTTTGCGCTGTCTGCGGTTCTCCGGTGAAAGCGGGCCAATGGCGGCAAAGTCCGCTGCCCTGCCATCTGAGAAGCGCGTGGGAATGTCCGGTTTGCGCGGTTGGCGGCGTGCCGCGCTTGCATATGCGCGCGGCTTGATCGATTGCGGCTTCGGGCTCTGAGTTCCGCTTCGGCCCCAAAGGAAAATCCTGCTGCCAAAAAGGAAGAACTATGCGTTGCGGATCATTTGTTAGGTTTTGGTGGAGCCTAGGGGAGTCGAACCCCTGACCTCTTGCATGCCATGCAAGCGCTCTCCCAACTGAGCTAAGGCCCCATCAAGGTACTGCCGAAGCAGTGGACGGACGTTTATGAGACGGCAACGGCGAGCGCAAGACCAAAAATGGAATTTGCCAAAAAGTTTCCGACCCGCGTCCGGGGTGGGCATGAGGCGACGCGGGGCCGCCTCTGACCGGTTTTAGTTTTCGTCTTCCGACGACATGTCGGTGATATCGTCCAACGAGACGTTATCGTTGTCGTCGTCATCATCGTCCAGAAGATCGTCGTCCAGTTCGACGTCGACATTGTCGTCATCATCCAGAACGATATCTTCATCCGACGCGTTCTCACGCGCTTTGGCCGAGGCGGCATCTTCCGCATCTGCGGCGATCATCCGGCTTTTGCCGGTCTCAAGCTCCACGATCTCGCCGGTATAGGGGCTGACGATCGGGTCCTTGTTCAGGTCATAAAACCGCTTACCGGTTGTCGGGCAAACGCGCTTTACGCCCCATTCTTCCTTGGGCATGTGAAATCCCCTTGATATCAGGTGAGTCGTATCAACGATTCAGGTCACGTGCCACATGCAGCGGGCACTGTCAAAGCCTTTGCGCAGGAGAAACAGGTATATGGAAGATCACGCACTGCCCGGGACGCCACCGGTGCCACTGACGTTGCGCAAATCGGCGCGAGCGCGGCGGATCAGTTTGCGGATTTCCCAATTGGATGGCCGGGTTACGCTGACCTATCCACAAGGCGTGCCAGAAGCCGAAGCCTTGAGTTTTGCGCGCACCAAAGAAGAGTGGATACGTCAGCACCTGCTGGACCGTCCTGACCCTGCGGTGGTTCAGTTCGGGCAAACCATCCCGATCGAAGGCACAGAGCGGCGAATCGTGCCTGCCAGCGGGCGGCGCGTTCTGTTACAGGGCGATGAGGTTGCAGTACCCGAGGGTGCCGAGGCACGGCGTCTGGCGCGATTTCTCAAGGAATTGGCGCGTGATCGCCTGACCGGCGCCTGCGATGATTACGCGGCGATGCTGGGACGGTCCTATTCCAGCCTGACCATGCGCGATACGCGGTCGCGTTGGGGGTCGTGCAGTTCCGCTGGCGGTCTGATGTTTTCCTGGCGGTTGATCCTAGCGCCGCCTGAGATCCTGCATTATGTCGCCGCGCATGAGGTGGCGCATCTGGTAGAGATGAACCATTCGGCCGATTTTTGGGCGCAGGTCGAGCGGATTTTCGGCGATTACTGCGATCAGCGGCGTTGGCTGCGCGACAACGGGGCGCAACTGCATCAATACAGATTTGATACCAAGGCGAGTTGACCCCGGGTTCATTTGTGATCACATGGGGGTATGTTGTCCGCACGCCCCACTGAATCCCATACCGCCACCCATGATCGGGTCTATCGTGTTCTTCGCGCACGCATTATGCACGGTGAAATGGCACCGGGGCAGGCGCTGACCCTACGCGGGATCGGTAAGGAATTTGGCGTCTCGATGACCCCCGCGCGCGAGGCCGTGCGCCGCTTGGCAGCCGAGGGAGCGCTGTTTCTATCCACATCGGGCCGGGTTTCGACGCCTGAGCTGACCAATGACCGGATCGAAGAGTTGGCTGCGCTTCGTGCGCTGCTTGAGGTCGAACTTGCCAGCCGCGCCCTGCCGCGTGCACATATGGCGCTGATTGACCGGCTGCAAAGCATCAACATGAACGTGGCCGAGATGGTCACCAAACGTGATGCCGTTGGCTATATTCGCTCAAACCTAGAATTTCACCGCACTCTGTATCTGCGGGCGCAGGCCCCGGCGATGCTCGCGATTGCGGAAACCGTCTGGCTGCAACTTGGTCCCACCATGCGTGCGCTGTACGGCCGACTGCGGCGGACCGACCCGCCGCATAACCACAAACTGATCATCGCCGCATTGCAGGCCGGTGACGAGCCTGGATTGCGTTTGGCCGTCCGCTCGGACGTGACTCAGGGACTGAGGTTGCTGGTCAGCTGAGCGGCTTGTTGCCGAAGCCCAGAATTTAAATCTGATTGGCATCGTCGTTCTGGTTTGGGGATTGGGTCTGGGCTAGTCTGGACCAAATCACAACAAGAGCAGTTTTCAGTTATGATCAATCGACGGATATTTTCTTTGGGGCTCGGGTCAGCCCTGTTGTCGGCCTGTTCCACAGGCACCCCCACCAGCACCCCGGCATCCCGGATGCGGCCTGTGCCCAACGCCGGGTGGGATGCGTGGGTTGCCGGTTTCAAGGGCCGCGCGGCGTCGCAGGGGATATCGCAGACAACCCTAAACCTGGCTTTTCAGGGGGCGGGGTACCTGCCCGATGTGATCGAGCGGGACCGCAATCAGGTCGAATTCAAACGTTCGCTCGAGGACTATTTGGCCATCGCGGCCTCAGATGAGCGGATCGCAACCGGCAAGCAGATGCTGGTGCGCCATGCAGGCACCCTGTCGCAGATCGAAGCGAAATATGGCGTCGACAAAGAAGTGATTGTGGCCGTCTGGGGCTTGGAAAGCCGCTACGGCGCGCGGCGCGGGGATGTGCCGGTGGTGTCAGCAGTGTCGACTTTGGCTTATGACGGGCGGCGCGGTGCGTTCTTTGAAAAGCAACTGATCGCAGCTTTGCGGATCATTCAAGAGGGCGACACAAGCCCCGCCAACATGACCGGCAGCTGGGCCGGAGCAATGGGACACACGCAGTTCATTCCGACATCCTATCTGGCCTATGCGGTGGATTTCACCGGCGACGGACGGCGGGATATCTGGTCCGAGGATCCCACGGATTCGCTGGCCTCGACCGCGGCCTATCTGGCGCGCGCGGGCTGGGTACGCGGGCAGCCCTGGGGCGGTGAGGCCGGCACTGTATCCGGCACGCCCCTTGCGGTTCTGCAGCCGCAGAAGCCGGGACCCCGCATCGCGGTGTTCCGCAATTTTCAGGTCATCAAACGCTATAATAACTCGGACAGTTATGCGATTGGCGTTGGGCACCTATCTGACCGGATCGCGGGCGGTGCGCCATTTCAAGCCGCGTTCGGGCCGGATGCGACGGGTTTGACGCTGGAAGATCGCAAGGAGCTCCAGCGCCGACTGACATCGGCCGGCTATGATACTCAGGGCGCCGACGGGGTGATCGGCAACAACACAAAATCCGCCATCAGCGCCTATCAGCGCGCCGGCGGCATGCCGGTTACCGGAGAGCCATCGGTTGCGTTGCTGCGCAGCCTGGGCGGCTGACGGTTTACGCCGCCAGCCCTTTCGATCCGATATCAAGGAATTTCTGACGGCGGTCCTGAATCAGGGCCGCCGCATCTTTGCCGTCCAACTCTTCCAGCATCAGTGTGATAGCATCCCTAACGGATTCGACGGTGGCAGGACGGTCGCGATGGGCACCGCCTTTGGGTTCCTGAATGATAAGATCGCAGACGCCCAGTTTGTGCAGGTCCTGCGCGGTCAGGCGCAGCGCCTCGGCGGCCTCCCGCATCTTTTCGGCGTCTTTCCACAGGATCGAGGCGCAGCCTTCCGGCGAGATCACCGAATAGACCGAATGTTCCAGCATCGCGACGCGGTTCGCCGTCGCAAAGGCCACAGCCCCGCCGGACCCGCCTTCGCCGATGATCACCGACACCAGCGGCACGCCGATCTTCAGGCACATCTCGGTCGACCGGGCAATGGCCTCGGACTGACCGCGTTCCTCGGCCCCCTTGCCGGGATAGGCGCCTGCCGTGTCGATCAGAGTGATAACGGGCAGGCCAAAGCGACCGGCCATTTCCATCAGGCGCACGGCCTTGCGATACCCTTCGGGGCGGGCCATGCCGAAATTCCGTTCGATCCGCGATTTGGTGTCCGAACCCTTTTCATGACCAATCACCATCACCGGCTGATCGTTGAACCGTGCCAGACCACCAATGACTGCCAGATCGTCGGCAAAGTTTCGGTCGCCCGCCAGCGGCGTGAATTCGGTAAACAGCGCCTCGACATAATCCTTGCAATGGGGGCGGTCTGGGTGGCGCGCCACCTGGCATTTTCGCCAGGGGGTCAGATCGCCATAAAGCTCTTCCAGAAGCTTTGCGGCCTTGGCGTCCAGCGCAGCGGCTTCTTCGGCCACGTCCATCTCTTCGTTGGCACGGGCCAGCGCACGCAATTCCTCGGCCTTGCCTTCAATCTCGGCCAGCGGTTTTTCGAAATCCAGATACTGGGTCATGACGCCTCTCAACGCGGAAGTTCTTTGCTATATGACCTGAGGTTGCGCGGGATGCAACTCAGCAAGATTTGTGGATGCGGAATATGCGACCACGGATAAGCAAAGAGAAGGAAGGTTGCCGATGGCAAACAGCTACGAAGATCGCATTCTGCGCGTCTTGACTTACATCCACGATCACCCCGCCGGGGATCTGTCTTTGGATGCCTTGTCTGATGTGGCTGCGATGTCCCGGTTTCACTGGCATCGTGTGTTTCGCGCGATTACCGGCGAAACCTGTGCGCAAGCTGTCCGCCGGATCCGGTTGCACCGTGCCGCGTGTTGGCTGGTGCAAACCGACCGGTCCGTGGCAGAGATCGCGTCGGCGGTGGGTTATCCTAATCTGAATTCCTTTGTGCGGGCCTTTTCGCAGGCCTACAGCGCCAGCCCGGCGGCCTTTAGAAAATCCGGGCGTTGGCTGGTGCTTAATCGCAAATTGAGAATCGGAGAATATCCAATGCATCCCGTTACAACCCGTACAGAACCCGCCCGCCGCGTAATCGCCTTGGCTCATAAAGGGGATTACGCAGAGATCGGCAATAAGTTTGAGGCACTTGGTGCCTTGTGTGAATCCCGCAACCTGTGGTCTCAACTTGGTCCAGTCATCGGAGTCTATCTGGACAGCCCCGATGATGTGTCACAAGACCAACTGCGCAGCTATGCAGGCGCCGAATTCAAAGGTGGTGACACACCAGAGGGTATGGAAGACGTGCAGATTCCAGGCGGCAAAACAGCTATTCTGACCTACAAGGGCCCATACTCCGGTTTGCACGCGGCGTATCACACGCTGTTCGGAAACTGGCTGCCTGAGTCAGGCGAGGAACCCGCGGACCAGCCGTGCTACGAGATCTACCTGAACGATCCGCGCAACACCGCACCCGAAGAGCTGCTGACCGAAATTTGCCTACCGCTGAAATAGGTCAGTTTGGCCACAGGACCGGGTAGAGCGAGGCGACCAGCAGCATCGCCATGGTCCAGTTGAAAACCACCAACCGGCGCGGGTTTGTCAAAATCCGCGCCATCTGCTGCCCCAGCACCGTCCAGGTGCTGACCGACGGCAGGTTCACCGCTCCGAATATCAGCGCCACGATGACGATGGCTTGCAGCGTGTGATCTGGCGTGTAGGCCGTGGTGGCCGTCAGGGCCATGGCCCAGGCCTTTGGGTTGACCCATTGAAAAGCGGCGGCTTGCAGAAAGGTCATTGGATCACCCTCGGCCATCTTGCCATTGGCCGGGGCCGCATGCGCGATCTTCCACGCCAGATACAGTAGATAGACGACCGAGGCGAGTTTCAGCACCGTGTAGCTGACCGGGTATCGGTCAAATACCTGCACCAAACCGGCACCGACCAGCAGGACCATGACAGTAAACCCCAACCCGATCCCTAACATATGCGGGATGGTTCGGCGAAACCCGAAATTAGCCCCCGAGGCCATCAGCATCAGGTTGTTCGGCCCAGGTGTGATGGACGAGACAAAAGCAAAGGCGATCAGGGCCAGAAGGATGTCATAGGTCATGGCGGGGATAATCACTGACAAAACAGCAAATGAAATTGCGTTTTTGTGCGTGTTTGGGGTAATTACACAATTAATGGCGAAGATTGATCACATAAATCAACAAATATTGCGCGCGCTGACAGGTGACGGCCGTATCAGCAACCTGGAATTGGCGGACCGCGTTGGCCTGTCGCCCTCGGCCTGCTTGCGTCGCGTGCAAGAACTTGAGCGCGCTGGCGTGATCACCGGCTACCGCGCGGTATTAAGCCCGAAAGAACTGGGCGTAGGGTTCGTGGGTTACATCGGCGTTGGATTGGGAGAGCATACCAAAGCCGCGCAGGAAGGTTTTGAACGGGCCGTGCAGCATGCGCCCGAAGTGATCGAATGCCACAATATCACCGGCACCATCGAATACTTGCTGCGTGTGGAATGCGCTGATCTTGCCGAGTACAAAACCTTTCACACAGAGGTGCTGGGAACCCTGCCGCATGTGACGTCGATCACCTCCTACGTGGTGATGGATTCACCCAAGGATTTGCGCGCCTGACAGGGAAATTGTGAATTTTAACTGTCTTGCGGGGAAAATCCTCACATCCTAGTGTCACAGCAATGGGAAAACCAAAATGGGGGCAAACCCCTCTTATGCCGTCACAGGGAGACGATCATGAAACTTATCAAAGCCGGTGCGCTTGCCGCAGCTATGGCATTGATTGCCGGAGCGGTAGCGTCAGCGCCGCTTAAGCTGCAACCTGCAAGCCCACAACCCAGCCCGCAGGCCGGGTTGAATGTGAAATACTATGGTACAGGCAATCAACACAAGAAGATCCGAGATCTGAGCCAGGCGAAAAGCCTGCTGTCACAAGCGCAACCCGGAACACCGTTGCGGGGGTTGGATTACAGGGACACCAGCAAGGGTGAGGACGTCATGACATTCGACGGCGCTTACAACGTTGCTGCCGAAGTTACTGGGTATATGCGGTTCGACTCGCCGGGGATTTACGAGTTGGAAACGTGGTCAAATGACGGGATTGAGGCTTCGGTTGGTGGTCAACAGATTGGCCGCGTAACCGGTATTCAAGGCTGTGAAGCCAATCAACGTACCGAAGTTGAAGTGCCCCAGGCGGGCTGGTATCCGTTGAAGATCATCTATTTCCAAAAATTGGGATCCTCTTGCCTGATGATGAAGTCGGGCAAACAAGGCGAAAAGCTCACCTGGGTGCCCAACGACATCTTCGGGCGGTAACAAGAAGGCGCCCCGCAGGGCGCCTTTTTTTGGCCATTAGCCAGCGGCGATCAGTTCCGCCTGCGCCACAATCACTTCGGCCTGTTTGATCGAGGCGATATCGACCAGACGCCCTTTGTAGACAGTCGCGCCTTCGCCATTGGCCTTGGCCTGTTCCATTGCCGCCAGGATTTCGCGCGCTTCCGAAACAGCCTCGTCCGAGGGGGTAAAGACCTGATTAGCCAGTGCGATCTGCTTGGGATGGATCGCCCATTTGCCGACCATACCCAGCGTGGCTGAGCGTTTGGCCTGTGCGATGTATCCCTCATCATCCGAGAAGTCACCAAACGGCCCGTCCACCGGCAGCACGCCATGGGTTCGACAAGCGGCGACGATGGCCGCTTGTGCCCAATGCCAAGGATCGGACCAGTGCTTTTCGCCTTCGCGCAGCATGTAATAGTTTTCCTGCGTTCCGCCTATGCCAGTGGTCTGCATGCCCATGGAGGCCGCGAAATCCGCCGCACCCAGGCTCATCGCCTGCATTCGTGGTGACGAGGCCGCGATTTCCTCGACATGGGCAATGCCTGCGGCAGATTCGATGATCACTTCGAAGGATACCGGCTTGGTGCGGCCCTTGGCGCGTTCGATGGCGGTAACCAGCGCGTCCACGGCATAGACATCTTCGGCGCAGCCGACCTTGGGGATCATGATCTGGTCCAGACGGTCGCCAGCCTGTTCCAGCAGATCCACAACGTCGCGATACCAATAGGATGTGTCCAGTCCGTTAATGCGCACGGACATGTACTTGTTGCCCCAATCCACGGTGTTCAGCGCCTCGATCACATTGGCGCGGGCCGCGTCCTTGTCCGACGGCGCCACCGAGTCCTCAAGATCAAGGTTGATCACGTCTGCCGCTGACGCGGCCATTTTCGGAAACAGCTTGGTGTTCGATCCAGGCCCGAACAGCTGGCAACGGTTGGGGCGGGCGGGGGCGGCGGGTTGAAGGCGAAAGCTCATCTGGACCTCGTGCGAGAAATGAAATTACAATTTTTCTGCTCATTGAGGTATTAAATTGCGTGCTTATGCGCAAGCGTCTTTATGCAAGTGCGGCATTGCGTTCGCAGCATTTGCCACGGAAAGCGATCAAACTGGTGATTAAAGTTTAATCACTGTGAAAACTTGAAAGAATATTTCAGTATATGAAGAACTCGCGCGAAAATTTCCCACCAATGGCAACTATGTCAGGCGAAAACGCAAAGCACTCGTCAGGCGCGTCCCATAGGCTGCGCCGGAATCAAAGGAGTGAACCGCAATGATCGAGACACCGTACCTGCTGTTTTTGGGCGATGCGCCCGACCAATTGGCGGCCAAAGTCGCAGTCGGCATCAAAGACTGGCGCCCGGAAAACGCTGTGGGCCAATATCGGATGGACGGCTGCAAGGCCGATCTGGGCCTGACGGACATGACCCTGACCGAAGCAAAAGAGGCGGGCGCTAAGACTCTGGTCATCGGTGTGGCCAACCGTGGCGGTGTGATCAGCCAGGAATGGAAAAAGGTTCTGGTGATGGCGCTGGAGGAAGGCTTTGATCTGGCGTCTGGCCTGCACAACCTGCTGCGCGACGAGCCCGATCTGGTTGCCGTTGCCGAGGCCACGGGCCGCAAGCTGCACGATGTGCGCGTTCCCGAGGTCGAGTATCCGATCGCAAACGGCATCAAACGCAAGGGCAAGCGGTGTCTGGCAGTTGGCACGGATTGCTCGGTCGGCAAGATGTACACGGCGATGGCAATGGATGCCGAAATGCGCAAGCGTGGCATGAAATCCACCTTCCGTGCCACCGGCCAGACCGGTATTCTGATCACCGGTGACGGTGTGCCGCTGGACGCCGTGATCGCTGACTTCATGGCCGGATCGGTCGAATGGCTGACACCCGACAATGACGACGACCACTGGGACTTGATCGAAGGGCAGGGATCGCTGTTCCACGTGTCCTACTCCGGTGTGACCATGGCGCTAATCCACGGCGGCCAGCCGGACGCACTGATCCTGAGCCACGAACCCACCCGTGAGCATATGCGCGGTCTGCCGACCTATACTTTGCCGACGCTTGAAAACCTGCGCGACACCGCGCTGGCACTTGCCAAGGTTGCAAACCCTGATTGTCAGGTCGTGGGTGTCTCGGTCAACACACAGCACATGAGCGAAGAGGACGCCATCGCCTATCTGGCGAAGGTCGAGGCCGATATGGGTATGCCCGCCACTGATCCGTTCCGCTTTGGTCCGGGCAAACTGGTCGACGCGCTGGCCGCGTTGTGATCAATAGACCCCGCCAGAGGACTCTCTGGCGGGGAAATCTTGAATGAATAAAGGAGTGGGCGCGTGCAGATTGACGTCTCTCGTGATGTATTCCGGTTGGCTCAGGTCTTTACGATCTCGCGCGGGTCTAGGACCGAAGCGAATGTGCTGACTGTACGTTTATCGGATGGCGCGCATCAGGGGCGGGGCGAATGTGTGCCCTACGCGCGGTATAATGAAACGCTGGAGTCGGTCGAGGCTGAAATTGCCAGTTTGCCCCGGACGTTTGATCGAGCGCAGTTGATGGATCTGTTGCCCGCGGGTGCCGCCCGCAATGCGGTAGACTGTGCACTGTGGGATCTTGAGGCGAAGCGCGCCGGAAAACGTGCATGGGAACTGGCCGGTCTGCCCGCGCCCGGCCCAGAGATCACCGCCTACACCTTGTCGCTGGACACGCCGGAAAAGATGCAGGCACAGGCGGCTGAGAACGCGTATCGTCCGCTGTTGAAGATTAAGCTGGGTACGCCAGACGACATGCCTCGTCTGGAAGCCGTACGCGCAGGTGCCCCTGACGCCAAGATCATCGTCGACGCCAATGAGGGCTGGTCGGCCGAAGTCTATGCCGATCTGGCACCGCATCTGGTGCGGCTGGGAGTTGCGCTGGTCGAACAGCCTCTGCCAGCCGGGGAAGATGACGCCCTGATCGGGATGGATCGCCCGGTGCCGGTGTGTGCCGATGAATCGTGCCATGACCGCAGTAGCCTGCCCGCGATGAAGGGCAAGTATGACGTAGTAAACATCAAGCTCGACAAGACCGGCGGTTTGACCGAGGCGCTGGCCCTGCGTGAACAGGCGCTGGCCGAGGGTTACAAAGTTATGGTCGGATGCATGGTCGGCAGTTCGCTGGCTATGGCGCCCGCGACACTGCTGGCGCAGGGTGCGATGGTAACAGACCTTGACGGCCCGCTTCTGTTGGCCGAAGACCGCGACAACCCGCTGAATTTTGATGATGCCGGAGTGCATCCGCCTTTGGCGGCGCTCTGGGGGTGACGAACGCCCGGAAAATGATCCGGTGGATCATTTTCAGTAAGGAACGGGCGAAGCCCTGAGACGAAAAGGATATGACATGACCCGCACTGTTTACGTGAATGGCGAATACCTGCCTGAAACCGAAGCCAAGGTTTCCATTTTTGACCGTGGTTTCCTGTTCGCCGACGCCGTTTACGAGGTCACCAGCGTTCTGGATGGAAAGCTGATCGATTTTGAAGGCCATGCCGTGCGCCTCAAGCGGTCTCTGGACGAGCTGGAGATGGCCGAACCTTGCACCAAGGATGAGCTGCTCGAGATTCACCGCAAGCTGGTTGAGCTGAACGGCATCGAAGAAGGGCTTGTGTACCTGCAGGTCAGCCGTGGATCGGATGGCGACCGGGATTTCGTGTTCCCGTCGGCGGACACCAAGCCCAGTCTGGTTCTGTTCACGCAGAACAAGCCGGGTCTGGCCGACAGCCCAGCGGCGAAAAAAGGTGCAAAGATCATCTCGATCGAGGATATCCGCTGGGGTCGCCGCGATATCAAGACTGTTCAGCTGCTGTACCCGTCGATGGGTAAGATGATGGCCAAGAAAGCGGGCTGCGACGATGCATGGTTGATCGAAGGCGGCTATGTTACCGAGGGCACCAGCAACAACGCCTACTACGTGAAAGACGGCAAGATCGTCACCCGCCCGCTGTCGACCGACATTCTGCACGGTATCACGCGTAAAGCCGTGCTGCGCATGGCGGCTGAGGCGCAGATGGAAGTCGAAGAACGTCTGTTCACCATCGACGAAGCGAAAGAGGCGGACGAAGCCTTTACCACCTCGGCAAGTGCGTTCGTCATGCCGGTAGTTGAAATTGACGGTGTAACGCTGGGGGATGGCACGCCGGGTCCGATCGCCAAACGGCTGCGTGAGATTTATCTGGACGAAAGCCGCAAGGCAGCGATCTAAAGCAAAGGCCCGCCGGATTGGCGGGCCTTTTTCGTTTTAGGGGATTAGTCTTTTTTCCCAACATTTTCTTCAAACGCGACCTTGAAGGCGGCCTGTTTTTCAGGGCTGGCGTCGGTCTGATAGTTCGCCTTCCACTCATCCATGGTCATGCCGTAGAAAATCTGACGGGCTTCGTCCTTGCCCATCTCGATGCCCTTTTCATTGGCCGCTTCCTGATACCAGCGCGACAGGCAGTTGCGGCAGAACCCGGCCAGATTCATCATGTCGATGTTCTGAACGTCCGTGCGGTCTTCCATCAGGTGCTTTTGCAACCGGCGGAATGCGGCGGCCTGAAGTTCGATTTCGGTTTGCTTGTCCATTGTCGGGCTCCCAATGCGTGTCGTTTGCCTGACCTAACAATCCGAAGGCGTCGTTACAATAAACAGGAAGAGCCAGCAGGCCCTTCCCAGCGATCGATTTCGGTTTTAAGCCAGCTTCAGGGCCAGCCACGGCATCAGGCAGAATACGATGGTCAGTATCTTGTAGTTGGCCAGATACCGGAAATAGGCCCTTTTTGCATCGCCAGGCTCCATCTGGAACATCCGGCCGTGTATCTTGGCAGCCCAGTCCTGTGAAACAACGATCATCAGAGTAGTGAACACCAGAAGGGCGAGGTTAAGGACCGTCATCCAGCCGAAGACGGTCGTCAGGAATTCCTGAGTCATGGTCGTCTCCTTTCCCTTAATATATGGGGGCTCGGGATACCCTCACAATAACGTGAGACCCGGAATCGACCTTATTTGACCTGACGTCAAAGACCGCTTTCGCTCAAAGCGTCCTGCAGGATTATGGCCAAACGCTCTGCCCATTCACGCTGTCCGGCATTGTCCGCGATCAGATCATTACGCAGCTCGATCAAGGCGTTAGGTCGGCCATGCGTTGTGCAGTGCCGATCAATTGCGTCACCGGACAGCACGCCAGTATAGGGCTCGTTGACACCAACACACAGGTCTGCTTCGGCCTCAAGACGGTCGATCAACGGGCGCGAGAACCGTTCATCCGGAGTGTGCAGCACCCCGATTTGCCATGGGCGTGGGTCGCGGCCACGCAGTTGGCGGGTGAAGGAATGCATCGACACGATCACCGCATGCGGCAGGCCCGCCATACGTTCCAGCGCCTCGTGATAGGGGCGGTAGCACATGTTCAGACGCCGTTCACGCTCAGACGCGTCTGCGTGGCGGTTGCCGGGGATGATCGAACCGTCATACAGCTTCATCAGCAGGGTGGGGTCATCCTCACCCCGGTTGGGATCAATCACCAGACGTGAGAAATTGGCGGCAATAACTGGCGCGTTCAGGATCTCTCCCAAATGCTTTGACACCTCATACGCGCCCACGTCATAGGCGATGTGACGCTCCATATCCTCGCGCGGCAGGCCGAGGTCTCCGCCGTTGATTTCGGGAGGCACCGTGTTGGTTGCGTGGTCACATGTGATCAGCCAGCGCGAGGGGCGATCAGCGCCGTGGATAAAAAACGGGGAATACGTCATAAGCCTGTCATCTAGTTTGCCGCAGGTGTAGGGCAGTTGCTTCGGAAAGGGAATTGCGCAATAAGCAGCCTGATGCAATGTTTGCGGTAACATTTGTGCGATTCAGACAGAAGACGTGAGGAGAGAAATACCAATGCGACGCCTGAGGAATGTAAAAATCGTGGCGACGCTGGGACCGGCGTCCAATGATTATGACACCATCCGTGCGCTGCACGAGGCCGGGGCAGATGTGTTTCGTCTGAACATGAGCCACGGCAGCCATGATGAGATTCGCGAACGTCACCGGATCATCCGACAGGTGGAAAAGGATCTGGAAAGCCCGATTGCGATTCTGGCTGACCTGCAAGGGCCCAAACTGCGCGTGGGTGAGTTCGCCAATGACGCCGAAGAACTGGAAGAGGGCGCAGCCTTCCGTCTGGACCTTGACGCTACTCCGGGGGACAGAGGCCGCGTTTGTCTGCCGCATCCCGAGATTTTCGCCGCACTTGAACCGGGCGCGCGGCTGTTGGTCAATGACGGCAAAATCCGCCTGATCGTTCAGGATTGTGGCAAAGAATTCGCCAATTGCACGGTGGAGGTCGGAGGCACGATATCGAACCGGAAAGGTGTGAACGTCCCCGATGTGGTTCTTCCGTTGGCCGCGCTGTCTGAAAAAGATCGCGATGATCTGGAGTTTGTCTGTAAATTGGGCGTTGACTGGCTGGGGTTGAGCTTTGTTCAGCGCGCCAAGGACGTCTTTGAGGCCCGGGCACTGGCTGATGGCCGGGCCTCAATCCTGTCCAAGATCGAAAAACCTGCGGCAGTTGAGGCATTTGACGAAATCCTCGATGCCTCGGACGGGATCATGGTGGCCCGCGGCGACCTGGGGGTCGAATTGCCGGTTTCAGCCGTACCGCCGATCCAGAAACGGCTGGTAAGACGATGCCGCGCGGCGGCTAAGCCGGTGATCGTGGCCACTCAGATGTTGGAGAGTATGATCGAAAGCCCGATGCCAACGCGAGCCGAGGTTTCGGACGTCGCGACAGCGATTTATGAAGGCACTGATGCCATCATGCTCAGCGCTGAATCAGCGGCGGGGTCGTATCCAATAGAGGCCGTGCAAACCATGAACAAGGTCGCTATCGAGGTCGAGGCCGATCCGACCTACACCCAGATCATCGCCGCCTCGCGCACCGCAAAGGGCACCACAATTGCTGACGGGATCGTGGCAGCTGCGCGTGAGATTGCTGAAAAGACAGACATCAAGGCCATTTGTTGCTTTACCCAAAGCGGCACAACGGCGCTGTTGACCGCGCGGGAACGTCCCGGTGTGCCGATCATCGCCATGACGCCCGCCACCGGAACAGCACGGCGCCTGTGCCTGAGCTGGGGCTGCCATTGTGTGATGACGCCCGAGCTTGAGCGCTTTAAGGGTGCTGTTGTCAATGCCGCCCGCACTGCCCGCGCCAGTGGGTTTGCGACCGAGACCGATCAGATTGTGGTGACCGCTGGGGTGCCATTCAACGTGCCCGGAACCACTAATATCCTGCGTATTGCGCCCTGTGACGAACGCCTGATATACAACACAGATCCGGGCTGATGAACTTGCGTCAACGTGCATGCTGCCTCATGGCAGACAGGTCACTTGTCAAGCGACAGGGCTTTTTACGATCTCCATTACAGTAAATGAGCTGGTCTGGTGAATTCCAGGCAGCTTATTAATTTTCTCACCGAGGATATCGCGGAAGTGCGTGATATCCCGCGTGCGGACTGTCAGGAGATAGTCAAACGATCCCGCCACCATTAAGCAGCTTTCAATTTCTGGAATATTGCGGACAGCGTCATTGAACCTGCCAAGAGATTGCTCAGCCGTCGCGGCCAGTGAAACCTGGACAACCGTGACCAAGGCTAGCCCCATTCGCTCTTTATCGACGATGGCACAATAGCCTTTGATGTACCCGTTTTTTTCCAAGCGCTTGACCCGCTCGGAACAGGGGGTATTGGTCAGGTTGACACGTGCCGCAAGATCGACGATCGATAACCTTCCGTTGATTTCCAGCTCTTGCAGGATGCGTTGGTCTATTTTGTCCAATTCTCTATCGATCAGTAAAAATCCCTGAAATTTTAGCGCAAGACGACATTTTTCACTGAATATAGACTAAAATAATCCCCAATTCCTAGTGATTATTCCTGATACTTATCTGAAGACAGCTGCGTCAATGTGTTCCAAGTTTGGCTGTCTTGTCGAGGGCACGGGCCTCGACCCAACGAAAAAAAATTGGAGAACCGACATGACAACAAAAATTGTCATTGGACTGGACGGGACAGAGACCGGGGAGCGCGCGATCGCTTTTGCCAAGGATTTGGCAGGGCGCATCGGTTCATGCGAGTTGCTTGTGGTTTATGTGATCGAATGGTCCCCATTTACTTTTCAAACACCTGAAGAAAATGCTCTGCGCCATAAGCGGCGCGAGGAAGAGGTCGAATTGGCCTCGACACGGATCGTCACCCCTGCGGTGGAAGCTTTGAACGCGGACGGTTTTACGGCCCATGGCATTGTACGCCATGGTGACGTGGCTGAAACGCTGAACGCGATCACAGTCGAAAACGGTGGTACCCAGATCGTCGTCGGACGCGCCTCGGCCGATGGGTTCAAGAAACGGCTCTTTGGCAGCTCGACCCAGAATCTGGTCATGCATGCCGATGTACCGGTCACCGTTGTGAACTGAGCGGAGGGACGAGAATGAATATGCTTAAAAAACTGGGCTTTGCCACAGCGGCTGCCCTGTTCGCCAGCCCCGCTTTGGCCCAAGAGGCGCCGGGTCTGGACGACAAGATCAACCAAGCCTTTGCTGATTTCACCGGGCCGTTCGTTAGCTTTATCTTTGCCCCGTTTCCGGGCACTAGCTTCCCTTGGATCGTGGGTTGGCTGGTCGTCGCGGCCACAGTGTTCACGCTGTATTTTGCCTTTGTGCAGCTGCGGTTCTTTAGTCACGCTATCAGCCTTGTGAAAGGCGACTATTCCGATCCCAACGATGCGGGTGAGGTCAGCCATTTTCAGGCGTTGGCCACGGCGCTTTCAGGAACGGTCGGTTTGGGCAACATCGCTGGTGTGGCGGTGGCCGTCGGGATCGGCGGGCCGGGTGCCACGTTCTGGATGATCGTCGCGGGCCTGCTGGGCATGGCGTCGAAATTCACTGAGTGTACGCTGGGCGTGAAATACCGCAACGAATACGACGACGGCACCGTTTCCGGTGGCCCGATGTATTACATGTCCAAAGGGTTCAGTGAGCTGGGCTTGCCGGGCGGTAAGATCCTGGCTGTTCTGTTTTCGATCTTCTGTATTCTTGGCGCGCTGGGCGGGGGCAACATGTTCCAGGCCAATCAGGCGCACCAACAGATTGCAGGCATTGTCGGGGATTATCCGGGCTGGATTACAGGCCTGGTCTTTGCCGGTATCGTGTTCGCAGTGATCGTGGGCGGCCTGAAATCCATCGCGCGCGTCACCGAAAAGGTCGTGCCGTTCATGGGTGTTATGTACGTGGCGGCAGCACTAGTGATCATCATCATGCACGCAGACCAGATCGGCTGGGCTTTCGGCCAGATCTTCGCGGGTGCCTTCACTGGCCTCGGCATCGCAGGCGGTATGGTTGGGGCGCTGATCCAGGGTTTCCGCCGTGCGGCGTTCTCGAACGAGGCGGGCGTTGGTTCTGCGGCGATTGCCCACTCGGCCGTGCGGACCAAAGAGCCGATCACCGAGGGCTTCGTGTCGCTGCTTGAGCCGTTCATCGATACGGTCGTGATCTGTACAATGACTGCACTGGTGATCATCATCACTCAGCAGCTGATCATCGACCCGGAAACCGGCCTTTACATGCTGACCGAAGATGGTTCGGCTATTGCCACCGTTGATGGTAATTCGGGTGTCAGTCTGACGTCTGCGGCGTTTGGCAGTGCGTTCAGCTGGTTCCCCTATGTTCTTGCGATCGCGGTGGTTCTGTTTGCCTTCTCGACCATGATCAGTTGGTCCTATTATGGCCTCAAGGCCTGGACTTATCTGTTCGGCGAAGGACACACCAAAGAGCTGGTGTTCAAGGTCATCTTCTGCATCTTCGTTGTCATCGGTGCGGCGGCCAACCTTGGTCCTGTCATCGACTTCTCGGATGCGGCGATCTTTGCAATGGCGGTTGTGAACGTCTTTGCGCTCTACTTCCTGATGAAAGTGGTGCGCGAAGAGCTGGCCAGCTATGCAGCCCGCCTGAAAAGCGGCGAAATCCGCAAATTCGAGCACTAAATCACTCCACCGGGGCGGCCAGCGCTGCCCCGGTGCCTGACCACCCTGCGAAAAGCGCAGATTCTGGTCAAAACCCCCTTGCCAGTATGGAAGAACTTGCGTAAACGGCGCTTCTGATCGCGTGACCGGCCAATGTGGCATGCCGAGTCGCGTCAAGTACCGAACCCCGAAAGGAGACGGAAATGCCTAAGATGAAGACAAAGTCGAGCGCCAAGAAGCGCTTTAAGGTGACTGCGACCGGTAAGGTCCTTGCTGGCCAGGCCGGCAAACGGCACGGCATGATTAAGCGGACCAAGAAATTCATCCGCGATGCCCGTGGCAACACCACCCTGTCCGCCCCCGACGCCAAGATCGTCAAGGGCTACATGCCCTACGACCGCTAAGAGGAGATTAAGAGATGTCCCGCGTTAAAGGTGGAACCGTAACTCACGCCCGTCACAAGAAGGTCATTAAGGCAGCCAAAGGTTACTATGGCCGCCGCAAGAGCACCTTCAAGGTTGCCCGTCAGGCCGTCGACAAGGCCAACCAGTACGCAACCCGCGACCGTAAGAACCGCAAGCGCAACTTCCGCGCGCTGTGGATCCAGCGTATCAACGCTGCTGTCCGTTCGCATGACGAAGCACTGACATATTCCCGCTTCATCAACGGCCTGAACCTGGCCGGTATCGAAGTGGACCGCAAAGTTCTGGCCGACCTGGCCGTGCACGAACCGGAAGCGTTCGGCGCGATCGTCGCCAAAGCTCAGGCCGCTCTGACTGCCTGATCCTCTGAAAAGAGACAGTGAATGAAAGGCCGTCCCTTTGGGGCGGCCTTTTTTTGCAGCTGAACCCTGGCTAGGTAGGCCCTGAACCCATTTTGGGCTGCAACGATATCTTCCGTTTGAAAGCATCATTCATCAGTGTTCACCCACACTTCAAGCGTTGCCTCGCCCCAGGTGATACAGTCAGAAAGGCCATTGCATTCTTCGGGTAGACGCCCTTGAGTTGTTCTGTTTATCCATCGCGACTGTCGGAAACTAACGTTCGCAATGCCATCCTGAGTCAGCAACTCCCCTGATTTGGAAAACTCGTGTCCGTCGATCGGATTTAAGGAGACTTCGTTACCGCTAAGCATAGTGAAAACGAGAGAGGTATCACTGTGGGTCTCGGGATTCTTCAATTCAGCTCGGACGTTACAAACATTTTGTATAGTAGAACCATTGCCCGCTCTTCGGGTGCCGGTGAGGATTATAACCCGCTGGCCTACCGTAGAGTTTATTTGCATTCTATTGCCGACAAGTTGCCAGTAATTCCCCTCGGACGGTCGTTTGGATTCGACTTCCTGAAAGCCAAGTTTTTCAAACTGTTCGATTGTTTTTTGGGTGTCTGGAAAACTTGCAAGGCAAGTCGAACTGAAAACAGAAGCAAGTTGCCTGAACTCAACCGTTCCAGTCGAAGGCATCACTGTTAACGGCGGTTCTTCATTTTTTGGTGTTGTTGAGCACGCCGAGATGAAGGTTAGAGCCAGTGAAAGATACACGGAGTAGCATTTTAAGCTGCTGTCAGCCTTCATTCTCAAACTCCCGGTAAGAGCAAACTTACGTGATCGTGCAAGAGGAATGAAATGCATCATGCACAGGATTGGGGAAAACTTAGTTTATCATTTTCATGTCTAACGCATTCGGCGTGGCTAGTTGCCCTTCTTCACCAATTGTGCAGCGAAGGCCACGCCCGTGCCCGGCCCGGCATAGGTGACCATGATCACGTCATCCAGATAGACACCGTTGAAAATCCCAGCCGAGACGTCATCCCCCGATATCCCGGCCTCAGCCAATACGAACCGGGTGGGGTCATCCAGGCTGAAGGTGCCCATCGCCTCTTCGACGATCCATTCCTTGTCCCCAATGCGGCGCCAGCGGTTGGTGGCGGTGATAAGGTTGCCGTCCAATTTGGTGACTTCCAACTCCATCTCGGTCTGCAGCAGGCCCTTCTCGTGGTTGGGGTTCGATTTGGCGAAGGCCACCAGATAGGTGCCATGCCATGTACCGACGATCTGAGGGAAGCCGCTGCCGTCTTCGGCACTGGCGGGGGCTGCAAGGGCTAGCACAAGGGCGGCGGCAATGCTGCGGAAAAGGTTGAGTGTCATGGGGCGATCTCCTGCAAAGGGTGCGATCAGGCTACCCGAGTTCTGGAAATTGGCAAACCATGGTTTAGAAACAAAAAAACCGGCGCCGAAAGCGCCGGTTTTCATAAGCTTTGTGCAGCGACTTAGCCGAACACACGACCAAGCGCGCCGTCGACGGCGTCGGTGATCTGGTCGATGTCATCTGCCGTTGCGATCAGCGCGGGCGAGAAGCACAGCGTGTTGTTGCGGCTGGGGATCGATCGGTTGGTGGCACCGATGATGACGCCTTGCGCCATACAATCAGCCACAACGGCCTGAACCTTTTTCTCGTCCATCGGCTCTTTGGTTGAACGGTCTGCGACCAGCTCGGCACCCAGGAACAGGCCCTTGCCACGCACATCGCCGATGACCTTGTGCTTTTCCATCAGCGCCTGCAGGTTGCCCATCATACGGTCACCCATGTCGGCGCAGTTGCCCAGCAGGTTTTCGTCCTGAATGATGCGCATGTTTTCAACCGCAGCTGCCGGGCCGGCGGTGCAGCCACCAAAGGTCGAGATGTCGCGGAAATAGCTCATCGGATCAGCGGCATCGTCTTTGAACATGTCAAAGACTTCCTCGGTGGTGACCATGCAGGCAATCGCCGCATAGCCCGAGGCAACGCCTTTGGCCATGGTCACGAAGTCCGGCTTGATGCCGTATTGCTGATAGCCGAACCAAGTGCCCGTACGACCGACGCCGCAGACCACTTCGTCGATATGCAGCAGCACGTCGTACTTCTTGCAGATTTCCTGCACGCGCTGCCAATAGCCTTCGGGCGCTTCGATCACGCCGCCGCCTGCGGTTACCGGCTCAAGGCACAGTGCGCCAACGGTGTCGGGACCTTCGCGCAGGATGACCTCTTCGATCTGATCTGCGGCCCAGACGCCAAAGTTTTCTTCGGGCGCGCCGTCCAGCTCGTGCTTGCGGTACTCCATGCAGTGGGGCACGCGCACGAAATCGGGCGCGAAGGGGCCGTACTGGGCGTTGCGCTCGTCCTGACCGCCTGCCGACATGGTCGCCAGGGTCGAGCCGTGATAGTCACGGTCGCGGTACAGGATTTTGGTCTTTTTACCGCCATAGCGCTTATGCGCGATCTGACGGACCATCTTGAAGGCCTTCTCGTTCGCCTCAGAGCCCGAGTTGGTGTAGTACACCCGGCTCATGCCCGGCATTTTGTCGATCAGCATTTCGGCAAAAATCGAACCGGGGATCGAACCTGCGGTATTGGCGAAATAGCACAGCTTCATCAGCTGTTCGTAGACCGCCTTACAGATTGATTCGCGGCCATAGCCAACGTTGACGGTCCAAACTCCACCGGACACGGCGTCCAGATGCTCTTTGCCCTTTTGATCCCAAACGCGCATGCCCTTGCCTTCGACAATGATGCGTGGGTCATTGGTTTCAAAGGGTTTATGCTGGATCAGGTGATGCCAGATGTGGGCGCGGTCGGCTTCGACTACGCGGGAAAGATCGTTTTCGTTGAACGTGCCGTCCATGACATGTCCTTTCAATAAAGCTCGTTGCACGGATTGCAGGGGCTATCCCGAACCGGCAGATGTTTTCGATGGCTCAGATCACCTTGAATGGCCTGTCGGAGATAGGGCCAGATTGCACCATCCCGTATTGCCAGTCCATTCCTGAGACGTATTTTTACGGGTTTGTCAGGGGCTCAACTTTGTGCTCAATTCGCGCAAATCGCGATTGGGAGGATCAGCGGATGGGAGCCACACAAATTTACGAGCGTCATCTGGACAAATGCCGGGCCAACTATGTGCCGTTGTCCCCGTTGAGCTTTCTCGAGCGCACAGCGCAGGTTTACCCTGATTACCCCTCGGTTGTGTATGGTGATCGCCGGTATAGCTGGGCCGAGACCTATGCCCGATGCCGCCGTCTGGCGGGCGCATTGGTCGCACGTGGAATAGGGCAGGGCGACACTGTGTCGATTATTGCAGCCAATATCCCTGAAATGTACGAGGCACATTTTGGCGTGCCCATGGCCGGTGCCGTTTTGAACGCGATCAACACGCGTTTGGATGCGGCGATCATTGCCTTCATCCTTAACCACGCGGAATCCAAGGTGCTGCTGGTCGATCCCGAATTTTCGGGTGTGGTGAAAGAGGCGCTGAAACAGGTCGACCACGACCTGCTGGTCATTGATATCGAAGACGCCAGTTTTGAGGGCGGAGAAAAGTTGGGCAACCTGACCTATGACGCCTTGCTGGCAGACAGCGATCCTGAATTTGAGTGGTCCTTGCCCAAAGACGAATGGGACGCGATCACGCTGAATTACACGTCCGGGACAACGGGCAATCCGAAAGGCGTGGTTTATCACCATCGGGGCGCGGCGCTGAACGCACAGTCGGACTTGTTGGATTGGGATATGCCGAAACACGCGGTCTATCTGTGGACCTTGCCGATGTTCCATTGCAATGGCTGGTGTTTTCCATGGGCGATGGCGGCCAATGCGGGCGTTTCGGTCTGTCTGCGCGCGGTGCGGGCCGAGCCGATCTATGCAGCCTTCAGGGATGAGAAGGTCACGCATTTCTGTGGCGCGCCAATTGTGCTGAATATGCTGGCCCATGCACCGGATGAGTTGAAAGACTTTGATCATCAGATCAAGGTGATGACTGCGGGTGCTCCGCCCCCTGCCGCCGTGATTGAAGCGATGGAAGCCATGGGGGTCGAGGTGACCCATGTGTATGGTCTGACCGAGACCTATGGCCCATCGGTGGTCTGCGCCTGGAAAGACGAATGGAACACCAAGGATGCACAGGAACGCGCGGCGCTGAAGGTGCGGCAGGGGGTGCGCTATTCGGCCCTGTCGGGCCTGATGGTGGCCGACCCTGAAACGCTAGAACCTGTACCTGCCGATGGCGAAACCATGGGTGAGATTTTCATGCAGGGCAACGTGGTGATGAAGGGCTATCTGAAAAATCCCGAGGCAACGGACAAAGCCTTTAACGGCGGTTGGTTTGCTTCGGGCGATCTGGGGGTGATGTATCCCGACGGCTATATCGCGCTTAAGGATCGGTCCAAGGACATCATCATTTCAGGGGGCGAGAATATCTCGTCGGTCGAGGTCGAAGGCATCCTGTACAAACACCCAGCAGTGATGGAGGCCGCAGTTGTGGCGCGACCGGACGAAAAATGGGGCGAAACCCCCTGCGCCTTTGTCGAGCTAAAGCCTGACGCCACCGCGACCGAGGCGGAGTTGATCGCATTCTGCCGGGATAACATGGCCCATTTCAAAGCGCCTAAGACAGTGGTGTTCGGAACCTTGCCCAAAACCTCAACTGGGAAGGTTCAGAAGTTTGTCCTGAGGGATCAGGCGCGTACGCTGACCTAAGCGCCCATCTTGTCAAAGATCGAAAGGTTCAGCTCAAGCATCTCACCCATCCAGATGGCCCGGTCCCGATGATCCTCAAGGTGCCGTCCGGTTTCGGGGTGGGTGAAGATGGTCAGGCCCTGCCGGTTCAGCATCAGCCAGGGAATGACCTGATCGAACGCGTCCGGTGCAAAGGCCAGCTGGCAGCTCCAGCGTGGGTGAGGGCCGACATTGCGTTCATGCACGCGACCCATATCAATAGAAAACAGCCCTGCCGCTTCTTCGCAAACCCGTCGTGCGGCATCCACTGTGTCCGCGTCAAAATAGACATGGGCGTGATAGCCGGTGATCTCGGGCATGGCGACCTCATCCATCTGTTTCACAGAAAACCTAGGTCGAACTTGCAGCCATTCCTATCCTCATCGGCACACATACCCTGTGCGCCGGGTTAAGTAGGGGCATTCGCATTTGGATGTGCCGCGGCAAAGGCGGGATGGTCGGCACAGGCGGCCTCGACTGCAAGGATGCGGGGCAGGTATGACAAATCAACCTGCCAGCGCCGCGCATTATAGAGTTGCGGCATCAAGCATAGATCGGCCAGCCCTGGGCTGCTGCCCGTGCAATAGGGTGTCTGGTCAAATCCCGCCAGCAGCGTTTCAAACGCCAGCAGGCCGGGTCGGATGAAGTGGCGCATCCAATCGCCCGGCATCCCTTCGGCGCCGTTGCTCAGCTTTGTGGCATATTGCGCCACCGACAGGTTGCAGACCGGGTGGATGTCCACCGCGATGGAGTGTGCCAGCGCCGTTGCCTTGGCGCGCAATGCAGGCTCGGCAGGCAATAAGCCCAACCCCCGGCTTTGATCCAGATAGTCGATGATTGCCAAAGATTGCGTCAATCGCAGCCCGTCAATATC
The DNA here is from genome assembly GCF_056536625.1 of Ruegeria sp. CJ9. Taxonomy (NCBI): domain Bacteria; kingdom Pseudomonadati; phylum Pseudomonadota; class Alphaproteobacteria; order Rhodobacterales; family Roseobacteraceae; genus Ruegeria; species Ruegeria sp. CJ9. Next base: position 90,914 of record NZ_JBQFPY010000006.1, read on the forward strand.
CAGCACCGGAACCAGCCCCTGCGGGTTACGCGCAAGATGGTCTTGTGACTTCTGGTCCCCGGCCTTTAGATCAACAAAGACAGGGCGATAGGCAATTCCCGCCAAATTCAGCGCGATGCGCACACGGTAGCTGGCCGATGAGCGCCAGAAATCAAAAAGAACCACTTCGCCCATTGTTTCAGGTCTCTCTTAGGGCCGCGGCTTCGACTGCCTGGTTCAGCACGTCGGAGTCCCCGATATGGTTCGCCAAAACCAGGACCAGACGCGCGTTCAGCGCGTCGCTTGCGGATTTGTCCAACCCGTCATGGGCGGCCAGCAGTCCGGCATAAAAATCATCGGCATTGTCGAGATTGGGGGTGAGGATCAGATCAGTCATTTTCTTACTCCTTGCCGGTGGCCCGGCGGATCGCCTGCCGGAATGCGTTTTCTTCGTAGCTGTCACGCCGCGCGGCAACATGCTGGTCGGGGCGGATCAGATAGACCGCGCTGGCGGCATCGCCCAGATACCGACGCTTGAGTTCCAGCGTCAGGTCATCCTTGACCGACAACGCAAGCCGGGTGGCTTCAACCCCGTCTTCTTCGATCCGCTCGGGGGCGTCGGCGTCAATGGTCAACAGGGTGAACTTGCCTGCCAATTTTGGCAACAAGAATTCATCGCCCAGCGGCGCATCCGGGCAGGCCGAGCCCGGTCGCGTGATATCCGGGCCGTCCAGTGCATCGGCTGAGCTGAGCGAAGACCCCTGATAGGCGCAGGGCGTGCTCAACCGTCCGGAATTGACCAGAGGGCGGGCAAATTCGAAATGTTCGCTGAGGTCCAGAACCGCGTCCCGCAACAGTTGCGACATCTGGGATTTCGGCGTGATGAAGTCGGTCGAGCGGCTGGATTTCGTGATATTCTCATCCGCTGCCTGCACTCGCTCGCGGCTATAGCTGTCCAGCAAAAGCTCGGGCGCTTTGCCGTCCAGAACCAGTTTCAATTTCCAACACAGGTTATCAGCGTCCTGAATTCCTGTGTTTGCCCCAAGTGCCCCAAACGGGCTGACCTGATGGGCGCTGTCCCCGGCAAACAGAACGCGCCCATGGCGGAACCGCTCCATCCGGCGGCATTGGAACGTATACACCGATACCCATTCCAGATCGAAATCCACATCCTCGCCCAGCATGGCTTTGAGGCGGGGGATGACATTCTCGGGGCGTTTTTCGCGCTCTTTGTCGATGTCCCAACCCAATTGCAGGTCAATGCGCCAGACATTGTCGGGCTGCTTGTGCAACAGAGCCGACTGCCCGCGATTGAACGGCGGATCGAACCAGAACCAGCGCTCGGTTGGGAGATCGGCTTCCATCACCACGTCGGCGATCAGGAAGTTGTCTTCGAACACGCGGCCATCGAAATCCAGCCCCAGCATGCGACGGGTCGGAGAGCTGGCACCGTCGCAGGCAATCAGCCACTCGGCTTCGACGTTATAGGGCCCCTCGGGGGTTTCGACCTCAAGCACCACGTGGGTGTCATGGGTGCCGATGGCCTCGACCTTGTTGCGCCCACGGATTTCGATGGGCGCGCCCGAAGCCTGCAATTGCCGCACACGGTCGACCAGAGCATTTTCGAAATAGTATTGCTGAAGATTGATGAAGGCCGGGTTTGCAAAACCCGTGTCGGGTTGCAGATTGAATTCATAGACCTGGCGATTGTCGAAATAGACCTTGCCGACATTCCACTGCACGCCCTTGTCCACCATGGGGCTACTCGCGCCCAGACGGTTAGCAATATCCAGTGTACGTTGCGAAAAGCAGATGGCCCGGCTGCCGAAGCTGACCTTGTCATTGTCATCCAACACCACGACCGGGACACCTTGCTGGGCCAGATCTATCGCAGTGACCAGCCCGACCGGCCCGGCACCGACCACAATGACCTTGTGCCGAATGGCGATGGCAGCGTCCTGATCCGGGCTGCGTTCGTAGGCGTAAAGTGGGACTTCGAAAATCTTGTTCATGGGTTCTCCCCCGATACATATGCGCGCAAGACGCAAATCTCTTGTCCTCTGACGCGGCCACGCCCGAGACCTTGCCCAATGCTTTCATTGATTTTTCCGACGCAAAACGATCTGGATCAAATGCGACGGAATGTCCTTAACTTTGCAGATCCGACCACATCTCAAGGTCGCGCTGGGCGGTCCAGATGCGTGGGGTGTCAATGCCGCGTGCCTCGTCATAGGCGCGCGCGACGTTGAAGGGCAAACAGTGTTCATAGATCGCATAGTCGGCGAATTTGGGGTCGCATTCAGCGCGCACAGCATCCCAGGCCTGTTTTAAGGTGCCGCCACACGCAGCGACCCGTGCCGCCGGTCGGTAGGTGCTGTTGACGAAGTCGCGGGTGCTTTCAATCGCTGCGTTCACCATGTCTGCCCCGATCAGCGCATCTCCGCGCCCCGGGGCGATGGCATTCAGATCAAACGCCTTGATTGCGTCCAGCGTACCGCCCCAGTCGCCGAAATGCCCGTCACCGCAGTAGCAGGCGGAATGATATTCGACGATGTCACCAGTGAACATCACGTTCTGGTCTGGCACATGAATCACGATGTCCCCGGCAGTGTGGGCGCGACCCAGGTGCATGAGGTCTACCCTGCGATTGCCCAGATAAACAGTCATCCTGTCCCGAAATGAAGTCGTGGGCCACGTCAGGCCGGGAATGCTTTCGTACCCTTCAAACAGGCGGGGAAAGCGCTGAAACTCGCTATCCCAATCCTCTTGCCCGCGTTCGGCAACCATAGCGCGGGCCTTGTCCGACATGATGATCTGCTGCGCCTCATAGGCACTGGCGCCCAGTACACGGACCGCGTGATAGTGCGTCAGCGCCAAATGTGTAATCGGCTTATCCGTAACCGAACGCACGCAGTCGATCACCTTGCGTGCCAGCCGCGGTGTGGCTTGTGCTTCGATAATCATCACGCTGTCGTCGCCGATGATTACGCCGGAATTTGGATCGCCCTGCGCTGTAAAGGCATATAGGCCCTCGCCAATTTCGGTGAACGAGATCGCCTTCTCAGAAAGATCCGATTGCGAGGCGAAGGCCTTTGTCATCAGTTTGTTTCCTGCAGGATCTTTGCCAACTCAGGTGTGACTTGTAACGTCACGCGCTGCATGTCAGCGGACAGGGCTCCCATGGTTTGCTGCATGAACGGCTGCATTTTGCCCATGATGGCGCTGCCATGCTCTGATCCGTAGAAATCGATCAATGCAGACAGTTCTTCAGCCGAGAACAAGTCAGCGCTGCTGTCGATCATCTGCTGTTCCAATTTCGGACGCAGGCTTTGCATCGCGCCAGACATCACAACACCGATACGCTGCAACTGATCCTCCGTCACAGTAACACCCGGCGGAAGAGTGGCCGCAACCTGCGCTGCCATACCTTCGGGTGAGAACATGTTGTCCATCATCAATTGCACATCCGGCAACTTCACATATTCCTCGGCTAAGGCTTGATTATCGGCGGCCAACGCCGAATGGCTGAACCCGATGGCCAGTATCAGAGAAGCAACAAGAGTTTTCAGGGTCACGTTTGATCCAATCACGTTTGGGCACGTTTCATCGTGCATATGGGGTGTCGAGCGCGGCGAGAACGGTTCCGGTGCAATTGCCGAAGCCAATCGTGTAACCGTCACCTTTGGCAGCGCCCTTCAACTCTAGCGTGTCGCCATCTTCGATGAAACTGCGGGTTTCACCGCTGTCCAGTGTCAGGGGTTCCTTTCCTCCCCAGCTTAGCTCCAGCAGTGAGCCGCGTTCGGGCTTAGTTGGACCCGAAATGGTGCCAGACCCCAGCAGATCGCCGGTGTTCATCGGGCAGCCGGATGTGGTGTGATGCGCCAGTTGCTGCGCGGCTGAATAGTACATTTCCTTGTAATTGGTCCGCGCGATGGTTGTGGCGGCCTTGCCATTGGGCGCCATGGAGATTTCCAGATCGATATGATACAGCATCGGGCCGCAATCTTTGAGGTGATCCAGCAGTTCGACCTCACGTTCCGGAGTGTCGCAGCGGAACGGCTCCAACGCCGCTTTGGTGACGATCCACGGGCTGATCGAAGTGGCCGTGGCCTTGGCCTGAAACGGGCCGAGAGGCTGGTATTCCCAGGCCTGGATATCACGCGCGGACCAGTCGTTCAGCAGGACGTAGCCAAAGATGTTGTCATCCGCCTCCTGCACCGAGATCGGGCCCTCCGACGGGGTGCCGACGATGGCGCCCATCTCAAGCTCGATATCGAACCGTGCCGAGGGGGCAAAGCGGGGCGTGTCGTCATTCGGCCCTTTCAGCTGACCCCAGGGGCGGCGAATGTCCGTACCCGAGACAACAACTGACGACGCCCGGCCGTTATAACCGATCGGGATGTGTAGCCAGTTCGGCGGCAGCGCGTTTTCCGGGCCGCGGAACATGGTTCCGACATTCTGGGCGTGATGCCGTCCCGCGTAGAAATCGGTGTATTCGCTGACGGCAAACGGCATGTGCATTTCAGCCTCTGCCTGCGCGATAAGCAGGGGTTCGACCTTGTCTTGCTCTTCCGACCCTTCGGTCAGCAAATCTGTCAACCGATCGCGCAGGGCAGCCCAGACGGCGGGGCCTTGCTCCATCAGCGGGTTCCAAAAGGGCAGGTCAAACAGTGGCTCATCGGACAGTTCGATCAAACCCTCGGCTTCAGCCGTGGTGACATCCAGGATCAAGTCTCCGATGGCGACACCACAGCGGGGCTCGTCGCCCCCGGTCGAAAACACGCCATAGGGCAGGTTGTTCAGTGGAAAAGGGTGGGCCGCGTCATTGGCCGAGGCCACCCAGGATTTCATCAAAGGCATCTGTGATCCTTGTTTGTCTGATCTATTGCGCGTCGCGCAAGGATTTTAGCCCCAGCAAAAGCGCGGCCACTATCATGAACCCGCCGCCAGCCCGATCCAGCCACAGCCGCGCCGAACCCTTGAACCGCATAGCCAGCCAGCTGGCGCTGCCGCCATAGGCGGTCAAAAACAGCCCGTCGATGGTCAGATAGGTGGCAGAGAGGATTGCGAATTGCGGCCAGAACGGCAGCGCGCCGTCAATGAATAGCGGGAACAAGGCCGCGAAGAACACCACAGCCTTGGGATTGGCTGCTGAAGTAATAAAGCCCTGCATCCAAAGCGCCTTGCGGCTGGCGCGCGGCGCGGTCTGCGTGGTCTTGCGGTCCGCCTTTACGATCATCTTCACCCCAAGGAACACCAGATAGGCCACGCCTAGCCATTTGATCACCGCCAGCGCTGTGCCCGATGTCGCAATGATCGCGGCCAGACCAAGCCCAGCAGCCAGCATTTGCAGCAGATTGGCCGTCAGGTCTCCGGCTGCCGTGAACACGCCGCGTTTCAGGCCATTGGTTGCGGAATTGGACAGCATCAGCAATTGGCTGGGGCCGGGTGTGCTCATCAGCAGCAAGACGGTGACGACGTAGGTGATCCAGATATCAAAGCTCATCTCAGCCTCACTTTTTGCCAGGGGTTCCGTCGAACTTTTTCTCAAGAGAGGTCCAGCAGTCAATGTAATCGTCCTGCAAGGGGGCCTCGTTGGCGGCAAAAGGCGTCAGATGTTGTGGAAAGCGGGTCTCGAACATGAAGGACATGGTGTTGTCCAGCTTGTCGGGGCCCAGGTTGGCATTCGAGGCCTTTTCAAACGCCTCGCGATCCGGCCCGTGCGGCAGCATCATGTTATGCAGGCTCATCCCGCCGGGAACAAAGCCCTGCGGTTTGGCGTCATACTGACCGTAGATGTTGCCCATCAGTTCGGACATGATGTTTTTGTGATACCACGGTGGGCGGAACGTATCCTCGGCCACCATCCAGCGTTCGCGGAACAGGACAAAGTCGATATTGGCCGTGCCCGGCTGCCCCGAGGGTGCAGTCAGCACAGTAAAGATCGACGGGTCGGGGTGATCAAACAGGATCGCGCCGACCGGGCAATAGGTGCGCAGATCGTATTTGTAGGGCGCATAGTTGCCGTGCCACGCGACCACGTCCAGCGGGCTTTGGCCGATCTTGGTGGTGTGGAACTGCCCGCACCATTTGACGGTCACGGTCGAGGGCACCTCGCGGTCTTCAAACGCCGCCACCGGGGCTTTGAAGTCTCGCGGATTGGCCATGCAATTGGCGCCGATCGGGCCACGACCGGGCATCTCGAATTTCTGACCGTAATTCTCGCAGACAAAGCCACGTGCGGGGCCTTCCAGTACCTCGACGCGATAGACCAGTCCGCGCGGGATGATGGCGATCTCTTTAGGTTCCAGATCAATAATCCCCAGCTCGGTGGCAAAGCGCAGGCGGCCTTCCTGCGGCACCACCAGCAGCTCGGAATCGGCTGAGAAGAAGTAGGCATCCACCATCGACTCGGTAACCAGATAGATATGGCTGGCCATGCCCACCTGCGTGTTCACATCGCCCGCCGTGGTCATCGTGCGCATGCCCGTCAACCAGGTCAGCCCCTGATCGGAATGAGGCACTGCATCCCAGCGATACTGGCCCAGGCTGATCACATCCGGATCAACGCAAGGCGCGGATTTCCAATAGGGCAGGTCGATCTTCTCGTAGCGATGCGAATGCTTGACCGAGGGCCGGATGCGGTAACACCACGTCCGCTCGGGCGGGTTGGCGGTAAAGGCTGTTCCGCTAAGCTGTTCGCCATAAAGGCCATAATTGCAGCGCTGCGGGCTGTTCATTCCCTGCGGTAACGCGCCGGGCAAGGCCTCGGTTTCAAAGTCATTTCCAAAGCCAGGCATATAGCCTGCATGGGTGCCCACGGGCGTGCTGGCCTGGGTCATTTTATGCGGATCAGTCGGATGGTTCATCCTGTGTTCCTCCATTTGCTGCTTGAGGAATAATAGTTGTTTTTGTAACTAACAAGCATGACAGATGATCAATTCAGCGAAAATGATGGCTTTGATCTGCAAGATTTCCTGCCCTATCTGCTGAACCGCGCGGCCGAGGAAATCTCGTTAGAGTTCCAGCAGATCTACAAGGATCGTTACGGTATGCTGCGCACCGAATGGCGGGTTCTGTTTCACCTGGGCAATTATGGAGAGATGACAGCCAAAGAGATCGGCGAACGCGCCCGATTGCACAAAACCAAGATCAGCCGCGCAGTACACAGGTTAGAGTCCCGCCGGTATCTGGTGCGCAATCGCAGTGAAACAGACCGCAGGGTCGAAAACCTGATGTTGACCCACATGGGGCAATCCGTCTATCGCGAGCTAAGCGGTATTGCCGAGCAATATGACGCAAAACTGACGGCCCAATTTAACCCAGATGAAGTCGTGCTGTTGCGCAATATGCTGCGGCGGCTGGCACATATGGATTGAGCACTGGTAATCGCGGCCCCTGGTCCCCAGATGACAACCAGAGCGGACACTGGAAAAATATTAAAATGACAACCCTGACTGCCGAAACGGCAAAATCCAATGATCTTATTGACTGGTTGGTTACACGCGGCCTGGAAGGGGCAGCGAAAGAAGAGCTGCTGGATGGCTATTGCAACAAACTTTTGGAACTTGGCGTGCCGCTAATGCGTTTTCACGCCGCGCAGTCGGCCTTGCATCCCGTTTACGGCGGGACCGGCTTCAGCTGGTACGAGGGCAGGGGCGGAGAATCCGAGACCTTTGAGTATTCCGAGCAACCCAGCGAACAATGGCAGCAAAGCCCTTTGTTTGCGATCTTGAACAATGAGATAGACGAGATCCGCGAACGCCTGGTCGATCAGAATGAGCCCAGCCGTTTTCCCTTGTTAAACGACCTGCGTCAGATTGGTGCGACCGACTATTACGCCACCGGTGTTAATTTTGACGTTCCCACCCATAACGCTCCGAAAGACGCCAAAAAGGCGGTGGACGGGGTGCTGTTGTCTTGGACATCGAACGCCTCCAAGGGGTTCGAGGACAAAGATCTGGAATTGATCCACACAGCCTTGCCCCATCTGGGGTTGGCGCTGAAATCTGCTGCAAGTGCGCGTGTTTCCAAGGATTTGATGCGGGTCTATCTGGGTCGCGATGCGGGACGGCGGGTGCTGTCTGGTGAAATCCGGCGGGGATCACTGCAGCAGATCGATGCGGTGATGTGGAATTTTGACCTGGAAGGATTCACCAGCCTCTCCGAAGAGCTACCGGGTGCTGAAATCATCGACATGCTGAATGACTATCTGGCCGTAGCCGTTGGTGTCGTTCACGACAATGACGGCAATATTCTGAAATTCATGGGCGATGGGCTGATGGCGATGTTCGACGTCGGCGAGATCGACGAAGACGCGCGCGCCGCGCTGAAGGCTGTACCGATGTTGCAGCAGCGGATGGAGGCCCTGAACGCCCGCCGTAAGGCAAACGGTTTGCCAGTGGCCAACTTTACTCTGGCCCTGCATGCGGGCGAGATTCTGTATGGCAATATCGGGTCCGAGACCCGGTTGGATTTCACTGTTATCGGGCCAGCAGTAAACCAGACCGCACGGATCGCTGGGATGCATCGGTCGCTGGGGCAGAGAATTCTGATCTCGGATGACGTGGCCCGCGCCGCTCAGCCTTGCGGCCAGGACCTGATCTCGGTTGGGCGTTACATGTTGCGCGGTGTGTCCGAGCCGAAAGAGTTGTTTACGGTCTACAATGCCGCCGAGGCCTAGCCGGGGCATTTAACTGGCTGGATTGATTAGCTCTCTGCCGGTGAAACGGCCCGCTGATACAGGTGCCAGGTGGTGTGGCCAAGGATCGGCAGAGTGAAGATTAAGCCTAGAAAAGCCGGAACCATCGACAACAGCATGGTGACCGAAATGATCGCCGCCCAACTAAGCATGACCACCGGGTTTTCCGTGACGACGCGAATGGACGTTATCATGGCAGAAACGAAATTGGTTTCCCGGTCCAGCAGCATGGGCATGGCGATGACGGTCACCGAGAACAGCACAGCAGACAGAAAGCCGCCTACGCAGGTGCCAACAGCCAGAAAAGTCCAGCCCTGCGGCGTGAAGAAGACTGTGTTCAAGAACCCGTCAAAATCCGAAAAGGATGCATTCTGCAGGATAATCGCCAGCCAAAGCCGAACCTGATATACCCACACCCAGAATATGAACAGGGTGACGAAGGCCATCCAGCCCAGTTCACGCTTGCGTTGATTGGCCATGACGGTGAGGATTTCAGACCAGCCGAAGCTTTCCCCTTTTTGCAACCGACGGGACATTTCATAAAGCCCGGCCGCGGCAAACGGCGCGACCAGTGGAAAGCCTACAATGGCGGGAATGATCATCCAAATCTTGCCGAGCCAGACCAGACCCCAAACAAACACGATACCGAAAACCGCATAGAAGAGGCCGAAGAAACCGCTCATTAAGGGGCGAGCCAAAAAGTCGGAAAACCCGGCCTTCAGCGACGCAGTGATATCACCGGCGGTTACTTTGTTGACTTTGGGCATAGCCTGCTGCTGCGGCGTCAGTTTGTCAGGTGGCGTGGAACCAGCGGTCTTGGATGTCATGACATGCCTCCTCCGCAAACAAGTTTGCGTCAGGGGCAGCGCAAGAGCAAGGGTGGAGTATGGCTGCTTGGTTATGCAGCCTTGTCAGAACAACTTCTAAAAGTCGATCTCGACCCCAGGCAGGTTCAATTCCTTCATCATGTCGCGCAGTTCCTGCCGGGCTGCGATGTTCGAGATGTTCAGCTGTTTGACCCCGATATCCTTGAGGTCCAACAGTGTCAGGCCACGCGGGAACAACTCTCGAAAGATGACCCGTTCGGAAAAGCCCGACGCGACACGGAAGCCGATGCGCTGGGACAGCATTTCGATCGCGCGCTGCATCTTTTCCTTGTTGACCATACGCTGTGTACCGACGCGGTTGCGCACGACCACCCAGTCGATGGGTTTGAGCCCGGCCTGCGCCCGCAATTGCCGCGCGTTCCAGACCATTTCGGAATAGACCGAGGGTCCAAGGATCTTCTCGCCCTTTGAATCGATCCGTGCCAACAGGTCAAAGTCGATGAAGCTGTCGTTCAGCGGTGTGATCAGCGTGTCGGCCAGCGAATGCGCAACCTGACTGAGGCGGGTATGCGAGCCGGGGCAGTCGATCAGGATAAAATCGCTGTCGCTTTCCAGTTCAGAAACGGCGGCGGACAGGCGGTGGTCATAGATATTCTCACCGGGTTTCAGCTTGGAGGCGTCGATCTCGGGCAGGTCATGGTGGCGCGGGCTGGGCAAGGGGACCTCGGATCCGTTCATGAATTTGCCGCGATTTTCGAAATACCGCCCCAGGCTGCGCTGTCTCAGATCCAGGTCCAGGGTGCTGACTTTGTGACCCAGCCGTGCCAGTGCGGTGGCCACATGCATCGACACGGTCGATTTGCCTGCGCCGCCCTTCTCGTTTCCGACTACGATGATATGTGCCATGCCTGTATTCCCATGTCCCGCCGTGCTTCGTACACGTTGTTGCGAACCACTATATGTTGTGGAAACCGAGATGGGAAGAACCTCAATCGGTGATTTCAGGCTCTAAATTGGAAAACTATGACGTGGAATAGGGTTAAGCTGTGTGCTTGTCAAAAGTGGTGCCCTGTTTCAGTGTCAGACGCAAAGAACTGCGATAGGGGCGACCGGTGGATCATCTGTTTCTGAACGTTCTGAACGTGGTCCTACCCGTCCTGATCTGCGCCGGAATCGGATATTGTCTGGCGCTGATCAAAGCGCCGTTCGACAATAAGGTGATCGGGGGGATCGTGTCGCGGGTGGGCTATCCGACGCTGATTATATCACATCTGTCTACCACGAGTATTGCAATCGATACCTTTCTGGATGTGATGACCGCCGCAGCGCTGGCCATTGCCGGGTTCGGAGTGCTGGGGTACGTCGTCCTAAAGGCGATACGCCTGCCGGTGCGCGCGTTTTTGACTCCGTTGATGCACAGCAATGTGGGCAATATCGGTTTGCCGATCACGCTGCTGGCGTTGGGGGACGCAGGCATGGCCTATGCGATGGGGTTCGTTGTCGTCGTGCTGATCAGTATCTTCACCATCGGTATGTGGATTCCGGCCGGAGAATTCTCGCCCCGTAAAATTGCCACCTCGCCGATCATCTACGCTGTGACCCTTTCGCTGATTTTAATGGCGACTGGGTACAGCCTGCCGCAACCTATCGCCAAGTCCTTCGACATTCTCGGCGGGTTGTCGATTCCGCTGATGTTGCTGACGCTGGGCCATACACTGGCGACTTTGCGGATCAAACGTCTGGGTCTGGCGGTGGTGCTGACCCTGCTGCATCTGGTTATGGCGGTTGCGATCTCAAGCGCGCTGGTCTGGGCGTTTGGCTTTACCGGGGCTGAACGCGGCGCGTTTATCCTGTGTTGTCTGATGCCATCTTCGGTTGCGACCTACCTGTTCATTGATCAGCACATGCCGGAATACGGCCCGGATGTGGCCGGATTCATTTTGGTTTCGACACTGACCACGATTGTTGTTCTACCGGTTGCGCTGTCCTACTGGATCTGACGCGCACCCTATGCGAAGCGAAAAAAACTGCTAAACTGCTGATAAATTGGATTAAAGACCTACAATTTAAGGGGCGTTGATGACTGACAAGACCTCGGAAGAAGTCACCCCGCAGGCTCGTGCCCGCGTGGTGCTGGCGATGACGGCGATCTGTATGATGGTCGTGGGGTTTAATACCACCGCCGTGACAACCATCCTGCCCAACTTGAAGGCCGAATTCGACCTGACCCCGTCCGGGCTGCAATGGGTGATGGCAACTTATTCCGTGGCCAGTGCGACACTTGTTACCATCGTCAGCCGTCTGGGCGACATTACCGGCAAGATGGGCGTTTTTTTCTTTGGTATGATCGTCTTTGCGATCGGGTCGGCCTTGGCGCTGTTTGCTCAGGATGGGGTGATGCTGCTGATTGGTCGTGGTGCGCAGGGGGCAGGGGCAGCAGCGCTGTTCGGCACTTCGTTGTCTTTGTTGACCGCCGCTACGCCCGAAGAACAACGCGCCAGTGTCACCGGGGCCTGGGGCGCGATCGTTGGTCTGGCCATCGGTGTCGGGCCTATCGTCGGCGGGGCCTTTGGCCACTATGTCAGTTGGCGAGCGGTTTTTGCGGCCGACCTGGTGCTGCTGGCGGTGGCTTTCGCCATTGGACTGCTCGTCAGCAGACGGAAATACATACCCGACACCCGCCTTGCCGGTGCGAAGTTCGACTATCCGGGTGCAGTTGCCATCCTGTTGTTCCTCGGGCCACTTTCCTTTGCGCTCAGCAATGGGGAAAGCGGTGGATGGGCCACGCCGCTTACGTTGGTGCCGTTGGCCATCGCGGCAATGGCGACCGTCGTACTGGTGATTGTCTCACGCCGCAGCGCAGATCCGCTGGTCGAACTGCGATACTTTCGCCATCCGCGTTACTTTATGGCTGCGGCGGGCATGTTTGTTACGGGCTTCACGTTGTTCTGCTTTTTTGTTTATTTCAACACCTTCGTGCAGTCGCCGGACGCCTTCGGATACAGCTCAATTGGGGCAGGGTTAGCGATCATGCCGCTCAGCCTCAGCATGTTCGTCATCTCGGTGACCGCGCCCCGCTTTCTGGCGCCTTACAGTTTCCGGTGGCCCGTTACAATTGGCCTAGGGGCGATGGCCTGCGGGTTCCTGTTGCTGATGACAACCAACAATTCCACGCAATATGCCGAGATTTGGTGGAAGCTTTTGATTGTTGGCGTCGGTATGGGCATCTGTTTTTCCTTGCTGCCGCGCCTCGGCCTGCGTCTTCTACCCGAAGTACATGTTGGCCAGGGGTCAGGCGTGATCAACGCCTGCCTCTATTTCGGAGCCACCCTTGGAGCGGTGGTCGGCGGTCTGGCCGAATCTATCACCATTCGTCGCGGTCTGTCCGAGGTGATCGCTGCGTTGCCCGCCGGTTCAACCCAGCGCGAGGATCTGGCACATGCGCTGACCCACGGCACGCCCAGCCAGATCCAGCAATTGATCGCGGGGATGGATCCATCGACCAGTTCGGTCTTGGCCAGAGCTTTGCGCGAATTGCTGGACAATGCCTTTGACAGCGCCATGGTGGTCGCCGCGATTGCCGCGCTTGTCGGCATGGTACTGGCCTTGGTGCTGCTGCGCGGGCCGGTGCCACCGTTGCACAGTGCGGCAGAACTGACGCGCGCACCCAGGTAAATGCATTAGCGGAAAAAGACGTCGACCGGTCTGGATCAAATGGGTTTAACCTCCAAGGTACACCCCATCTTTGGGTCGATAGAAAACCTTCTGATCGTGCAGCTTGCCAAGAAGATCATGGACGCGGCGCAGGGTGTTTTCGCGAACCACTTTCCCATCATCCGTTTCATCTGGTGTTGCCAGCGAACGGGAGGCAGCCAAGCCGCGCAAGGCTGTTTCGATCAGATCCATATCCTGCACCGAAAGTTCGAACATATCATTGTACTTGGGCATTTCAGGGTCTCCGTCGTATCAGGGCGGTTCTTGGTGCCAAGTGTAGCACCTTTTCAGCATTGTGCGGCGATCACTGCGTGTGACGCGTGAGATCGGCGAGGGTGCCTTCAGGGGCTTCCTTTCTGGCAGGCCCTTTGTATCGTCTCACATGCCTGTCCCAAAAAGAAAAAGGCCGCCCCTCGGGACGGCCTTTCGCATTCGAAACGGGGTGGGATTAGAAGCCCAGACCTTCGTATTTCTTCTTGAACTTCGACACGCGGCCGCCGGCGTCCATCAGGCGCGACGAGCCACCGGTCCACGCGGGGTGCGAGGAGGGGTCGATTTCCAATGCCAGCTGGTCGCCTTCGCTGCCCCAGGTGGATTTCATCTGAACCACGGTGCCATCGGTCATTTTGACGTTGATGAAGTGGTAATCGGGATGGATGTCTTTTTTCATCTTTCCGCTCCTTACGCCTCGGCGCCAGCTTTGGGCTTGTAGTTTGTGACTTCTGCGATACGTGCGGATTTACCGCGACGGGTGCGCAGATAGTACAGTTTGGCGCGACGGACGCGGCCACGGCGGACAACGGTGATGCTGTCGATGTTGGTCGAATGCAGTGGGAACACACGCTCCACACCTTCGCCAAACGAGATTTTGCGGACGGTGAACGATCCGGCGATGCCGTCGCCACCTTTGCGCGCGATGCAGACGCCTTCGTAGTTCTGCACACGGGTGCGCGACCCTTCGGTCACTTTAAAGCCGACACGGATGGTGTCACCGGCTTTGAAATCGGGGATGTCTTTCCCCAGGGCGGCAATCTGTTCCGCCTCAAGCTGTGCGATCAAGTCCATCGCAGTTACTCCTATCTGCTCGTGGTTGGTCCACGAAGTTAAGCACGGCCTGAGAGCTCTTGGTCTTCACCGGGTCCTGCGTACAGCCCGCCAGAGGTCAGATCGAATGTTCCTTTGGTCTGGCCTGCCCTGACACGCCGTGGCTGAAGAAAGCTAAGCGATGCGCCATGATGCAAACCAAAACACCGGAGTCGCGTTACGCGGCACCGGATTGCGCTGCTTTACGGGGTTTGCGATCAGGGATCAAGATAAAAACACCATATTTTCAACGCAAGGGTGGTGGGTTTTCGCCGTAAGCAAACTGCACCGTTGCGTTATCAGGCGGATCAGGCATTCTGGGGGCAATTATAAGAGCAGTAATTTAAAAACAGGAACCGATCATGCGCATTGCATTGATGCTGGCCGTCATGGCCTTTGCGACCCTGTCCTGTGGTCGCAGCACACCTCCGCCTCAAAAGGTCGAGGCCAAAGCTTTTCTAAGTACAACTTCCCCTTCAGTCATCTACCCGGCCTTTGGCGACGCCGACCCGCATGACTGGGATGGGCGGCATCCTGGCCACTATCCGGTGCATGGGCTGGATGTCTCACGCTGGCAGGGGCCGATCGACTGGCATCAGGCCAAGGCATCAGGCGTCAGTTTTGTGTTCATCAAAGCGACCGAAGGTGGAGATGTCGCCGACCCCTTGTTCGAAGACCATCGCCGTGGCGCGCAAGCTGCGGGCGTGCCGTGGGGGGCGTATCATTATTATTATTTCTGCCGCCCAGCGCATGAACAGGCCCGATGGTTCATCAAGAACGTGCCAAAAGGGGCTGACCTGCCGCATGTGCTGGATATGGAGTGGACGCCGCATTCCAGAACCTGCAGGTTGCGCCCCGATGGTGCCACCGTCCGGGCCGAGGCTAAGCGGTTTCTAGATATCTTGGAACGTCACTATGGACGCCGTCCGATCGTCTATACAACGGTGGATTTTCATGGGGATACAGAAATAGGACGTCTGCGCGGGACCGAATTCTGGCTGCGATCCGTTGCCGGACACCCCCATCAGGTTTATCCGAGATCGTCCTGGCGGTTCTGGCAATATACCGGCACCGGGCTGGTGCCTGGCGTGCAGGGCAAGGTGGATATCAACACGTTCAACGGCCACCCCGAAAGCTGGGCGCGCTGGAAGGCGGGGGGCTAGTCCCGCTCCTTTCGGTAGATCTCCCACAGATCGGGTCGCCGTTCGCGGGTGATCTGTTCTGACATTTCGTGCCGCCAATCGGCAATGCGCCCGTGGTGGCCGGACATCAGAATGTCGGGGATCGGGCGGCCCTTCCATTCAGCGGGGCGCGTGTATTGCGGATGCTCCAGCAAACCAGACGAAAAGCTTTCTTCCTCGGCCGAGGCTTGATTGCCCAATACGCCGGGGATCAATCGCACCGTGGCGTCGATGAGTGCTTGCGCTGCGATCTCACCACCGGTCATAACGAAGTCGCCCAAGCTGACCTCTTGGACGCCATAATGTTCCAGCACCCGCTCATCGACGCCCTCGAAGCGACCACACAGCAGGGTCATGCCGTCGCAGCGCGCGAGGTTTTGCATCATACGTTGATCCATCCGGCGTCCACGCGGGCTGAGATAGATCAGCGGCCAATTGCCCTGAACACCCGCCATCGTGTGTTCGATCGCCTCTCCAAGAACGTCGGCACGCAGCACCATGCCTGCACCACCACCCGCAGGTGTGTCGTCGACGTTGCGATGTTTGCCGATGCCGAACGGGCGCAGATCAACGGTTTCCAGCTGCCACAAACCTTCCTGTAATGCCTTTCCGGTCAGGCTTTCGCCCAGCACCCCAGGAAAGGCTGAAGGAAACAGAGTGATGATCTTGGCCTTCCACACCCCATGCAGATCAGGCGTAGGAGTCAACAGCTCGCGCGGTTTCAGGGTTGGCCGGATCGCCTTGCGACCGTGGGATTTACTGGGTTTGTCTGTCATGTCGTGCCGGTCAGAGCGCCTTTTGCGCGTTCAATTATCGCCGTCTTTTGCGCAATCAAGGCGGCTTCGTCCAGACGCGAGCGATTCAAATCCAGCAATTCCGCCAGAACGTCCTCGGGTAGGCGATTGTTCACCCGGGAAGGCGGCACCAGACGTTTGGTCTTGTCGCGCGACAGGTTCAGAAATTCGGCGAACGGGGTGCCGGGACCAAAGCGTTGCAGTTGCAATTCCTCAAGCCAACCTGTCTTCACCGTGACTGAAGGCAGCCGTTCGCGGATTTGGTCTGCCGTGTCTTGCAAAGATGGCAGATGATCCATGCTTGCCCGGAAGGCTTCGAAGTCATGGACCTGACGCATGCGTTCCAGATCATGCGCCCAGAGGCTGCGCAGCCAGCCGCCGCGCTGGCGCAAGGACAGGTAGATCGTGATTTCGACCTCTTGCTGGTCAAAGCGGTGCCGGACCGCGTCCACCAGACAAGCGGCAAGTTCCGGTGCGGCTGCATAGCCCTGTTCGATGTTGCGGCTAGGGCGTAATCCGGCAAAGTTTTCTTCGCTGACGATCAATCCGCGTCTGGTGCCGAAATCCAGTGTTTCGAGAAAGGCGCGCATCCGGGTTCCGAATTCGGACAACGTACCCACGGTGCCATATATGGAATGTGTGGTGGCCGCGCGGGATAGGCCCGAGTTTCGGGTGCGATAGGGCAAGATCAGCGAGAAATGCGGCCAGATCAATTCGCGGTTGTCATACAGGAAAGACTGGGCCGCGGTGGTGCCGGTTTTGTGCAGCCCTAGATGCAACAAAACCCTCCGCATCAGATCAGCCCTTCGGGCGGATCAGCGACAATGCGGCCCTTGTCCAGATCAACCGTCGGAACAGCCTCGCGCGTAAAAGGCAGCAAGACCGTAGATTTCAGACCCGGACCATGCAGTTCCAGCAAGTCGGCTGCGCCGTGGTTCTGCACCGATTTCACCCGGCCCAGCAGAGTGCCGCCTGTATCATAAACCTCAAGCCCGATCAGATCGGTATGATAAAATTCGTCGTCGGGCAACGAGGGTAGCTGATCGCGACGGGCATACAGACGCAGGCCATTGATCGCGTCCGCTTGTTCTTTGGTTTCAATCCCGCCCAATCGGGCGGCGAACCCGTTCTTGATGGGGCGGGTCAAAACCAAGGGGTAACGCTCGCCGCCGTTTTCGTCCGTCAGTGGGGAATAGGTCTCGATATCCTCGGGGACCGCGCAAAAGCTTTTCAGGCGCACTTCGCCGCGCACCCCGTACGAGCCCGCAATGCTGCCGACACAGATCAGATCACTCATTTGGCTTGTCCACCGTCACACATAATCCGTCCTGCCAATCGCCGCGTGCCTCACAGGCCTCGCGCTGGTTCGAGCGTTCAAAGAACACGCCCACAATAAATGCGATCATCAGCAGGATGGGAAGTCGAATAAGCCCGAACATTCTTAGCACACCTCAATCGGCAGCGTGTCGTGGCGGCTTTCCCAGCCAACACGTTCCAATTCGGGGGTGTCGGAAAACTCTTCCGGCTGCCCGACGCAGAAATAGCCGATCAGCCGCCAGTCGTCCGACACGTTCAAGTCACGGGCCAGCCGGTCAGGGTCCAGGATCGACACCCAACCCAGTCCGAGCCCTTCGGCCCGCAAGGCCAGCCAGAACAGGGTAACGGCGGACACAACAGAATAGCGCCGCATCTCGGGCATCGTTCCGGCACCCAGACCTTGCCCCTTATCGGTGGCATCATCGCAGAACACGGCCAATTGTACCGGGGCTTCTTGCATGCCGGACAGTTTCAACTGGCTGTAAAGTTGCGCTTTTTCGCCGGAGTAACCGTCCAACGCCTGCGCGTTGGCGGTTTGGAAATTTTCAAGCGCCGCGGCACGCGCGGCTTCGCTTTCGACGCGGATCACACGCCAGGGTTCGCTAAGCCCAACCGAAGGGGCCAAGCGAAACGCGTCGAGGCAGCGCGTCAGCACTGCCTCGTCTATCGCATCGGTGCGGAACCGGCGCACATCGCGCCGGAGCCGCATTAACAGATCGAACTGCGTGCGGAAATCGTCAGTGAAAGTCTGATCCTGCACGCGCTCGCCTGCTTATTCTTCTGCTGCTGCTTCTTCAGCCGGTGCAGCAGCTGCTTCGGCAGCTTCAGCAGCCTTTGCAGCTTTCTCTTCCGCGCGTTCCTGAGCTTTCTTGCCCGGGGTCCCCTTGTTGGGGTTGTTACGCTCGGCTTTGTCACGGGTGCCAGCGGCTTCCAGCATGCGCGCGATACGGTCGGTGGGCTGTGCGCCCTGATCCAGCCAGTACTGGATACGCTCCATGTTCATTTTCACGCGCTCTTCGCTGTCTTTCGGCAGCAGCGGGTTGTAGGTGCCCAGTTTCTCGATGAAACGACCGTCGCGAGGCATGCGGCTGTCAGCAGCCACGATGCGGTAGAAAGGACGTTTTTTCGAGCCGCCGCGGGCGAGACGAATTTTCATTGCCATGGTGGTATCTCCTTTGGATGGCGTTTACCGGGATCGTTTCCGGTTAATTCTGGTGTTTCTTGTGGTGTCGGATGACTTCCTGAATGATGAAATTCAGGAAAGCCTTGGCGAAGTCGGGGTCTAGATCGGCCTCTTTCGCCAGGTCTTCTAATCGTGCGATCTGCGCAGCCTCGCGCGAAGGATCGGACGGGGGAAGGTCGTGTGCGGCCTTGAGCTTGCCAACAGCCTGCGTGTGCTTGAACCGCTCGCCCAGCGTATAGACAAGGATCGCGTCCAGCCGGTCGATGCTTTCGCGATGCTCTTTCAACAGCGCGGCAGCCTGTGTCACGGGGTTGGTCATTGGCCGTTCCTCTTTGCGGGCAAAGCGATGTGGGTCATGCGTAGGCCTCCATGCCGCCATTCACCAGATCGGCGGGGGCAGGGTGGCGCCAGATTTCGGTCGCGCCGAATTTCGGGTGTTCGTAGTGATAGTCGAGCTTAGCGCCCAGCCGTTTGGCCACGGCCTTGCTGGCGTGGTTTTCCGGGTCGATCAGTGAAATCGCCGTGTCCCAGCCCAATATGTCATAGGCATGGGCGCGCGCGGCCAGAGCGGCCTCGGTCGCATAGCCCTTTCCGGTCGCATGATTCATCAGGGTCCAACCGACCTCGGGCTCGGGCCAACCTTCGGGGAACCAAAGGCCGATCCGCCCGACATAGTTGCCAGTGTCTTTTTCGTCGACGCTCCAATATCCATAACCACGCAGAGCCCAATGGCCAAAATGCATGGCAATGATCCGCCACACTTCATCCCGACGCAGAGGTCCGCCGACATACTTCGCAGCATCGCTGGCAAAGAATGCGGCGTCCGCGTCCAGATCAGTTTCAGATGGTGCGCGCAGGATCAGACGTTCGGTTTCCAGAGTCGGTATGGCCAGAGCAAGTTTCATGCCGGCACCTCGCCATAGCGCCAGACATGCTGGTCTGCATCAAATGCACGTTCGGCAACTGCGTCCCGCGAAGCACCCAAGCGCTGTGCCAACGCATTCGAACGGGCATTTGAAGCCGATACATAGCTTACGAATTGCCCAGATCCCAACAGGTCAAAACCGAAATCGCGAACAGCTGAGCACGACTCGGTGGCGTAACCCTGCAGTCTGTGATCCGCGCGGAACAGGTAACCAAGCTCGGGCTCCTGATCGTCCCATTCGAGACCCAGAATGACAAAGCCAATGACCTGAGCATCCTCTTTCAGTGTGACGGTGAACAGACCATGTCCGTGCAACAGCCAGCCGGAGGTATAGTAGGAGAACTCGGTCCAGGCGTCCTGATTGGTGTCGCCAAAGCTCTCTTTACAGATCGACGTCCACACTGGCAGGTCGTCCAAAGTGGGTGCGCGCAGAACCAGCCGCCGGGTCTTAAGGACCGGCAGGGCCGCGCGATACTGCGCTGCTGCCATCGCCGCCTTGCCGGACGGGGGCTGGGTGCAGCGTGCTGGGGTCACTTTTTCTTTCCGAACCCGCTGAGACCCGGAGGCAGACCCATGCCGCCACCCATACCGGGCATGCCGGGCATTTTGCCGCCCATTGCCTTGGCCGCCTGTTCCAGCGCCTTGGGGTCCATGCCTGCGGCCATTTCTTCGGGCGACGGGCCACCTTTGCCGAACATGCCCTTCATCGCTTGTTTCAGCATCTTGCCTTTACCCATCTTGCCCATCTTTTTCATCATGTCCGACATCTGCCGGTGCATCTTGAGCAGTTTGTTGAGGTCGCTGACCTCCATACCGGAACCGGCTGCAATGCGTTTCTTGCGGCTGGCCTGCAGCAGTTGCGGGTTGGCACGTTCGCGCTTGGTCATCGACTGTATCAGGGCGATCTGCTGGCGCAGGATTTTGTCGTCCAGACCGGCCTGATCCATCTGCTTGGCCATCTTGTTCATGCCCGGCATCATGCCCATCATGCCCTGCATGCCACCCATCTGGATCATCTGCTCCAGCTGCATTTTCAGGTCGTTCATGTTGAACTGACCTTTGACCATGCGCTTCATCATGCGCTCGGTCTGTTCCATCTCCATCGTTTCCTGGGCCTTTTCGACCAGAGCAACGATGTCGCCCATGCCCAGAATACGACCAGCGATCCGGTCCGGCTCAAAGGTTTCGAGGGCGTCCATCTTCTCGCCCAGGCCGACAAAGCGGATCGGTTTGCCGGTGACCGCGCGCATCGACAGCGCCGCGCCGCCACGTCCGTCGCCGTCCATACGGGTCAGCACCACGCCCGAGATGCCGACCTTGGCGTCGAACTCTTCGGCCACCTCAACGGCGACCTGACCGGTCAGGCCGTCAACCACCAGCAGGGTTTCGCGTGGGTCAACCGCATTGCGCACCTGCTCGACCTCGTCCATCAGGACTTCGTCGATATGCAGACGGCCCGCGGTGTCGAGCATATAGACGTCATAGCCACCCAGCGTCGCCTGTTGCTTGGCGCGCTTGGCAATGTCGACCGGTTTTTGGCCAGGGACGATCGGCAGGGTATCGACGCCGACCTGTGTGCCCAGAACGGCCAGCTGATCCATCGCCGCCGGGCGATAGACGTCCAGCGAGGCCATAAGGACCTTCTTGCCCTCTTTCTCTTTCAGGCGTTTGGCGAGTTTACCGGTGGTGGTCGTCTTACCCGAACCCTGCAGACCGACCATTAGGATCGGGGCAGGCGGGTTGTCGATCTTCAGCGCACCGGGGTCTTCCTCGCCGCGCAGTACATCAACCAGCGCGTCATGCACGATCTTGACGACCTGCTGACCTGGGGTGATCGACTTGGTGACCGCCTGACCGGTGGCCTGGCTTTGAACCTTCTTGACGAATTCACGGGCAACCGGCAGCGAGACGTCAGCCTCAAGCAGCGCAACCCGAACCTCACGCAGGGCGGTCTTGACGTCTTCCTCGGACAGGGCGCCCTGCTTGGTCAGCCGGTCAAAGACGCCGGAAAGGCGTTCGGATAGATTTTCAAACATGCCTTCGGCCTCCTTAGCCGGTTATCTCGTGGCGCCTCTTAGATAAGAAACACCGGTTAAATGCACAATTGCCCCCTCCCACTGAATTAGACGTGGGGGTAATGCCAAATGACATTGCCCCCACGGGCGAAACTCGCTGGTGGGGGGCGATCCCTGAACGACTCAAGGGACCGGAAGATCAGATGCTTCCGGATGTTGGCGGCGATTTAGGCCGATTGGCTGACAGAGTCAACCTTGCGTGCCGGAAGCCATTCATTGACGGCATCCACCAGCCGATGCGCGCCGCGCCCACTGGAATAGGCCTCAACAATGGGGTGCCGACCCGCGCTCATGCCTTTGTCCAGTATGAGTACGGGGCGATACAGCGTAGATGAGCCCTTGTTGCTGCGCGAAATCGTTGTTTCAATCTCGGCATGGGACAGGTTCGACAGCATGTGTTCGACGGCATCATAGCCAAAAACCGAATGCCTGCGGATCACGATGCTGTCTTTGTCCCGGTCCAGAATGACCTGAACGCGCCGTACAAAAGCGCAGAAGGCCCCAAATCCTAACCCTCCGCCGCCGAGGGCGAATATCAGGCCGAACAGGATGGCCTCGCCCCCCTCGGTCATCAAGAAGAGACCGAGGCCGACAAAGATTAGAATAAATAAGACAAGTGTGATGCCTATGAACCATGGGGTATCGGACAGGATCAGTTGGTTCGGTGTATTGCGCGTGACTTTCATGGCGGCACGCTAGCACTGTGTCGCGGGTCTGTCGTGCCTTGAATCTTGTTCCATGTTGCGCGAAGAGCGCGTTACATAGGAGGTTCCCATGGACGCATCATCTGCCTTTCAAGATACATTGCCGCTCAGCTCTGACGCGCTGCTGACGCAGTTGGGCGATTGGGGGCTGGCCTATCGGTTGCACAGCCATATCCCGCTGCGCACGGTCGAGGATGCGAAAGGGGTTGAGGATCAGTTTCTGGTGCCCGGAGAAAATACGCTGCGGCTCAAGAACCTGTACCTGCGTGACAAGAAAAAGCGGAACTATCTGGTGACGCTGGAACAGAGCCGCGAGATTGACCTTAAAGCCCTGGGTGCGGAGTTGGGTGTCGGGAATCTGTCCTTCGGTTCGGCGGATCGTCTGATGCAGAACCTCGGTATCCGGCCCGGAGCGGTCAGCCCACTGGCGATGATCAATGGGGTTCAGAACGAAGTGCGGTTCTTTATGGATAGCGCGGCGCAGAATTCAGACGTGATCAACATGCACCCGCTGGTGAACGACCGTACCGTAGTAATGACGCGCGCCGATCTGATGGCGTTCTTTGACCGGATCGGCTGTGAAGTGACCTGGTTGCCCTGATCAACCCTCCAGCGCTTCTTTCAAAGCCGCCTCGACATGCGCTGCGGACGGGTTAATGAATAGGTGTCCGTCGGACTTGAAAACGGGATCGTCCAGATGATCAGGAAAGGCCAGGGGTAACTCGGTGCAGGCCAGGAGGACGGCGGTGCCGGGGGTGGCATGTTTGTTGCAAAAGGTCAGTAGTCGTGTGCGGGCCGTGTCCGACGCGCCGCCGTAGAATTCGCTGTCGATCATGGCCTGCATCTCGGCAATCTCGGGTTCCGGCAGGCGGTCGTTGGCCGTGATGCCCTCTTTGGCCAGCCGATCGGCATAGTCAGTCGCCTGCATGGTCACCGCCGTCCCCAGAACCAGAGCGCTTGATGCTCCGGCAGAGGCAGTGGCTTCGGCGGTTGCGTCAAAAATGCTCAGAATTGGCATCGCCACACCTTGCCGGATCGCGTGCAGCCTTGCGTGTGGCGTGTTCGAGGCGATGATGCCGAAATCGCAGCCTGCGCGTTCCAACGTCAAAAGGGCCTCGCGGAAGACGGCGTCGAATTCGGCCCAGCTGGCCTCATCCCCTGCCACACCGCGCAGGGCGCGGGTTTTGGCCTGTGTGACGGATTCAATGGTCATGGGCGGGATGGGTAGTGGCGAGCCGTGACCGAGGTCAGCAAAATACCGGCCCGCGCCCTGTGCAATCGCCCGGTAATAATCCACGGTCGAGGCCCAGCCCACTCCGCCCAGAATTCCGATCTTTTTCATAACTAACGCCCAGCCTGCCAATTCCCGTTCGGGAGGCAGACTGGACGTTTCGGCGTATAAAGACCAGAGGCGATCAGGCCGCCAGCTCAGTTACTGCCTTGTGGGCGTTGTTCAGCGTGGCCTCGGCGTCCAGCGCCATTTTGTCGGCGGCGACCACGTCGACATTGGTGATGCCAATAAAGCCCAGAACGTGACGCACATAGTTGGTAGCAAAATCGATCTCGGACCCAACGGCAGTGCCGCCCGAGGCGATGGCCAGAACCACGCGTTTGTCTGTCAGCAGTCCCACTGGGCCGTTCTCAGTATACGAGAATGTCAGGCCGACGCGGGCAACCAGATCAATCCAGGCTTTGAATGCGGCAGGTACCGAAAAGTTATAGATCGGTAAACCGATGACGATGGTGTCGGCCTGTTGCAGCTCGCCTACCAGTGAATCCGATAGCGCCAGATGTTCGCGCTGCGCGTCGTTGCGCTGATCGCCGGGGGTGAAGTTGGCGCTGATCCAGTCCTCGGTCAGCAGGGGCAGGGGGGACGCCAGATCGCGGCGGATAATGCGTGCAGCACCCAGATGGTTGACGATACGGTTGGACAGATCGCGGGTAGCTGAACCTTCACGGCGGGCCGAGGCGTCGATATGCAGGATGGTCTTGGTCATTTCACTTGGTCCTTCTGATAGGATTTTCGTCTGCGGCCAATATGGATATTGCGAGAATGAACAAAACTCGGATATATCAACACTGACTGTTGGAATTTGCACATCTGAGGTAATGCCGTGGACAATTGGGACGAAGTAAGAACCGCTTATCAGGTTGCCCGTATGGGGACCGTCAGCGGCGCGGCCGAGGTTTTGGGCGTGCATCATGCCACCGTGATCCGCCATATCGACGCGATCGAGGCACGGCTGGGTGTCAAACTGTTCCAGCGTCATGCGCGTGGTTACACGCCGACCGAAGCCGGGGATGATCTGTTGCGTGTGGCACAAGCGACCGAGGATCAGTTCAACCAACTGGTCGGGCGAATGAAGGGGCGGGGGGACGATGTTTCAGGAGAGTTGGTCGTGACCTCGCTGTCCTCATTGGCGCCTTTGGTGGTCCCGGTACTTAGTGAATTCCAACGCTTACACCCGGGCCTGATCGTGCGTTACCTGACAGGTGATCGCCTGTTCCGTCTGGAATATGGCGAAGCGCATGTGGCGATCCGGGCGGGTTCGGCCCCTGATCAACCGGACAATGTGGTGCAGCCGTTTATCGATCAGGAAGTCGGGCTTTATGCCAGTACAGCATATGTGGAGCGTCACGGTCAGCCCAAGAGTGTCGAGGACCTTAGAAACCATTTCTTCGTTGGTGCCGACGATGAAAACAGCCGCGCTCCGTTTTCGCGCTGGTTGCGCAAGACCGTACCGGCCGAAAACATCATATTTCGCTGTACCAATAATTTCTGCAACCGCGAGGCGGTTATGTCCGGGGCTGGGATCGGCTTCATGGCTCGTTGGGAGGCGGGCCGCGACCCCAGTCTGATCGAGGTGATAGAGCCGCTGCCCGAATGGTTCGGGAATCTGTGGCTTGTGACCCATGTGGACCTGCACCGCACCACCAAGGTTCAGAGTTTCCTGACCTTTCTGAAAGAGCAATCCAAAGGTTGGTCGGCGTGAGTCCTCAGGCCCAGGGCCATCTGGCCATGCTGGTTTTTTCGGCTCTGGTGGCGGGCAGTTTTTCGCTGGGGTCACTGATCGCCAACCAGATCGCGCCCGAAGCGATCACGGCAGCTCGATTTCTGATCGCATCGGTTGTGATCGGCGTTGCGGCGCTTCTGACGACCGACTTGCCCCGAAGCGCGGCGCAGGCACCCTGGCGTTATCTGGTCTTGGGCGGATTGTTCGCCAGCTATTTCGTGCTGATGTTCCATGGATTGAAGACCGCGCCCCCGGTCAGCGCAGCGGCAGTGTTCACGCTGACGCCGGTGATGTCAGCGGTTGCAGGGTGGGTGTTGCTGCGGCAGGTCACCACGCCAAGAATGGCTTTTGCCCTGTCAGTTGGCGCAGTGGGCGCGCTTTGGGTCATATTCCGGGCCGACTGGCGGGCCTTTATGGCGTTCGAGATCGGTGGCGGTGAGATCATCTATTTCTGGGGCTGTTTGGCGCATGCGATCTACACGCCCATGGTGCGCAAGCTGAACCGAGGCGAGCCGGCGGTGGTGTTCACCTTTGGTACTCTGGTCGCGGGCTGCGTGTTGCTGACGTTGTATGGTTGGGCCGAGATCCGCGCGACCAACTGGGCCAACCTGCCGCTGATTGTTTGGGTCGGGCTGCTCTATGTCTCGATCTTTGCAACGGCGGCCAGCTTTGTGCTGGTGCAATTCGCAACCCTGCGGCTGCCTTCGGCCAAAGTGATGGCTTACACCTATCTGACCCCCAGCTGGGTGATCCTGTGGGAGGTTGCATTGGGTCAGAAGCCCCCAGGCTTACTGGTGTTTGTGGGTGCAATTCTGACCGTCGTGGCGCTTGTACTCTTGTTAAAGGTCGAGGGTCAGCCGCGCGCATCATCCAAGCCCGTGCCCGAATGACGCTTGTGTTCCCGTCAGATTGTGCGAGCGTTGGTCGCAGGCAAAACAGAGGCAATAACCAATGAGACCAGCACTTTATCTGATCACGGTGGTGGGGCTGTCGGCCTGTACGCAAACGTCCTCGGGCAATGCGGTTTCAGAAACGGATTTGCAGGGCAGTTGTGAAGCGCTTGTTTCCGCCGAAACGGGGGTTGGCCCCAAGGACGTGAACGCCATTTCCACCCGGTCCGAGCCGACAGGGTCGGTGACAACCTTGTCGGTCGCAGGGGCGCAGGCACCATGGTTGTGCATGTCTGATCCGTTCGGTGTCATCACGGGTGTGCAATACAGCCAAGAAGGTTAGTGGCCGTCAGGGTTCAGCACGCCCGTTGAGGCAGATCAATGTCGATACATGCGAATAACCTTATGCTTGGGACCAAGGAGGAATTCGTCATGTATACTCACATTATGTTCCCAGTTGACTTGCATCTTCCCCCCGAGGTTCGCAAAGCCGCCGATGTCGCTGCTGAAGTTGCCAAGTGGCAGGATGCGAAGATAACCGTAGTCAGTGTGACCGGAACTCAACCCGGTGACCCGGTTCAGACGGACGCAGCAGTCAACGAAGAATTGCAGGGTTTCGCCGAGGAACTGGCCAAGAGCGGCGGGACAGAAGTCGCATACCGCAATATTCACTCGGTCGATGTTGCAGCTGAGGTTGATGGTGACCTGATGCGCGCCGCCGAGGAAATTGGTGCTGACCTGATTGTTGTAGGAACTCACGCCCCGCGGATCACGGACTATATCTTTTCAAGCCATGCAGGGTACCTGGCCAATCACGCCAAGGTTTCGGTTTTCGTCGTGCGCTAAATCTAGGGATCGTCAGCCGCAGGCAGTTCAATTTCCAGAAACCGTTCGAACGCGTCCAGATTGACGGGCTCGAACTGTCCAAAGCCTTGCATCCAGACCGACGCTGTGCGCAGGGCGTCAGGTTCCAGCTTGCACCATTTCACCCGTCCGCGTTTTTCCTGGCTGATCAATCCAGCCTTGGTCAGGATCACCAGATGTTTCGAGATTGCGGCCAATGACATCTCGAACGGTTCTGCCACATCGGTCACGGCCATATCATCCTCAAGCAGCATCGCCAGAATGGCGCGGCGCGTGGGGTCGGCGAGAGCTGCGAATACGGTGTCGAGATCATTGGACATGCCTTCGCTCAACCACAGCCTTCGAGTTTGGTCAACCATTTGGTTGAATATGCGGATTCAGGGGTTTTGGTTGAAGTCGCTGCGCTTGTGCAGGTTTTCCCCTGGCTGAGGTTGGGTGAAAAACATTTAAAATCAATCATTTAAACTGCGTCAATTCGGTTGCTCAACGCCGTTGACTCTGTGCGCCTTGCCCCTTAGCACCCTACCCAAGACTGTGCGAGGGAAACGCCCGTGACCGATGATGACCAAAAGCAGCGTATGGCGCAGCTGGAGGCGAAGATCGAGGCGGCGAAAAAGGCGAAGCAGCCAAAGCCTCGTGCAGATGCTGACGTGTCCGGGGGCGAGCTTGCCTGGAGGATGGTCATCGAAATGGTATCCGGTCTGGGGATCGGATTTGGCATCGGATACGGGCTGGACAGCCTGCTCGGGACAATCCCGATCTTTCTGGTGCTGTTCACATTGCTGGGCCTCGTCGCCGGAGTGAAAGTAATGCTCCGCAGCGCCAAAGAGGTTCAAGAGAAACAAACGGCAGCGACGGCTGCCGAGAAGGACGAGAGGGACTGAACGTGGCAACTGAGACCACCGCAGCAGAAGGCAGCAGCCTGGTTTTCCACCCGATGGATCAGTTCATCGTCAAACCGCTTTTCGGTGACGGTGCAATTGCATGGTACACGCCCACCAACGTGACCCTGTGGATGTTCCTGGCGATTGCCGCGATCTTTGCTCTGCTGGTTCTCAGCACTTCGAAACGCGCGATTGTTCCGACCCGGATGCAGTCGGTGGCTGAACTGGCCTATGGTTTCATCTACAAGATGTTGGAAGACATCTGCGGCAAGGAAGGCGTTAAGTACTTCCCCTATGTCATGACCCTGTTCATGTTCATCGTCTGCGCAAACTTCCTGGGCATGATCCCGACGTCCTTTACCACCACATCGCATTTCGCCGTGACCATCCCGCTGGCGTTGGCCGTGTTCCTGACCGTGACTGTTCTGGGTTTCGTCAAGAACGGTGCCGCGTTTCTGGGTCTGTTCTGGGTCTCCAGCGCACCGCTGGCCCTGCGTCCGGTTCTGGCGATCATCGAGCTGATTTCGTACTTCGTACGCCCTGTCAGCCACTCCATTCGTCTTGCCGGTAACGTCATGGCGGGCCACGCGGTTATCAAGGTGTTCGCAGGCTTTGCCGCGATCGCCGTGATCTCGCCCGTGTCTGTTCTGGCGATCACCGCAATGTATGGCCTCGAGGTCCTTGTGTCCTTTATCCAGGCCTACGTTTTCACCATTCTGACCTGTGTCTATCTGAAAGATGCGCTGCATCCGTCGCACTAAGGTCTGATACCCCAACATCGAAACTTCCAATTCGTAAGGAGAAACATCATGGAAGGCGATCTCGCACACATCGGCGCAGGCCTGGCAGCAATCGGTTCCGGCGCAGCCGCAATCGGGGTGGGCAACGTTGCAGGCAACTTCCTGGCCGGCGCCCTGCGCAACCCTTCGGCGGCTGCTTCGCAGACCGCAACCCTGTTCATCGGTATCGCATTCGCAGAAGCCCTGGGGATCTTCGCATTCCTGGTCTCGCTGCTGCTGATGTTCGCCGTATAATCTGCGGAACCTGATCCTTACGCGCAGGTGGGCCCAAGCCATAGCGGCCCGCCTGTTGTAAAGACAACGTTCCGACGGAGGACAACATGGCGACTGAACCTATTGCCGAAGAAGTAGTTGGCAAATGCGTAGACTCCCATGGCTCGGCCATCGGGATGCCGCAGCTCTGCTTTGATTGGTTCCCCAACCAGATTTTCTGGCTGGTCATCACGCTGGTCGTCATCTTTCTGGTCCTGTCCCGCGTGGCCTTGCCGCGCATCGCGGCAATCCTGGCTGAACGTCAGGGGACCATTACAAATGACCTGGCTGCGGCCGAAGATCTGAAGGCCAAAGCGGTCGAGGCCGAAGAAGCCTATAACAAAGCGTTGGCCGATGCCCGTTCTGAGGCGCAGCGTATCGCTGCCGAAGCACGCGCCGAAATTCAGGCTGGTCTGGATGACGCGATCGCCAAGGCGGACGCGGAAATCGCTGCAAAGGCGGCTGAATCGGAAAAGGCGATCGCCGATATCCGTGCAGGTGCGCTGGAAAGCATTCAAGTGGTTGCCAAGGACACGGCGGCTGAACTGGTTACTGCACTGGGCGGTGAGGCGGATGCCAAAGCCATTGACGGTGCTGTTGACGCGCAGATGAAAGGATAAGCGACATGCGGAACACTCTTGCCCTTATCCTGACCTTTGGCGCTGCCAGCCCCGCGCTGGCCGCAAGCGGCCCGTTCTTCTCGCTTGGCAACACCGACTTTGTGGTCCTGTTGGGCTTTATCGTCTTCATCGCGGTCCTGTTCTATTTCAAGGTGCCGGGTATGATCGGTGGCGCGCTGGACAACCGCGCCGAAGGCATCAAGTCCGAGTTGGATGAAGCCCGTGCCCTGCACGAAGAAGCCCGCACCCTGCTGGCCTCGTACGAGCGCAAGCAACGCGAAGTTCAAACGCAGGCAGACGCGATTGTGGCGGCTGCAAAAGACGACGCCGCGCTGGCGGCCGAACAGGCCAAGGCCGATCTGGAAAAATCCATTGCGCGCCGTCTGGCCGCTGCACAGGATCAGATCGCATCGGCCGAGGCTTCGGCAGTTAAAGAGGTGCGTGATCAGGCGATTACCGTTGCTGTTTCGGCGGCAAATGCGGTTCTGGCCAAGCAGATGACGGCGACGCAGGCGAACAAGCTGATCGACGCTGCAATTGCCGATGTAGGCGAAAAGCTGCACTAAGATCTTCACATGATGAAATTGAAAAACCCGGCCTCAGAGCCGGGTTTTTCTTTCTTACGATGCAAAGATCAAGCCGCTGAGCGTTGACTTGGCAGCCGGTTCAGAATGTCCGCATATTTGGCTGAGGCGACAAAAAGTTCCGGTAGTTCGCTCAGTACAGCGTCGATGGGATCGTAAACCGCCGACGCTTGATCCAGAATCTCATCGGGTATGGATTTCTTTGCGCGCTCTGTTCTTTCAGGCAGCGTAAAGTTCAAATCCAGAAAATCGGCAACTTCGCTCTGTCTGCGCCAGATGGCATCATAGTTCAGGCACAGGACAGGTACGTTTTCGAACGTGGCCCATTGCCTCATCTGCTCTGCTTGGTTGAGAACGTCATATTTGAATAGATCCTCAAAAGTTCCTTTGGCGTGAAGATGTGCGAAATGCTGACGGATCCAGTCGCGACCATAGCGACCAAGCACGGAATAGACCGAAAGCGCCGAGTCTTTTGTCGGGCCATGGCAGAACAAGACCTTGACGTTGTCACGACCTCTCAGCACGCCGGGAAAATCATGTGTTTTGACAAGGTTTCCCTGATGCAATTCGGCCTGTGCCAGCTCCATTTCAAAGGTCGCTTTGGGCTTGGGCCACACACGCCGCTGCTTTTGCGCCTTCCACAAAGCATCAAACATGAGCGTGCTACCGGATCGACCGTTGCTGGCAACGATCAAGCAGGGGTTCGTTTTTGGGCGTTGCCCGGGTTTGAAAAGGATCATGTCAGACACCAGGGTTTCAGCGACGGTTAAGGTTCGCGACTTGCCTGTTTAATTGGTTTAGCTGCAGGTCAATATCCAGCAGATAACCACCAGAAATTGCGTAATAAATTATGAACTTTTTGTGTTCGGATTTGAGTCGCGACAGTTGGACGTTGCACTGATACCTCACGCGCCTCTTCAGGTTTGACCGGTCTCATGCTGCAGCCGTTGCTGTGCGATGGCTTCGTTTCGCAGGGCTTTCTGGTGATCTTCCATACAGCTCTGGACATAGTTCAGATGCTGCTGGACTGCATCGCGGGCTGCATCGGGGTCGCGTACCTGCAGGGCCGTGTTGATCGCGCGGTGCTGGTCCAGAATGGCACCACGGGTTGTGCGCTGCTGAAACATCATCTGACGATTGTAGAACACGCCCTGTTGCAGCAGGTCGTACATCGACCGCATCATATGCAGCATAACTACGTTGTGGCTGGCCTCGATGATGGCCATGTGGAATTGCGCATCCAATTGTGCCTCGTCCTGAGGGGCGTTGCGCGCATGCGCAGCCTGCATCTTGTCGAAAATCGCCTGAACCACTTTCAAATCGCTGTCTGATCCCAGCCGTGCGGCACGCTCGGCCGCCAACCCTTCTAGATCGCGGCGGAAAGACAGATAGTCGAACACCGCTTCTTCGTGGCTGCTGAACAGCCGAACCAGCGCCGGGGAGAAGGCAGAGCCCAGAACCTCGGCCACATAGATACCGGACCCGGCCTTGGCGGTCAGCAACCCCTGATCCTGCAATTCCGAGATCGCTTCGCGCAACGAGGGGCGCGATACGCCCAGCCGCTCTGCCAACTCGCGTTCCGCCGGAAGCCGCTCGCCTGGGCGCAGGATGCCACGCAGGATCAGCAATTCGATCTGTTTCACCACTGCGATGGACAGCTTTTCAGTCTGGACTTTTTGAAAGGGCATGTCGGCTTTTCCGAAATTGGTCAAATCATATGACCACGTAATATTGACCGGTTCAAGAACAGGTGAATGTTGGTTCGGAATATTAGGTCAGAATGATTGACATTAAATAAATCACGCTTAGTCTGCCCTGCGAGGTAGGGGAGGAGATCAATGTCGACCAAAGACCTGTTTGCCACGCGAACAAAGCGGATGAAAGCGTCCGAGATACGCGAATTGCTCAAGCTGTTGGACCAGCCGGGCATTATTTCCTTCGCGGGAGGAATTCCGGATCCGGCGTTGTTTCCGGCAGAGGGTTTTGCCGCTGCGTTCCAGAACGCACTGGGCACTGAACTAAAAGATCAGGCGCTGCAATATTCCGTCAGCGAGGGCTATGTCCCGCTGCGGGAATGGCTAGTCGATCACATGCGCCAGATCGGGATCGAATGCGGGCTTGATAACATCCTGATCACGTCGGGTTCGCAGCAGGCGCTAGACTACTTGGGCAAGTTGTACCTGTCGCCGGGTGATACAGCACTGGTCGGATGGCCCACCTATCTGGGGGCATTGGCCGCGTTCAATGCCTATGAACCGCGCTTTGACCGGCTTGGCATCAACGGCAACCGCAGGGCGGCTGAATACGCTGCCGCAGCGGGTGAGGGGGCTGTTAAATTTGCGTATCTGTCGCCTGACTTTGCCAACCCGACCGGAGAAACTGTAGACCTGCGCGGCCGCGAAACCCTGCTCGATCTGGCGGACGAATTGAACTGCGCTGTGATCGAAGACGGCGCCTATCAGGCCCTGCGCTATGATGGGGAAGCAATTCCGCCAGTTCTGGCGTTGGAATTGGCGCGCAAAGGGTCGATCGAAAGCTGCAGGACGATTTATTGTGGCAGCTTCTCGAAAACCCTGTCTCCGGGCCTTCGGGTGGGATGGGTCGTGGCGGCTAAGCCTGTAATTTCGCAGCTGGTGTTGATGAAACAGGCAGCTGACTTGCATTCCGCGACGATCAACCAAATGGCTATCAATGAAGTGGCGCGTGCCTGCTTTGATACGCACATCCCCATGTTGCGCCGCGTTTACGGCGCACGACGCGATGCGATGCTCAGCGCATTGCGCGAACATATGCCCGGTGGGGTGGACTGGACCAAGCCCGAGGGCGGCATGTTCATTTGGGTGACCTTACCCAAGGGCCTCAGCGGGGCTGACCTGCTGGCCAAAGCGCTTGAGACGGTGAAGGTGGCTTTTGTTCCCGGCCAGGCGTTCTTTCCAGACGAAACCGGGGCCAATACTATCCGTCTGAGCTTTTCGAATTCGGATGAGGCAACAATCCGCGAGGGTATCCGCCGGTTGGGCGACGTCCTGCGAACCTAAATGCAGGAAAGGTTCTGTTAACCATATTGCGGCAATGCTGGCGGTATGATCCGGTATCTGTTCCTCCTATCGGTGCTGGCCGCGTGTTCGGCCGGCACCCCTTATTTCCGGGATATCCCTGCAACCCGCATCGCCGTGAACGGCAGTGTCTTTGA
The DNA here is from genome assembly GCF_056536625.1 of Ruegeria sp. CJ9. Taxonomy (NCBI): domain Bacteria; kingdom Pseudomonadati; phylum Pseudomonadota; class Alphaproteobacteria; order Rhodobacterales; family Roseobacteraceae; genus Ruegeria; species Ruegeria sp. CJ9. Next base: position 124,498 of record NZ_JBQFPY010000006.1, read on the forward strand.
CGTACGCGTGCGCGGGGATCTGGCCGAGGCCGTGCGGATCAACACCCAATACGCCCCGCGTCTGGGGCCGATCAAAGATCGGGCGGGGCTGGCCATGGCGCAGGTTTCGGGCTGTCCAATCCTGGATGTACTGGGCGACGCCGCGGTGACCGTTGGTGTGCTGGGCTGTGACCACGAGGCGGGGGAACGTCTGTTGCTGACCGCCATCTCGACACCGAATTACGAATGCGTCGATTATGGTGTTTATGAGGATATTGGGAAGGAGTACGGCTTTCAGGTGTTCGAGTGTACGCCGTACTGAGATACGCGTATTCCTGCGCATTTCGGCAAGATATTGTGGATAAGTCGGGGTGATATCCCATATCCTGCGCAACTTCGTTGACTCAGCCCCCATCCGTTGCGCAGACTTCCTTCACATAGGAATCACAGGACTCATTGCCTTTGCGCTTTAGCAAACTCAAACTTACCGGCTTCAAAAGCTTTGTTGATCCGACCGATCTGATCATTGCGGATGGGTTGACCGGTGTGGTGGGCCCGAATGGCTGCGGCAAGTCCAACCTTCTGGAAGCTCTGCGTTGGGTGATGGGGGAAAACCGCCCCAAATCCATGCGTGGCGGCGCGATGGAGGATGTGATTTTTGCAGGCGCCGCGACGCGCCCAGCCCGTAACTTTGCCGAAGTTGTCCTGACCATGGACAACTCGGAACGGCTGGCACCGTCAGGGTTCAACGACGCGGATCAGCTTGAGATCGTGCGTCGCATCACCCGCGACGTAGGCAGCGCCTATAAAACCAATGGCAAGGACGTGCGGGCGAGAGATGTTCAGATGCTGTTTGCCGATGCTTCGACAGGTGCGCATTCACCTGCGCTTGTTGGGCAGAACCGCATTGCCGAACTTATCAACGCTAAACCCCGCGCCCGCCGCCGCATTCTGGAAGAGGCCGCAGGTATCTCGGGTCTTTATCAACGTCGGCACGAAGCCGAATTGAAGTTGAAGGGCACTGAATCCAATCTGACCCGCGTCGACGATGTGCTTGAACAACTAGGCGGTCAGCTTGCGCAACTGGCGCGCCAGGCCCGTCAGGCCGCGCGCTATCGCGAGATTGGCGAGCAACTGCGCCAGGCCGAAGGCATGTTGCTCTATCGTCGCTGGAAAGAGGCAGACATGGCCCGCCAGCAGGCCGAAGAAAAGCTGCGCGAACGGATCACCGAGGCGTCGCGGGCCGAGGCCGAAGCCCGCGCGGCCGCCACCAAACGTGCCGAAATCGAAGAGACCCTGCCACCTCTGCGCGAAGAAGAAGCTATCGCCGCCGCCGTCCTGCAACGCCAGCAGGTACAACGTGATGCCCTGTCGGATCAGGAAACCCGCGCCCGCCAGACCATTGAGACGCTGACCAACCGTATTCAGCAATTGGGCAACGATATAGAACGCGAAACCGGCCTGAATCGCGATGCCGGCCAGATGATCGAACGTCTGGAATGGGAAGCGCGCGAATTGGCCAAGGCCGCCGAAGGGCACGAGGATAAGGTGGCCGAGGCTGCCGAAATCGCGCGTGAGGCGGCGTCAGTGTTGCAGGACCGCGAAGATCATCTGTCGCAGGAAACCGAGGATATGGCGCGCTTGGTCGCCCGTCACCAATCGGCGCAGCGTCTGGTTGAAGACAGCCGCAAGACGTTGACTCGATCCGAGGCCGAAGAGGAAAAGGCCCGCAGCGCCGTGGATGAGGCGCGCGAAGCTTTGACCAACGCAAGCGACGCGTTTGAGACTGCGCAAGAGGGCGAGGAAGAAGCCCGCGAGGCGGCTGAGGCCGCCGAGGAAGCGCTGGCCGCAGCGGATGAACTGCGCAATGATACGCAAGCGCGTGAGGCTGAGGCCCGCGCACAACGGTCTGAGGCCGAGGGCGAACTGGGCGCGATCCGTGCCGAAACCTCAGCGCTGGCAAAGCTGGTGGAACGCGACACAGCCGAAGGCGGTCAGGTACTTGACCTGCTACGCGTCGAACCCGGTTACGAAAAGGCACTCGGAGCTGCACTGGCCGATGATCTGCGTGCCCCACTGGTCGAAGGCGACGGTCCATCGGGTTGGGTACAGGTAGCGGGCTATGATGCTGATCAGCCATTGCCGGATGGGGTTGAACCGCTGGCGCTGCATGTGTCTGGCCCGGATCGCCTGAGCCGTCGGATCGCGCAGATTGGTCTGGTTGATGCGGATCAGGGTGCGCGTTTGCAGGCTTCGCTGAAGCCGGGGCAGCGTCTGGTGTCCCGGTCCGGCGATTTGTGGCGGTGGGACGGGTTCCGCGCCTGGGCTGAGGATGCACCAAGCGCCGCTGCCCTGCGGCTGGAGCAGCTCAATAAGCTGGAGGCGCTGAAACAGGAGCTGACCCGCACCGAGGCACAGGCCGAAGGTGCCCGCGCCGCGCATGAGGCGTTGTCGCAGCAACTGGCTGATGTCACCGAAGCGGACCGCCGCGCCCGCGATGCCCGCCGCGCCGCCGATCAGCGTATGGCCGAAACCGCTCGCGCGCTCAGCCGCGCCGAAGCTGACCGCAATCTGGCGCAAGGCAAGCTTGAGACACTGTCGCTGGCCGTGGATCGCCACAAAGAGGACGCCATGTCCGCCCGCGCGCAGCTGCGCGAGGCCGAGGGGGCGTTGACCGGTCTGGGCGATCTCGACACCGCCCGCGCGCAGGTCGAAGATATCAAACAGACGGTCGAGGCTGCGCGGATCACTATGCTGACCCATCGCTCGTCCCATGATGAATTGCGCCGCGAGGGCGAGGCCCGCACGCGACGTTCGCAAGAGGTTACAAAAGACCTCAGCGGGTGGAAGCATCGTCTGGAAACGGCGGAAAAACGGATATCAGAGCTGGCCGAACGCAAGGAAAGTTCGGAAGAAGAGCTGTCCGAAGCGATGGCAGCGCCCAGCGAGATCGCCGAAGCCCGCGAGGAGCTGAACGAGCTGATTGAAACGGCCGAGGCTCGTCGCGCCGAGGCCGCCGATAAGTTGGCCGAAGCCGAAACCCAGCAGCGCGAAGTGGTGCTGGCCGAACGGGATGCGGAACGTCAGGCTTCGGAAGCACGCGAATCCCGCGCGGCGGCAGAAGCACGTTGTGATGCCGCCAAGGAAAGCGTGACTGCAACGGCAGAACGGATTGCTGAAGATCAGCAGCTGACCCCGAACCAGTTGCTGAATCAGTTGGACGTGAACCCCGATCAGATGCCTGCCGCCGACGCGCTTGAGGCCGAAGTGAACCGTCACAAGCGCCAGCGCGATGCGATGGGTGCGGTGAACCTGCGCGCTGAAGAAGATGCCAAAGAAGTTCAGGAAGAGTTTGACACACTGAACAGCGAAAAGGCGGATTTGGAAGAGGCAATCAAAGCCCTGCGCTCTGGTATCGCCAGCCTCAACCGCGAAGGCCGCGAACGTCTGTTGACCGCGTTTGAACAGGTGAACTCAAACTTTGCCATGCTGTTCAAGCACCTCTTCGGCGGTGGCGAGGCCAATTTGGTTATGGTCGAAAGCGACGATCCGCTGGATGCCGGGCTTGAGATCATGTGCCAGCCGCCGGGCAAGAAATTGTCGACGCTCAGCCTGTTGTCGGGTGGCGAACAGACCCTGACGGCGACGGCCTTGATTTTTGGCGTCTTCCTCGCCAATCCGGCCCCGATTTGTGTGTTGGACGAGGTCGACGCGCCGCTTGACGATGCCAACGTCACCCGGTTCTGCGACCTGCTGGATGAGATGTGCCGCCAGACCGATACACGTTTCCTGATCATCACTCACCACGCGGTGACGATGGCGCGGATGGATCGTCTGTTCGGCGTGACCATGCAGGAACAGGGCGTCAGCCAGCTTGTCTCGGTCGATCTGAAAAAGGCCGAGCAGATGGTCGCTTGACCCATCACTGCAACGTTATGCCCTTTTCATCACCATTCGGGGTAGGGTGTTGGTATGACCCGTCTTTTGATCCTTATCCTGCTGATCGCAAGCCCGGTATGGGCGGCGGAATGGCCAACCAAACCCGGAGATATTCCCCTGACGCCAACAGAACTGGAGGCGCTGGCCGGGCGCACACTGACCTTTTATGATGATGGGCAATCCAGTTTCTCAGTCGGCGGAGCCTACTCTTACACCTATGCCAGCGGTGAATCCGCCTTTGGCACCTATTCGATCGCCGAGGATGGCAGCGTCTGCATCCAGTACAGAAACGGGTTCGACCGCTGCGATTTGTATGTGCGCAGCGGCGAACGACTGATCCTGATTGATCAAAAGGGCGATCGTTATCCGGTGCGACCGGAGTAATTGATTGGCAAATGTGAACTCTGGTTGTCATGTGATAGAAGAAATTCCAAAAAAGTTGGAAATTTGGGAAAAAAACTACTCAATGAGTTGATATACCAGCCACATCTGAAAATTTTTGAATAGGCGAACAGATGTGTCGGTTTCTGGCTTGGGTCGGCGAGCAGCGGTATCTTGATGAATTGGTTCTGGATCAAGAGCAATCTCTTGTCATTCAGAGCCGCAACGCGCTGATCGGGAAGACGCCCGTAAATGCTGATGGATTTGGGCTTGCGTGGTATTCTGATCGTGAGACGCCGTGTTTTTATAAAGATACACACCCAGCCTGGTCGGACGCAAACCTTAAGCAATTGACCCATCATACCAGATCGCGCCTTTTCCTGGCCCACGTTCGGGCCTCGACCGGGACAGCCACGTCTCGGAACAACTGTCATCCTTTTGGGGTCGGTGCATGGAGCTTTATGCACAATGGCCAAGCCGGAGGGCATGATCTGATCCGGCAGGAACTGGACGCGATGATCCCAGCACATCTGTATGGGTATAGATTTGGCGCAACAGAAAGCGAAGCGATCTTTCTGATCGCGCAAGGCGAGGGGCTAGACGCTGACCCGGTAGCAGCAATGTCCCGAGCGGTCGCGCGAGTGGAGGCGGCGTCAAGACGATGCGGTGTGTTACCCTATCTTAGGTTCGCGGCCTGCTGGTCAGATGGAGAACGTATATTTGCAGCGCGTTATGCTTCGGATCGGTACGCGCCGAGCCTGCATTACCGTCGCTGCAAAGATGGTATTATCATCTCATCAGAACCATTGGATGGTGACAGCGACGGCTGGGTCGAAATTCAGCCGAACACTGCAATCGAAACGGAAGGATCAGAGATCATTTCACACGCGTTCGAACCTGGCCGAGCACTTTTTGCGGCAAAAAGCGCGTAATCCAACAACGTTTCACAAACGTCCAAGCAATTCGGCCGTCGGCCAGGCATCCGCCGGTAATCCGAGCCGCGCTTGTTCAGCCTGAACAGCAGCCCGTGTACCCGCGCCCAGAATTCCGTCGATTTTGCCTACATCATACCCGCGCGCCTGTAGCTTGCTTTGCAGCTGTTTCATTTGTGCGCCTGAAAGCCCCTGTGAAGCATTACCGGCATTATAGATTTGACCACCTTCCAGCCGTGTGCCGAAATAGGCGGCGGTTAGAACGTAGACAAAGCTCTGATTCCATTCGAAATAGACGTCGAAATTCGGATAGGCCAAAAAGGCCGGGCCGTTGTGGCCCTGCGGCAATATCAGCGATGCGGGCAAGTTAGCCAAAGATCCGTTGCGGGCCTGGACACCCATGGCCTGCCAGTCGGACACTGGGCGCGGTTTGCCCGGGCCGGACAGCGACCAGTCCATTTGCGCGGGCACCGTCACCTCTTGCAGCCACGGCTGCCCCGGCTGCCAGCCCAGGTGCGACAGCATCTTGGCGCCCGACATCAGCGCGTCCGGCGCGGACGTTTTCAACGAGACCGTGCCATCTCCGTCCCCGTCGACACCGTTTTCTAGAATGTCGCGAGGCAGCATTTGCACCATTCCAATCTCACCAGCCCAGGCACCGGTGGTGCGATTTGGGTCGAAATTGCCCTGTTGGTACAGCTCGATGGCCGCAAAGATCTGTGGTCGGAACAATTCGGGGCGGCGGCAATCATGGGCCAGTGTCACCAGCGCGTTGCGGGTGTTGAAGTCGCCCTGAAACGCGCCATAGTCGGTCTCGAACGCCCAAAAGGCCAAAAGAACCCCGCGTGAGACGCCGTATTCCTGATCAATCCGATCAAACACCGCATCATATTTGCGTGACATGGCCTGACCCCGGTCGATCCGGTTTTGCGAGATCAAATGGCGTGAGAAGTCGATGAACGGTTTCTGAAACACACCCTGCGCGCGGTCGGCTTTCAGGACGGCGCCGTCCTGCTGCACGCCGTTGAAAAACGCATTGACGGTGGATTTGTCGAACCCTTGCTGTATGGCCTCAGCCTTCAGCCCTTTGACGAAGGAATTGAATCCGCCACCGCATTGGGCAAGGGCGGGCGAGGCGAGCAGAACGGCGGCAACAAGGCCAGAGAGAATGCGCATGGGCAGGTCCGTCAGAGAATAAAGCTGACCCCAACCCACACCGATAGAAGGCCAAGCGCAAGCCCCCAAACGGTCCACAGCATGTTACATGCGCGGAAAACCTCTGACGCGCCGATTTCGCGCGGAGCATCGCCGTTCACCCAGGCTAGATCGCGGACTTTACCGTCATAACTGCGCGGGCCCGCAAGGGCCACGTTCAGGGCGCGCGCCATGGCGGCCTCGGGCCATCCTGCATTGGGAGAGATATGGCGGCGCGCATCCGCGACCATGTCAGGCCAGCGTGCCCATTGGCCGGACAGTGCCACGATCATCAGGCAGGTCAGGCGCGCGGGGATCAGGTTCAGCATGTCGTCCAGTCGGGCGGCGGCCCAGCCAAAGTCGCGGTACTTTTCGGTGCGGTAGCCGATCATACTGTCGGCGGTGTTGATAGCCTTGTAAATCAGCAACCCCGGCAACCCGGCGAGCAGGAACCAGAAAGCAGGTGCGATGACCCCGTCGCTGAGGTTCTCAGCCGCGCTTTCGATCGCAGAGCGGGCAACCTGCGCTTCAGTCATGTCGCGAGTGTCGCGGGACACGATCATCGCCACCTTGGCACGGCCCTCGGCCAAGGAGACGCGCAGCCCTTCGCCCACATCGCGCACATGCGACACCAGCGATTTCTGCGCCAGCAGGATGGCACAGAGTATGATCTCAGCGACTGGTCCTAGCAGTGCCAGTAACCGCCCAAGGATCAATGCGCCAACGACCAGCAATATCACTACTGCGACGCCTTTCATTCGCCGCTGCGCGCCGTGGTTCAGGTGCTTGTCCAACCACCCGATGATGTTGCCCATTACGACTGCCGGGTGGCGAACGCGCGACCAGAGCCATTTCGGCTCACCCAATGCCGCGTCCAGACACATGGCGCAGACCAGCATGAAAGTGATGCTCACAGTGCGGCCTCTAACCTGCTCCATCCATCCGCTGGGGGCAGGCCAACCCGCAAGTAGGTCTGGGAATAGGGGAAGACGCGGCTCCAGATATGGGCGCGGGCCAGACGGTCCTGCCATTGGGCTGCGTTTTCGACGGTGTAGAGGCGAAACAGCGTGGTGCCCCCGACCAGGGTGGCTCCTTTATTGATCAGTAATCGATCCAGCCGGTCAGACTCGGCGGTCAGGTGCTGACGGGTGGAACTGGCCCAGTCAACGTCCCGCAAAGCCTGCTCTCCGATCCGCAGGGCAGGGCCGGACACGGACCAAGGCCCCGTCAGGTCGTTCAGTCGGGCGATCAGGTCAGGATGACCGATGGCAAACCCCAGCCGCAGCCCGGCAAGCCCCCAGAACTTGCCAAAGCTTTTCAGCACGATCACACCGGGGCGCGCGGCCAGATGGATCAGTGAAACACCGGGGCTGATATCGCAAAAGCTCTCGTCGATCACGGTCAGCGGGGCGTCTGCATCCGCCTCGGACCAAATCCGGCCATCGGGGTTGTTGGGATGCACGATGACACGGGCGTCGGCTGGGCCGTTGGGTTGAACGGTCCAGCCTTGCGCGGCGAAGGCGGCGGCATGTTCGTTGTAAGTGGGCGTTGTGATCTGAACCCGACCACGGGCGGCCAGCGCCGGAATGCGGGAGATCACCGCCGATGCGCCGGGCGCGGGCAGGATTGCGGCCCCATTGGGCACTGCCCAGAACTGGCGGGCGGCCTCAGTCAGGCGCTCGAAGGCACCATGATCCGGCAACTCAGCCCAGTCTGAAGGGATCAGTCCAGACACCTGATAGGGGTGAGGATTTATCCCGGTGGACAGGTCCACCCAATCGGTGCGCGTGCCGCCATAAGATGCGATGGCCCCGTCCAGCCCTCCGCCATGGTCGCGTGCGGCGCGTGGGTTCAAATTCTCGGTAGGGCTTGCCATGGGGTTTCTCGCTGGAATCGCCTGTTTCGGCCCGTTTCAAGCGGATTTTTGCCGTTTACACAAGCGAATCCGCAAGTTCCGGGCCTTGCGGCAACGTCGTTAACGCTTTGTTAAGGAATAAGCGTGATCACAATTCACGGGGGGTCGGCACCATTCACTCTTTTTTGGGCCGAGGTTGTCGCAAATGAATGTTTTGATTGTTGAGAGTAACCCCGACCTTGGTCGGGTCTGGAAAAGGCATCTTGAACGGCACGGCACCGAAGTGACGCTGGTGGCCGGGCAGGAGGCAGCGATTCTGGCGCTGTATGGTCAGGAGTTCGATATCATCGTGCTGGATCTGGTGCTTGAAACCGGCAGCGCGCTGGCCGTGGCCGATTTTGCCAGCTATCGCCGCCCCGAGGCGCGGGTGATCTTTGTCACAAACACCACCTTTTTCTCGGACGGTTCGATCTTTGCCCACAGCCCGAATGCCTGCGCCTATGTGCAAAGCGCAACGCCGCCAGAGGATCTGGCGGCGATGGTCGAGCATTACGCGGCGGGTCGCTGACCGCGCCCGTGGGGGTGCAGATAATCCAAGGATGGGTTCACTGGGATGATCCGGCTCGGATTGATTGTTTCGTGGCTGTAGTGATAGTGGCGCACGATATGGTTCATATTTACCGTCTGTGCGACACCGGGCCATTGATATAGCTCGCGTGTGTAGGCCCACAGGTTCGGATAGTCGATCAGCCGCCGCTTGTTGCATTTGAAATGCAGATGATAGACCGGATCAAACCGGATCAGGGTGGTGAACAGCCGCCAATCTGCTTCAGTCACCTGATCGCCCATCAGGTACCGGTTTCGGGCAAGGCGATCTTCAAGCCAGTCCAGTGTGTCGAACAGGGGATGCACGGCGGCGTCATAGGCCTGTTGCGTGGTGGCAAAACCGGATTTGTAGACCCCATTGTTGATGTCGGAATAGATGCGGGCGTTGACCTCTTCGATCTCGTCCCGCATCGCCTCGGGCCAGTAGTTATCGGTGTTGCCGGTAATGCCGTCAAAGGCCGTATTGAACATACGGATGATTTCCGAACTTTCGTTCGAAACGATGGTCTGTTGTTGCTTGTCCCACAGGATCGGCACAGTGACACGTCCCGAATAAGCTGGATCAGCCTTGGTATAGATTTGATGGGCGTAATCGAATCCATAAAGGGTGTCGCCGGTTGCACCGTGGTCGTCAGTTTCAAAGGTCCATCCCTTGTCCAGCATGTCTGGATGCACCACCGAGACGGAAACCAGATCGCTCAGCCCTTTTAGTTCGCGAAAGATCAGTGTGCGGTGTGCCCAGGGGCAGGCGTGGCTGACATAGAGGTGATAGCGATCCGGTTCCGCCTTGAAACCGTCCTTGCCGGACGGCCCTGCGCTGCCATCTGCGGTCAGCCAATTGCGAAACTGCGCGGCGCTGCGTTTGAAGGCGCCGCCAGTAGATTCGGTGTCATACCATGTGTCATGCCATTTGCCGTCGACCAACAGGCCCATTGCGTATCCTCCGCTTGTGCGTTTCGACAAACATAGGGTGTTGAACACAGCCTTGACACGTGAAGGGTCGCGCACTGGCTCTGCGTCTGCGCACAGGGTATGCGATGATTTCCCAGCAACAGATCGTCAGCGCATGGCGCTATGTGACGGCCTTCACTGGATTTTTACAGTTGAGCCGTCACAATGGAATCCATTGCCGGGGGAATAGTTGTTATGAGTACCTATGTTTCAAAGGAAATAAGCGCAGAATTGGACGCGGCGCGAATCGCGGGGTTGAAGAAAACCAGCCGCCTTCGTGTCGAAGTTGACGACAATACGTTCAAAATACTCAGATTGTGGAAGGATGGCTTTACGGTTGAGGCCGCTACGACACCGCAATTGCGTGGATTGGTCGATATCTACGACGGTGCGCGCCATTTGTATCAATGCCTGATCATCGCCGATGATGAAGAGGCCGGTGAGATGCGGTATGATTTTAAGCGTAGTACGGCCGCGGCCGACAAGGCCCCGCTGGATTTCTACCGCGCACCCGACGCGCCGATTGCTTTGCTAGGGCACAAAGACTAGGGACGGATTTTTCGAACAGGATGTAATCGGTTTGGTTGCTTGCGGCACCAATGCGGCGCGGGCGTGAGCAGGTCTAATCTGTGCCAGCTAATCCACGCCGCGGGAGCCAGTACGACAAGCAGGATCAATAGCTCAGTCTAGCGCGACGCTATTGAAGGTCGCCAAACGCGCGTTTCAGGCGCGCGCAGGCTTCCTCGACGCGGCTGCGCTGGGTGGCCAGATTGAACCGTTCGAAAGTCTCTCCGCCAGCGCCGAATCCGGGGCCGGAGGAGGTGGCAATCCGGGCGTCCTCGCGCAGACGTCGAACAAACTCGTCGTGATCCATCCCGGTGCCCGAGAAATCGACCCAGGCCAGATAGGTGGCCTGCAGGGGCATTGACCACAGACCCGGTATTTCGGCGATGGCGGCGTCAAATAGTTTGCGGTTGCCGTCCAGATGCGCCACCTGCGTATCCGCCCAGGCCGCGCCTTCCGGTGAATAGGCCGCAGTGATCATGGCCACGCCTAAGGCGCTGGGCGCATAGTCCAACGTTTTCAGCCGATGCCGCATAGTGGCGCGCAGCTGGTCATCGGGGATGATCATGTTGCCGGTCCGCTGCCCTGCGATGTTGAACGTCTTTGACGCCGCAGTCAGCGTCACGGTCCAGGGGCGTGCCTCGGGCGCGGCCTTGTCCATCGGCACGAAGGTATGACCGGGATAGACCAGATCCTGGTGAATTTCATCCGACACAAGGATCAACCCGTTGCGCTCGGCAAAGGCGGCGACGGCCCGCAGCTCCTCGGGGCTCCAGACCCGACCCGACGGGTTTTGCGGTGAGCACCACATCAACAGTTTTTCAGACCCGTCCAGCCGTGACTGTGCATCCTCAAGATCAATGCCATAGCTGTCGCCTTGCCGCGCCAGCGGACATTCCACCACGCGCCGCCCAGCGGTGTTAATCTTATGAGCAAACTCGTGATAGACCGGGGTAAAGATGACAACACCATCCTCCGGCTGGGTCCAGACATCCAGGCACAGGGCAATTGCATTGCCCAGCCCTTGCGAGGTCAGCACCCAATCGGTGTCGATCGCCCAATCGTGACGGTTCTGCATCCACCACTGTACAGCGGCCAGATATTGCGGGTGTTCCCAGGTATAGCCAAAGGCCCCGTGATCGGCGGCATCCCGGACAGCCTCGATTACGCAAGGCGCGGTGGCATAATCGGAATCGGCGGTCCACATGGCCAGCCCATCCTGTGGCGAGACACCGTACAGCTTTTCCATCTTGTCCCATTTTGAGCTGTTGGTGCCCCGGCGGTCGATCAGGTCGTTGAAAGTCATGTCTGCTCCATCTGTCCGCAGGAAAGCTAGCTACAATTTCCGCAGGTGCAAGGGGGGCGTTGCGGCGGGGGGCGGGATGGCCTAAATCAACTCCATGAAGCGTAATATTTTGATCCATCCCGACCCCCGTCTGAAAAAGGTCTGCGCCCCGGTGACCGACCTGTCGGACGAACTGCGCAAACTGGCCGACGACATGCTTGAGACGATGTATGATGCGCCCGGCATCGGGCTGGCCGCACCGCAGATCGGCGTGCTGGACAGGCTGATCGTGATGGACTGCATCAAGGAAGAAGGCGAGACGCCACGCCCTCTGATCATGTTCAACCCTGAGGTCATCGCTTCGTCAGACGAGACTAACGTCTATGAAGAAGGGTGCCTGTCGATCCCTGAGCAGTTCGCCGAGGTGACGCGCCCAAAAGTGGTGGACGTGACGTGGATGGATCGCGACGGGAACTTGCAGAAAGAGACGTTCGATGGGCTCTGGGCAACCTGTGTGCAGCACGAGATCGATCATCTGAACGGTAAGCTGTTCATTGATTATCTCAAGCCGCTGAAACGTCAGATGATCACTCGTAAGATGCAGAAACTCAAACGCGAGCAGGCTCGCGCATGACCGTCCACACCTGCCTGCCCTGGCCGGACAAACGTCTGCGGACCAAGGCCGAGGATGTGTCCGAAGTAACCGACGAAATTCGCGCTATCTGGGATGACATGATCGACACGATGGAGGCCATGCCTGGCGTTGGCCTTGCCGCCCCGCAGATCGGTGTGATGCTGCGCTTGGCGGTCGTTGACGGATCGACCGAGCGGGGCCGTGCAGTACGTCTGGCAAATCCCGAAATTCTGCACAGCTCTATCGAATTGCGAGAACACGAAGAGGCCAGTCCGAATCTGCCCGGCGTCTCGGCCAAGGTGAAACGCCCGCGTGCGGTGACGGTCCGGTTTCTGAACGAACAGGGTATGATCGACCGCCGCGACTTTGTCGGGATCGAGGCCACCAGCGTGCAGCATCAAATCGATCATCTGAACGGTCGGATGTATTTTGATCGTCTCAGCAAGGTCAAACGCGACATGCTGCTGCGCAAAGCCAAGAAGCAGGGGTAGAAATGCGCGTCATTTTCATGGGCACGCCCGATTTTTCGGTCCCAGTTCTGGATGCGCTGGTTGAGGTCGGGCATGAGATCGCCGCAGTCTATAGCCAACCTCCGCGTCCGGCCGGGCGGGGCAAGAAAGACCGCCCGACGCCCGTACATGCCCGGGCCGAGGCGTTGGGCCTGACTGTCCGCCATCCGGTTTCACTAAAATCGCCGGAGGAACAGGATGCCTTTACCGCACTGAACGCTGATGTGGCCGTAGTGGTGGCCTACGGGCTGTTGTTGCCTCAACCCATTTTGGACGCCCCGGCGCAAGGCTGCCTGAACATTCACGCCAGCCTGTTGCCACGCTGGCGCGGGGCGGCTCCGATCCATCGGGCGATCATGTCAGGCGATGCGGAAACCGGCATCTGTATCATGCAGATGGAGGCCGGTTTGGACACCGGCCCCGTCCTTTTGCGGCAGGCCACTGATATCGGGCCGCAGGAAACCACGGCGCAACTGCATGATCGTCTAGCACCGATGGGTGCTGATCTGATCGTAAAGGCTCTGGCCCGTCTGCCCGAACTGACGCCCGAGCCTCAACCCGAGGATGGCGTGACTTATGCCTCGAAGATCGACAAGGCTGAGGCGCGGGTCGACTGGACCCGCCCGGCGGTCGAGGTGGATCGCCGGATACGTGGCCTGTCACCCTTTCCCGGTGCGTGGACTCTGATCGGAGGCGATCGGGTCAAGCTGCTGGCCTCGAAACTGGCCGAGGGACAGGGCGCGCCCGGAGAGGTTCTGAACGACGCGCTGCGCGTGGCCTGCGGTGATGGGGCGATTGACCTGTTGCGCTTGCAGCGAGCAGGAAAAGGGGCACAGGATACGGAAACCTTTCTGCGAGGATGGCCGGTCGCAACCGGAACCCGCCTGAACACGGAGTAAGACAAATGTTCATGGTCTTGATGGGCACCTTCGTGATTGCCGGTATCGTGGGCTATCTGGCCGAGAAGACCGGGTTTACCCATAACGGATACCTGCCCTCGATCATCATTTGCGTGGGTGGGGCGTTTCTGTTCTATTTTGTCCGCATCATGTTCGGTATCAGTTTTGGTTCGCCCGGTCTGAACGCAGTTCTGTCGTCCATTGGTGCGCTGATTATCGTGCCAACGCATTGGAGAAAGTAACGTGCCCGTCATTGCCCTGATCGTCATCGGTGCCGCTGCCGGATTTCTGGCCACCCGGTTGATGCGGATTGAGGCAAACATACCAACGACCATGCTGATCGGAATCATGGGTGCGCTGGTGGGTGGGTTCCTGTTGCGCTTTTTTATTACAGTGGCAGGTTGGCTGTCGGGCTTTGTGGGCGCGGTACTAGGCGCATTGTTGGTGATCTGGATCTGGCAGACCTATCTACGCCGCTAACCTCTTGGCGTTTGGGCAGGATGCCAGCCAGATCGCCGGAATATCCAACCTGAAAGGTGCCTCATGCCACATAACCTGAATTCCGGTGACGTCGCTCTGATGGGAGTGCCGCTGGATTTGCATTCGTCTTTTCTGCAAGGACCTGCCTTTGCACCGGGTCGTATCCGCGAAGCGCTGCATTCCGGGGCCGCCAATCTGACAGCCGAGGATGGAACCGATCTGGGCGCGACGGACCGCTTCAAGGATACCGGCGACCTGGAGGTGTTCGAGATGATCGGGCAGGAACCCATCGACCGGATCGAAAAGAGCGCTGCCGCCCGCATCGCAACCGGTGCGCGGCTGTTGTCACTGGGCGGGGACCACTCGGTCGCTTATCCGCTGATCAAGGCGCATTCTGAGCGGTATGAGGGGCTGAACATCCTGCATATCGACTCGCATCCTGACTTGTATGACAGCCAGCAGATCGGCCCTTTGGGCCACGGTTGCCCATTCGCGCGGGTGATGGAAACCTGTCAGATCAATCGTCTTGTGCAGGTGGGCATCCGCACCATGAATAAACACCAGCAGGAACAGGCCGACAAGTTCGGGGTCGAGGTCATCGACATGCGCAACTGGCGCTCTGATTTGGATATCCGTTTTGACGGCCCGGTCTATTTGTCGTTAGATCTGGACGCGCTGGACCCGGCTTTTGCGCCCGGTGTGTCGCATCATGAACCCGGCGGGTTGAGTACGCGTGAGGTGATCAATCTGATCCACCGGTTCGAAGGTCAGCTTATTGGTGCGGATATCGTCGAGTTGAACCCCCATCGCGATCCCTACGGAATGACCGCAATGGTGGCGGCAAAATTCGTCAAGGAAATTGGCGCGCGGTTGTTGTCGCATTAATGGCGGGGCGGGCGGCTTTTGTAAGCGGGCAGTCTCCAGCCGAACAGTAATGACCCCGCCCGCAAGGCCCAGCAGATCAGCGCGCAGGTCGCCAGCGTCACAAGCTCGTCGACCCCAAGACGGTGTGCGATCACGGCGGTCACAGCACCCGCGAAAGCGCATGAAACGTAAAGCTCGCCCTGTTTCAAAACCAGCGGTACCTCGTTGCAAACCACATCGCGCATCAGCCCGCCCAAGCATCCGGTGCAGACACCCATCAGAACCACAATGGTGCCGGACTGCCCCAACGACAGCGCCGCACCTGTTCCAGCCGCGACCGCAATAGACAGGGCAAAACTGTCCAGCCAGATCAGCCAGTTATAACGGCTTTCAACGAGGTGTGCGGTGAAAAACACCAGCACCGCTGCGGCTACGGCGATCAAGATATAGTCGGGTTGCCCAATCCAGAATACCGGATGCCGGTTCAAAAGAACGTCGCGCACAGTGCCACCGCCTACTGCCGTCAAGCAGGCGATGAAGGCAAAACCCACCAAATCCAGCTGCGCTCGGCTGGCCACCAAGGCACCGGTCAGGGCAAAGACAAGAACCGAGGCATAGTCCAGCAGGGCCAGACCGTTCACGATTTGGCCTTTTGGGGCTTGAACGGTGCCATGCCGGCGCGGGCTAGCTCATCGGCTTTTTCATTTTCGGGATGGCCCGCGTGACCCTTGACCCATTCCCAGATCACATCATGCCGGGTCTGGGCCTCATCCAACCGCTGCCACAGATCGACATTCTTGACCGGTTTTTTGTTCGAGGTCTTCCAGCCGTTCCGCTTCCATCCGAAAATCCACCCCGTCACACCATTCTTTACATAGGCACTGTCGGTTATGACGGTGATTGTCGAGGCGCGATCCAGCGCCTCTAGCGCATTGATCGCGGCTAGCAGTTCCATGCGGTTGTTGGTGGTCTCGGCCTCTCCGCCCTTCAACTCGCGCTCTTTCAGGACTTTGTCGCCATCCATTGCGCGCAGCAACACGCCCCAGCCGCCGGGTCCGGGATTGCCGGAACAGGCTCCGTCGGTATAGGCAAACAGTTCAGGCATGGGCCAGCACCAGAATGAACCCGTCATAAGACCCGGCCAGACCCGTTCCCATACCGGTGGTGATCCGGTCGATGGTGAACCCGGTTTGTTCCAGCGCAGCCTCGATCTCGGTCTGTGAGAAATAGGTGTAGTAGCGATCCAGATCGTCGCGGTGTTCGCCCGTGCCCAGCTTCAGGCCGAGGAAAAAGATGCCCTCGGGCTTCATTGCCCGGTGAATGGCCGCCAGGTGGCGCGAGAAATCTGTTCGGGGGGCGTGCAGCAGGGAAAAGCTGGCATAGATGCCGTCATAGGCGTCCACCTCGGTCACATCGTCAAACGTGCCCAGATGCGCGTCGACACCATTTTCCCGCGCGTGTTCGACGAAGGCAGGGGTTGCGTCCAGTGCGCGGACGGTCATGCCCTCGCGCATGAAAAAGGCGCTGTCTGAACCCGGGCCCGAGCCCAGATCCAGAATGTGGCCACTGCCAACGGCCTCGGTAAAGGCCAGGCGGGCCTCGATCTGTTCCGGGGGCAGGGGGATTTGCAGGTACTCCGCCACCCGTGTCGTATAGGCGTTGATCGTTTTATCGTCGGTCACAGGTATACTCCTACGGCGAGGCAGACCAACACGACGGCGGTCAACATGACTCGCAACCGCAGCCACCAGGTTGGGGTCAGCCGCCAATAGGCAAAGATGGCATCCAGTACCAACAACCCGGCAAAACCGTACATCAGATTGGTGCCGGTGCTGACAGGACCGCCCCCGGTTTTAAAGAACGCCCATAGCGCGGGTAGAACCGACAGGGCATAACATGTCGCCGCCTTGCCGCCCGAGGTTTTGGTGGCGAATCCCCACAAAACGCCGGACATAAAGCTCAGGATCACCGAGCCATAGAACAGCTGTACATAGGGCCCGACGAAACGCGAGCCAAACATCTGCGTACCCCAACTATGCAGATCATCGTTCAGATAAGTCAGCGCGCCCCAGATAAACGGGATCAGCCCCGCCAGTCCAAGAAAAAGCGGGGCCGTTGGTATGCCCCTCATGCAGGTTCTCTCAGCACGCGGGGCACTTTGAACTCGACGTTTTCCGTAGCGGTTTCGACCAGCTCGACGGTCACGTCATAGTGGGCGCGGAAGGCGTCGATCACTTCGTTGACCAGCACTTCGGGAGCCGACGCCCCGGCGGTGATCGCAACCGACGAGATACCTTCGAGCGCGCGCCAGTCGATCTCGGTCGCGCGTTGCACCAGCTGCGCGTAATTGCAGCCCGCGCGCGAGGCGACCTCAACCAGGCGGCGCGAATTCGAGGAATTCGGCGCGCCGACAACCAGCAAGGCATCCGACTTCGGGGCTACGGCCTTGACGGCCTCTTGCCGATTGGTGGTGGCGTAGCAGATGTCTTCCTTGTGCGGTCCAACGATGGCCGGGAACCGTTGTTCTAGCGCGGCGATGATGTCCTTGGTGTCATCCACCGACAGGGTGGTCTGGGTGACAAAAGCCAGTTTGCCCGGATCGCGCACCTGTACGGTGGCCACATCCTCGACGGTTTCTACCAGCAGAACCTCACCCTCGGGCAGCTGACCCATGGTGCCGACGGTTTCGGGATGGCCTTTGTGACCGATCATGATCATTTGCAACCCGGACTCGGCGTGGCGCTGGGCCTCGACATGGACCTTGGATACCAGCGGGCAGGTTGCGTCGACATAGATCATCTCGCGCTGTGCCGCGGTCGCGGGGACGGATTTTGGCACACCGTGGGCTGAGAAGATTACCGGACGGTCGTCGGGGCATTCGTCCAGTTCTTCGACGAACACGGCACCCTGCGCGCGCAATCCGTCGACGACGAATTTGTTATGCACGATCTCGTGGCGCACATAGACCGGCGCGCCCCATTTCTGCAGCGCCATCTCGACGATCTTGATGGCGCGGTCGACACCGGCGCAGAATCCGCGCGGGGCAGCAAGGTAAAGAGTCAGGGGTGGCTTAGTCATGTCACGGTCTCCTTAGGCCACAGGTAAGTCTTTTCCCGGCCTTGGTCCAGACAGGAGCTTGTCATTTCCCTGACATGAATCGGTGCTAGCCAATAGATGTTTCAGCACCTGTTCATTGTTAAAAAAGGCGCGGTCAGGATTGAGACACTGACCGCGCCGATTACTTTCCCCGGTTTGATAGGTGGCCGGTGCTTATTGCCCGCCTGCAGCCGCAACGCTGCGTGGCTCCATCGGCATTTCGCGCGGAGGCCGCCCGATCACATCGCGCAAGTCTTCCAGTTCGATGAAATTGTCGGCCTGGCGACGCAGCTCGTCCGAAATCATCGGCGGCTGGCTGCGGATGGTCGAAACAACCGAAACACGCACGCCCTGGCGCTGAAGGCTGGCAATCAGCGGGCGGAAATCCCCATCGCCCGAAAACAGCACGATATGATCAACGCGCGGTGCAAGTTCCATGGCATCAACGGTCAATTCGATGTCCATGTTCCCTTTGACTTTCCGACGCCCCATGCTGTCGGTGTATTCTTTTGCCGGTTTGGTCACCATCGTGAAGCCGTTGTAATGCAGCCAGTCAACCAAGGGACGGATCGGCGAATACTCGTCATTTTCCAATAGCGCTGTGTAGTAGAAAGCACGAAGCATCTTGCCGCGGCGCATGAACTCCTGGCGCAGCAATTTATAGTCGATGTCAAACCCCAGTGCTTTTGCGGCCGCATAAAGATTCGAGCCGTCGATGAACAGCGCTAGCCGTTCGTCTTTATAAAACATAAATAGATCCTTCCGGTACTAACCAGAACGCCGGATGATTAGGTGAGTGAGCTAGAAAATAGGCGGCGCGCTGATATGCCTATAATTAGGGCTTTTATCATGTATCGCAACCATGCAATTCACCGAATATAGCGAGTAGTAGGAGCAAATCTTTGTCAGAATCAGTGATTGCACTGGGTGCGAATCTCAATTTGAGATCATCTGGGCCCAACGTGACACTTCAAAGGGCTATTGACGCGATTTTGCGTCAGGGGGTAGTGATTCGCGCCGTCAGCCGCTTTTTCGAGACCCCTTGTTTCCCTGCCGGAGCTGGGCCGGATTACGTCAATGCGGCTGCATTGATCGAGACTGAAAAGACCCCGGCCGAGGTTCTGCAATTACTGCATGAGATCGAACACGAATTTGGCCGCGAGCGGGTGCAACGGTGGGGCATGCGGACATTGGATCTGGATCTGGTCTTTTATGACGATCTTATACTGCCGGATCCTGCTGAATACGACCATTGGCTTAACCTGCCGCCCGAGGCGCAGAAACAGCAGGCGCCCAAGCAATTGATCTTGCCGCATCCGCGCCTGCAGGACCGGGCATTCGTGTTGGTTCCGATGGCGGATGTAGCCCCTGATTGGCGGCACCCGGTGCTTGGTCGGACCGTCACCGAGATGGTCGCAAGTCTGCCTACCGAGGATGTCGAGGCTGTAACCCCTCTGTGAATGGTGCAATTGACGCCATTTCGTGCTTGTCAAGGCGGGGATTCGCCCTTAGATAAACGTCTTCCTGACATGGATTCAGTAACGGAGAGCGCCCCATGGCCCGCGTGACGGTTGAAGATTGCGTAGACAAGGTTCCAAACCGGTTTGAACTGGTGATGCTTGCCGCCCATCGTGCGCGCGAGATTTCCGCCGGTGCATCGATCACCGTCGACCGTGACAACGACAAGAACCCTGTTGTGTCGCTGCGCGAGATCGCGGACGAAACCCAAGGTGCCGACGAGCTGCGCGAGCGTCTGATCGAAGCCAACCAGACCCAGATCGAGGTGGATGAGCCAGAAGAAGATCAGATGGCTCTGCTGATGGGTGCGGAATCGGACAAACCGGTCGAGGATGACATGTCGGAAGAGAAGCTGCTGCGCGCTCTGATGGAGGCTCAAGGCCAGGGGTAACCCCCAAACACGAAGGTGCGGACCGGATGATTTCTGCTGAAGACCTGATTGCGCTGGTCCGCAACTATAATCCCAAAACCAATGCCGACCGCATCGCCCGGGCTTATGAGTTCGGGATGCAGATGCATGACGGTCAGTTCCGCCATTCCGGCGAACCCTATTTCACCCATCCCGTTGCCGTTGCCGCCATCCTGACCGAACAGCGTCTGGACGATGCGACAATTATCACAGCGCTGCTGCACGACACGATCGAGGATACCAAGGCCAGCTATGGCAAAGTGTCCGAGCTGTTCGGGGATGAGGTCGCCAAGCTGGTCGATGGCGTCACCAAGCTGACCAATCTGCAGCTGTCCAGCCGTGAGACCAAACAGGCCGAGAATTTCCGCAAACTGTTCATGGCTATGTCCAAGGACCTGCGGGTTATTCTGGTCAAGCTTGCCGACCGTTTGCACAACATGCGCACCATCAAAGCGATGCGTCCGGAAAAGCAGGTGGTCAAGGCGCGCGAGACGATGGATATCTACGCGCCACTTGCGGGACGGATGGGTATGCAGT
Organism: Ruegeria sp. CJ9; assembly: GCF_056536625.1. Lineage (NCBI taxonomy): Bacteria > Pseudomonadati > Pseudomonadota > Alphaproteobacteria > Rhodobacterales > Roseobacteraceae > Ruegeria > Ruegeria sp. CJ9. The sequence continues at coordinate 145,130 of NZ_JBQFPY010000006.1, forward strand.
GGATGCGCGAGGAACTGGAAGACCTCGCCTTCCGAGTGCTGAACCCTGAAGGCCGCCAATCTATCATCCGCCGCTTTATTACTCTGCAACGGGAAACTGGCGATGTGATCCACCGCATCACCGGCGATATGCGGCACGAGCTTGAAAAGGCCGGGATCGAGGCAGAAGTGTTTGGCCGTGCCAAAAAACCTTATTCGATCTGGCGCAAGATGCAGGAAAAGGATCAGGGGTTTTCACGCCTGTCCGACATCTATGGCTTCCGCATCATCACCCAGACCGAAGAAGACTGTTACCGTACCCTTGGCGCTATCCACCAGCGCTGGCGCGCGGTGCCGGGAAGGTTCAAGGATTACATCAGCCAGCCGAAATCGAACGGATATCGCTCGATTCACACGACGGTGTCAGGGCGTGATGGCAAACGGGTCGAGGTTCAGATTCGCACCCGTCAGATGCATGACGTGGCCGAAACCGGTGTTGCGGCGCACTGGTCGTATCGCGATGGTGTGCGGTCGGAAAACCCGTTTGCAGTCGATCCCGCCAAGTGGATTGCCAATCTGACCGAACAGTTCGACAGCGAGGATGATCACGAAGATTTCCTCGAAGCCGTCAAGCTTGAGATGTATTCGGACCAGGTGTTCTGCTTCACGCCCAAGGGTGATGTGGTGAAACTGCCGCGCGGCGCGACGCCGATTGATTTTGCTTATGCCATCCACACAAGGATCGGCCATGCGTGCGTCGGGGCCAAGGTGGACGGTATCCGTGTGCCGCTGTGGACCCGGATCAAGAACGGGCAATCGGTGGACGTGATTACTGCGGATGGGCAAACCCCACAGGTCACATGGCTTGAAATCGCAGTTACCGGCAAGGCCCGCACGGCCATCCGTCGCGCCCTGCGCGAGGTGGATCGTGAACGGTTCATCAAACTGGGCAAAGAACTCGCACGTTCAGGGTTTGATCATGTCGGGCGCAAGGCCACCGACAAGGCGCTGGACACCGCAGCCAAGCACCTGCGTCTGAAAGACCGGCACGAGCTGCTGGCCCGCCTCGGCAGCGCTGAGCTAACAGCACATGATGTAGTCAGCGCCGTTTACCCGGAGCTGACCCAAGACGATGGCGACGCCATTTCCCCTCGTCGTGCTGTGATTGGTCTGGAGCCTGGGCAGAAATTCGACCGCGCGCCCTGTTGCCAGCCGTTGCCGGGCGAACGCATCGTCGGCATCACTTTTCGCGGCAAGGGCGTGGTGGTTCATGCCATCGATTGCGATCGCTTGTCCGACTATGAAAGCGAACCGGATCGATGGGTCGACTTGCACTGGCATTCGGGCACACACCCGGCAGTTTATGGGGTGACGCTGGACCTGACCATCGGCAATGACGCTGGGGTGTTGGGGCGTATCTGTACGTTGATCGGTGAGAAAAAGGCCAATATCTCAAACCTGGAGTTCGTTGACCGCAAACCGGATTTTTACCGTCTTCTGATCTCTGTCGAACTGCGTGACCTTGAACAGTTGCATTCGCTGATGTTGATGCTTGAGGCTGAAAGCGACGTTGCCGCGGTCGAGCGGCATCGGAATCGGGAAAAAACCGCAGTTGCGGCAGGCTGAGAAGGGGTGATCAGGAGTGGTTTTCAAGCGCCGAGACCGACGCTCGCCCATTCAGATCGCTTCGGAATTCATCTATCCGCGCGGCGGCTGGACCCGTGCCTTTCATTACGTCAAACACCGCATCCGGCGGCTGCCCGATTCACCTGAGCGTATCGCGCGTGGTGTCGGAGTGGGCGTGTTCACGGCGTTCACGCCGTTTTATGGGTTCCACTTCTTTATCGCGGCCCTGCTTAGCCGGATTTTCAATGGCAATTTGCTGGCATCGCTCAGCGGTACCTTCTTTGGCAACCCTCTGACTTATGTGCCCATCGGGGTCGTCTGCCTGCAAACGGGCCATTTCCTTTTGGGTGACGACTTTGAAGAGGAAGAAACCCACGGCTTGATGGACAGCTTCTTCAAGGCGTTGAGTGACCTGAAGAACAACTTCATGGCGATGTTCACGGGCCGCGATGCCGATTGGCGCGGGCTAAGTGTTTTTTATGATGAGGTTTTCTTTCCCTACTTGATTGGTGGCATCTTCCCCGGGCTGATTGCCGGGTATATCTGCTACTATCTCAGCCTGCCGGTGGTACGCACCTATCAGCAGCGCCGCCGCGCCCGGATCAAGGCGAAATTCGATGAAATCAAGCGTTTGGCCGAAACCAAGGCTGCCGTTCCGGTGGCAAACCCTCTAGGCTCGGGCCGGAATTCGGGAAAGGAATCAAGCGATGTCTGACAAACACCTGCGTCTGGGCGTGAATATCGACCACGTGGCCACCGTGCGGAACGCGCGTGGTGGGGCTTATCCCGACCCTTTGCGTGCAGCCAAGTTGGCCGAAGAGGCCGGTGCCGACGGCATCACTGCGCATCTGCGCGAAGATCGCCGCCATATCTCGGACGCTGATATCGATGGGCTGATGGAGGTTCTGTCGGTGCCGTTAAATTTTGAAATGGCCGCCACGCCCGAAATGCAGCAGATCGCCCTGCGCCACAAACCGCACGCGGTTTGCATCGTTCCCGAAAAACGCGAAGAGCGAACCACCGAAGGCGGGCTTGAGGTTGCGCGCGAGGAAAACAAGCTAGCCCATTACATCGCCCCTTTGCGCAAGGCGGGGTGTCGCGTGTCGATCTTTATTGCAGCCGACCAGCGCCAGATCGAAGCGGCCCACCGCATCGGTGCCGAAGTGATCGAACTGCATACCGGCGCCTATTGCGACGCCCACGCCGAGGGTCGGTTGGACGAAGCCGCACGCGAACTAGAATCACTGCGCGAGATGTCCGCCTTTGCCCACTCGCTGGGGTTGGAAGTTCACGCAGGTCACGGTCTGACTTATGACACGGTGCAACCCATCGCCGCGTTCCCCGAGGTGCGCGAACTGAACATCGGTCACTTTCTGGTCGGCGAGTCGATCTTCCGCGGCCTCACCCCTGCCATTGCCGAGATGCGTCGGCTGATGGATGAAGCGCGGGGCTGACCGCTTCATATCACCATTGTCGGAAGATGGGGTAATGCAATGAAAGCAATTTCATATCGTAATTTTGGTCCAGCAGAGGACGTGCTTGAACTGATTGATATGCCCGATCCGGTGGCTGGGCTGGGTGAAGTTGTGGTTCAGATCAAAGCCACCGGAATCAATCCATCAGATGTTAAGTTGCGGGGTGGCGCGCGGCCAGGCGCTGTCATGCAGCACCCGCTTGTCATTCCACATTCGGATGGTGCCGGAGTAATTGTGTCCGTTGGCTCAGGTGTCGATCCGTCCCGGGTTGGTGAAAGGGTCTGGATCTGGAATGGCCAGTGGCAACGCGCGTTCGGAACCGCTGCTGAGTATATCGCTTTACCGTCAGAGCAGGCCGTTACTCTTCCTGACACTACCAGTTTCGCCGAAGGTGCGTGTTTTGGGATTCCGGCAATGACCGCATGGTATGCCTTGTATGCTGACGGGCCGATCGCTGACAAAACTATCCTGGTGACCGGCGGGGCGGGGACTGTGGGGCGTTACGCCTGCCAAATGGCCGCTCTTGGCGGGGCTCGGGTTATCACCACGGTCAGTTCGCAGGAAAAAGCAACGCACTCTGGTGCAAAGGAATTTGTGAATTACCGCACCCAAAACGTGGCTGAGACTGTATTGGATATGACAGACGGCGCGGGCGTTGATCGTATTGTCGAAGTGGACTTTGCGGCAAATCAGGATGCGTCTCTGGCACTAATCCGGCCGGGTGGTACCATCGCAAGTTATTCTTCCGTGTCGCAAATGCGACCAGAGCTCGATTTCTACGGTTTCATGTTCAAGAACATCCGCTTGCATATGTTGATTGTTTATCAACTGGATGCTGTTGCACGGCGCAGGGGGGAGGCGCAGCTAACGGAATGGCTGGAGCAAAAAGTGTTGAGCCACGCGGTGGTTCCGGCGGGCGACCTCACGAATGCCGCTGCTGCCCATGCAAAGGTCGAGACCGGGCAAAAGCTGGGTACTGTGGTGTTGGAGGTGTGATGTTTCCGGAAGAAAACGCTGAATCTTTTCCGCCAAAGCTACAGGAGCGTTGGTAGCTGTGACGTTGCGGTTTGATTCAAACCAAAAGGTCGGGCTGGATCGGTTAGGCTATTTAGCCTTCTTTTTCTCGACCTTAGTCACCCTTGGATTGATACAAAGATGGTTAGACTTCGAATGGCCCTTCCAAACACTGCCGCTGTCCATTGCAATGGTTTTTTCTGCGTCACTGTACGGCATGGCAAAAGGTATTAGAGGTAAATCCTTGGGCCCTACCTTTAAGAGTTGGATCATCGCAAGGCAGATGGTGCTGACTGTGACGTTTTTCTTCCTCGTGATCCTCTCAATTTTCTATCTGCTCGGAGAGGTTCCCAGGTTATTTGTGAATGTCTCGCGGATCATAGAACTCACGCTTTGTATGCTGATTTCGTTTGTTTTTTGTCGGTACGCCTTCATTTTGGGAGTGAACAAGGGATACTCGGCTTTTCTAAAGAAGGAAAACCACAAACTATGATCCTTGGCATTGGCACAGACCTCGCAAATATCGAACGCATTCAGGGTACGCTCGACCGGTTTGGCGACCGGTTCCGCAATCGTGTTTTCACCGATACTGAACAGACCAAGGCCGAGCGCCGCGCCGATACGGCCGGGACCTATGCCAAACGCTGGGCCGCGAAAGAGGCATGTTCCAAGGCGCTGGGCACCGGCCTGCGCATGGGTATCGCGTGGAAGGATATGGCGGTCACTAACCTGCGTACAGGCCAACCTGTCATGCATGTCACCGGTTGGGCCGCCGAACGTCTGAAAGAGATGACGCCCGAGGGCCATGAAGCCATCATCCATGTCACTCTGACAGACGACCACCCTTGGGCACAGGCCTTCGTGGTGATCGAGGCCCGACCACTTCAAGATAACGCCACGCAGCCTTGACTTGCCCCCGTCGGCCCCGCATGTAGCACCCCAACAACCAAAGGACCGGAGAGCAGTATGGCCGAGGACGTCAAAACCGGAAATCCCGTGTGGGAGACGATCAAAACCATCGTCTATGCCCTATTGATCGCGGGTGTTTTCCGTACCCTGTTCTTTCAGCCGTTCTGGATTCCCTCCGGCTCGATGAAACAGACGTTGCTGATCGGGGACTTCCTGTTCGTCAATAAAATGGCCTATGGCTATTCTTATGCCTCGTGCCCAAGCCTGATTATTCCCAGCGTCGGCTTGAACGTCGATGCGGAAGATATTTGCGGTTGGATGAAAGGTGACAACACGCGCATTTGGGGTGGTGAGCCCGAGCGCGGCGACGTCATCGTTTTCCGTCATCCCGTCACCGGGCGCGACTATATCAAGCGGCTGATCGGCCTGCCGGGGGATCGCGTTCAGGTCCGTGAGGGGCAGATCATCTTGAACGGTACACCAGTGCCGCAACAACCCGACGGCGTCTTTACCGAAACCGCCGAACCTCAAGGCCCGCAAGGCCTGCGCCCGCGCTGCGAGAACGGGCCTGTCGGCATTGGCGGTGTCTGCGAAAAGAGCCGTCTGATCGAAACCTTGCCCAACGGGGTCTCTTACGACGTGCTGAACATCACCGATCAGGGTTCGGACAATACCGGCATTTATACTGTGCCCGAAGGCCACTATTTCTTCATGGGTGACAACCGCGACAATTCCAGCGACAGCCGCTTGCCACAATCCGCCGGGGGCGTGGGGTATGTTCCTTATGAAAACCTGATTGGTCGTGCTGATCGGATCATGTTCTCGTCCGCGGGTCGGTCGATGCTGTTCTTCTGGACCTGGCGTGGTGACCGCTTCTTCAAGGCGATCAATTGAAGCTTTCCGCCGAGATAAAAGCGTTTCAGCAGCGATTGGGGTATGAGTTCGCAGACCCCGAACTGCTGGTACGCGCGTTGACTCATGGATCGGTCTCTTCGGCGACCCGACCCGACAATCAACGGCTGGAGTTTCTGGGCGATCGCGTTCTGGGCTTGGTCATGGCGACGGCTCTGCTTGAGGCCGACAAGAAGGCATCCGAAGGCCAACTTGCCCCCCGCTTCAATGCGCTGGTCCGCAAGGAGGCGTGCGCTGACGTGGCCCGTCAGATCGACCTGGGCGCGGTGTTGAAACTGGGCCGGTCGGAAATGATGTCTGGCGGCCGCCGTAAACAGGCCCTGCTGGGCGACGCGATGGAGGCGGTCATTGCCGGGATCTATCGCGATGCCGGGTTCGAAGCGGCGCGGGATGTTATTCTGGCGCTTTGGGGGGATCGTATCCACACGGTCGAAGCTGATGCGCGGGACGCCAAAACCTCGTTGCAGGAATGGGCGCAGGCGCGGGGCCAAAAGCCGCCGTCTTATGTCGAGATCAAGCGCAGCGGCCCGGATCACGCCCCCGTCTTCACGATTGCCGCTCGACTGCAAGACGGCACCGAGGCTCAGGCAACCGCAGGTTCAAAACGTCAGGCAGAACAGGCCGCAGCCAAATCGCTGTTGGAAAACCTACCTAAGTAGATTGTGGTCTTGGGCAGAAGGCAAGCCCCCTTTCGCCCGTATTGGTGTGGTCAAACTGAACCTCAATCCACCCGAATATATCCGGTTAGCCCGGTTTTCTGATGCTCGATCACGTGGCAATGAAACGCCCAGTCGCCCGGGTTGTCGGCGACCAACGCGATCTCGACCACCTCATCTTTCAACAGCAACATCGTGTCGGTCAGCAATGGTGGTAACGGGCGAAGGTTCGATTTTATCGGTACAAAAGCCAACCCATGCAGGTGGATCGGATGCAGGTTCGGTGACTCGTTACGCAATCGCAAAACATAACTTTTACCTCGTTGCAGCGTGGCCAACGGACCAACCCCTTTCGCCGCATCCCCCGGCCAAGGCCTTCGGTTGATCGACCAGAAGTTATACCCCAGAGAGCCACAAAACCCATTGGTCGGTTCGCCTCCTTCGGGTGTCCAGCCAAAGACAAATTCGTGCAATTCGGCATTCGCCAGATCCGGTTTTGTTGTGGGGTTCACGGGTAGGGGGCGCAGCTCGCGCAGCTCGCGCGAGACGGGCGCACCAACTGCACGCAAGCGGGTCATGGAGCGATGCGGCTGTCCAGGAAACTTGGCCATCAGATCGACAGTCTGACCCTCGCCTAGTGGCATTTTCAAAGCAAAATCCACACGCTGTCCGGGTCCAATCAGCAAGGGGTCATCGGCACTGGGCAATGGAAAGTCAACTTCGACCGGATGACCGTCCCATGCGATAATTCGGGCTTCGGCACCGTTCAGATGCACCTTGTAGATGCGGGTTGTGTCCGTGTTTACCACGCGCAAACGCACAAGGCTGCCTGCGACGTGATCATAAACCGGCCCATCCAGCCAGTTCGCCGTTTGCACATTACCAAAGGTTCCCGCCCTTGCGGCCCCGCGCGCGGTGTAGGCAGGCAGGAACGACCCGTCATCATTCAGGCGGAAATCACGCAGGTTGATCACCTGCTCGCTGTCAAAACCGAGATCTTCGGTCTCGGCGATCACCAGCACTCCGGTCAGGCCATGGGCCATCTGTTCCATCGTCATGCAATGAGGGTGATACCAATAAGTGCCCGCATCCGGAGGCGTGAATTCATAGTCAAACGCCTCACCCGGTCCAACCGGCATTTGGGTCAGATAAGGCACCCCGTCCATGTTATTCGGAATACGCAGCCCGTGCCAATGCATCGCCGTATAATCAGGCAGGGTGTTGCGCACCGGCAGGCGCATCACCTCACCCTGCTTGCCATGTAAAACCGGAGGCGGCGCGTCGGGCGACAGGCTGACCATACCGGTGGTGACCTGATCGCGCAGGGCAAAGCTGGCGGGTTGGACGACCAGCTCTTGCGCACCTGCCGCTAAACCAAAGCCACCTAGACCCAACGCCCCTGTGGCAGCGCCACTACCCAAAAGAAACTCGCGACGGTTCATATCAGCCTCATGAAAAGAAGGATTGCCTGGCTGTTATTGGCGTGGCTTGATCCGGTGATGCCATTCCGACCGCTTGGCCGCAATGCGACAAATGCCTCTGGCCCGCGAGGCCTTTCTGCTATAGGGGTGCGCACTTGCAAACAGGATCGCATCACACATGACCACACGCGCCGGATTTATCGCCCTGATCGGAGAGCCCAACGCAGGCAAATCCACCCTTCTGAACCGCATGGTCGGGGCTAAGGTCTCGATCGTGACGCATAAGGTGCAAACCACCCGCGCCCGCATTCGTGGTGTGGCGATGGAAGGGGATGCGCAACTGGTATTCGTTGACACGCCCGGCCTGTTCAAACCCCGCCGTCGTCTGGATCGCGCCATGGTCGCGGCCGCCTGGGGCGGAGCTGCGGATGCTGATGTAGTGGTGCTGATGGTTGAGGCGCATCGCGGCATCACCGAAGGGGTCGAACGCATCCTCGAAGGTCTGGAAGAGATCGGGCAGGGCCGTACCATCGCGCTGGCGATCAACAAGATTGACAAGGTTCCGTCCGAGAAACTGCTGGCGCTGACCAGCGATCTGAACGCGCGCTATCCTTTTGCCGAAACTTTCATGATCTCGGCCGAGCGCGGCTATGGTGTGGACGATCTGCGTAAGTGGCTGGCCGCAGAACTGCCCGAAGGGCCGTGGCTGTATCCCGAAGATCAGATTGCCGATCTTCCGATGCGCATGATCGCCGCCGAGATGACGCGCGAGAAACTGACCCTGCGCCTGCATCAGGAACTGCCCTACCAGTTGACCGTCGAGACCGAGAACTGGGAGGAACGCAAGGACGGGTCCGCCAAGATCGATCAGGTCATCTATGTCATGCGCGACGGTCACAAAGGTATCGTTCTGGGCAAACGCGGCGAGACCATCAAGGCCGTCAGCCAGGCAGCGCGGGCCGAGTTGGAAGAGTTCCTCGACCGCAAGGTTCATCTGTTCCTGCAGGTCAAGGTGCGCCCGAACTGGCTGGAAGAATCCGAGCGATATTCGGAAATGGGTCTGGATTTCAAAGACGGCAACGCATGACGCGTCTGACGGCTGATTTCTGGGTCCACGCCTATCTGGCAAGGCTGCGGTTTCAGGACATCCCGGCCTACGTAGTGGCCCACGGGGACGATACGGCTGGCGCGGTGCTGGTCAAGCTGAACACACTGGACGGGCGGGCCGTGGCCTTCCAACGCAGCTTTGATCTGATGAGCGGCGAGCGCAAATGGGTTGAACTCTCCAGCGGTGTGGAAATGGATGTGGATGAAGCCATCCGACGCCAGCGCAGCTTTGACCCAGACCTTTGGGTGATTGAGGTAGAAGACCGGCAGGGGCGGCATCTTCTTGGAGAAGAAGGGCTGGATTAACTGCAGCTTGGTCTGGCGGACAAAGTCTAACAATCTATTTCTATTTTGGGTTACACCCTGCACACTGAAATACTATCTGGAATTGTGCCCCCTTCCTAAGAGTTTGGAATTTATGAAAACCTTCTTGTTAGCCTGCCGTCTTCCCTTTTTGCTCTTGGTTTGCACAGCGACTTCCGCAGCGGCGCAGCCCAGATTGGGTTGGATCTATCAACTTGACGGGCTTGCTGCTTTTCAGGGCGATGCGAGTTTGAGTGGAGGTGGAGAGTTCTCGGCAAGCCGTGCTTTTGTGCGAACCACCGCGCTTTATAGCAAGGACGGAGGGAACTCCGTTGGGGTGTCGGCTAGCTTCGGTAGGTTCGATTACAACTTTAGCGAAGCAAATAACCAGCCTTGGGAAGATATCCGAGACATTCGCGTTTCCTTGCCAGTGCGGTTTCGAGTTGGAAATACAGCCACCGCCTTTATATCGCCACAGATCAGATGGGACTATCAAAGCGGCGTTACTGCCTCGGACGGACGTACCTATGGAGCTTTTGCGGGTATTGCATGGAAGCTAAGTGAGCGTCTTACCATCGGCCCTGCATTTGGCGTGTTTTCGCAGTTGGAGGATGACGATATCGATTTCTTCCCAGCCTTGTTGGTGGATTGGGATATAAACGACCGCTGGAACTTGAACACAGGCTCAGGGATTGGTGCTACGCAAGGTCCAGGACTCACGCTCAGCTACGCGCTAAATAACGAAATGAACCTGTCGCTTTCGGCTCGCTCCGAGAGAATACGGTTTCGATTGGATGGAGATGGCTTGGCTCCGGATGGGGTGGGTGAAGACAAAAGCATCCCTGTTGTGCTGGCGTTAGGTTACAGTCCCAATCCTGGCGTTTCGTTGAATGTCTTTGCAGGGGCTGAGTTGGATGGCCGTTTGACGTTGGACGATGCAAATGGTTCGGAACTCAGTCGCCAGAATTACGAAACGGCACCATTGGTCGGCTTTGCATTCAGAGTAAGGTTCTAATTGCCCTTCTGGTTCAGTTTTTCCCTCTAGACTACCCGACCTGCGACTATCCTCCGAAAACCTGGAGCCATGGGGGACCGGGATTGGCCTAGTGCGATCAGGGCATACTTCTGAATCTAATTGTCGCGTCAAAATCGGAGGTATTGATACCGCACAGACAATTGTCGATTGACGCGCAAAGAAACCACTCTTATCCAGCCAGTTCCACCCCGGTTTTGCGCAATACCTCGGCAATTTTTGCACCGTCCTGAACGGGGCCCGGCGCTTCGCGATCAAGGCCCGCGAACATCTCGATGGCGCGCGAACCCCTGCCGCTTATCTCAAGCAGATGTGCGCCCCCGGGGCCAAACTTGAAACTGTGTACTGTCCCGGCCGGGAAATGAACCAGCGTACCGGCGGGGGCGCTTCTGGTTTCCTTGTCCATGACAAATTCGACCTCGCCTTTCACCACAAAAAAGGTCTCATCCCAAGGGTGCGTGTGGGGCGGTGGGCCATTGCCTTCGTGACCGTAATTGAGCGTGACTGCATAATCCCCGATCTGTTCAAGACGTGCTAGCACAGTGATTTTGTCGCCAAGAACGTTCAGGGGTTCAGGGTAGTCGGAAGGTGAGGTGAAAAAAGGTGTTTTCATGGTGTACTCCTGTCTGTTCTCGGGGCGTATCCCGTTCAAATCAATCAATGAACCTGCCCCAGCAGCGCGCCGGTGCCGTTGATCATAGCATTTGTCGGAAGGTCTGGGGACTTTTACAGAATTGCAGCGGAACCGGCATATATCTTGCGCATGATCGGTTGTTGCGGTCTTGTGGCCGGGAAGTTCTATACCCATCAGGAGCCCACTTTGGATTGGCGTGATCACGGCATCCTTCTGACCTCGCGCCGCCACGGCGAATCGGCGGCGATCATTGAGGTTTTTACCGAAGGCCACGGTCGCCATGCTGGGGTTGTGCGCGGGGGCGCCAGCCGCAAGACCGCGCCGATCCTGCAACCGGGGGCGCAGTTGGACGTTCTGTGGCGCGCGCGACTTGAGGAACATATCGGAACGTTTCAGGTTGAACCCCTGCGATCCCGCGCGGCGGCGGCGTTTTCGGGGCGCTTGGCGCTGGCCGGGTTAAACGCTGTTGTCTCCTTGTTGTCCTTTTGTCTGCCGGAACGAGAGCCGCACCCTGCCGTCTACAATCAGACGGAACAGCTGATGGATTTGCTGGGCCAGGATGAAATCTGGCCGCTGGCTTATCTACGGTGGGAACTGGCCATGTTGGAAGAGCTTGGGTTCGGGCTTGATTTGTCCGTATGCGCCGTGACGGGCGCACGTGAGGGGCTTATTTATGTCTCGCCCAAATCCGGTCGGGCGGTCAGCGGCGAAGCGGCAGGGGAATGGGCGGATAAGCTGTTACCTCTGCCGCCTTGCCTGCGCGGAGAAGGCGCTGCGCCGGACGCAGAGATCGCAGCGGGTTTGCAAACGACCGGGTATTTTCTGGAACACCGCGTGGCCCCGTCGCTGGGGCACCACCCGTTGCCAGAGGCGCGGGCACGATTTGTGGATCAGTTTACTCGACGGCTGTAAACACCATCTCGTGCCCGTCTTCATTTCGCAGGATCAATACATCACCAGAGACCTCGGATTGAGTCATGGCCATAAGGGCTGCGAAGTAGAACCCTTCAGCCTCAAGCCCGGCACAGGCGGCGCGGGTCGCAGTGAGGTCTGCAATCTCAAACCACGGATATGGCGCGTTCAGAGTACCGCTGTAGCTGTTGCAAGGGGCATTTCCTGCTATCTTGCCTTCCTTGGGAAAGCGCAACAGGGCGCTGGTCTCAAAGGGTTGTCCATCGATTTCCTGCAACGCCCATGTTTGATCAGCCGCGCCGTAGGCAGCGACGGTTTCGTCTTTGTCGCATTGGAAAAGGGCCAGCAGGGGTAGGGTCAGGATCAGGCGGGTCATGGGATGGTCTTAGCGCAACCTTTGAGCGGACGGAACCGACGTCAGTAGGGGATCTCGCCGCTAATCAATTCTTCCCGGACCTCCAGACGAGGGCGCCAGTTATACTTGGTATCTTCCCGGACAGGCGCCCATGTCAGTGCGCCGCTGGCCCGCCAGGGGTCAAGAATGATCCCGTCATACATCGAATCCCCCTTGGCACTGATCAGAGCCGAGTGGTGGATGATCCGAAACGTCGTCGGCGGGGAAGTCGCCCAGTGCAGGTCCAGCGTGCGGAAATTCTCTTGCTTCAGACGTGTGGTCATGGCTTGGGCCCAATCATTGCACAGCCCAAACTCGCGAAAGCCGTTGATGACCTTGGCGTTGTGGATGATGGCCGAGTCGGTGACGTTCCATTCCTGCTTCAATTGCTGGGAATAAGAGTAGGCAATCGTGGCGGCTTTGTTTGCCTCGGCCGGATCGACCTCGGGGCCAAGGGCCTGGATGGCCATCGCCAGATCGTCAATATCGCTTTGGCCGACGGTCGGTTGCTTGGTCGCGCATCCGCCAAGGACTATTGCCGCTAGAACCGCACACAGTGCGAAAAGTCGTCTGGTCATTTTTCGTGCCATTCTTTCTTGAGCGCAGGATGCTCTAACCAGGTTCGTACCTGAGATCAAAGGGGAAGTTCGCCATCAGCGGATCACAACCTGCCCCGAACAGAAAAAGACCCGGCGCCAGGGCCGGGTCAGTTGGGGAAACGGGAATACCGAAAACCGTCAGCTCAGCAGTCGTCTTGCGATAACCTGAGCCTGAATTTCAGCAGCCCCTTCGAAAATATTCAGAATACGTGCGTCGCACAGAACGCGGCTGATCTTGTATTCCAGCGCAAAGCCGTTGCCGCCATGGATTTGCAGACCGTTGTCCGCAGCCGCCCAGGCCACACGCGCGCCCAACAGTTTGGCCATACCTGCCTCAAGATCGCAGCGCTGGCCGTGATCCTTTTCCCAGGCCGAGAAATAGGTCAGTTGCCGCGCGATCATGATCTCAACCGCCATCATCGCCAGCTTGCCCGAGACACGGGGGAAGTTGATCAGCGATTTGCCGAATTGCTTGCGGTCCTGCGCGTATTGCATGGCGATATCCAGCGCACTTTGTGCCACGCCGATGGCGCGGGCGGCGGTCTGGATACGGGCCGACTCGAAGGTTTCCATCAGCTGTTTGAAGCCTTTGCCCTCTTCGCCACCCAGAAGGTTTTCACCTTTCACATGGAAACCGTCAAAACCCAGCTCATATTCCTTCATGCCGCGATAGCCCAGCACTTCGATCTCGCCACCGGTCATGCCGGGGGTGGGGAAGGGGTTCTCGTCCGTGCCGGGTGTTTTTTCAGCTAGGAACATGGACAGGCCGCGGTGATCGGTAGTGTCCGGATTGGTCCGCGCCAGCAGGGTCATCACATGGGTTCGGGCCGCGTGAGTAATCCAGGTCTTGTTGCCGGTGATCTGGTAATCGCCGTTCTCATCCTTGACGGCGCGTGTACGCAGGCTGCCAAGGTCGGATCCGGTGTTCGGTTCGGTGAACACAGCGGTCGGCAGGATCTCGGCGCTGGCCAGTTTCGGCAACCAGTTGGCCTTTTGCTCGTCGGTGCCGCCTGCGATGATCAGCTCGGCCGCGATCTCGGACCGGGTGCCCAGCGAGCCGACGCCTATGTAACCGCGCGACAGTTCCTCGGACACCACGCACATCGAGGCTTTGGACAAGCCGAAGCCGCCGAATTCCTCGGGGATGGTCAGGCCGAAGACGCCCATTTCGGCCAGTTCTTCGATGATTTCGATCGGGATCAGCTCGTCCTTGAGGTGCCAGTCATGGGCGTTCGGTTCAACCTTTTCCTGTGCATAGCGGCGGAATTGGTCGCGGATCATTTCCAGTTCTTCATCCAGACCCGAGGCGCCGAACATGGTGGAACCGGCCTGATCACCCATAAGACCAACCAGTTGTGTGCGGGCGGCCTGTGTGTTGGCCTGAGCCATCAGCGTCTGGACTTCAGTGCATTGGAAACCGGACAGGGCGTCCCAACCAAGGCCCATATCTTGCAGACGCACGACCTCACCCTGGTTCATCGGGATGCCACCTGCGACCTGATGCAGGTACTCACCAAAGGCGATCTGATGCAACAGCTGTTCCATTTCGCCAAATTTGCCATCTGCATCCAGGGCTTCGGCCCAGCGTTGCATCTGTTGTAGTGATTGGTTGTACGTCGCCAACCACGAAAGGCCGTGGGCGGCGGTTTGATTGGCTTCAATCAACGCGCCAGAGACCCGGCCGTCAGCGGTGACTATCCCGCGGACCGACTCGCGGGCGCGTTCAAAAACTGCTTCAACGGCAGGCAGGGCCGCGCGGGTCAGCGTCAGAAGGTCGGGCAAAATCGCGGATGTCGTCATCTGGGTCATATCCTGTCCGTCATGGGCCATGAATCACGTCCTTCTTTAGAGTCGTCTGGTCATACCATGCTGCACGTGCAGCGCAACAAAAATACGAATTAAGCAGTGAAAAAGTTCGAAAATTGCTTTGTCGATTTTGCGATGCAGCGCGCGCCAAGAGTGTTATCACGGGCGCATGACATTGTTTTCCTTACTCAGTCCGCATGACTTGATGCTGGCCGCCGCCCTCGCTTTTGTTGCGGGGTGGGTTAAGGGCATGGTTGGATTTGCCATGCCGATGGTTCTGGTGTCGGGGCTGAGTATGTTCTTGCCGCCCGATCTGGCGATCGCCGGGTTGATCTTACCAACGCTGGTAACCAACGTGTTTCAGGCCCTGCGCGAGGGGGTGCCCGCCGCCGTGTCCGCGATCAAGCAGTTCCGTACTTTCTTAATGGTAGGTTTTGTGTTCCTGCTGTTGGGGGCCCAGGTTGTCAGCGCCGTGCCCGCGTCCACGTTTCTGTTGATGATTGGCCTTCCGGTTACGGTTTTCGCGCTGTTTCAAGTGCTGGGAATGCAGTTGACCCTGAGCAAACCATCGGCACGTGTCGAGGTGGGCATAGGCGCGATTGCCGGGTTTGTCGGAGGGATGTCCGGCATCTGGGGGCCGCCAACCGTCGCCTATCTGACTGCACTGAACACACCGAAGGCAGTGCAGATGCGCGTGCAAGGCGTGATATACGGACTGGGATCAGTGGCATTGTTGCTGGCGCATATAGCGTCGGGCATTTTGCGAGTCGAGACGGCACCGTTCTCGGTTGCTTTGGTCCTGCCGGCACTGTTTGGTATGTGGGCGGGCTTGCAGTTGCAATCACGAATCGATCAGGCGTTGTTTCGAAAGGTAACGTTGCTGGTTTTGCTGGTCGCAGGGGTGAATCTGCTTCGTCGCGCGCTAATCGGTTAGTGGCGCCTGTCCGCAAGCCGAAAGGCAAAATATAGCCCCAGCATCAGGAAAAACAGGCCTGAGATATCACCGATCAGAAAGGCGACATATTCGACGCGCGCGCTGCCAAAAGCCAGATTGGTCAACCCCGAGACAAGGAAAGAGGTGACGATCCCAACCCCCATGACGCATAACCAACAAGGTTTGCGATCCGCTCGGGGAAACAGATCCCAACCTGCCCACTTAAATAGATAGAACACCGCAGGAACGGTGGTGACGGCAATGAATATCGCCATCAGTCGGCTTGGCAGAAACACGTCGCTGCCGCCGAGAACGGCAAAAACCAGGAAAACGCCGGGCAACAAGGCGAATATCGCCCGCCAACCTAACAGCCACGCCGATAGAACCCGCACCCCGTGCGGAAGAAACAAAAGACTGGCCCGACTGGGGTATTCCGGAAAAAACACGTTCTGAAGCGGCATCAGGACCTCAAAAGTGAGGTACGATGCGGCGACATAAGCCGATGAGGCAAAGAGCGTGTCAGTAGCCCACCTGCGCACGTTGATCAGCCACCTGTACGCAGGAAGAAGGCATTACTTGGGTGCATGAACGATATACCGGCCCCGGTTGGCGGTACCGCTTTGCGACAGATACCCTTTCTGTACCAACGATTTCAGCGCACGAAAGAATGTCGGGCGCGAGACGCTTTGAACCAGCGTGTGTTCAATCAAGCCGAATGTGCGCACTTCGTCATCGGATTTGGACAGCTCTTCGGCGGCGTAATAAATGTCACGCTCAACCGGAGACAGCTGTTCCAGGCCCAGCGTCCGTTCCATGCTCTGCATTAGTTTACGCAGTTCGGTCAGTTTTGAGATTTCTGTCATATTCTACCTGTCGCTCTTCGTGTCGATGCCGCTGCACGGCGACAAAATGCGATTTACCGATTTCTTAAACAATATCAGTAAGTCTCATATTGACACTCATCCCCTTTAGCTTACACTAGTCACGTTTTCAGGTTGCTCATCGTGCTGATGTGAGAGTTCGCCCGAGCCACCCAAAGGTCTTTTTACTTTCCGCCCGGTGCGTAAGCGCCGGGCTTATTCATTTCAATAGCGTCGAAATTACCTCAGGCAGGCATGCCGGGCAACGCATTTGTACGTGAAGTCTGTATTATGCAACTTTAGCGAGAGCTCTTTTGCGATACCCACTAAGGAAAAAGGGGGCGTCAGCGTCCCCTTGTCCAATTACCCGATTGCAACGGCTTTGATGTCGTCGTCGATGAACGGCAGGTACTGCTCAAAGTTCTCGGCGAACATCTTCACCAGTTTCTCGGCCTGTTTGTCGAATGCAGCCTGATCGTCCCAAGTGCGGCGCGGGTCCAGCAGAACCTCGGCTACGCCGGGTACGGTCACCGGCACGTCAAAGCCGAAATTTGCGTCCTTGCGGAATTCGGCATCACGCAGCGAACCGTCCAGTGCCGCAGTCAGCAGCGCACGGGTGGCTCTGATCGGCATCCGCGAGCCAACGCCGTAGGCACCGCCGGTCCAGCCGGTATTCACCAGCCAGCAGGTCGCGCCGTGCTGAGCGATCTTTTCACGCAGCAGGTTGCCGTAAACTTCCGGACGGCGCGGCATGAACGGCGCGCCGAAACAAGTCGAGAAGGTTGGCTGGGGTTCGGTGACGCCACGCTCGGTTCCGGCCACTTTGGATGTGAAGCCCGACAGGAAGTGGTACATCGCCTGTGCCGGGGTCAGTCGCGCGATCGGAGGCAGAACGCCGAACGCATCGCAGGTCAGCATGATGATGTTCTTAGGGTGACCACCCAGTGCGCTGCTGGACGCGTTCGAGATATACTCGAGCGGATAAGCGCAGCGCATGTTTGCGGTCAGCGAGTCGTCGTCGAAATCCAGTTCCTTGGTTTCGGGGTCGAAAACCATGTTTTCGATGACCGTGCCGAATTTGCTGGTTGTCGCATAGATTTCCGGCTCGGCCTCGGCATTCAGATTGATGGTCTTGGCATAGCAGCCGCCTTCAAAGTTGAAGGTGCCGCGATCCGACCAGCCATGCTCGTCGTCACCGATCAACGTACGCGACGGGTCGGCCGACAGGGTAGTCTTACCCGTGCCGGACAGGCCAAAGAAAACAGCGGTGTCGACTGGATTGCCAACCGCGTGGTTGGCCGAGCAATGCATCGGCATCACACCTTTTTCCGGCAGCATGTAGTTCAACAGGGTGAATACGGACTTTTTGTTTTCACCTGCGTATTCCGTGCCGCCGATCAGGATCAGCTTGCGATCGAAGTTCAGTGCAATCACCGTCTCAGACTGGCAGCCGTGCTTTTTCGGGTCGGCCTGGAAGCTGGGGCAGTTGATGATGGTGAAATCCGCGATGAATTCATCCAAATCCTCGCGATCTGGACGGCGCAACAGGTGGCGGATGAACAGGTTGTGCCAGGCCAGCTCGGTGACCATCCGAACGTTGATCGAATAGGCTGGGTCTGCTCCGCCAACGAGGTCCTGCACGAAGTAATCCCGGCCCTTCATGTGAGCCAGCATATCATCATAAAGCGCGTCAAAGCCTTTTGGGCTCATCTCGGCGTTGTTTTCCCACCAGATAGAGTCAAGGACGCTTTCAGTTTTGACAACATGTTTGTCCTTGGGTGAGCGACCGGTAAACTTGCCGGTAGTGACCAGAAATGCCCCGCCGTTGCCAAGTGTACCCTCGCCACGCTTCAACGCCTCTTCAATCAGCGCCGGTTCCATGAAGTTGTAATAGACATTGCCCAATCCCTCGATGCCCTGATCTTCGAGGCGGAATTGCGGGTTAACCCGTCCAGATGTCATGTGTGTCTTCTCCTGTGGCGGCGCATTGGCGATTGGCCTGGATGCGCTCTTGGGGCATTTGCCGGAAAAACCCGGCGGTCAGGCGCCTCTTATCACGGTCGTTTAGGGCATGAACAGGACGGTTTGGCGCAGTTAGCGCCACCAAGCTCAAGTTTAGCGCCACCAAGAATTTCCTGATGGAAATCTGGGCAGTATTTTGCGGGCTGCAAGGCATTTTTGCCGCATAGCTGCCGCAAGAATGGCATGATTCGCAGTTACGGATTGATTCGGCGCGTCAAAACCGCCAACAATGACTTACAAAAAAGCGTATTATTGCGTAGGTGAGCAGGAATAGGGGTGAACCCGATGTCAAAGATTGCACTGGTGGACGACGACAGAAACATTCTGACGTCCGTGTCCATGACGCTCGAAGCTGAAGGATTCGAAGTCGAAACCTATAATGATGGGCAGGCGGCTCTGGATGCTTTCAACAAGAAACTGCCCGATATGGCCGTGCTGGATATAAAGATGCCGCGTATGGACGGTATGGATCTGTTGCAACGGCTGCGACAGAAAACCCAGATGCCGGTGATCTTTCTGACCTCTAAAGATGATGAAATCGATGAGGTTTTGGGCCTGCGCATGGGCGCGGACGACTATGTAAAAAAGCCCTTTTCCCAACGTTTGCTGGTCGAGCGCATCCGCGCATTGCTGCGTCGGCAAGAGGCGACGGCGGGTGATGCGACCAACGCCAATACCGGCGAAACCAAGGTGATGGAACGTGGCGAACTGCGGATGGACCCGTTGCGCCATGCGGTCAGTTGGAAGGGTGCGGATGTCTCGTTGACGGTGACCGAGTTCTTGCTGCTTCAGGCGTTGGCGCAGCGACCGGGCTTTGTCAAAAGCCGTGATCAGCTGATGGATGTTGCATATGATGACCAAGTCTATGTCGACGACCGGACCATCGATAGCCACATCAAGCGCCTGCGCAAGAAAATGCGCACCGCAGACCCTGAGTTTTCGGCCATCGAAACGCTGTATGGTATCGGATACAGGTACAACGAAGAATAAGTGTGGCCACTGAGAAGGGGTAACCGGGTCTCGTGCGCGATACGGAACAAGCAAACGAGTTGCGCGACGGTGACGTCGTTCTGGGGGATGATTGGGTCATCCCACAAGACCCGGATTCGGCTGAACTCCGGGCTTCGCGCCGACGTCGCAACATGTTCTCGCTGCGCGGGTCGCCCCTTGCGCGTCGGATTATTACCTTCAATCTGATTGCCCTTGTGATCCTGGTCACCGGGTTGCTGTATCTCGACGATTCTCGCGAAGAGCAGGTCCAGCAGACTGCGCGCAACCTGATCGGGGACGCGCAGCTAGTCAGCAATGTGTTCGAAGCCCAGCTGCGTCAAAACCAATCCGGAACCGCACAGGATACGGCGGCGTTGGACGTTAAGGATACGCTGGCGGGGCTTAGCCTGCCTGACGGCGGCGAGGTCTTTGTCTATGACTTGGATGGAACGCTGATCGGCTGGACGCGCGGGGTTTCGACCTCAACGCAGACCTATGCATTGCTGAAAACCGAAGCCGAAGTGCAGACCGGAAGTACCCTGATCAGTGACGCACTGAACGCTGTGTGGACCGGGCTGTCCCGGGTGTTCACCCGTTCCGACCCCGACGAAGCACCAACGCTGGCGCAGCGCGTGCAGGAAATCATTCCATTGTCGATTCAGGGGCAGAAGCAGATTGAGGCGGTAAAGGATGACGCTGGTCAGACGGTCATCGTTGCTGCGGCTCCGATCCTGCAAAGCGGCGAGCCGGTGGGCGCCGTCGCAATGGCTGGTCCTGCTGGACAGATTGACGCGCTGGCCCGGCGCGCGCAGGAACGTATTTTGCAGATGTTTGTTGTGGCATTGCTGGTGTCCATCGGTCTCAGCCTTGTTTTGGCCTCGACCATCGCCAACCCGCTGGCCGATCTGGCCGCTGCGGCCGAGATGGGCAAGGATCGCGGTGCCGGAGTAAATCCCGGCCGTATCCGCATCCCGGACCTCAGTGCGCGGCCGGATGAAATCGGACGCCTCAGCCGCGCCCTGCGCGGGATGGTAACAGCGCTGTATAATCGTATCGATGCGAACGAACAGTTTGCCGCCGATGTGGCGCATGAGATCAAGAACCCGTTGGCCAGCCTGCAATCCGCGGTGGGAACTCTGCGCGTGGTCAAACGCGACGACCAACGCGACAAGTTGCTGGGCGTGATCGAACATGATGTGCGGCGGCTGGATCGTCTGGTCAGCGATATTTCGAACGCATCGCGTCTGGATGCCGAACTGGTCAAAGAAGAGGAACAACCCTTTGATCTGCTGAAATTGCTGGGCAATATCGGTCAATATCTGGGCGAAGAGGCCCGTACCAAAGGCATCGACTATATCACTGACCTGCCGTCTCAGCCGATTATCGTGAACGGGCTCGAAGCGCGGCTGGCGCAGGTATTCGTCAATCTGATCACCAATGCGATTTCTTTCTGCGAAGACAGCGATGCCATTCGCGTCTGGGTGCGGCGTCGCGAAAACCGGGTATTGATCGTGGTCGAGGATACCGGCCCGGGCATCCCGGAACAGGCGCTGACCAAAATCTTCAAACGGTTCTATTCACAGCGTCCCGACGAGCATTTCGGCAATAACTCGGGCCTTGGACTGGCGATCTCGAAACAGATTGTCGAGGCCCATGGCGGCGTGATTTGGGCCGAGAACATCCGCCCAACCGAGGCAGATGTTACATCAGACCCACAAGGCGCGCGCTTTGTCGTGGGGCTGCCTGTATAAGCGCATGAGCGGCAAGACCCTCTTGGACATCCAACATCAAGACAAGGCCATCCTCCATGCGACATGTGTCGCCGTCGACGGGCAAGGCGCATTGATTCTGGGACAGTCGGGTTCGGGCAAATCGGCGCTGGCCTTGCAGATGATGGCGCATGGCGCAACTTTGGTGGCTGACGACCGAGTTGCCCTGTCGATGGTGGGCGATACGGCTATGGCTGATACTGCTCCAAACCTACGTGGATTGATCGAGGCACGGGGCATTGGTTTGCTTCGGGCGCACACGGCGGGGACAACGCCGATCCGCTATGTGGTGGATCTTGATCAAAACGAACCCGCCCGCTTGCCCGATCCCGATAAGACCCTAGTTCTAAAGAAATCCGTTCCCTTGCTACGGGCGGCAGGCGTCCCCAATTTGGCGGCAGCACTCATGCAACTTTTGAAAATGGGACGCGTGGACCCGGAATGGCCCAGCACATGACTTCGCAACGGCGCATCGTTCTGGTAACCGGCCCCTCGGGCGCCGGGCGCTCGACGGCGATTCGCGTTCTTGAAGATCTGGGTTTTGAAGCCATCGATAACCTGCCGATGGGTCTTTTGATGCGCCTGCTGGACGGTCCGCAAAGCGATCGTCCTATGGCGCTGGGCATCGACGCACGCAACCGCGATTTCTCGACCATCGGGTTTATTGAGCTGGCGGTCCGGCTGCGGCGGATGGAGCAGGTAGACTTGACTACCCTCTATCTGGATTGCAGCGACGAGGTATTGCTGCGGCGTTTCTCGGAAACCCGGCGTAGGCACCCTGTGGCCACAGATGCCAGCCCGGAAACCGGTGTGCGGCAGGAAAAGGAACTGTTGGCTCCGATCCGCGAAATCGCCGACACATTGATCGACTCCAGCCCGCTGAACGTCCACCAATTGCGCGAAGAGGTCGAACGCTGGTTCGCTCCCAAAGGCGGACGGCATCTGGCTGTTTCGATTGAATCTTTCTCGTACAAGCGCGGTTTGCCGCGCGGGTTGGATATGGTGTTTGACTGTCGGTTTCTGGACAATCCGTACTGGCGCCCTGACTTGCGGGCGAAAGATGGTCGAAACCCCGATGTCGCGCGCTATGTACAATCGGACACGAACTACGCACCTTTTTTCGACCGGGTGGTGGATCTGCTAAAACTCTTGTTGCCGACCTTCCGTGCCGAAGGCAAAGCACACCTGTCCGTGGCCTTTGGGTGTACCGGAGGGCAACACAGATCGGTGGCCATGGCCGAAGCGGTTGCAAAGGCCCTTGCAGAGGAGGGGCAGCAAGTGGCAATTAGGCACCGCGAAATAGAACGTCGATCGTTGAATGTGAGGCCGGATTGATCGGGATCGTACTCGTAGCACATGGTGGGTTGGCCAAAGAGTATCTGGCCGCCATGCAACATGTGGTCGGAAAGCAGCCCGGCCTAGTCGCGATTTCGATCGAGGCTGACCACGACCGTGCCGCAAAACAGGCTGAAATCTGTGCGGCTGCTGACAGCGTCGATGTCGGGGATGGGGTTGTTGTTGTAACTGATCTGTTCGGGGGCAGCCCGTCGAACCTGAGCTTGCGGGCCTGCGCGCCACAGGATCGCCGTATCCTTTACGGTGCAAATCTGCCTATGTTGATCAAACTGGCCAAAACCCGCCACCTGCCCATAGCAGATTCAGTACGGCAGGCGATGGAGGCTGGACGCAAATATATCAAT
Source organism: Ruegeria sp. CJ9 (assembly GCF_056536625.1). Lineage (NCBI taxonomy): Bacteria > Pseudomonadati > Pseudomonadota > Alphaproteobacteria > Rhodobacterales > Roseobacteraceae > Ruegeria > Ruegeria sp. CJ9. Next base: position 168,184 of record NZ_JBQFPY010000006.1, read on the forward strand.
GCGCAAAACATTACATTAGAAGAAGACCGGACAGATTAAGAATGACCAATCGAAGCCTGAAAATCATTAATGAAAAAGGTTTGCATGCCCGCGCCTCGGCCAAGTTGGTTGAGGTGGTCGAGGGCTTTGACGCACAGGCCGAAGTATCCAAAGACGGATTTTCTGCATCCGGCGATAGTATAATGGGCCTTTTGATGTTGGCAGCCTCGCGCGGAACGACTATTGACGTCGAGACGTCCGGACCGGATGCTGAGGCGTTGGCTGATGCCTTGGAAACCCTGGTGAACGACAAGTTCGGGGAAGGTTTCTGATTTCATCCGCCGCGCAACGAAGAACGGGAAGACCTGGAATTGGCGGAAACAACGCACGAGACGAAGACCGGCCCAGTGGTGGATGGGACCACAGATCAGGGTGAGATCTACGATCGTAGAACCCTGACCTATGCGAATTCGTTTGATGACGTCTGGACGTCGACGGCCATTCGCGCCATCGAATGGTGTACTGGCAAGCTGACCATTCTGCGTATGGTCAACAAGTTCGAAAAGAAGAACGAGTATTATCGCGGCCAACGGTTCTGGGGTGGTGCGCTCAAGACGATGGGCATCGACCTGACCACCCCTCAGGAACAAATCGCCCGTATACCTAAAGAGGGTCCCGTTGTTGTGGTGGCGAACCACCCCCACGGTATGGTTGACGGGATGATCTTGGCTGAACTCATTGGCCAGGTGCGCAGCGATTACCGCATCCTGACCCGTTCTGTTCTGACGGGGCTGGACGAAGCCGCGACATCGTTCATGATCCCGGTGCCATTTCCCCATGACCCCGAGGCGCAAACCAAGATGCTGGAAATGCGCAGCAAGTCGATGGACCACCTGAAAGAAGGTGGTGTCGTTGCCTTGTTCCCGTCAGGTGTGGTGATGTCCTCGGACGACTGGTTCGGCCCGGCGCAAGAGCGGGAGTGGAACGTGTTCACCGCCAAGATGATCCGCCGGTCCGGTGCCAAAGTGGTTCCGATCTTCTTTCCGGGCAGAAACTCTCGCGCTTATCAGATTGCCAACAAGCTGTCCCCGATCCTGCGACAAGGCCTTCTGCTGCATGAGATCGTGCGGTCGTGCAACAAACCGCAATCACCGGTTATCGGCGATCCGATCTCGGACGAGGACATGCAATTGCTGGAACGCGACCCGCGTGGCTTCATGGCTTGGCTCAGAAAACACACGATGTCGCTGGCCGAAACGCTAAAAAACTGATCCGTTTCTTCATCGGGCCAAAATACCTCGGTGGTGAGGGGGCTGGCCCCCTCTGCCTTAGCGGGTCGGAATCGGAACCTCGCCCCGATAGTCATAAAACCCACGTTCGGTTTTTCGGCCCAGCCATCCGGCTTCGACATATTTGGTCAGCAACGGGCAGGGGCGGTATTTTGTGTCGGCTAATCCTTCGTGCAGCACGTTCATGATAGCCAAACAGGTGTCCAAACCAATGAAATCGGCCAATTCCAACGGCCCCATCGGGTGATTGGCGCCCAATTTCATGGACTGGTCGATGGATTGCACATTGCCCACGCCTTCGTACAAAGTATAGACCGCCTCGTTGATCATCGGCATCAGAATGCGGTTCACGATGAAGGCGGGGAAATCCTCGGCGCTGGCGGCGGTTTTACCCAGACGATCCACCACGGATTTGCAAGTGTTGAAGGTTTCTTCGTCCGTGGCGATCCCGCGGATCAATTCGACCAGCTGCATTACTGGCACCGGGTTCATAAAGTGAAACCCCATAAACCGTTCGGGCCGGTCCGTACGACTGGCCAGGCGGGTGATCGAAATTGACGACGTGTTCGACGTCAGAATCGTGTGCGGCTGCAGGTGCGGCTGCAAATCCTCGAAGATCGCCTGCTTTATTGATTCTCGCTCGGTGGCGGCCTCGATCACCAGGTCCGTTTGCCCCAGTTCCGGCAATTCCAGTGTCGTCTTTACGCGTTTAAGGGCGGCTTGCATCGCCTCATCGGTAATTTTCCCGCGCGAGGCCTGACGTGCCATGTTGCCTTCGATTGCGGCGACGGCAGCTTCCAGTGCATCCTGGTTCACGTCATTCAGCAGAACGTCATATTCCGCAAGGGCCAGGACGTGGGCGATACCATTGCCCATCTGGCCTGCGCCAATCACTCCGACTGATTTTACGTCCATGTTCTGATGCCTCTGTATCTCGGGATTGAAGGGACAGTACCGGCAGATCGGTAGGGGCGGCAAGGGGATCGGACCCATCGAATTTGTCTAATTTGCGCGCATTAGGAATTTCTCAAGACATGCGGCTGCAAGATAGCAACCGGGTGAAAAATGGGTGAGTGTTATGAGCTATCATCAAACAGGCTCGGCAGGTGCCGGGCATGCCGTATGCCAGTACGGTCAATCACGTCTTTGGTTTCGGGGACCAGAGAGGTCTTTGGACACGGCCTATATGGCCTGTGTCGGCGGGGATGAGACCTATGGGCGATTTGTTGACCGTCCTTATGCAGCGATTCTAGAGGACAGGCTGGACCGGCGCTGCCTGAATTTGGGCAGCCTGTTTTGCGGGGTCGAGGCGCTGTGCGGCGATGCAGGCCTGTTCACGCTGTTGAATGGGGCCGAACTGTGTGTGTTACAGGCGCCCGGGGTTCTGAGCCAGTCAAACCACTTTTACCGTGTCCATCCCCGGCGCAACGACCGGGTTTTGGCACCAACTCAGGATCTGATCGACTTCTACCCCGAGGTTGACTTTACCGATGTCCATTTTGTGGGCCACTTGATGCGGCGTTTGCAAGACTGTCAGGATGCCCGCTTTGAGGTTGTGGCAGAAGAGTTGCGACGTAACTGGGTCCGGCAAATCAGCGACCTGCTGCAAAGGTTGAAGGTACCGGTCCTGCTGCTGGCGCTGAAGGTGCTGCCGCAAAAAAATGATGAACGTCAGGAAGAGAGGGCACCAATCACGGTCACACTTGAAATGCTAAAGGCCGTGCGCCCTTTCTGCGCCGATTATGTCGAAGCCACGGCTTATGTGTCCGGGCAATCTGATGAGCTTGAGGATATGTTGTTCGGTACATTACAACAGCCGATGGCCGAGCACATGATTGGCCCGGCGGCACATCGGTCAATCGCGGAGGCATTGGTCGGACCCATTCGGAACCTGCAATGAAAAAGGCCCGCTAGGTGGCGGGCCTTGCTAGATTTTTCGGCGAAAAATCTTTTCCTGCTATCAGCCAAGCTTTTCGGTCAGTTCCGGCACGGCCTGGAACAGGTCGGCAACCAGTCCGAAGTCTGCGACCTGGAAGATCGGTGCTTCTTCGTCCTTGTTGATCGCGACGATGACCTTGCTGTCCTTCATGCCAGCCAGGTGCTGGATCGCACCCGAGATACCGACGGCGACATACAGGTCCGGGGCAACAACCTTACCGGTCTGCCCAATCTGCCAGTCGTTCGGCGCATAGCCCGAATCGACCGCCGCGCGCGAGGCACCAACCGCCGCGCCCAACTTGTCGGCCAGACCTTCGATCAGTTTGAAATCGTCTTCCGAGCCGACACCACGTCCGCCCGAGACAACGACCCCAGCCGAAGTCAGTTCCGGCCGGTCGCTTTCGGCGACCTTGTCCTCGACCCAGGACGACAGGCCTTCGGAGCCCGGAACCGAAACGGTCTCGACCGCGGCCGATCCGCCTTCGCCCGCCGCGTCAAAGCTGGCGGTCCGCAGAGTGACAACCTTTTTGGCGTCGTTCGATTTCACAGTCTGGATGGCGTTGCCCGCATAGATCGGGCGCTCGAAGGTCGAGCCGTCGACCACACCCGACGCGTCCGAGATCACCATCACGTCCAGCAGCGCGGCAACGCGCGGCATCACGTTCTTGGCGTCGGTGGTGGCAGGGGCAACGATGTGCTCATACCCGTCGGCCAGCGACACGATCAGTGCGGCGGTCGATTCCGCCAGGCGGTGGCCCAGCGAGTCGTCTTCGGCAACCAGAACCTTGGACACACCGTCGATCTTGGCAGCGGCTTCTCCAGCAGCAGCGGCGGAACCGCCAGCGGCCAGAACGGTAATGTCGCCCAGAGCCTTGGCGGCATTGACGGCCTTGGCGGTGGCGTCCAGCGCCAGCTCGCCATTGTTAACCTCGGCAAGAAGAAGAACAGCCATTACACAGCCCCCGCATCTTTGAGTTTCGTAACCAGCTCATCAACCGAGCCAACAATGATGCCCGCAGCACGCGCCGGCGGCTCTTCGGTCTTGACGATCTCAAGGCGCGGGGAAACGTCTACGCCGTAATCGGCAGCGGTCTTCTCCTCCAGCGGCTTCTTCTTCGCCTTCATGATGTTGGGCAGCGACGCATAGCGCGGCTCGTTCAGGCGCAGATCAACGGTCACGATGGTCGGCATCTTGACGCTGATGGTCTGCAGGCCGCCGTCCACCTCGCGGGTGATCTTGGCGGCGTCGCCTTCGATGTCCAGCTCGGACGCGAAGGTGCCTTGCGACCAACCCAGCAGGGCCGACAGCATCTGGCCGGTGGCGTTCATGTCATTATCGATCGCCTGCTTGCCGCACAGCACGATGCCCGGCTGCTCTTCTTCGACCACCTTGGCCAGGATCTTGGCGACGGCCAGCGGCTCGATGTCTTGATGCACGTCATCGGCGGCCACAACCAGAATGGCGCGGTCGGCGCCCATGGCCAGCGCGGTCCGCAGGGTTTCTTGCGCCTGCTTGACGCCAATCGAAACGGCTACAACCTCTTCCGCCTTGCCGGCTTCTTTCAGGCGGATCGCCTCTTCCACCGCAATCTCGTCGAACGGGTTCATCGACATTTTGACATTGGCGAGATCAACTCCGCTACCGTCCGCTTTCACGCGAACCTTCACATTGTAGTCAATCACGCGTTTGACAGGCACGAGTACCTTCATTTTAGCGCTTGCTCCTCACAAAAAACGGTAAGCCGCGTTGCGACTCCACCAATGCTCTCGGACGACTGAATAACGTCTGAATTCGCCCTGCAACAGAGCAAAATCGTCACGTCATGGGTTTGGGACGTCGCGTTTCGTGCTTTTTGACGTTATGGTCCGCGACTTAGCGGTTCGCCCCCGGAACCCAAAGCACATCGCGCGTGCCGTTTTCATTGGCGCAACGTGCGGCGACGAAGAACCAGTCGCTGAGACGGTTGAGGTATTTCACCGCAACCGTGTTCACCGGTTCCATATTGGTCAGCTCTACCGCCAGCCGTTCGGCCCGGCGTGAAACAGTGCGGCACACGTGAAGATGTGCCGCCAGACGCGAACCACCCGGCAGAATGAAGCTGCGCAGCGGCTCCAATGCTTCGTTCATGGCGTCGATTTCCGCTTCCAACCGGTCGATCTGGGCTGGCACGACGCGCAGCGGGGGATAGTCGGCCTCGGCATCCTTTTCCATGTCGGGACGGCAGAAATCGGCGCCCAAGTCGAACAAATCGTTCTGGATACGGGACAGGGCGGCTTCGACATCGCCCTCGGCTTCGGTGCGGGCCACGCCAACAAATGCGTTCAACTCGTCAACAGTGCCATAGGCAGCAACACGGCCGGAATACTTTGCAACGCGCTCACCATTACCCAGAGCGGTTTTGCCGTCATCGCCAGTGCGAGTGTAAATCTTGTTGAGAACGACCATCTATTGGGCTCCTTGTCCACGCAACCAGACGTAAAGCACGATCAGCACTACGGCAATGAACTGAAACAGGATGCGCAGGCGCATCATCTTGTTGCTTTTCATCGCGGCCTCTTTACCGCTTTTGCCAAAGTTTGAGATGCCAATCGCCAGCACGACGACAACAGCCGCCATGGCCAACAGCAAAACGACCATCATTAGGTCCATGGGTACACCGTCCGCGTTTTTTGTTTCCTTGGGCTATCATCTAGCCCCGTAGGTGTGAAAAGCGAACGGGTAATATTGCCTCAGACGTCCGACAGAATGCGATCAATCGTGCGGGTCGGCAGAAAGCGGCGCAGGTATCCGGCGATGTAAGTCGGCGTCGTCACATAGTATCGCGCGCGTGGCCGTTTTGATTCGACCGCATGGGCCAGCTTGTCGGTTACCGCCGACGCGGGTAGTTCGAACCGATCCGGCCCCGAGGATTCGTACAGTCTTTTCAACAACGAAGATTCGTACCGCTCTCGCAGGGGCGAGTTCTGCCAGTTGATGAATTTTTCAAAGAAGGGGATCGAGTTTTCGCGGATTTTCGAGGTGATCGGGCCGGGCTCGATCAGGATAACCTTGATCTCGGTATCTGCCAGTTCCAGGCGCAGCGTGTCCGTCAGACCTTCGACCGCGTATTTTGTGGCCACATAGGCGCCGCGCCAGGGATAGGCAACCAGGCCCAGCACGGACGAGTTCTGAACGATTCGCCCATGTCCTTGCGCCCGCATGGCTGGAATCACCTGCCGGGTCAGCTCGTGCCAGCCAAAGAAATTGGCCTCGAAAATTGCGCGCAAGCCATCCGTCGGCAAATCCTCGACCGCACCGGGCAGGCCATGCGCGCCATTGTTGAACAACGCATCCAGCGTGCCACCCGTCGCCTCAAACACCGAAGCCAGCCCCGCGGTGATGCTGTCGGCGTCGGTGTAATCAATATGCGGGCTTTCAAACCCTTGAGCCCGCAGCCGGTCGCAATCTCGCTGCTGACGGCAGGAGGCAAACACCCGCCAACCTCGGGCGCGCATGCCGTGCGCCGCATCTAGTCCAATGCCCGAGGAGCAGCCGGTGATAAGAATGGTCTTTTGCATGGTCTTCCTGAATCTGAACCTGATCTATAGCTATGGCGAGGTTCAGGTCAGGACAATGACACGGCTGCGTCAGTTCGCGATTTTTCGCACCAGCGAGGCCGAAATCCATCCGACCTGTTGCTGAGGCAACACGCGCAAGCGCAGCCAGCCGGTTCCGGATTCGCTTAGTACTTCGACCTTCTGACCGATGGTGGCCTTGCCGACAATCGGATAGATCGTACCCGGCCCGTCGCGCATGTTCACGCGGGTTCCCGAAATCTCGCGAATGTCTTTTTCGGGCTCGGGGATGGCGGGTGTTTCGGCCACATCTTCCTGCACGTCATCCGTGATCTGGCGCAGCCCGGCGACACCGTCCTCAAGCGAAGCAAGCGTGATGTTGGCGTCTTGGTCCGCGAAAACCGTAATGGTTGAGAAAGACCCCAGCGTGGCATCATCGGCCACAAATTCAACCACCTCTTCCACGGCGGGCTTGGGTTGCACACGTGCAGTTGGCGCACGAACTGCGACATTGGTCACAAGCTCTTCGGCCTGGGCAGGAGCAATGGTTTGCGTCGGGGCGGTTGCAATACGAGCGGGTTGCTCGGCACGCAGGCCACGCGGTTCGAAATCCGGCCCGCCGCTCATTACGTAAAAGCACCAACCAAGTGCAGCGAAAGTAAAAACAACAAGGCGCGTCATGGCGCATCCCCCAGGGTCAATCGTAAGATACAAGAAATAGGCAGCAGTCTAATCCAGTCAGCGTAGCATATTTCAGGGTCCAAGTCGAAAGACGGGGGAAATCGGGGGGTTGCCTCCCCCTGTTGCAAAAAGCGCCACTTGTCCCCAGTAAAATGCGTGCTGCTCGCTTTACCAGCGCGCGGTTGCGGCGTATCACATCATGTATGACCGATACGATCGACGACCCCAACATGGAGGCCCCCGACAACGGGGGCGAGATAGCCGAACCGCTACGCCGCGCGATTGGCGAACGCTATCTGACCTATGCTTTGTCCACCATCATGCACCGGGCGCTGCCTGATGCGCGCGACGGGCTGAAGCCGGTTCACCGGCGAATCCTGTATGCGATGCGCGAGTTGCGACTCAGTGCGACGGGTGGTTTCCGGAAGTCTGCGAAGATTTCCGGCGACGTGATGGGCAACTATCACCCGCACGGCGACGCCGCGATTTACGATGCGATGGCGCGTCTGGCGCAGGACTTCAACGTCCGTTACCCGCTGGTCGACGGGCAGGGGAACTTCGGCAATATCGACGGCGATAACCCGGCGGCCTCGCGATACACCGAGGCACGGATGACCATCGTCGCCGAGGCGCTGCTTGAGGGTCTGAACGAGGACGCCGTCGATTTCCGCGATAACTATGACGGCACGCTGACCGAACCGGTCGTGCTGCCCGCGCAGTTTCCAAACCTGCTGGCAAATGGCTCCAGCGGCATCGCGGTTGGTATGGCGACAAACATTCCGCCGCATAACATTGCCGAGCTGTGTGACGCCTGCCTGCATCTTATCAAAACACCTGACGCGCGCGACGACACTCTGCTGAACTATGTGCCCGGCCCCGATTTCCCGACCGGTGGCGTCATTGTCGAGCCGCCTGAGAATATCGCGCAGGCCTATCGCACCGGGCGCGGGTCCTTCCGTCTGCGCTGTAAGTTCGAGGTTGAGGATCTGGGCCGTGGCCAGTGGCAGATCATTGTCACCGAGATTCCGTATCAGGTTCAGAAGTCCAAGCTGATCGAAAAGATCGCCGAGCTTATCCAGACCAAGAAAATTCCAATTCTCGCTGATGTGCGCGACGAATCCGCCGACGACATCCGCCTGATCCTTGAACCACGTTCCAAGAACGTGGACCCCGAGGTGTTGATGGGAATGCTGTATCGCAACTCGGATCTTGAGGTGCGTTTCAGCCTGAACATGAACGTGCTGATCGACGGCGTGACGCCCAAGGTCTGTTCGATGAAGGAAGTGCTACGCGCGTTCCTGGATCACCGGCAAGAGGTGTTGCTGCGTCGCTCGCGTCACCGGATGGCGAAGATCGACCATCGGTTGGAAGTGCTGGAAGGCTTTATCGTTGCCTTCCTGAACCTCGACCGTGTGATCGACATTATCCGCTACGACGACGACCCCAAAGCCGCGCTGATGCGCGAGGACTGGGGGATCGATCATGTTCGTGCCACTAGCGAGGCCGACTATGTCTCACCCAAACCGGGTGAGGGCGAGCTGTCCGAGGTTCAGGTCGACGCGATCCTCAACATGCGTCTGCGCAGCTTGCGCCGTCTGGAAGAGATGGAACTGGTGCGCGAGCGCGACGCGTTGATGATGGAGCGCGCCAATCTTGAGGACTTGCTGGCCGATCCGGCCTTGCAATGGGCCAAGATCGCCGAGCAGTTGAGAGAGACCAGAAAGACCTTTGGCAAAGATTACGAAGGCGGCGCGCGCCGTACCCAGTTTGCCGAAGCCGGACAGGTTGAAGAGGTTCCCCTTGAGGCGATGATCGATAAGGAACCGATCACGGTCGTCTGCTCTCAGATGGGCTGGATTCGCGCCATGACCGGGCATATCGACCTGAAGCGAGAGTTGAAATTCAAGGATGGCGACGGCCCGCGTTTCATCTTCCACGCGGAAACGACGGACCGGCTGCTGGTGTTTGCCTCGAACGGGCGGTTTTACACGGTCAGCGCCGCCAACCTGCCCGGCGGGCGGGGCATGGGCGAGCCGCTGCGTCTGATGGTCGATCTACCGAACGAGGCGCAGATCATCGACATCCTGATCCATAAACCCGGGCGCAAGCTGCTTGTGGCCTCGGATGCGGGTAACGGGTTCATGGTGCCCGAGGATGAGGTGCTGGCCCAGACCCGCAACGGTAAACAGGTGCTGAACGTCAAAGGCGAAGAAACCGCAATGATCTGTAAGCCTATCGATGGCGATCACGTGGCGGTGGTGTCTCAGAACGGTAAGTTCCTGGTCTTCCCAACCGAAGAATTGCCCGAGATGACCCGCGGCAAAGGCGTGCGTCTGCAGAAATACAACATGGCGCGTGGACGGCAGGGCACACTTGAGTTGGATGGCGGCTTGTCCGACCTGACCACCTTCAACTGGGAAGAGGGTCTCAAGTGGTCGATGGGTGGGGATAAAACCCGGCACGAGGCGGATATGTCCCAATGGCTCGCCAAGCGCGCCAGTGTTGGGAAAAAGCCACCCTATGGTTTCCCGCGTGACTATAAATTCTCGTGAATATGCGCTGGGCGCAGGTAGAATTTCGCTGATACGGCTTGGCACAGGCCGTATCGGTGCGCTAGACCAAAGAAAAACAGGCCTATCGAGATGAACCTATGCTGCGCATTCTGACTTTGATCACCGGATTGGCCCTTATGGGCGCCTGCACGCAAACGCAGCTTTATGAAGAGCCGGAATCGCTGGGCGAATTCAAGTTGCGGGTCAATTATGCCTTTGCTGACAAGGCGGTGCAGGGGCCGGTCAGCCGCGATGCCACACCGGATGAATGGACCGCTGCTATTCAGAACGCAGTTGATATTCGGCTGGGTCGCTATGAAGGCGTACAGGAATACGACATCGGTATCAGCCTCGAAGGCTATATGCTTGCGCCTCCGGGTATCCCGGTCATCTATAATCCGAAAAGCACGGCCATTGTCCTGGTCAACGTCTATGACGTGAACAAAAAAGAGTTCCTTGCCAAGGGCAAGCAGTTCCAGGTTCTCGAGGACACGACCGGCGGCAGTGCTTTGAAGGGCTCTGGCCACGAACGGACCAAAGAAGAGCAGATGAGCGGGCTTGCATTGAAGGTCGCGGACCGTGTCGAGGAATGGTTGGCCGAGGAACACAAAGACAATGGCTGGTTTGATCGTCGTCCAGACCTGATCCAACCGCTCGAATCCGGTGTTGTTACGCAAAATCCGGCATCTTAACCTGCTTTTCACGCAGGATGTGCTTGATTTTCCCCTTTGAACCAAATATCTCGCGCGCGCAGATGTAACCACGGGACCAAGGGTCCCCCAAATCGCAAAAGGGCGCCTGAGGAATGGCAAAGGAAAAGTTTGAGCGTACAAAACCGCACGTCAACATCGGCACGATTGGGCACGTTGACCACGGTAAAACCACGCTGACCGCAGCAATCACCAAGTATTTCGGTGACTTCAAAGCGTATGACCAAATCGACGGCGCGCCTGAAGAGAAGGCTCGTGGCATCACCATCTCGACCGCCCACGTGGAATACGAGACCGACAACCGCCACTATGCACACGTCGACTGCCCCGGCCACGCCGACTACGTCAAGAACATGATCACCGGTGCTGCCCAGATGGATGGCGCGATCCTGGTTGTGAACGCTGCTGACGGCCCGATGCCGCAGACCCGCGAGCACATCCTGCTGGGCCGCCAGGTTGGCATCCCGAAGATGGTCGTGTTCATGAACAAAGTTGACCAGGTTGACGACGAAGAGCTGCTGGAACTGGTGGAAATGGAAATCCGCGAGCTGCTGTCTTCGTATGACTACCCCGGCGACGATATTCCGATCATCGCAGGTTCGGCTCTGGCCGCGATGGAAGGCAACAACCCGGAAATCGGCGAAGAGAAGATCAAGGAACTGATGGCGGCTGTTGATGACTACATCGACACCCCTGAGCGTGCTGTTGACCAGCCGTTCCTGATGCCGATCGAAGACGTGTTCTCGATCTCGGGCCGTGGTACCGTTGTGACCGGTCGTGTTGAGCGTGGCGTGATCAATGTTGGCGACGAGATCGAAATCGTCGGCATCCGCGACACCAGCAAAACCACCTGCACCGGTGTTGAAATGTTCCGCAAGCTGCTGGACCGCGGTGAAGCGGGCGACAACATCGGCGCTCTGCTGCGTGGTGTTGACCGTGACGGCGTTGAGCGTGGTCAGGTTCTGTGTAAGCCGGGTTCGGTTACACCGCACACCAAGTTCGAAGCCGAAGCCTATATCCTGACCAAGGAAGAAGGCGGTCGTCACACTCCGTTCTTCGCGAACTACCGTCCGCAGTTCTACTTCCGTACAACGGACGTGACCGGCACCGTGACCCTGGCCGAAGGCACCGAGATGGTCATGCCCGGCGACAACGTGTCGTTCGAGGTTGAGCTGATCGCCCCGATCGCGATGGAAAACGGCCTGCGTTTCGCCATCCGCGAAGGCGGCCGCACCGTCGGCGCCGGCGTTGTGTCGAAAATCATCGAGTAAGGCGCTTAAGCCAATACTCAAAGAAAGGGCGTCCCTTGGGGCGCCCTTTTTGCTTGGATGTACGCTAAAGCGCGCAAACTGCCTTTGCCGAAGGCTTAATCGTAAGCAGCATCCACGATAAATTCCACTTTCAGTTCGGGGCGTGCCAGCTTGGCTTCCCCGCAGGCGCGGGCCGGTGCGTGACCTTTGGGAACCCAGGCATTCCAGACCTCGTTCAATCCGGCAAAATCTTTCATATCGGCCAGCCAGATCGTTACACGTAGCATTTTCTCACGTGATGACCCGGCTTGTACGAGCAGGGCATCGATTTTTTCGAGGCAAATTCGGACTTGTTCCTGAATAGTGTCACCCTCGGCGACTTGTCCGGTCAGGTAGGCCACGCCGTTGTGCTTTACGATTTTCGAGGACCGTTCGCCGGTGTCGATGCGTTCAATCATGGGGCATTCTCATTTAGATGTTTGATGCGGCTGTTCATGGTCACAAGATGACCTGCTTGGCAATTGCTATTTTCGTGGCAAGATCTGCGGTCGTTTTGGCGGTTTAATTTTACCTCCACCTCAACGCAAGGAAGTGACCCCATGTTTGCACTCGAAGCAAACGGCGCGAGTCTCGCAAGGGTTGGTGTCAGAAAATCAGAGCTTGGGGTAAATCATGTTTGGACTTCCGTTCGTACACTACAGCACGCGTATCCTGCACAGCACCGATCTGGGCGACATGCAAGCCGCAATCCTAAGCGCCGATGATCCTGAGACGGGCACCAGATCGCACCTGCCACGTCCGCAGCAGAAAGTAAGCCACATAACTTGTCTTTCAGAGAAACCTGAAAGATTCCGGGTGAAAAAGTAATAGGCCGGAGTCAACGCTCTAGCCCACCTAACAGCGACTGCTAAACTCAACATGCACCTGTAAAGCGCGCCTGGCCCCGGTCAGCGCGCAAAACTGATGAGGTAGGGCATGGTGGGTTTGGACCTTTTGGTAAATGCGGCGAATGTCTTTTACCTGATATCTTATTCGGTCAGGGATATTTTCTGGCTGCGTGTTCTGTCGGTGATTGGCGCGATGATCCTGCTGCCCTATTACTATCTGCAACCCGCGCCGCTGTGGGCCCCAATCGGGTGGAACCTGTTTTTCACCGGTATCAACATCTTTTGGATTGTGCGTTTGTTGCTGGAACGACGCCCGGTGCCATTTACCGATATTCAAAGACACCTCTATGAAATCGCTTTGCGCAATTTCTCGGAGCGGGACGCATATGACCTGCTGAGAATGGGAGTTGCAAAAACAGTTCCGGTTGGAACCAATCTGTTAACGCAAGGTAGCCCGGTACACAGCCTATCCCTTATCGTGGATGGGGAAATCGGTGTTGAGATGAGCGGAGACCGCGTAGACACGCTAGGCGAAGGCCGGTTCCTTGGTGGGACAGCCTTTCTGGCCAAAGATCAGGGCTTTACCGCGCCGGTGACCGTGACAGCCCTTAAACCGTCACGGGTGATCGAATGGAACATGTCCGATCTGACTGCGGAACTGCAAAATCAGCCAGATCTGGCAATTTCAATCGAAGCCAGCCTTGGGCTCGAGATTTCGCGGTTTCTGCAAACCGCCAGATTACAGATGGCCTAAACCGCGGATTCTGCGGCAGCCCGTACGGCGCGAATATTGTCGCCATAGACACCGGGGCTTTCAACTGATCCACCCTTGAAGACAGCTGATCCTGCGACCAGAACATCAGCGCCTGCGGCTGCAACCAACGGGGCTGTTTTCGGGTCAACACCGCCGTCGATCTCGATATGCACGGGGCGGTCACCGATCATCTGACGCAGTTTGCGGACCTTGCTGGTCATGTCGATGAACTTCTGACCACCGAATCCGGGGTTCACGGTCATGACGCAGATCAAATCGGTCAGGTCCAGAAGATGTTCGACGGCTTCGGCTGGCGTGCCGGGATTCAGCGCAACCCCTGCCTTCATCCCGGCTGCACGAATGGCTTGCATCGTACGGTGGGTGTGCGGACCGGCCTCGACATGCGCTGTAAGGATATCGGCACCTGCATCGGCATAAGCTTGAATATAAGGATCAACCGGCGCGATCATCAGGTGGACATCCATCACCGTTTTAACGTGCGGGCGGAATGCTTTGACGGCGGGTGGGCCAAAGGTCAGGTTCGGGACGAAATGGCCGTCCATAACATCGACATGGACCCAATCCGCGCCCTGGGCCTCGATCGCCTGAATCTCTTGCCCGAAATTGGCGAAATCGGCGGATAGGATCGACGGGGCGATCTTGATGGTGCGGTCAAAGCTCATGGTGGCCTCGTGTCAGCTGAAGAGTCGCGGTCGCGTATACCTGCGCTGCATTGCAAAGGGTAGCCCCCGCGGTTTGCCCAACGTTACAAAACTTTCACCGCGTTGCAGGAGTGCTTGAGCATTATAGGAGCAGTCATGTCTAAGGGCGGAACCACTCCCGCACTCGCAGGCGCATCGGCTGTGCCGATACCCCTTGGCGGCTTTGGGCCCGGCGCCACGCGCAGCGCTACGCCCAACGGGATGAGGCCTCCGCAAGGAGGTCGAAGACGGGCGAGAGCCTCCGGTGCTCAATCATTATTCAGGGTCAGGGTAACCCGCTCTCCTGCAAAAACCGTGCGCCCGTATTCGACCGGCACGCCGTTTAGATCGGCATTGATCCCCGTCGAAAACAGCACCGGAGCGCCTTGCGACAGTTGCAGATGCAAACCCTGTGTCGCCGTGGCAGCCCGCGCGGTCAGGCGGGTAGACACACGGGTGTAGTCTGCGACGCCACAGCGTTGCAGTGCCTTGGTCACGGATCGCGTGTCTTGCAGTGCAGTCAGGATGTCGGGCAGACGATCAGCCGGAAAGACGCTCTGAAATAGGCCGATGGGCTGGCCATCGGCCAGAGACAGGCCGTCATACACGTGAACCGTGTCTCCGGGGGTAAGCTGCAGAGCTTCGGCTTCGGTTTCATCTGCCGCGCGGGTGGTCAACGACAGGATCGTCTTGCCCGGCATCTTACCGCTGGCCGATATGCTTTTGTGGTATCTCACCCGTTTGCCAATTGGATAATCGGTCGGGCGCGAGGCCACAAAAACGCCTGACCCGCGCCGTGGGCGGACCAGACCTTGTTCGGCCATGTCCGACAGCGCGCGCCGTACCGTATGCCGATTGACACCATGTTGCGCCGCCAATTGCGCCTCGGTCGGCAACCGGTCACCGGTATTGTATCGCCCCTCGGCTATGTCCGAGGTCAGGCTGAGCGCAATGCTTTTCCAGACAGGCGTTTTATTCATGTCACCAAACTTTCACGGGTGCGCGGATTGCGGGTTCTCCGCGAGGGGTGTAATATTTGTCTAGTTGTATAGTTCATGTAGACAACCTGGCCAAGGGGGGTTGATGACCGATAAAACAAAAACCGCGAATGCTGTGCGTCAGGAATGGATGGGTTTGCTGGCCTGCGCTCCAGAAGAAGAACTGATTGCGTTGTTGGATGAAATCGGCGCGCCTCCGAGCTTTCAATGGCTCCGTCACCCCGAAGTAGGAGGTGTGATGGTGCGCGGACGGACCGGCGGCACAGGCGCGCCATTTAATCTGGGTGAAATGACGATCACGCGCTGTTCGCTCGCGTTGCAGGACGGAACAATTGGTCATGGCTATGTGCAGGGACGTTCCAAGCGAAAAGCGGAAATAGCGGCGCTGGTTGATGCGTTGATGCAAACCGACGCCGCCGGAGACGTTCGTGCGCGGGTGATCGCTCCGCTTGGTCAACAGATGCAGACAGCCAAAACAACCCGCGCCGCCAAGGCCGCGGCCACCAAGGTCGAGTTTTTTACGATGGTACGAGGTGAAGACTGATGACCGTGCAAAACCAATTTTCAGGCGGGTTCCAGAACGCACCAATTGAAGCGGCCCATGCTTTTCGTGCCGCGATGACGGTCATGGCGCGCCCGGGTGAGATCCGCCGGATCATCGGCACTCACCCACCCGCGCCCTTGTCCGTGGCGGCGGGAACACTGCTGCTGACGCTTTGCGACCCGGAAACCAGTGTGTTTTTGGCGGGTGACGTTGATACGGATGCAGTGCGGCAATGGTTGACCTTTCACACCGGTGCGCCGCTTGTGACAGCGGACCAGGCTGACTTCGCAATCGGAACGTGGCAAGCGCTGATGCCCTTGGGGCAGTTCCGCATTGGAACGCCTGAGTATCCTGACCGTTCAGCGACGCTGATCGTGGAATGTGACGACCTAAATCAAGCAGGGGCAACGCTGACGGGGCCGGGGATCAAGGGCGTCGCCCTTCTGTCACTACCGGATATTCCGACGCTTCGGGCCAATGCGGCGCTGTATCCATTGGGATGTGATTTTTTCTTCTCCTGCGGTGACAAAGTCGCAGCGTTGCCGCGGAGCACGCAGATCAAGGCAGAGGGTTAGTCGATGTATGTGGCTGTAAAAGGCGGTGAGAAGGCCATCGAAAACGCCCATGCCTGGCTGGCCGAGGAACGGCGCGGGGCGACCGATGTTGCTGAACTCAGCATCGCGCAGATCCGTGAACAGCTGAGCCTTGCGGTAAACCGGGTAATGGCCGAAGGGTCTTTGTTCGACCCCGATCTTGCTGCTCTAGCCATCAAGCAAGCGCGCGGCGATTTGATCGAGGCGATTTTCCTGATCCGTGCCTATCGCACCACCTTGCCCCGGTTCGGGTATACCAACCCGGTTGAAACAGACCGTATGGCCTGCGACCGCCGAATCTCGGCCACGTTCAAGGATGCGCCGGGCGGACAGGTGCTGGGTCCGACCTTTGATTACACACATCGTTTGCTGGATTTCAAACTGGCCGCCGAGGGCGAGGTTCCGCCCTCACCCAAAGGTCAGCCACGCACAGACCCGGTTCCGCATATCGCCGACTTTCTGAAGGATGAGGATATCATTCAAGATGAACCCGCAAGTGACGACGCTCCGGCTGATCTGACTCGGCAACCGATGGAGTTTCCGGCCGGACGCCCCCTGCGCTTGCAATCGCTGGCCCGCGGGGATGAGGGGTTTGTGTTGGGCATGGCCTATTCAACCCAGCGCGGTTACGCCCGCAACCACGCCTTTGTCGGCGAATTGCGCATCGGCAAAGTCGCGGTCGAGATAGATATTCCCGAGTTGGGCTTTGCCATCGAAATCGGCGAGGTGGAATTGACCGAATGCGAGACGGTGAACCAGTTCAAGGGCTCCAAGACCGAACCACCCCAGTTCACACGCGGTTATGGTCTGGTCTTTGGCCAGTCGGAACGCAAATCAATCGCCATGGCTTTGGTCGACCGCGCGTTGCGCTGGCAGGAATTGGGAGAAGACAATCTAGGTGCCCCTGCGCAGGACGAGGAATTTGTCCTGAGCCATGCGGACAACATTCAAGCGACCGGGTTCCTCGAACATATCAAGCTGCCGCATTACGTGGATTTTCAGTCCGAACTGGAATTGGTCCGCAAGCTGCGGCGCGACGCCGAGGCGAGGACTACACCGCAGGAGGCAGCCGAATGAGCCCAACCAACGCACAGCGGATAAGCGGTTTATTGCTCCTACTCCGTGTCCTTCACCCTGTGATCGCCAAGGTCAAGGGCACCGATTGCTTTCCAAATACCGGCCTTGTCCCGCAGCATCGATTCTCGTCGCCGTCTGGAATGGCGGATATGCAGGATGAGATAAAACATAATGGCCAAAAAGACCGCTCCACATACAAAAACGTCCATAAAAATACCAAAACACAAAGTGATACTTCAAAATGAATGAGTACAACTTTGCATATTTGGACGAGCAGACCAAGCGGATGATCCGCCGAGCTATCCTCAAGGCTCTGGCTGTTCCGGGATATCAGGTACCTTTTGCCAGCCGTGAGATGCCCATGCCCTATGGCTGGGGAACGGGCGGCGTGCAGGTATCGGCTGCAACATTGACGCCGGACGATACGCTCAAAGTGATTGACCAGGGGGCCGATGACACCACCAACGCCGTCTCGATCCGCAAGTTCTTTGAAAACACCGCAGGGGTGGCGACAACCGAGGAAACCGCGAAGGCAACTGTTATCCAGACACGCCATCGCATCCCCGAAGTAAAACTGACCGAGGATCAGATCCTTGTGTATCAGGTACCGATCCCTGAACCCCTGCGTTTTCTCGAACCGCGCGAGACCGAGACCCGCAAGATGCACAGTCTCGAGGACTATGGCCTGATGCATGTGAAATTGTACGAGGATATTAGCCAACACGGGGTGATCTCGACCGCATATGCCTATCCGGTAAAGGTCTCGGGGCGTTATGTGATGGATCCGTCGCCGATCCCGAAATTCGACAACCCGAAGCTGGAAATGGACGCGATCCAGCTGTTCGGGGCTGGGCGGGAACAACGCATCTATGCGCTGCCGCCGCATACCAAAGTGGTGAGCCTGGATTTCGAAGATTACCCGTTCGAACCCACCAAGGCCGATCATGCCTGCGACCTGTGCGGGGCAGAGGACAGTTATCTGGACGAGGTAATCATGGATGATGCAGGCAACCGGATGTTTGTCTGTTCCGACACGGATTACTGCCGCACGCGACGCGCGCGGGGGAGCCAAGGGCGATTAAGCAAGGAAGGCGAGATATGATACGGCAGAATGTATTGGGAATAGATCACCTTGGCCTGACCGTCGCTGATCTGGACGCCTCGAAAGGGTTCTTTGTCGACGGGTTAGGCTGGGACGTGGTGGGCGGCAAGCCGGAATACCCCTCGGCTTTTATCAGCAACGGTGCCGCCGTGCTGACACTGTGGCAGCAGAAGGGTGACAACCGGCGCGGGTTCGATCGGCACGCAAATGTGGGTCTGCATCACGTGGCATTCAAAGTGCCGGACGAGGCCGCGCTGAACACCGTATTCGATGCCATCAAGGACTGGCCAGGGGTTAAGGTCGAATTCGCGCCAGAGCCATCCGGCGCGGGTCCGAAAATCCATTTCATGATCCGGGAACCCGGCGGCAACCGGATCGAATTTGCGTACGACCCGAGGTGACAAGCATGACACCCCTGCTGAGCGTTCAGGACATCACCAAGACATATGGCGC
Organism: Ruegeria sp. CJ9; assembly: GCF_056536625.1. Lineage (NCBI taxonomy): Bacteria > Pseudomonadati > Pseudomonadota > Alphaproteobacteria > Rhodobacterales > Roseobacteraceae > Ruegeria > Ruegeria sp. CJ9. The sequence continues at coordinate 187,247 of NZ_JBQFPY010000006.1, forward strand.
GCGGATTGGATGTACTGGCGTCAGTTTTGATCTCTATCCGGGTGAGGTTATGGGGGTTGTTGGCGAAAGCGGCTCAGGCAAGACAACATTGCTGAACTGTCTGGCAGGTTATCTGGAGCCGGACACGGGGCAGGTGATCTTTGACACGCGCACGGATGGTCCGATGGACACAGTGACCATGTCGGAACCCGAACGCCGGATGCTGGGGCGAACGGATTGGGCCTTTGTCCATCAGCATGCAAGTGACGGTTTGCGCATGTCGGTCAGCGCGGGGGGGAACATAGGCGAACGGCTGATGGCCTTGGGTAACCGCCACTATGGGTCGATCCGAGGCGATGCCATGGATTGGTTGGGGCGAGTCGAGATTGACACAGACCGCATTGATGACCGCCCCACCGCGTTTTCCGGTGGGATGCAGCAGCGCTTGCAGATCGCGCGCAACCTGGTGACGGGGCCTCGGCTGGTGTTCATGGATGAACCGACCGGTGGGCTGGATGTCTCGGTTCAGGCGCGCTTGCTGGACTTGCTGCGGGGGCTGGTGCGCGAGATGGGGCTGAGCGCCATAATTGTCACCCATGATCTGGCCGTGGTGCGGCTGCTGGCGGATCGGTTGATGGTGATGAAGGACGGCCACGTGGTTGAGGCCGGGTTGACCGATCAGGTATTGGACGATCCGCAGCACGCTTATACGCAGCTTTTGGTTTCAAGCGTACTACAAGTGTGAAAGGGAAGGCGATGATCGAACTTAAAGGTGTCAGCAAAAGCTTTACCCTGCACAATCAGAACGGTGCCGTGATCCCGGTGATGGAAGGCGCTTCGCTGAAAGTCATGCCTGGCGAGTGTGTTGCTTTGACCGGGGTGTCGGGGGTGGGCAAGTCGACTTTGATGCGGGTGATCTATGGCAACTATCTCGCGGCATCCGGTCAGGTTCTGGTTGGTGGGCTCGACGTAGCTCAGGCTGAACCGCGTGAGATTTTGAACCTGCGCCGCGAAACGCTGGGATACGTCAGCCAATTCCTGCGTGTCGTCCCACGAGTGCCAACGCTTGAGGTTGTGGCCGAACCACTGTTGGCCATCGGATTTGACCGGCAAGTGGCTCTGGACAAAGCAGCTAATCTGCTGGTGCGGCTGAACATTCCCGAACGCTTGTGGACCCTAAGCCCTACGACATTTTCCGGCGGTGAACAGCAGCGGGTGAATATCGCGCGAGGCTTTGTGCATGACTATCCGGCGTTGTTGCTGGATGAGCCCACGGCCTCACTGGATGCAAAGAACCGCGAGACGGTTCTGGCGCTGATCACCCAGGCCAAGGCACGCGGCGCGGCAATTGTCGGCATTTTCCACGATGTCGACGCACGCAAGCGCGTCTGTGATCGCCAGTTCGACCTGTCCGACTTTGCACCTGGAATGGCCGCATGAGCCTTGCCACTGTCATAGCCGTCGTGGGCCCGTCAGGCGTCGGCAAGGACAGCGTGATGCAGGCGTTGGTGGCACGTGCGATCGGTATTTGTTTGACGCGCCGCGTGATCACGCGACCCGAGGGCGAAGAGGGTGAGGATTTCGACCGAGTGTCTGTTGAAGAGTTTCATCAGATGGTTGCGCGGGATGCCTTTGCGCTACACTGGTCCGCGCATGGATTGTTCTACGGCGTGCCCCGCACCATTGAACAACAGCGGCAAAGGGCAGATGCCGTATTGGTGAACCTGTCCCGATCCGTCTTGTTGCAGGCCCAAGAGGTGTTTGGCGATCTGATCGTGATCTCTCTGACCGCTGACCCTGAAGTATTGGCGCAACGCCTGTTGATGCGCGGACGTGAGAGCGCACCTGAGCAGACACGAAGGTTGGCGTGTGCCAAAGTGCCTTTGCCCGAGGGGCTGAAACGGGTGATCGAGATTGACAACTCCGGGCCGCTGGAGGCTACGGTTGAAGCCATTCTCGATCAGCTTCAGCCGGAAAGGACGTAGCGATGGATCAGGTGAAACCGCCCATCCCTTGCCTCGCCCACCAAAGCCAGATCATTGATTTGAAAGGGCGCGGGCAGCAGGGGAACAAGGTGCGATTGCAGCGCGCGCTCAACTGTCGACAACGTGGGTTTGTCCAATTTACCGCTGAGGGTGATGTGAAAGCGGAAAGACTCCATCACATGCGGATAACCCCATTGCACCAGGTTAGCCTCTTGCCGGGCGTTCAGGCCATGGGCGCGGCGGCGGTGCAGTTCGGCCTCCGATGGCGGGGCACGAAAGCTGTCCAGATCACGCACACAGGCGGCAGCCAGCGCGTTCAGAGCGACCTCATCCCCCATCGGACGCAAAGCCAGAAACCGACCCAATCGGGCGATCTGCAGCCCGCCCAGGGCGACCGGGGCCTGCGTGGCCGCAAGCCGCGCGCAGGCGTCGTGCAACGCTTCAACCGACTGCCCATACCGCAGGCGAAACGGGGGCTTCATCGTCGCATGCAGCCCGTATTTGCGCGGCACCTCGGTCACGGCTGCAACGTCCACACCGTTTATCACCAGGTGGGCAATGGGCGTTCCGACCTCCATATCCCAGCCCAGCCAGCTGGTGGCGAATTTCGTCCATTCCGCCCGCGCCGGGGGCATAAAATAGATCGCGTATCGCGTGAATGTCACGTTGGCCTCCTGTGCGCAGCCTTTCCACTTGTTCAGACCGTGTGAAGTTCAGATGACAGAAGAAATGATCCTTGCCAATGCCATGCTTGTTCTTGCCGATGAGACGATCACCGGCAGCGTCCGTATCGTAGGTGAATCGATTGCCGAGATCGCCACCGGCCGCACGGTTCCCCCGGGCGCGATTGATTGCGAAGGTGACTATGTCAGCCCCGGTCTGGTCGAGCTGCACACCGACAATCTGGAACGCCATATCCAACCGCGCCCCAAGGTCGACTGGCCGCATGCGGCGGCCATCTTGGCCCATGATGCCGAGCTGGCCAGCACCGGGATCACCACTGTCTTCGATGCGATACGCGTCGGGTCAATCCCCAGCGGCCAGCGTTACCGACGATACGCCCGCGAACTGTCTCGTGAACTGTGGCAACTACGGGAACAAGACGTGTTGAAGATCAGCCATTTTCTGCATCTTCGGGCCGAGGTGTGTTCAGAGACCCTGGTCGAGGAGTTAAACGAGTTCGGCCCCGAAGATAGGGTTGGGCTGGTTTCGTTGATGGATCACACACCTGGCCAACGTCAGTTTCAAGATATGTCGAAACTTGAGATTTACCTGAAAGGAAAGCTGGGGTTGGAGGGCGAAGGGTTTCAGCGCCATGTCGCGGACCTCAAGGCAATGCGAAAGCGCAACGGAGACAAGCACGAGGTCGAAACCGTCAAGGCCGCCAAGCGGTTTGGGGCCATGCTGGCCAGCCATGATGACACCACCCCGGAACAGGTGCGAGTCTCGGCAGGACACGGCATCCGGCTGGCCGAGTTTCCCACCACCGTCGAGGCCGCACGCGCCTGCAGCGAACACGGGATAAAGGTGATGATGGGGGCGCCTAATCTGATCCGGGGCGGGTCGCATTCCGGCAATGTGGCCGCTCAGGAACTCGCCGATCTGGGCCATCTCGACATTCTCTCCTCAGATTATGTTCCCGCCGCGTTGCTGTTGTCGGCTACACGTCTGGGGGAGATATGGGGCAATATGGCCCGTGGCCTGCGAACGGTGACGCGGACGCCAGCACAGGTTGTTGGTTTGGACGACCGCGGAGAACTGCGCAGCGGCGCGCGCGCAGATATCATCCGATTCTGTCTTCACCATGGCGCCCCAGCGCTGAACGGGGTGTGGTCTCGTGGACGGCGCGTGGCTTGATCAGGCGCGGTAGAACAGATACCGGCCCGGCGCGATGGTATCCGGACCTTTGATCTCTTCGAACCCGGTTAGAGGTTGCCCCGATATCAGCAACCCGCCGGGCCGCATTACCCGCGCAATTAGCGGGCTAAGACGCGCTGCTTCGGCAACATCGTCTTCTTTGATGCCACGTCCAAAATCATAATGGGCCAGCGCGATCTTTGGCCCGTCGATACCAAGCTTTTCAAGCATGGGCTCCGCTTCGCCCTGCAGAAAGTCCTCGGCCGGAGGGGTGCTGGACGGATGGCATTGCAGCACCCGGTCCATGACCCAGATCCGCCGATCTGGCAGAATTTCCCGCAAATGGTCATAGGTGCGACCGTTGCCCAGCCCCATGTCCAGAACATCGCCGTCCATGTCGCTGATCTGCGCGACCGCCCAATTCAACCCGTCGCGTTGCGCGGTCAGGCGGCGTAGCATGGAATCCAGTCGGCTCATTCGGGTTCTCCGGTTGGTATTGTGGGGCCTGCCCAGGCAAAACCGGGGCCGTCCAGAAGTCGGCTCAGCAGCTCTTGGGTAAAGGTCCAGATCTCCTGAACATGGACCAGATGGTGGGTCAAGACGCCAAAAGGTTCGGTAATGTCGGCGCGTCCTTCACGCCGGTCGCGTAAAAGGTCTGCTGTCTGAATGATCAACTTGTCCGCCGCCACCAACCCGCGCGTTCCGCGCCAGTCAATCGGGTCCAGATGGGTGTTGATCTGCTCCAGCCTTGGGACAGGTTCCCGCGTCTTGCGCGGTGTCGCTGTCGAGACGATGCGATACCCAAGATCAGGTAATTCCTGCACCACCTCGGGCGCGATGCGGTTCCAGGGCGGTACAAACATCGGACACAGCCTGTCTCCGAACAAAGTACGCAGGCGCTCCAGCCCGGATTGCGCGTCGACGATTATGGCCTCAAGCGGGCGGTGCAACCCGAATTCGGATTTCTTCTCGTCAGGCGGTGCGTGGTTTTGATGAGCCCAGCCATGCACTACAGGAATCAGCCACTGCTGCTGCGTGACGTAATCGCCCAGCCCGGCATCGGCATCACGAGGAATGATCGCCAGATGAACGGACAGGCCAAGCGACCGTGACAGCTCTGACAGCCTTTCAAGCTGCGGTGTCCTTGATATGGCGTCATCATCCCGCCACCACAGCGGCAGCGACAAGCCCTGCGCCTGCCAGATGTCCAACTCCGCCTCCAAAGGGCGCCAGTCCATCATCTTGTTTGCTCCCGCAAGTTCACGGCAATCTCGACCGATCTTGCGGCCCCGTCAAAGCCCTGCGCTGAAACCGGGCGTGGGCCATCTGACATGACCGACGCAACGGCCCGTGCTAATGAATCCCCATTAAGGGATTTGCTAGGCAACACATCGATGGCCGACAGGTCCGAGAGGCTCTGACCACGCAAACCCTGCTCAACCTCTTTGCCGTCGTCGAACGGGATAAAAACCGCAGGCGTTCCCGATTGCAAAATATCCAGCGCCGTGTTGTAGCCGCACATACTGACTGAGGCCGCCGCATGGGGCAGCATTTGCCGGAAGTCCGGGCGCACCGGTTCCAGCGTCACTTGGGCATCGCCCACGAGTTGTGACAGTTGATCAATACGTGCCCTTGCGTCCTGCCCGCCCACCAACAGGCGCCAGCGCCTGTTGGGTATCTTTTGGGCGGCCTCGATGGCCGCGCGAAAGATCGGCTGGCCCACAGATCCGCCACCGGCGCTGACCAATATTTCGCCATCGCCCACCGCGTCAGGATGCGGCACAGGCGCCTCGGGCGCAACAAAACCGGTATAGAACAACCGCGAGCGCAATCGATCGGTCACCGGCCAGCTCACCTCCAGCGGAACAACGCTTTGATCTGAATGGACGAGGATACCGTCGTAATACTGGCACACGATCTCTTCCGTGCGTTCCGCCTTTGATGCCTTCGATGGCGGGGCCAGAATATCGCGGATCGAGCCCAGAACGACCGGCCGTCGCGGTAAGTTCCTGGCGGCCACCAAGGCGGCATTGAACTCGGCCGCAAGTGACCGGCGACCAAAGGGAAAAAGCTCGGTGATCAGCACATCAGGTGCGAAACTCTGCACGGCTGCGACCAATGCGGTTTCGCGCGATGTCAGATAGGCGGCATCGGCCACTTCATCGCTTTGGGTCAAAAGCCGGGTGAAATCCGTGCCGTCCGAACGCAGCGGTGGAAGCCCCAACAGGGTCATGCCCGCGCTGTCTAGCTGTGGTGCCGGCATTCCACCTGAGACAACAAAGGTCTCGTGCCCGGCCCGTACGAAAGCCCGGCCCAAAGTCAGCGCCCGGCTCAGATGCCCGGTGCCCAACAAGTGCGTGACAACAATCATCACCTTCATTGTGATGCCTCTGGTCTGATCAGGCGGACGGGTTCGGGCTGGGGACGTAGTGTCGACATATCGACGATATACATGCGGTTGCGTTTGATTTTAAAGGGGGCGGGGCCATTGAAATCCCATCCCCAGGCCCGCGCCAGAATGACCCGCATAATACCGATGTGGCAGACGGCAACCGTATCGCCCGACAACGCGTTCAGCCAGGGCTGCAGACGGGCCCAGACCTCAGCTGGGCTTTCACCGTTTGGCGGGCGAAAATCCCAGCTCCAGTCTTCGATATGGCGGTATCCGCTGTCGGGGTCGGCAATCAGGTCGACCCCGTGTAACCCTTCCCAATCACCCCAGTTCATCTCGGTCAGCGCGTCCGAAGTCTGCGGCTCGCGTCCCGCGACCAGACGGGCGGTTTCGCTGGCCCGCAGCAGGGGGCTGGACCAGAGGTCCGCGTCCTTCCATGGCGCGGGCAGTTGCATAGCGGATAGCTCTGCCTGCGCATCTTCGTCCAGCGGTATATCACTGCGTCCCTGAATGCGGCCCGCGCGGTTCCAATGGGTGTGACCGTGCCGAAGCAGTGCTAGCCGGGTCATGATCGAACCTCCATCAAGGGTCGTGTTGCCTGCCAGAACCGGTCGGTTGCTGCGGGCATCAGGTGACGTTCGGCCACGCGCGCGCGGGCTTTGGCCCCCAGTGACAGGCGCAAAGAAAGGTCATCCAGCAAGGTGCGCAGCCGTGCGGCCAATCCTTCGGGGCCAGCGTCGACCGAAGGATAGTCCGACGGGGACAGCACATCCCGCACGCCGGGCCGGTCCTGCGCTACAACAGGCACACCGCTGGCCTGCGCCTCAAGATAGATCATGCCATAGGCCTCGTTCACTCCCGGCCAAACCAGTACCGAGGCCGCACCGTACAGCTTCTGCAAAGCATCGCGGTCACATTGCCCCAGAAACCGGACCTTTGATCCGAACGGCGCCATCAGCACCTCGACTTCGGGACGTGCTGGGCCATCACCCGCAATATCCAAGGACCAGTCGCCGTCCAGTAAGGCCAGAGCCTGCGCTAGAAGAGTGTAAGAAGCCAGCTTGTCACCGTGCCGCATCATGCCCACGGTCAGCATCGGCCCCTCACAGCCCGAGGCGGGCGGCAAATCCGACCGGGGTAGGAAAGGGGGCAGTTCCACAAGGCTTTGATCCCCGTACCGTTCCCGTTCCAGAGTGATCAGGTCATTGGAGGTGTGGTAGAAAATCACCTGCGCTGCATCACAGGCGTCATGTGCAGCTTTTGCAAACCCGGCCCAGGGACCTGTCAGGCGGCTGGTTGCGCGGGTGCTTTCCAACTGAACGTAGGGAATGTTGCGCGCCTTGCAGACACGCGGGCCCAGCAGATCGGGGGCCTTGTAATAGTTGTGATAGGTCACCCAAAGCGCGGTGTCCGCGGGAAGATCGGCGATCAGACGTTGCACCTCGGCGTCAGCCTTGGCGCGCAATGCGGTCTGCACCTGCGCGTCCCCGGCTTTGTCGTAGGTACGCAGCCGCGAGGCCAGTTCGACCATATCCTCTTGCGCGGCGATCGCCTGCATCAGGTTGCGGGCCATTTCGCGATCCCCCGACGGCACCGGGCTGTCCGGCGCTTTCATCGGGGAGTAATAGGCCACTCGTGCCATCAGCCTATGTCCGAACCCAATGCGCGCAGTCGTTTGGACAGGCGGGCAATGCCGGGATCCATGCGGAAATCGGCGATCAAACGATCATAGGCGGCACTTGCCATCAAAGCAGTTTGCTGCGGATCGGCGGCCAGATGGATGATGGCGCTGGCCAATGCGGCAGGATCATCGTCGGACAAGACGCCGTGGGTGCCGGTTTCAATAAACTCGGGGATGGCCGATACCGGCGTCGACAGTATCGGCAACAGCTGTGATGCGGCCTCCATCAAAACATTGGGTAGCCCGTCGCGGTCTCCGTCACTGGCGATCCGGCTGGGAAGCACAAACAGGTCTGCGCTGCGCATTGCTTCGATCACTTCGGGTTGATCACAAGCGCCTTGCCACGTGATCCGTTGCGACAGGCCAGCGGCGTCGGCCCGATAACGCAAGGTATTGCCAAGTGTTCCGCCGCCAATGTGCGTCCAGTGCCAGTCCAGCGTTTCTGGCAGCATGGCAAATGCCTCGATCAGCCGGTCAAAGCCCTTTTTCTCGACCAGACGACCGACCGAGAGCATGTTAAATGGCCCGTCCGGCGCGCGTGGCGTACGGTTCGGCGGAGATGGAAAACGGTTCAGATCCAGCCCGTGATAGATCAGATCAACCCGCGCGGGATCGTCGGCCAAACTGCGTAGATGGTCGGCCCCAATTGCCGTGCAGGTCGCACCAAAAGCCGCTCCATGGGTGTCGGCGCGCAGTTTTTCGATCTTTTCCCACTCGGGAGATGTCCAGATGTCCTTGGCGTGGGCAGAAAAACTCCACGGCAGGCCACGCATGATGGCGGCGTAGCGCGCGACCGAGGATGGGGTGTGCATGAAATGCGCATACATCACTTGTGTCACGTCGGGTAATTCGGCGGCCAGAACGCAGGCCTGACCAAAACGCCGTATGCGGTTGTGGGTCGGATCACGGCGCAGATCGGCGCGCCAGACCCGGTAGGCCTCGGCATAGCCCGGCAGGGCTTGCGCAGTCTGTCGCGCAGCCCAGACACGCTGTGGTTCTTCGTAAAGGTATTCTGGCAGGTAATGCACCTGACCCTGAAAACGGTCGTGCAGCGGGTGCCGTTTTACGTCGGTCGGATGGCGCAAAGACCAGATGTCAAAGCTGTGCCCGGCCTCTTGCAGGGCGACAAGTTCCTGGGCAATGAACGTCTCGGACAGGCGCGGCCACCCTTTGACCAGCACCGCCAGTTTCGGCTGGGCTGTGGTCATCCGATGGCCCGTTCCTGTTCCTGGCCTAGCAACGCGTCAACGCGGTCGATGACATAATCCAACCCGTCCAGCAGCCCGTCCTGAATGGTCTGCGATGGCAGGGGTTGGTGCGGCAGGTCGCGGATCGCCTCGATCATCGCATCCGCTGTCAGCCCGTCGCGGTTTTCGTCCAGCATCCGCACAAGGCCCAGCCCTTCTGCGCGCGAGGCGCGAATCCACTGTTCTAGTCGTGGCGTCGTGCGAGGCACGATGACGGCACGTTTGTCAAAGGACAGAACTTCGCAGAAAGTATTGTAACCGCCCATACAGACCACCCCGGCGGCCCCCGCAAAAAGCGTTTCGATCTGGGATTCGAACCCCACGGCGGTCACCCGGCCATTCAACGCGGCAACGCGGGTCTCGAATTCTTCACGCAACTCACCGGAAAGAAAGGGGCCGTAAACCAGCACTGCACGCGGCGACAGGGTAGGGTCTTTTTCGTAAGCGGAGAGAACCTGGTTCACCATCGCCTTACCGTCGCCACCGCCACCTGGCGTGATCAGGATGTAGGGTTGTTCAGGTGGCTCGCCTACAGGGCCAAGATCCCGCCGCAGGTAACCGGTCCAATGCGTGCGCGATTGCGCCGCGTGGCTAAGCGGCAGCCCTTTGGTCGGATCATAGATCGAGCGCAGACCGTAAACCCAGATTTCGTGATAGAAGCGCTCGGTCGCGGCAAGGGCCTCTTTCCGCTCCCACTCGGCGGCCAGAACTTCGGGTTCGTCCAGCACGTCGCGCAGGCCAAGAACCAGCTTGGTGCGTTGCGAATGCAACAGATGTTCCAGTGTCGGCAGCAACTCCCCACGAAAACCGGTGGGTTCCTTGTCGACGATCAGCATATCGGGGTCGAATTGCTGGACGGCAGTCTGGATCAGACCTGCACGCAGTTCGGTTACCTCTTCGATCCCCATGCCAATGGTGCGCGCTGCATACGAGCCATCGGCACGTTTGGTCACACCTGGCAGGCGCACGTGGTCGACCCGGCGCGGAAAGGTGAACCGACCTGCCACGGGTGACCCGGTCAGGATCAGGGCTGACGCTTGCGGGTTGGCTTGCGTGATAGCTGCGGCAAGGGCGCGCGACCGGCGCAGATGCCCCAATCCAAATGTATCGTGGCTGTAGAACAGTATGCGCGGCGCACGGCCGGTGATGTTGTTTTGTATTCCTAGGCTCATGCCTTCGCCTGTCGTGTCCCTGGGTGCAAATCCGCGCGTTAAACTCCGTTACCGTATATTCTTTGACGCCGCTTGCCAAAGGGGGTGCCGAGATTGTGCAAATTCGTCAAACATGGCGAAATGGCAACAGCCAAAGTACAGATGGTATTGGGGCGTTTTTCCCCGTTACACCCTGCGTTGATCTTGCCATTCCACTCATACTACTGGGTCGGTCATATTCAGTTTTTCCAAGGTTGCAAACACTCTTGTCGCCTGCATTGCAGCCGAAACACGAAATGACACGAACTTGAGCCGTGAAACGCTGAATATTTGAATACGCTCAGGCGCTTCTGTAACCTGCGATGCAACATACGACTTGGACAGAAAAATTGATGAAACTCAGACTAATTGCTGGAATGGCTCTGATCCTGTGGGCGTTTGCTGCGGCCTTCGTCACAGAGGCATCGGCGCAAGTCCCTTTGATCCCCGGATATACCTCAGAGTCTGAGGCCGAAACTGGGACCGATGGTGATCTGGCTGCCGCGATCAAGGCGGCAACCGAGGCCGGCGCCAGCATAATTGTCATCGACAGCGCGGGGCAGGTTGTGTCTTCGGGCGGTCGGCCAGGTGCTGATGCCTCGGCCGAGGACGCGCATGGGCCGATGGGCGACGGATCGCAACTGATGAAAGCGCAGGAAAGGTTCTCAAAGTTCCGCGAGTCCATGGAATCGCGCCTAGAGGCTTTGCCCTATTCTATTTTCGAAGTTCAGTACGTCCTGCGGCAGACCAGCCCGGATGGCCGCATTCAGACCTATGTCGAGGTTCTGGCGTGGAACATTCTGTTTCTGCTGCTGGGGCGCTGGCTGTCCACCGAGATTTACGGCAAGCGCATGGCCAAAAAGCTGGTTGTGGCACGGTCCAAGGAAAACCCGCAGGGCTATCGGGAGAAAATGCCGTTTTTGGTGTTCCGGTTTTTCATGGGGATCGGAGGCACGATCTTTGCGATGCTGATGGCGCTGATCGTGGGGTACCTGTTCTTTGGTGAAGCCGAAGATATCTCGATTCAGTTTACGGTCACTGCGATCTTTACGGCGTTTTTCCTGTCGCGCACGATATCCGACCTGTGGCGGATGGTTCTGTCCCCTTATCTGAGCCAATACCGTTTGCCGCCCTTCTCAGATCGAGACGCAAAGCGGCTGTATTTCTGGGCGTCGGCGCTGGCGACCTACGACATCTCGGTTGTGTTGTTCGCCACTTGGGTGGCGGATTTTGGGTTGAACTACAATGTCTATGCCTTGGTCTATGGTGGCCTGACCATGTTGGGCGCGCTGGGTAATTTGTTGATGATCATGTTCAATGCGCGCGCCATTTCGAATGCCATTCGCGGCGGGCGCGCACCGGACCAAGTGTCGTGGATTTTGCGGTTCATCTCATTCGCGTGGGCGCCTGTGCTGGTTGTCTATATCGTATTCAGCTGGTTCAAGCTGGCGGTGGATCTGGTGCTTGAGAATGAGAATTCTCTGCCGATCGTGGCCAGCAGCTATTTGATTTTCATGTCTGTGGTCGTGGCCTACGGAGCAATGAATTACCTGCTGGAGCGTTACTTTGACCGTAACCGCCAAATGGAAGACATGAATGCGGCGGCCACGGAAGAGGATGATGAAGCCGTCGAGACACCCGAGGCGGAACTGCGCCAACATTCGATCCTGACATATGAGGATTTGGCCCGTCGCGTGGCAGGGATTTTGGCCTTTGTGGTCGGGCTTTATGCGTTGGTGGTGATCTGGAACCCCGAAGCCAGCTGGAGCGAGGACTTGCCGGTCGAGCGTGCGCTGGATGTGATGGTCATCCTGTTCATCGGCTATATTCTCTTCCACTTCTTCCGCATCTGGATCGACTCGAAAATTGCTGAAGAAACCGATGATGGCGGCGAAGAGGCCGAGTTGGGCGATGAAGGCGGCGAAGGCGGGCAAAGCCGTCTGGCGACCCTGCTGCCCCTGTTCCGTGGGGCGATCCTGGCCGTTGTCGTCGTTACCATCGTTTTGATCGTGTTGATGGAGTTGGGGATTAATGTCAGCCCGCTGTTTGCCGGTGCCGGGGTGGTAGGTCTGGCTGTTGGGTTCGGCTCGCAAACGCTGGTGCGCGATATCTTTTCGGGGGCGTTCTTCCTGATGGATGATGCCTTTCGTAAAGGAGAATACATCGACATCGGGGATGTGAAGGGGACGGTTGAAAAAATCTCGGTTCGTTCATTCCAGTTGCGTCACCATCTGGGCGCGCTGAACACTATTCCCTTTGGTGAGATCAAGGTGCTGACCAACTATTCCCGCGATTGGGTGATCATGAAATTGCCGTTGCGTGTGACCTATGACACCGATGTTGAAAAGGTGCGCAAGCTGATCAAGAAGCTGGGTCAGCAATTGCTGAGCGACCCCGTGATCGGCGACAACTTTATCCAGCCGTTGAAATCGCAGGGCGTGATTGAGATGCAGGATTCCGCGATGATCATCCGGGTCAAGTTCATGACCAAACCCGGTGACCAGTGGCTGGTGCGCAAGAGAGTCTATCAAGATATCCGCGAGCTATTCGCACGCGAAGGGATCAAGTTTGCTCATCGCGAAGTCACCGTGCGGCTGGCCGAAGGCAAAGAACCCGAGGATCTGACGCCGAAGCAGCGTGAAGCCGTGACCGGCGCGGTGCAGGCGGCGATTGATGAGGATTATCTGGACGATATCGGCCCCGGCGGGGATGATCGCTAGGGAAGGCTCCCGCCCCCTTGGGATGCGTCTCTGACGAGACGCCCCCCAAAGTGTTGGGCCGGGCCGCGCGTACCGCGCGGCGGTTGGCTCAGGTGGTCAGCGAAGGCCAGATAGGTTGGGATGTGCCCAGCTTCGCGGCTGGCAGAGGCCATGACATATGGGCCTGGCCAACGGACAAAGCCGGTTTCAGGCGATGGCCGGGGCCCCAGCCGGAAGCTTCAATCTCTTGTGCGTAATCGGAAGTTGTGGGGGTTGTGATCTCTTCGTCCTGCTCGGATTTTGCCAACGCAGCCAGTAGTTCCGCTGTGCGGGCCAGGGACAGCTGCGCCAGCATGATGGAGTTTGCAGACGCGGCTTCGGCCATTGCTGACAGGACCGTCGCAGCCATCAGATAGCCTGTCGCGTGATCCAGCGCCTGAACCGGCAGAGGGGTGGGTTTTTCGGCCTTGGCCCAAGCGCGACCCGCGTCTGCGATGCCAGCGCTCATCTGTACGAGGCTGTCAAAACCACGTCTGTTGGACCACGGCCCCTGCCAGCCATAAGCGTTCAGAGTGACCTCAATTCGGTTGGGAGCCAGTTCATCACGTTTTATCTTGGTCAGTCCAAGCGCATCCAGCGCACCCGGGCGGTAGCCATGAATGAAGACATCTGCTTGCGCCAGCAGGTCTTCCAGCTTCTTCAGACCGGCTGGCGATTTCAGATCTAGATAGGCGCAGTGTTTGCCCAGTGAAATACCCGGAATGACACCCGGCTCATCCCATCCGGGCGGGTCGATGCGCAGAACTTCGGCACCGAACCCCGCAAGCGTACGGGTCGAGACCGGTCCGGCCAGAACACGCGTCAGGTCCAGAACGCGCAAGCCTGCCAGCGGACGTCGAGCCGTTGCCTCGGGACGGTCGCGCGGCGTGATATGCCGCGGGCTGTGCCATCCGATCAGCGGATCGCGCGACACCGCCCGCCCTTGCGGGTGTTCCAGCCATTCGGTCCGACCGCGCATCGCGGCGGCCGCGCCGCCCTCGGCCACAACCGAGGTTTCTAAATCGGCGATGGACCAGTCTTTCACAGCCTGTGCAACTGCGTCCCGGTTGGCTTGCGCCTTCAGCACCTTCAGCGCCGCTGCCCGGTGGGAGGGCAGATTGGTGTGCAGCCTGATCCAGCCATCCGACGCCTGATAATCCCCGGCGATTGGGTCCCAGAGGCTGGGCATCTCCCACCCGTCTGGTTTGAACGAAGACCCGTACCACAGCGAAGCCAAACGATGATTGACCGATATCTCAGGCGTTGTGGGGGCAAGGTTCATTGCTGTGATCAGGCGCGCCAACTCTTGACCAACGGCAGCGAAACTGGCGGTTGCCAGTTCGGATACAGCAAACGCGCTGGACCATGCGCCCTTCCCGGTCGACTTGTAGCTGTCTGCGGCGGGGAGGGCGGAAATCAGGCTCATTGCTGGTACGGGTCCAGACTGTCGCGCAATCCGTCGCCCAGGAAGTTGAACGCCAGTACAACGACAATGATTGGCAGCATTGGAATTGCCGTCCACGGATAGATCTCGATCGAGGCCAGGTTCTGCGCGTCATTCAGCATCACCCCCCAGCTGACCGCAGGAGCGCGCAGCCCAAGGCCAAGGAAGCTGAGCGCCGTTTCTCCAAGGATCATCGCCGGGATCGACAAGGTGGCCGATGCGATCAGGTGGGACATGAAGTTGGGCAGCAGGTGTTTGCGGATCACGCGGCCCGAGCTTGCGCCCATCATCTCGGCGGCGCGCACGTATTCCTCTTCGCGCAGCGACAGGAATTTGGCGCGCACGGATCGGGCCAGACCGGGCCAATCGAGGATGCCGAGGATGATCGAGATGATGAAAAACACCGCCACCGGGCTCCAATTCGAAGGCACCGCGGCGGACAGGGCCAACCACAGGGGTAGTTCAGGCAAAGAGCGCAGGATTTCAATGACCCGGTTGATCACCCAGTCGATCTTGCCGCCGAAATAGCCGGCCATCGAACCGAAGATAATTCCAAGGGTGAAAGACACCGAGATGCCGATTAAACCTACGGTCAGCGACAGCTGCGCGCCGTAGAGAATGCGACTGAACACATCCCGGCCCAGACGGTCCGACCCCCACAGGAACAGCGTCGCCCCTTCGGGCGCGCAGAACAGGTGAGTGTCGGATTTGATTAGGCCAGCCAGTTTGTATTCCGACCCTTCACAGAAAAACTTGATCGGGCGCGGATCTTCGAGGTCGGGTACGAATTTCCATTGGAAGGTTTCCAGATCGGCCTCGGCAACGATGGGAAAGACATGGGGGCCGATGAATTTGCCCTCATAGAACCAGTTGACGCTTTGCGGCGGCGCATAAAGATGCTCTCCGTTGCGTTCATTCGGACCATAAGGCGCGATGAACCCTGCGAAAGGCAGCATCAGATAACACAGCAGCAGGAAAATGCCCGAGATCAAGCCCAGCTTGTGAGTTTTGAACTTGCGCCAAACCAGCACCCAGTTTGGCGCGTCCAGATCGGCACGCTCGAGCTGTTGCAGGGCGGCGTCCGGGTCATAGGGGGCGTCGTCGACATAGCGACCATCGGAATGTTGGGTCATGCTTCACGCCCCTCGTACCGGATGCGCGGGTCAAGCATGACCAGCAGAATGTCAGATATCATGGTGCCGATGAGGGTCAGCAGGGCCACGAACATCAGAATAAAGGCGGACAGGAACTGATCCTGCGTTTTCAGTGCCGTCAGAAGGGTCGGGCCGATGGTTTGCAGGCCAAGAACAACCGAGACCAAAACCGAGCCGGACACCATCGAGGGTAGCAGGTTGCCGATATCCGCCACGAAGGGGTTGAACGCCACGCGCAGCGGGTATTTCGCCAGCATCCGCGACGGGGCCATCCCTTTGGCGATTGCGGTTTCCACATAGGGTTTCCCCAACTCGTCCAGCATGTTGGCACGCAAGCGTTGCATCATGGCCGAAGCCCCCGAGGTGCCGATCACAAAGGTCGGGACGATCAGGTGGACAAGAATGGACTTCAACTTGTCCCAGCTCATCGGCTGGCCTTCAAAGGATGGGTCCATCAAGCCGCCGATGGGTAGGTTGAAGTAACGGTGGCCGTAATAGAACAGGATCAGCGCAAGCAGAAAGTTCGGCGTGGCCAGACCCAGATACCCCACAAAAGCCGACGTGTAGTCGATCCACGTCCGGGACTTGGCAGCAGCAAGGACACCAAGCGGCAGCGCGACGGCGTAGACGAACAGGATGGCGGCCAGGTTGACCACTACGGTCAACCACAGGGTATCGCCTACAATCTCGGCCACGGGGCGGTCGAATTCGAAGGACCAACCATAGTTGCCCTGCAGAAGCCCCTCGAACCCGTGCGGGCCGGGCCAGAATCCCATCCAGATCAGATATTGTTCCCAGACGGGCCGGTCCAGCGCATATTCCGCACGCAGAAATTCCGCCTTGGCCACGCCGGCAGACTGGCCGGAAGCCTGCAACTCGGCGATCTGATTGCTCAGGTAATCTCCAGGCGGAAGGTTGATGATCACGAAGATCAGCACCGACACCACCAACAGAGTCAGCAGCATCGTGAAAAAGCGATACACCGCATAGCGCAGCATGACCATTTAGCTGCTCCTGATCAGTCGGCGAAGAAGAATTCGTCCGGCCGGTGAATGCCGAAATGGGCGCCGGGCTCCCATGCCCACATGGCCTGTTCGGGCACGTTGCGCAGGCGGTTCGACACCACCACAGGCTGCGGTGCGCCGTTCAGAATGCCGATGGCAAATAGCTGTTCGGCATGAATGTTCAACATCTCGGTCCAGATTGCCTTGCGATCGTCGTCGTTGGTGGCGACCTCCCAATCATGGGCCAACTGCATCAGGCGTTCTGCCTCGGGCATGTCGGGGGCTTCGCCTGCGTCGCCGCCGGTTTGATAAAATTGACCCCATTTGGGCCAAGCCAAAAAGACCTGATCGGTCGGCGCCAGATAGGCGGGCGAGGTGTGGGCCTGCGGAATACCGTCATCCCAGCCAAACCAGACTGAAGCCATTGTGTTTCCAGCAAAAACGCGGTTGCGCAAGATGTCCCTGTCCAGCGGTCGCATGACCAGAGCGACGCCAATCTCGCGCCAGGTGTCGGTGACGATCTGCAGCGCGTTCTCGACCTCCTGCCGTTCACCGGCAGTTTCGATGATCAGTTCCATCGGGCGGCCATCGGGCAGCATGCGGATGCCGTTCTTGTCCCGCTCGGTCAATCCGGCCTCATCCAGTAGGGCATTGGCCATTTCGATGTCGTATTGCGCCCATGCCTGAGCGTTTTCCTCATCATAGAACGGCGACGCGGGCAGAACCGACATCGCGCCGGGTTGGGCCAATTTGAAATACAGCGCCTGATTGATCGTCTTGCGGTCGATGGCAAGCGACAGGGCACGGCGCACGCGGACATCGCGCAGAACGTCGCGCCAACCGTCATCAGCAAAGTTCAGGTTCGGATAGATTGCGATCTGCGACGCGACACCGGTTTTCCACAGCCGTGTCTTGTAGTTCCCGACCTCTTCACCCTTCTTCAGGATTGACGCATCGCGGAACGCCAGACCACGCCCTTGCAGGTCGGTTTCACCGGCATTGGTTTTTGCTGCGACCAGACCGGGGGCGACAATCTCCATCTCGACCACGTCGATATAGGGCAACTGCACACCGTTGCTGTCGATGCGGTGGTAATAGGGGTTGCGCACAAAGTTGTGCCGGATTTTCTTGCCCGAGCTGGCATTCAGCCATGGCTGAAGTGTGGGTAGTTCGTGGTTGTCGAATTTATAAAGGTTATCCAGCTTGTTGTGCAGTGCCGCCCAGCTTTTGACGCGGTTGTCTTCAACCAACGCGGCCATCTCTTCGGGATCTGCATATTTCTCGTGATACGGCTTCAGAAATGCGGCCGGTCGGTAAATGAAGGGCGGGCGCGCCTGTGCCAGTGATTGCAGGAAATCCGGGTTCGGGTCCTCCCATTCGAAAACTACGGTTGTTTCGTCGGGGTAGCTCACCGTTGGCGTTTTGCCTTCGACGATCAGAAAATCGGGCGGGCCGGACGGGCTGAGCAGCTCGTTATTTGCGACATCTTCCCACCAGTACCTGAAATCCTCGGATGTAAACGGCGATCCGTCTGACCATTTATGCCCCTCGCGCAGGTTCAGGGTAAACTTGCGGTTGTCTTCGCTTTCGTAGGACTCGAGCAGGTCGGGTACAAGTTCGTAATTCTCGTTGAAACCCACCAGCCGGGCATAGCCATAGACAACCATCTGGCGGATGTCCTTGGACCGGGTGACCATAGTGCGCAAAGTGCCGCCTGGCGTTCCAAATTCACGCCCCTTCGCCGCCAGATCGACAACCAGCGGTTCATCGGGAAGGCGATCCTGAACAGGTGGCAGATTGCCCGCGCTCACCTCACTTTCCCAAAATCCGCTTTCCTTTGGGGTGGGTGTTTCCGCCGAGGCGGGCAGCATCCACGCAGCCGTCAGCGTGGCAGCCAGAAGCAGGGGGCGAGTGGTCTTAAACATGGCATCGTACCTTATGGCCGGGTTCCATCTCTACCAGCGAAGGTATCACGGAGTCAGTAAATCGGAAGGCGTCATCCCAACTGTCCGGCGAACCTGCGCCCAAAGCAACCAATTTCAGGTCGATTGGGCGGTTGATGTCAGGTTCTGGCTGGGCGGCAATCAGCGCCTTGGTGTACGGGTGGCGGGGATTGTAGAAAAGGGTCTCGGGCGGGGCCTGTTCAACGACCAGCCCGCGGCGCATCACGGCAACCTCGTCGGCAATGCGCGCCACAACGGCAAGGTCGTGAGAGATAAAGAAGTAGGACAGGTTCAGACTGTCCTGCAAATCTTCCAGCAGGGTCAGGATTTGTTCCTGAACCGAGACATCCAAAGCCGATGTAGGTTCGTCGCACACGATCAGCTGCGGGTCCAGCATCATGGCGCGGGCAATGGACAGACGCTGTCGCTGACCACCAGAAAAGGCATGAGGGTAGCGTTTCAGCATGTCGGCGTTCAGCCCAACCCGCAGCAGCATCTCGGCGGCTTTGTCACGCTGTTCAGATGCGGTGCCGATCTTGTGAATCTCCAACGGCTCGGTCATCGCATCCTGAATGCGCATGCGCGGGCTGAGCGAGCTGTAGGGGTCTTGAAACACCATTTGCGCCTTGCGCTGAAACGCAGTGCGCTGGGCGCGGGTCATGTGGTGGACGGTAATAGGGTCTTCGGTTGGCGAGGTGCGGAACAGAACCTCGCCGCCGGGATCGGGAAGTTCGGCGCCCAACGCGATACGCGCAGCCGTGGTCTTGCCCGAGCCGCTTTCGCCGACCACGGCCAGCGTCTTGCCGCGTGCGAGCTTCATGTCAACGCCACGGCAGGCATGGATCAGTTGTTCACCCTTCCAACCCTTGCTGGATCGCAAGGTGTAAGTTTTTGAGACGTTCTTGATCTGTAGGATCAGATCCTCGTCGGGCATCGGTATCCCAACTGAGTCTTCGTCCGGAATCTCGGGTGCGGCGTTGAACAATTGCTGCGTGTAAGGATGCGCGGGTGAGGTCAGGATCGGGGCGGCGGCCCCGGATTCCATCACACGGCCCTTGTGCATGACGACGACCTGTTCTGCCATATTGGCGACCACGCCCAGATCATGGGTGACAAGGATCAGTGCCATGCCGGTTTCGCGTTGCAATTCCTTGATCAGGCCCAGAACCTGCGCCTGTGTCGTCACGTCAAGCGCGGTTGTCGGCTCGTCCGCGATCAACAATTCCGGCTTGGACACCATCGCCATCGCAATCATGGCGCGTTGGCGCATGCCACCCGACAATTCAAACGGGTAAGAATCATATGCACGTTGGGGATCGGGAAAGCCAACGCGCTCGAACTGAGTCAAAACTTCTTTGCGGGCCTGCGCCTCGGAGGCGCCACGGTGCAGCCAGAGAACCTCGCTGACCTGATTGCCGATCTTGTGCAGCGGCGACAGGGATCGCATCGGTTCTTGAAAGATCATCGAAACGCGGTTGCCGCGAATGCCGCGCATCTGCTTTTCGCTAATCTTGGTCAGATCCTCTGTGCCTTTGGAATCATTCAGAATGATTGTCCCGCTGCGAATTTGCGCGGTGCGTGGCAAAATCCGCAACGCCGCCCTGCACGAGATAGTCTTGCCAGAACCGGATTCGCCGACCAGCGCAAGTGTCTGCCCCGCCTCGACGTCAAAATTGACGCCTTTGACAACGGGGTTGCCCGCACCAAAACCGATGCTCAAATCGCGGACAGACAACAAAGCTGTCATGCGGGTATTCCACCCGTTGGGCCGTAGGTCGGCATCGGCTTGATCAACTCCCCGTGTTTTTTGACGCAGTCTCGCGCGGTTGGGGCGGGGTAGTCAAACCCGTTCTTGGGGTGAAATGTCGCGGAAACGTGAAACTGACACCAATTTGTCTACACAAAGTCTTGAGGATTTGCGATCACGGGCCATGTCGACCCCATCTGGCAAATCGACTGATATCAAGGAGAGATTTCCCCGTGCCCGACGATCAAAGCCGACTCGATCTGTTCATTGACCGCATGGTGTCGCAACGCGCCTGTCTGGATTTTGCCATTGCCGAATCGCGTGGCATGGCGGGGCCGGTCTTTGAATTGGGTTTGGGCAATGGGCGGACCTATCATCACATGGCGCAATATGTGAAAGACCGCCCCGTGTACGTGTTTGAACGCGCGGTGGCGTCCCACCCAGATTCAACGCCCCCCGAGGATCGGGTGATTCTGGGCGATGTGCGCGAAACGCTGCCCGCCGCGCTGACGCGTTTCGGTGCCACTGCAAGCCTGATCCACGCGGACCTTGGCGGGCATAACCGAGAAAAGAACGACGCCTTTGCAAGATTTGTTTCACCGTTGATCCAACCTCTGCTCGCAGAAGGTGGTTTGATGGTCTCCAGTGATCGGATGTATTTCGACGAACTGACTGAATTGCCTTTGCCGCCCGGTGCGGTTCAGGGCCGGTGCTTCGTCTATCGCCGCTGAGACACAGGAGCATCCCATGCTGTTCTACGATTGTAAGACCGCCCCGAACCCACGCCGGGCTCGTATGTTCATCGCGGAAAAAAGGTTAGAGGTCGAAACCCGCGAGGTCTCGATCGGCAAAGGCGAACAGCTGAGCGATGCGTTCAAAGCGATCAACCCGAACGCGACCCTTCCTGTGCTGATCACGGATGAGGGCACGGCACTGACCGAGAACCTTGGCATCGCGGCCTATCTCGAGACCCGATTTCCCGAGCCGCCTTTGATGGGGCGCACTCCGGATGAAAAAGGGCTGGTTTTGATGTGGAACAGTATCGTTGAACAGCAAGGCGGCGCGCCCATTGCCGAAACTTTGCGCAACACGCATCCCGCCTTTGCCGACAGGGCGATTCCTGGTCCGGTGAATCACGCTCAAATTCCTAAACTGGCGCAACGAGGTGCCGCGCGGGTTGGAAATTTTTTCGATCTGTTGGAAAGGCGATTGGCGGAAAGTCCCTATATCGCCGGGTCTGAGTTTACGCTGGCTGACATCTCAACATTTGTCTTTGTTGACTTTGCCCGAGTGATCAAGACGCGAATACCGCAGGAAAACTCGGCAACGCTGACTTGGTTCGAAAAGGTCAGCACACGGCCCAGCGCGCAGCTTTAAACCAGAGAAATTCGCCCAACAATTTGGTGCGGGTAGAACTGTACAGAAATGTCTAGACAGAAGTGAACAGTGGGTCTAGCGTTCTGCCCAAGCCATGTTGGGAGGGCAGGATGAAATCTCAGTACCGTGTTGTGGTTATCGGGGGCGGCGTTGTGGGCGCCTCGGTTCTGTATCACCTGGCCAAGTTCGGCTGGTCGGATGTGGTGATGCTGGAACGGCGGCGGTTGGCATCGGGATCTTCCTGGCACGCTGCCGGAGGGGTTCATGCGTTGAACGCTGACCCAAATATGGCCTCGCTGCAGGCGTATACCATCGATCTGCTTAGTGAGATTGAAAAGGAATCGGGTCAGAATATCGGTATGCACATGACCGGTGGCCTGACGTTGGCTGGAACGCCCGAACGGTGGGAGTGGCTACAGGCGAACTACCGTATTTTTCAGTCTATCGGCATTGAGGATTGCGAGTTGCTGTCTCTGGAAGAGGCGCAGCGCCGTTGCCCGATCATGTCCACCGACGGCGTGCTGGGTGCTATGTGGGCGGACCGCGAAGGCTATATCGACACGACCGGCACGGTGCAGGCTTATGCAACGGCAGCCAGAAAACGTGGTGCCGAGTATTACGAGGAAACCAAGGTTGAGGAGCTGATCCAAACCGCGGATGGTTGGCAGGTGGTGACCGACAAGGGCACGATCACTTGCGAACATGTGGTCAATGCGGCTGGGCTTTGGGCCAAACAGGTGGGCCGCATGGCTGGCATCGAACTGCCGGTCTCGCCGCTGAAACACCACTATCTGATTACCGACACGGTGCCCGAAGTGGCGCAGGCGGATTTCGAGATGCCGATGACCGTCGACCTCGAAGGGTTCACCTATATGCGGCAGGACCAGAAGGGCGTCCTTGTTGGTATCTACGAGATTGATCACGAACACTGGGCCATGGACGGCGCACCGTGGAATTACGGCGAAGAGCTGTTCCAAGAACAGCTGGATCGGATTGAAAACGAACTGACGCTGGGCTTTGAGCGATACCCGTCGATTCAGAACGTGGGGATCAAGACGTGGGTAAACGGGGCGTTTACTTTCTCGCCAGATGGTAACCCGCTGGTCGGACCCGTTCCGGGCAAGCGCGGTTATTGGTCGGCCTGCGCGGTGATGGCTGGGTTCTTGCAGGGCGGCGGCGTTGGCAAAACATTGGCCGAATGGATGATCCATGGCGAGCCTGAGGCGGATGCATGGCCGATGGACGTGGCGCGGTATGGTGATTTCGCGCAGAACAAACGCTATATCCGTGAAACCACCGGGCAGTTCTATTCCCGCCGTTTCGTAATGACCTACCCGAATGAGCAACTGCCCGCGGGCCGTCCGCTGAAGATGGCGCCCGCCCATGACGCAATGACAGAGGCCGGCTGCAAATGGGGTGTTAGCTGGGATCTGGAAGTGCCGCTGTATTTCGCGCCGAAAGGGTTTGAGGAAACACCGACGCTCAAACGATCAAACGCGCATGACATCGTGGCCGAGGAATGCAGGGTGATCCGCGAAGGCGTCGGCCTGTTGGATATCTCGGGCTTTTCGCGGTTCGAGGTCAGCGGCCCCAACGCTGAGGTTTGGCTCGATAAGGTCATGGCATCGAAACTCCCCGCGCCGGGCCGTGCCAAACTGGCCCCGATGCTGGGCGAGAACGGGCGGCTCAAAGGGGATCTGACCGTTCTTAACTGGGGCGACGACACCTGGTGGATCATGGGCAGCTATTATCTGCGCGCCTGGCACATGCGCTGGTTCGACGATCACATGATCGACGGCGTCAATATCCGTGATCTGGGTGAAGAGTATTGCGGTTTCGCTGTGGTAGGGCCGAAATCGCAGGCAGTGGTCGAGAAACTGGCGGAACAGGATATCTCGGGTCTTGGGTTCATGGGCTGCGGTGAGTTCGATATCGGCCTTGTTCGCGCCCGCGTCGCGCGTATGTCGGTGACAGGCGAAAAAGGCTATGAGATCAACTGCCGTTATGGCGATCATATTGCGCTGCGCCGGGTGCTGCTTGAGGCCGGGGCGGATGAAGGTATTCGCGAATGCGGCTTCAACGCGATGCTGTCGACGCGGCTGGAAAAAAGCTTTGGTATCTGGTCGGCGGAGTTCACCCAGGCCTACACGCCGGGGATGACAGGAATGGATCGCTGGATCGACTGGGATAAGGATTTCGTCGGCAAAGACGCCGCATTGGCCGAGCGTGACGGAAACGGCCCGGCGCAAGTGCAAGTAACGCTGGAAATAGACGCGCTGGACGCTGACGCCAGCGGGTACGAGCCGATCTGGTCGGGCGAAGACCGAGTGGGTTTCGTAACTTCGGGCGGCTATGGGCACTATACCGGAAAATCTCTGGCTATGGCTCTGGTCGAACGTGACAAGGCAGAACCGGGTACCGAGTTGACGGTTCATGTG
Source organism: Ruegeria sp. CJ9 (assembly GCF_056536625.1). NCBI lineage: Bacteria > Pseudomonadati > Pseudomonadota > Alphaproteobacteria > Rhodobacterales > Roseobacteraceae > Ruegeria > Ruegeria sp. CJ9. The sequence goes on from NZ_JBQFPY010000006.1 coordinate 211,423, forward strand.
GTTGGTGTTGAACGCCCCGCGTGTGTGATCGCAACGTCCCCATACGATCCGAACGGTAAGGCGATGAGGGGCTGATGGTGATCTCGCAAACATCCGAGCGCGGCAGGCGGCGTCGTGGACGCGGTGCAGACGCCGTGCCTGTGCCAAGTCGCGATGTGAATTACCGCCAGCTGCGCAACCCGTTCCCGGTGATGGAGGTGTTCCCGGCGGATCAGATCGCCGATATGCACGCAACCGCCCTGCGGACGCTTCAGGAGCTGGGGATTAAGGTTCTGCTGCCCGAGGCCCGCCGAATATTCGACAAGGCAGGCGCACGGGTAGAGGAAGACAGTGAAATGGTCTTCATCGGTCGAGAGATCGTTGAGGCCGCTATAGCGTCAGCCCCCAAGTCCATCAATTGCCGTGCTGGCGCGCGCCGTCGTGATTTCACGCTGGAACTGGGCAGTCTTGTGTTTCAACCAGGAGCAGGGGCTCCGAATGCCACCGATCTGGAAAAGGGTCGTCGCCCCGCGACGGGGCAGGACTATCTGGATTTTTTGAAACTTACGCACCACTTTGATGTGTTCCAGATGATTTCGCCGCAGGTCGAACCACAGGACGTGCCGACCCACCTGCGCCACTATTTCACCACGCAGGCGCAGATGGAGCTGACTGACAAGTTCCCGTTCTTCTACTCTCGCGGAACGCCGCAGGTGATGGATTGTTTTGAGATGCTGACCACTGCGCGTGGCCTGCCGGACGATGAATTCCGCGCCACCCCGCACAGCTATACGATCATCAATACCAACAGTCCGCGGACGTTGGATATCCCTATGGCGCAAGGTCTAATCGACTTTGCCCGCCACGGTCAGATGTCGATTGTCACGCCGTTCACGCTAATGGGGGCGATGGCACCCATTACTGTGGCCGGGGCGATTACGCTGTCTCATGCCGAGGCTTTGGCAGCGGTTACCCTGACCCAGCTAACCAATCCCGGCGCGCCGGTGTGTTATGGGACCTTCACCAGCAACGTGGACATGAAATCGGGGGCTCCAGCGTTTGGGACGCCTTCGCATTTCCAGGCGTCTCTGGCGGCGGGGCAGTTGGCGCGGCATCTGGGCCTTCCGTGGCGGTCCGCCGCCGGGTCGGCGTCGAATGTAAACGACGTTCAGGCCGCGAATGAAAATCAGTTTGGCCTTTGGGGGTGTCTGATGGCCGGGGCCACGGTGATTATCCATTCGGCCGGGTGGCTGGAGGGTGGATTGACGGTCTCGTTCGAAAAGATGATCTGTGACGCCGAAGTGCTGAATATGGTGGCCGAGCTGTGTGCTGGCGCACAAGCGGGCACGGCCGAGATCGGTTATGACACCGCCCTGCGAGAGGTTGAACCCAGCGGGCATTTCTTTGCCTCCAGCCAGACGATGGAGCGCTACAATACCGAATTCTACGAGCCCCATGTGCATGACTATGCCAATTTTGGCACCTGGACCGAGCGCGGATCAATCGACGCCAATCACCGTGCAACGGACGTTTGGAAGACCATCCTGAACGATTTCAAAGCCCCTGCCGGGGACAGCGACAGGTTGGGTGACTTGCAGGACTTCATCGCACGCCGTACGGCTGAAGGCGGCGCACCGCCGGAGAGTTGAATGAACACAAAACCGATCCTGCATAGGGACGATCCCAAGGCCGAACCGCTGGTCGGCAACATCAAGGTCACGCGCGACGACTGGCTGAACGTGGCGATGGACGTGCTGATCTCGGACGGGGTGGACCAGATCAAGGTTCTGAACCTGGCCGAGCGGATGGCCGTGTCGCGATCATCTTTCTATTGGTATTTCAAGTCCCGGCAGGAATTGCTGGACGCGCTGCTGGCTCGCTGGCAGGCAACCAATACGGCGGCGCTGGTTGCGCAGGCCGAAGAACCTGCCGATACCATCACCGCTGCGGTTTGCAATGTGCATCGCTGCGTGGTGAACACGGACCTCTTCGATACGGCGCTGGATTTCGCCGTGCGCGACTGGGCACGCAAGTCAGGCAAGGTGCGACGAGCCCTGGATCAATCGGACGCGCGGCGGCTTGAGGCGTTGCACGCCATGTTCGCGCGGTATGAGTATCCCGAGATCGAGGCCGAAACCCGCGCGCGCGTGTTGTACTACATGCAAATCGGGTACGATCTGGCGCAGTTGAACGAGCCGATGGAAACGCGGCTGTCGCTGGTGTCGCATTACCTATACGTCTTTACTGGAGTCGAACCCAGGCCCGAAGAAGTCGAAGAATTCAGCGCCTATTCAAAGCGCTATTGGGAGGGAGCAACAGAATGAGTCAACCAGACGCAATTATCATTGGCACGGGTGTCATCGGCGCGGCCATCGCGTTCGAGATGGCCAAGGCCGGGTGGAAAACTCTGTCGTTGGACCGCAATGCTCAGGTCGGTCACGGCTCGACCGCCGGGTCCTGCGCGATCATTCGGATGCATTATTCGACCTTTGATGGCACGGCCTTTGCGTGGGAAGGCTATCACTATTGGCGCGACTGGGCCGAATATCTGGGCCTGCCAGCAGATGCCAATCTGGCGCAGTTTCGTGAAACCGGATGTCTGGTGATGAAGACCGAAGCCAACGGGATGCTGGAAAAGCACATGAAAAACAGTGCGGATCTGGATTGCCCGTTCGAAGATTGGTCGCCTGAAAAAATCACGGAGCGTCTGCCGGTTTATTCATTGGACAGCTTCACCCCGCCCAAACGCATGGAGGACCCGGAATTTGGCCAGCCGAACGGGCGCAAGATGCAGGGCGGTGTGTTTTGGCCGCAGGCCGGATACGTTACCGACCCGGCCTTGTCGGCGCAGAACCTGATGGATGCCGCCAAACAGCATGGGTCAGAAGTGCGCACCGGGGCCGAGGTGGTCGAAATTCTGACGGAAGGTGGTCGCGTGGCCGGGGTCAAACTGGCCTCGGGCGAGGAAATCCGCGCCAAGGTCGTGGTAAATGTCGCTGGACCGGGATCAGCGATTATCAACAAGATGGCTGGCGTATTGGATGACATGACCATCGAAACCCGCCCTCTGCGACAGGAAGTGGTTCACGTCCCCGCGCCCGAGGGATTCGATTTCGAAAATGACGGTACTATTGTGTCGGACAGCGATATCGCGTGTTACTGCCGCCCTGAACATGGCAATCATATCCTCGTGGGTTCAGAAGATCCCGAATGCGATCCGCATCAGTGGTGCGAGGATGACGTGCACTACAATCACGACTTCACCGACCAGTGGACCACACAGGCGATGCGCTATGCCCAGCGGGTGCCCAGCCTTGGCATCCCGTCCAAAACCCGTGGGGTGGTTGATCTGTATGATGCGTCGACCGATTGGATTCCGATCTATGACAAATCCAGCCTGCCGGGGTTTTACATGGCCTGCGGCACCAGTGGAAACCAGTACAAAAACGCGCCGATCGCAGGAAAGATGATGACGGCCCTGATCGACTATTGCGAGGGTGGGGCGGATCACGATGCGCAGCCACTGCAGTTCGAACTGCCCTATATCAAGCGGATGATCGATGTTGGGTTCTACTCGCGTAAACGTCCGATCAACGAAGAAAGCAGTTTTTCGGTTCTGGGCTAGCCTGCCTGCAAAACTGCTCTAGTCTTTCCAAGAACCGTTTGTGGGGTCCTGGATGACTGAACCATCGAACCGAGTTCTGATACTGGGCAGCGCGCCCGGCGCCTTGGCCGCGCAAGGCTGGGCGCGCGATCCCTTTACCCATATTGTCGCGATCAATAACGCCTGGCGCATCCGGCCAGATTGGGACATTCTGATCCACCCCGAAGATTTCCCGATAACAAACCATCCAACTGGACTTGCCCCGCATCAGCGGATCATCACGGCGCAGGACTATGTACCGGCGCAAAATGGGTTTGGTGGGTTTGTCTACGCTGGCGGAACGATGGCGTTTACCGCGGGCTATTGGGCCTTGGCGGCGCTAAGGCCTGCGGTGCTGGCCTTTTTCGGCTGTGACATGATCTACCCGGATACCGGGAAGACGCATTTCTACGGAACCGGTCAGGCTGATCCTTTGCGTACGGATATCACTTTGCGGTCGCTCGAGGCTAAATCGGCGCGCCTGGCGCTGTTTGGTGCAGATCAGGGATGCCAGGTCGTCAGGCTATCAAAAGGGGAGAGCCGCCTGCTGTTTCCGTCCGTCGAAATCGGTGATCTTGTAAGAGACGACTTACCCGAAACCGACGCGATGCAGACCATTATCCAATCGGAAAATGAGCTGGGGTATCACGTGCCCTCGGGGCGGTATTGGGAAGTTGCGGACAGGTTCGACACTAGCAAGCTTGATGCGTTGGACCAGCAATGGCTGGCAGCCTATCGCGCGTCAGCCCTGATAGATTTCGCCTGAAACGGCCAACAGATCAGGTGGCGAATTTCGCCCAGGCCCAGACCATCGCGATATAAGTCAGGTTGTGCATCAACTGGTCCAGACCCGCAGCGCGCCAAAAAGCAGCCTGTGTTGGCATCAGTTTTTTCTTGTCAGAATAACTGGCTTTGGCAAAATCGATGTTGAAATGTATGAACCATTCCAGGGCGGCAATTATAAGAATAAAAGCCCAAGGCGCACCGAACAGCACAAAGACAATAACGGATCCGATAACATGTACGCCGGCATGTTGCGCGCGACCCCAGTGAAGATACTCACCACGACCCGATAGCATTTTGGGTGTCTGAAGGTAGAAATCCGCGAACATATGTTTGATCTGCAACAAGCAGAGCATCAACAACACTGCGCCCAAGCTGGCGGTCAAATTGTTTCTCCCGATATCGTCCTAAAGCGAACTCTAGGGGCTAAACTGGTGCGGCGCAAATAAACTAGATCACACATGGCGAATTTATGTGCAAACTGGAAACTATTTGCGTCAGTGGTCACGAATGCTGTAAATTCAGCGTGTTGGATGCGCCGCAATTTCTTTCAGATCGGATCGGTGATTCAAAACAGGGGCAGGATCCATAGAACGTTCGATTTTCCGGTTTATTTGGAAGTACTCAAAACGCGATCAGCTAATTCTGCTGGCCGTGACGTCTACGCTGTTCCCGCTGCTGTATCTGACACTGGAATTGCCCAAGCGCATTATCAACGATGCCATTGGTGCAGCCAGCCCGATTGTGGATGTTCTGGGGTATCAGGTACCGCAAACCACATTCCTGATTATTCTGTGCGGCGCGTTCCTACTGGCGGTGCTGGCGCATGGCCTGATGAAGATGCGTATCAACACCATGAAGGGTGTGCTGAGCGAACGGATGCTGCGCCGCTTCCGGTATCAGCTGATCAACCGCGCCCTGCGTTTCCCCCAACCGTATTTCGAGCGGGTCAGCCAGGGTGAAATGGTGTCGATGATCACCGCCGAAAGCGAGCCTATGGGTGGGCTTATGGGCGATGCGATCAGCCAGCCGGTCCTGCAAGCGGGACAGATGATCACGATCCTGTCGTTCCTGTTCCTGCAAAGCGTCTGGTTCGGGCTGGCCGCTGTGGCCTTGATACCGCTGCAGGCGTGGCTGATTCCCAAGCTGCAGCGTCAGATCAACTTACTGAACAAGAAACGCATTCAAGAAGTCCGCGTATTGGCCGCGCAAATTGGCGAGAATGCCGCCGGGGCCTCGACCCTGCGGGCCAATGGCGGCTGGCGTTATCGCCGGGCGATGATCTCGGAACAGTTGGGACGGCTGTTCGGCATTCGGTTCGAGATCTACCAGAAAAAGTTCTTTATGAAGTTCATCAACAACTTCATCTCGCAGCTGACGCCGTTCATGTTCTATTTGATTGGCGGCCTTCTGGTGTTGCAGGGCTCGGTCTCATTGGGGGCGCTCGTGGCGGCGTTGGCGGCGTATAAGGACCTGAGCTCGCCCTGGAAAGAGCTGCTGACCTACTACAACCAGACGCAGGACATGTCGTTGCGCTGGGACGTGGTGATCGAACGTTTTGCCCCGCCGGGAATGCCCGATGAAAAGCTGTTCGAAGGCGAGCCCGAAACGCGACCTCATCTGAATGGGGATATCGCGCTGGATCGGGTCTCGGTTCGGGATATGGATGGCAATCAGGTTTTGGATGATCTGAACCTTACCTTTAAGGGCGGACAAACTGTTGGGATTGCGGCCCCCAGCGAAGAGGACCGGCGCGCCGTTGCTGAGTTGCTGACGCGGGAAATTCTGCCCAGCGCGGGTCGGGTCGAGATTGGTGGCGAAAACCTGTCGAACCTGCATCAAAGTGTGGTGGCCGCGCGCATCGGCTACGCCTCGTCACGCCCAGTTATGTTTCAGGGGACGTTGGGCGACAATGTGATGATGCCGATGCGTCAGAGGCCGCTGACAACGCAGTCCGACGACCCTGATTTTGCTGAGACCCAACGCGCAGGCAACAGCGCCGATCCGTATGATGCCGAGTGGCTTGACCCGTCTCAGGCTGGGTTGGACAGCCCCGACGCGCTGCGCGATTGGTGGTTGCACCTGATTGACGGCATGGGGTCGGGGGCGGCTTTGTTCCAGCGTGGATCAGAGCAAGTGTTTGATCCGGTTGAACACCCGGAATTGGCCAGCAAACTGGTCGAGCTGCGCCCCTTGGTCCAGCAGGCAGTGCAAAAGGCTGGGCTGGAGCAACAAGCTTTGGTGTTTGATCGCGATACTTACAACCCGGCCTTGCCGGTGGTGGAAAACCTGCTGTTCGCCACACCGCGTGTGCCGGTCACGCAAGAATTGCTGGCGCGTCAAACCGTCTTTTTGGGACAACTGCGCGAGTTGGGGTTGGACGAAACACTGGTTGGTCTGACCCGCGATGTGATCGAGATGCTGCGTCAGATCTTTGGTCTGGACGGCACTGACCACCCGCTGTTCCGCAAGCTGGGACTTGAGGCCCAAACCTATGAGGCCGCGCTGGAACTGGTCGAGCGGACCAGGAATGAGGGCGTATCCGGTCTGGATGACGAACAACTGGCCAATCTGCTGGCGGTGCCATTCGTGATTTCGGCGGAACAGATTGGGCCTGCCTTTACCGATGAGTTAAAGAACCGAATCCTCGAATTGCGTCACAGCCATTCCGAGAAATTGCTGGGGCGGTTGCATGACGTTTTCGTCTCGCTGGACAAAACGGCATTTGCGCCGGGTCTGACCGTTATGGAAAACGCCCTGTTCGGCAAAGTCAGTCAGATCGGGGGCGGTCGTTCGGACGAGGCGCGTAAGCTGATTGTCGATGTGCTGGACGAAAACGGCGCGCGCCCGCTGGTGGTCGAACTGATTTATGACGTCCCGGTCGCAATCGGTGGTCAGAACTTGCCCGCCGTTTTTGCGGAACCACTGGCCTTTACCCGCGCGACGATCAAAAAGCCGGACATCCTGATCCTGGAAAACGCGCTCGCCAGCTATGACATGGCGACACAAGTTGCTGTTTACAAAAACCTGCGTCAGTTGCTGCCCGACACGACAGTCATCTATCTGAACGACCAGTTCGAAAATCCGGATGTATTCGACATGTTTGTCGAAATCCGGCAAGGTCGTGTGGTCTCGGACGGAGGGTATGATGCCGTGGAAGAGGATAGCGCCGCCTCAGCCGATCTGGCGCGCAAGCTGCGCGCATTGGAACAGACGCCGCTGTTTTCCGGTCTTGACCGCAGGCAGTTGCGCCTGCTGGCCTTTGGTGCGCGCTGGTTCGATGCCAAGCCGGGCGAGGTTGTGTTTCTGAAAGATGACCAACCCACAGATGGGGCCTATGTGGTGCTTGAAGGCGAGGCCGGGCTGTACCTGCCGCAGATGGAAGGCCCGGATCAACTGATCACAAAAGTGGGGCCGGGGGCACTGGTGGGGGAACTGGGGCTGATCCGCAAGGAGCCCCGCGCCCTGAGCATGATTGCCGAGACGGAACTGTCCTGCTTGCGGATCGGGGAAGAGGAATTCCTGGCGGTGGTCGAAAACGATGCCGCTACCGCATTCAAGCTGATGCAGGTGATCGCTGGGTACGTTTCGAACTAGATCTTGGGCTTACAGAACAATTCGTAAAGCAGCCCGATGACCTGCGCGGTGTTGCCGTCCTGCAGCGAGTAATAGATGGTCTTGCCGTCTCTTCGCGTGGACACCAGCCGTTCCTGCCGCAACCGGGCCAGCATCTGGCTGACGGCGGCCTGCCGGATTTGCAGCAGGTCCTCTAACTCACCCACTGATTTTTCGCCGTCGCCCAGGTGGCACAGGATCATGAGCCGGCCTTCATGGGCCAGTGTTTTCAGAAACGCCGCAGCCCGCGCGGCGCTTTCTTTCATGTCCGCGGGGTTTTCAGAATGTGCGCCTTCGGTGTCTTGGGCTTTGGGGGTCACACGCAGCCTGTTTGTTCGCAATAGGGTTGGACCAATATGCCCTTAAACCAGTTTGGTTGTCACCCCTCGGTCGCTGGCGCACCCCCTTGAAAGGTGTTGCCGTTGATATAGTCGCAAGGTTCTTCCTGCATTTGCAAATGCAGCCCGTCGCCGGTGTAGGGATGCGCACGGGCCAGGTCCTCGTCCACCTCGATCCCAAGGCCGGGTGTGGTTGGGGCGGTCACGAAACCATCATCGACACGTAAAGTGCCTTTGATCAGCTGATCGTGGAAAGGCGTTTCGATGGTTTCCAGCAGCAACAGATTTGGGATCGACGCGGCCAGATGGATATTTGCGGCCCACTCGATTGGTCCGGCATATAGATGCGGTGCCATTTGGGCATTGAACACCTCGGCCATGGCGGCGACCTTCTTCATCTCCCATATGCCACCAGCGCGGCCAAGGGCGGGTTGCAGGATTTCGGCAGCCCCGGCACGCAGTACCGCGCCGAATTCGGCCTTGGTGGTCATACGTTCTCCGGTCGCGACAGGGATGCGGACGTTGCGGGCGACGCGGGCCATATCCTCGATCATGTCGGGCGGGGTGGGTTCTTCAAACCACAGCGGAGAGTAGGGTTCCAACGCCTGACCCAACCGGATTGCGCCTGCGGTGTTGAACTGACCATGGGTGCCAAATAGCAGGTCGGCCCTGTCCCCCACGGCTTCGCGGATCGCTTTGCAGAACGCGACCGACATTGAGATATCGGACATCGCAGGCATATGCCCGCCGCGGATCGTGTAAGGGCCTGCCGGGTCGAATTTCACCGCGGTGAATCCCCGCCGTACCATCTCGGCCGCGCACTCACCGGCCTGATCGGGTGAAGTCCAGAAATCGGACAGATCATGTTGCGGCAGGGGGTAAAGGTAGGTGTAGGCCCGGATGCGCTGGTTCATCACCCCACCCAGTAAGGCATAGACCGGGCGGTTACGATCCTTGCCCAGAATGTCCCAACAGGCAATTTCAAGCCCCGAAAACGCGCCCATGACAGTCAGATCGGGACGCTGAGTAAAGCCGCTGGAATAGGCACGGCGGAACATCAACTCGATGTTTTCGGGATTTTCGCCCAGCATATGCCGTTCGAACACGTCCCGGATCACGTGCTGCATCGCGTCGGGACCGACGGATGAAGCATAACATTCCCCCCAGCCGGTGATCCCGGTATCTGTCGTCACTTTGACTAAAATCCAGTACCGTCCACCCCAGCCCGGCGCAGGTGGGGCGGTAACGATGATGTCGAGGTCCTGCAGTTTCATCCGGTGTCCTCCCCTTGGATGGCGTCAGCCCCTGTCGAACAGGATCACGTTGCGCTTGGCGGATCCGGTTTTGGTGTCTTCGATTGCCTCGTTGATCTGATCCAGGGACCACCGGCCCGAGATCAGCTCGTCCAGTTTCAGCCTCCCCTGTTTATACAGGTCGATCATCCACGGGATATCGCGCTGAATGACCACGTCGCCCATTTTCGAACCCACCATGCCCTGACCCAGCGCGGCCAGAACCACTGGTTCATAGCTGGACATATCGCCCGAATGCGGCATGCCGATCATGATCGCCCGGCCGCCCCGACCCAAATAACGCGGGGCCTGATCATAGGCCGGAATTGCACCGACGGTGATCAGAACCGCATCCGCGCCGCGCCCACCCAGTGCCTTGAAGGCGGCTTTCCACGGTTGATCCTGACTGGCCAGCACGCCATGCGTCGCGCCAAATTCCATGGCGATGTCCAGCTTTTCCTCGGTCATGTCGACGGCCACAATCCGACGGGCCCCAGCGATACGGGCCCCCTGAATGGCGTTTAACCCGACACCACCCGCGCCGATGACCACCACATCCTGACCAGGGCGTAGCTTCGCGGCATTCACCGCCGCACCAACCCCGGTAATCACTCCGCAGGACAGGAGGCTGGCCACGTCTTTCGGCATCTCAGCAGGAAGTTTCACGATTTGCCGGTGGCTGACGACAACCTTTTCGGCAAAGGCACCGCAAGCCATCGCCTGATCTAAGGGACCACCGTCCACTGTCTGCAACGGTCCTTTGACGGTGTCGTAAGGCGTTTCGCAGATGGTTGGCTGGCCGCCTGCGCAAGACGGGCAGGACCCGCAGGCGCGGATTAGGGTAACAACTACTGGGTCGCCAACCTTGAAACCCCCGGCCTCGTTGCCAATCGCGGTGATCACTCCGGCGGCTTCGTGGCCATAGACGGCAGGCAAATGCCCACCCCATGCCCCGCTAGCAAAGGTGATATCGGAATGGCAGATCGCCACGGCCTCAAGTGTCACTTCGACCTCGCCCGCGCCCGGCGGTGCCAGCAAGACGTCTTCGATGACCAGAGGTTCGTCAAACGCCCGGCAGACGGCGGCTTTGATGGTTTGCATGTGGTCCTTCACTCCCTTTTGATCACGGTGGCGCGGGAAACTGCATGTCGCAAGACGGAAACCGTCATCCAGGCGTCGTTGTTACGCCACGACAGGGCGCGATCGCAAAAATAAGGCAAATCCGACGACCATCAAAACCAGGGCCAGCAGGAATGGCGCGCCGGGCAGGTAGATCGCCGCGTCAGGATTGGCAAAATGAGCGAACACGCTAGTCATCACCAGTGGCGAAATCACCATCGACAGCGCGTGCAGCGAGGTCAGCACACCCTGCAACTCACCTTGTTGCGAATCCGGGGTTGCGCGGGATGTCAGGGCCTGCAGGGCAGGGGTCACCACCGCACCGACTGCGGTAATCGGGATCAGCATCAGAGCGATGAAGCCATTGGTCAGGAAAGCCAACAGCAGAAAGCTGACAACTTCGAAAGCCATACCGTAGATGATCGTTACCCTCTCACCCAGGTACCGGGTCGCGGGGCGGATCAGGCCACCTTGTACAGCGGCCATGCCGATCCCGTACACGCCCAGTGACAGACCGATCATTTGGGGTGACCAGCCAAAGCGCTCGGTTGTGAAATAGGCCCAGATTGCGGGGTAAACGTAGATGGACACCGAGTAGAGGAAATAGACCCACAGCATCGGGCGGATGCCGGGTAAGGATGCGATGGCACGCAAAGAATTGACCGGATTGGCGCGGCGCAGGCTGAAGGCCCGGCGGGTTTTGTCGGTCACCGTTTCCGGCATGACCAGAAGGCCCGCCAGAAAAGTCAACGCGGACAAGGCGGCTGCCGCCCAAAAAGGCGCGCGGGTTCCGTATTCGCTCAGCAACCCACCGATAACTGGGCCCAGCACAAACCCCACCCCGAAGGCGGCACCCAGCAGGCCAAAATTCGCCGCCTTTTCGTGCGGTTTCGAGACATCCGCCATGAACGCCGCCGCCGTGGCATGGGTGGCCGCGGTGATGCCACCCACGATGCGCCCGACCAACAGCAACCAGATGCTGCCGGCAATCGCCATCACCACATAGTCCAGCGACATGACGAACAAGGACACCAACAGCACAGTGCGCCGGCCATAGGCGTCGGATAGGTTGCCCAGAATTGGCCCAAATACAAATTGCATCGCGGCAAAGGCGGTGCTGAGCACACCGCCCCAGATCGCTGCGTCGGCCAAAGTGCCGCCCTGAACCTCGATGATCAGCTCTGGCATGATGGGCAACACCAGACCGATGCCCATGGCGTCGATCATCACCGTGCCGAGTACGAAGAGAAAAGGTAGACGCATAGAAACCGCTCGCGAGATTCGCCCGGACCCTATCACGCTTCGTTCACCTGTGAAGCACCTGTAACGTCAGGTCATGCCGCCGGTAATTTTTGTTCCAGATCGTCCAGAATTTCGGACAGAAGGCGGGGATGAGAGAAGAACGGAGAATGCGAGCTGTTGATTGTTGTCCGCAAATCTTCGGGCGCGACGTGGCTCATCTGTTCTTCGTATTCCCTTGGGATCGTATGGTCGTCCGTCGCGGTGATGTAAGCCTTGGGGACGCGCGCGAAATTATCTGCAACGGACAGCGGGGTTTCCTGCGGTGCGATGGGCTGAGGGCACATGCGCGCAAGGGCATAGGGTACGGTTTCAGGTGCGCAATCGTGATAAAACAAATCTTGCACCATGTCTGGCCTGAACGTGTAGGACAGGCAATCGGTGGATTTTTCGACGGCATCAACGACCAGTTGGCGCGGGGCCCTTTTGCGCATCTCAATCATCGAAAGGCCGTCTTGCGGAACATATGCGCACAGATAGATCAGGGCCCGCATTGCGTTCGGGGCCGCCTCGGCGGCGGCGCTGATGGGATAGCCGCCCCAGGAATGGCCAACGAGGATCGTTTTTGGAGTCGAAGCCGAAAGAACTGCATCTCGGCAACTGTCCAGCGTGACATCGGCAATCGGTGTCGGGTCCGAGCCGTGGCTGGGCAGGTCAATTGCGCGCGCCGTGTGACCCAGTGCCGTCAGGGCGGGAATGACATCACGCCAGCACCATGCGCCATGACACGATCCATGGATCAACAGAAAATCTGCCAAAACAGTGCTCCTTCAAATATGTCCAATATCGGTCAGAAAATTACGCAGCAGGGCGGCGTATTCCGCCGGTTGTTCAACACAGGGCAGGTGACCGGCCCGGCGCATCAATTCGAATTTCGAGCCAGGGATAAGTTCAATGGTTTCGCGCACCAGATCCGGAGGGGTCGAGCCGTCCTCACTGCCGGCAATGCCCAGCGTCGGCAGGCGCAAACCGCTGGTGGGGGTGTAGAAATCCGTGCCCGAAATCGCCGCGCAGCAACCCAGATAACCGTCAACGGGCTGTCGCACCATCATGTTGCGCCACAGCAAGTGTTCCGGCTCTGAGCGGAAACTTTTGGAAAACCACCGTTCCATCGTCGCATCGGCCAGCGCTTCGATACCGCCTTGGCGCACCGCATCCAAACGGTCCTGCCAGATTGAAGGGATGCCGATCTTGGCGGCGGTGTTCGACAGGACCAGCGCGCGGATTTGATCCATACGCTTTACCGCCAATCCCTGCGCGATCAAACCGCCGATGGACAGGCCGACAAAGACGCAATCGCGAACGTCCAACAGATCCAGCAATGCCTCGGCATCGCGCACCAGCGCGCCCATGGAATACGGGGCAGGCGGTTGTGACGACAGGCCATGCCCGCGCTTGTCATAGCGAATGATCCGTAAACCGGCAGGCAGAAGCGGCAGCATCGCGTCCCAAAGGCGCAGGTCGGTTCCTAGCGAGTTGGCAAAAACAATGGGTGCGCCGTTTGGATCACCATCGACGCGATAGTGCAGCTGCACTTCTCCAATATCTGCGATCTGCATGACACAATCCCCTGTCGTCATACTTTAAGGAATCAGGTTGACCCAAACATTGATCAATGTCAGGTCAGGAATTCCAGCGCTTTTCCAAAGGCTTCCGGGTCCACATTTCCCCCCGAGGCCACGACGATCACCGCGTCGCCTTCGATTTTTTCCTTGTGGAAAAGGGCAGAAGCCAACGATACCGCGCCGCCCGGTTCTAGCACGATTTTCAAACGCAGAAAGGCCAGAGCCATCGCACGCATGGCTTCCTCTTCAGTGACCGACAGTCCCGGACCACACAAGCGGCTGAGAATTGGAAAGGTAATCTGTCCGGGCTGCGGCGTCAGGATCGCGTCACAGATATTGCCCGCAGTTTCAGCATTGGCCTGAATCTGACCGCTGGCCAATGAGCGTTTGACGTCGTCGAACCCTTCGGGCTCACAGGGGCGGGCGCGCAGACCGGGTGCGTGACCTTCCAACGCCAGAGCGATCCCTGAAGTCAGCCCGCCGCCACCGCAGCAGACCAAAACATCGCCTTGCTTAACGCCCATTTCGGCGGCCTGCCGAACAAGCTCCAGCCCGGTGGTGCCCTGACCGGCAATTACCTGCGGTTCATCATAAGGGCGGATCAGGGTCAGGCCGCGTTCGGTGGCCAGGGATTCGCCAATCTCTTCGCGGCTTTCGTTTGTGCGATCATACAGGACGACCTCACCCCCCAGCGCGCGGGTGTTGTCGATCTTCAACTGGGGCGCGTCCGAGGGCATGATGATCACTGACGAAATGCCGTGCCGCGCTGCCGCCAAAGCCACGCCTTGCGCGTGATTGCCCGAGGAATAGGCGATCACGCCGCGCTGTCGGTCCTGTGCGTTCAGCGCCGAGATCGCCGACCACGCGCCACGGAACTTGAAGCTGCCCGTATGTTGCAGGCATTCGGGCTTTACCAGCACCCGACGACCGGCCAGGTCATCCAGGAACGGCGAGGTGAGCAGCGGTGTTTCCCGAACGTGACCCCGCAGCCGATCGGCGGCGGCTTCGATCATCTCCAAAGTGCTCATACGGTATCCAATACTTTGCGCATAAGGGCTAAAGACTGCGGTTCGTCCAGAAACGGCACGTGGCCGCGATCCGGTATTTCTGCCGAGATAAGATCGGGGTGACGTTTGTGCATCTCGACCAGCGTATCCTTGCCGAGAACATCCGAATTTGCGCCCCGAATGACACCTGTCGGAATATCGCGCAAGGCTTCGAAGAACATCCATAAATCCGGAAATTTGCCGGCAGCGGTTTGTTCCAATAATGCAGTGCGCAAGGCCGGATCATAGCGCAACGTCAGGCCATCGTCGGTCAGTTCGTATTGGATTTCCGCCTGCTGCCGCCACCGGTCCAGCGAAACCCCGGGGAATTGCTGTTCCATCACCTGCTGTAAGATTTTCGCGGCCTCGTCATAGGTTTTTGAAGTCGGCTGTTTGCCTACATAATCCATGATCTTGGCAATACCTACAGGGTCGATCACAGGGCCGACATCATTCAGAATCACCCCGGACAGCCGTTCGGGATGACTGACGGCCAGCGCCATGGCAATCAACCCACCGCGCGAAGTGCCTAAGACAACCGCACGGTCCAATCTGAGATGATCCAGCAGTTCGATCACATCAAGGGATTCGCGAACGATGTTATAGTTCATGTAGTCCGGGTCATGATCCGATTGCCCGCGCCCCCGGTAATCCATCGTGATCATCCGCACATCGGTGATATGTGGCGCCAGGAACGCGAAATCCTGGCTGTTGCGGGTCAGCCCAGCAAGGCACAGCACCGGAGTACCGGTACCGATGTCATCGAAGAAAAGGCGCCTGTCATCAGACGTGGTGAAAAAAGCCATTAAACTCCGGCCAGTTGAGGGATCGTTGTCAGGTCGGACAGAACATGTGCGGGCGTCCATGGCAAGCGATCCATTGGCTCATCTGCACGATTAACCCAGGCGGTTACGAACCCGTACCCGCTGGCCCCGGCGGCGTCCCACCCGTTCGAGCTGACAAAAAGTACCTCGTTACGGGCACAGTCGAAACGCTGCTGCACCAGATCGTAAACACTGGAATGAGGTTTGAAGACGCCAACACTTTCGACTGACAGCACGTCGTCCAGTACGCCGCCGATTCCTGCCGATTGCACCGCACCATCCAGCATGGGCGGCGACCCGTTGGACAGAATCGCGGTGTTCAGACCGCCCTCTTTCAGGGCGGTCAGCATCTGGGGCACTTCCGGATAGGCCTGCAATTCCCAATACAGGTCCAGCAGACGTTGGCGCAGGGTGGGATCGCCCTCAAGCCCGGTGGCGTCCAACGCCCAGTCCAGCCCGTCTTGCGTGACATCCCAGAAATCGGCATGGGCATCGGTGATCGCGCGCAGCCAAGTGTATTGCAACTGTTTCAGCCGCCAATGATTTGCCAATTCGGGCCATTTCTGTTGCAACTTCTCGAACCCGGACTCGGATGCGGCTTGCCGCGCGGCGGCGGCAACGTCGAACAGCGTGCCGTAGGCATCGAATACGCAAGTGGTGATCGGCATCAATTCCCCTCCCTCATTCGCGCGCAGGTTGGCACAAGTGATGCAGGCACAAAAGGGGGGAGGGTTTACAATAGCGCGTTACCCCCTAGGGTTGGCCGCTCAATTTCTTAACGGCCGGAGGCCACCTATGACCGAGATCAAACAAGGCGACACGGTTCGCATCCATTACAAGGGTACTTTGCTGGACGGAAACGTGTTCGACAGTTCCGAAGGGCGCGACCCGCTGGAATTTGTGGTTGGGTCCGGTCAAATCATTCCCGGTCTGGATACGGCCATGCCCGGTCTGACAGCGGGCGAAAAAAAACGAGTCGAGATTGCCTGCGTGGATGCCTATGGCCCGATCAATCCGGCGATGCGGCAGCAGATCCCCCGCGAAGGGATACCAGATGACATCCCGCTTGAGCCCGGCACTCAGCTACAGATGCAGACACCGGATGGGCAAGCGCTGCCTGTGACGGTGGTGGAGGTGGATGACGCAACCGTCACGCTGGACGCCAATCACCCGTTGGCCGGTCAGGATCTGATTTTTGATATCGAGGTTGTTTCAATCAACTGACAACTGTGGGCCAGCGTGTTGGATCAGCCTGAAATCAGGCTGGTCCAGGATGTGAGAGTGCTGCGGACTTCTGCCTGTGTGAAGAACACAAACAGCATCAGCAGCGTGGTCAGGGCCAGCAATGCGATCCGGCCGCGTTGCCCCAGAAAACCCGATTTGCGCCGGGATGCCCGTGTGGTGGTGGCGATGATTTGTTCTGCTTTGCTCATGCCGCTATCACTGCCCGGAAAAGATGGTTAAATCTTGGCGCGGACAGGGAAAGATCAGGTCACATGTGATCGGGTTGTGGCATGCCCAGAACGTGGAAGCCACCGTCCACCCGAATGATCTCGCCCGAGGTGCAAGACCCCGCGTCCGAAGTCAGGTAAACTGCAGTGCCACCGACGGCTTCGAGCGTTGCGTTCGCGCGCATCGGTGCGTTCTGATCGCAGAACTTGTAGGTCTTGCGCGCGCCGCCGATGGCCGCACCTGCCAGCGTTTTCATTGGGCCGGGTGAGATGGCGTTCACTCGGATGCCTTCGGGGCCCAGATCATTGGCCAGATAGCGGGTCGCCGATTCCAGCGCCGCCTTGGCCACGCCCATGACGTTGTAGTTCGGCACGACCCGGTTCGAACCCTGATAGGTCAGCGTCAGCAGTGAACCGCCATTGTCCTTCATCAACGGGTAAGCGCGGCGCGCAACCTCGATAAACGAATAGGCAGACACATCCATGGAGTGTTTGAAATTCGCCCGCGTGGTGTTCAGAAACCGGCCGGTCAGTTCGGATTTATCCGAATAGGCGATCGCGTGAACTACGAAGTCGATGCTAGGCCAGCGCGCGCCCAGCTCATCGAAAGCACGGTCCAAAGATTCGTCGTCGGTGACATCCGCATCCACCATGAAATCGCTGCCCAGGCTTTGCGCCAATGGCTCCAGCCGCTTACCGAACGCTTCGCCCTGATAGGTGAACGCCAGTTCTGCGCCGGCTTCGTGCATGGCCTTGGCAATGCCCCATGCAATCGAGCGGTCATTTGCCACGCCCATGATCAGGCCGCGTTTGCCCTTGAGAGTATCCGACATCGTATTCACCCGTTATACTTTGACAGAACCATGGACCCGTTGGTGCCACCAAAGCCGAAGCTGTTGGTCATCACGCTGTCCAAGCCTGCGTTTTCAACTACTTGAGTTGCAATTTCACCGGGCAGGATGCCTTCGGCAAGTGTGTCGACGTTGATCGACGGAGTAATGAAATCATGGTGCAGCATCAGCAGGCAGAACACCGCCTCAAGCGCGCCTGCAGCACCCTGTGCGTGGCCCGTCATCGACTTGGTCGATGAAATCGGGGGCACGTTGCCTTCGCCAAAGATACGGCGCACGGCCTCAACCTCACCCACGTCGCCGACCGGGGTCGAGGTGCCGTGGGCGTTGATGTATCCGACCTTGCGGCCTTCGGGAAGTGTCGACAGGGCTAGACGCATCGCGCGTTCGCCACCCTCACCAGACGGGGCTACCATGTCGTGGCCGTCCGAGGTCGCGGCATAGCCGGTCACTTCGGCATAAATCTTGGCGCCGCGGGCCAGCGCGTGCTCCAGATCCTCAAGCACGACGATGCCGCCGCCGCCCGAAATCACGAACCCGTCGCGATTCTGGTCGAACGCGCGCGAGGCTTTGTCGGGCGAGTCGTTGTATTTCGAGGACATTGCGCCCATCGCGTCGAACAGGCAGGATAGGGTCCAGTCTAGTTCTTCACCGCCGCCGGCGAACATAACGTCCTGTTTGCCCAGCATGATCTGTTCGGCCGCGTTGCCGATGCAATGCAGCGAGGTCGAACAGGCCGAGGTGATCGAATAGTTGATGCCCTTGATCTTAAACGCGGTTGCCAAGTTCGCGGAAATCGTCGAGCACATGCATTTTGGAACCGCAAAGGGGCCGATGCGCTTGGTTGCGCCGGTTTTCAGCACCGTCTGATGCGCGGTCAGCATGGCGCTGGTCGACGGGCCGCCCGATCCGGCGACTAGCCCGGTGCGTGGGTTTTGAACCTGATCCTCGGTCAGGCCTGAATCTGCAATTGCCTGGGTCATGGCAATATGGGCATAGGCCGCGCCGGGCCCCATGAAGCGCAGGGTGCGCTTGTCTACATGCTCGGATACATCAATATCCAGCGATCCGGCGATTTGGCTGCGAAAGCCATGTTCGACCATCTGCTTATTGGCCACGATGCCGGATTTACCGGCCTTGAGTGAGGCCAGAACCTCTTCGGCATTGTTCCCGATGGAAGAGACAACCCCCAGACCGGTGACAACTACTCGACGCATGTGCGTGCTCCTTATTTCAAGCTAGTCCGGCTTAGGCTTCGGACAGAACGACTTTCATATCTTTGACGTCGTAAATCATTTCGCCGTCCGCTTCGACGATACCATCTGCCACGCCCATCGTCAGGCGGCGAGTCTGGATCGCTTTCTTGAAATCAATCTTGTAGGTCAGCATTTTACGGTCCGGGCGCACCATGCCGGTCAGTTTGACCTCGCCCACGCCTACGGCCATGCCGCGCCCCTGCCAGCCACGCCAGCCCAGGTTGAAGCCGGTAAGCTGCCACAGACCGTCCAGCCCAAGACAGCCAGGCATGATTGGGTTGCCGGGGAAGTGGCAGTCAAAGAACCACAGGTCCGGGGTAATATCGAATTCGGCCAGCACATGGCCTTTTCCGTGCGCACCGCTATCTTCCGAAATGTCGGTGATGCGGTCCATCATCAGCATCGGCGGAGCAGGTAGCTGCGCGTTACCGGGGCCGAATAACTCGCCACGGGCGCATTTCAGCAGATCGTCTTTGTCAAAGCTGCTCGGGAATTGGGCCATTCTGCCGCCTCTCCTGCCAGGGGTCCGTTTATCTAATCTGGCCTCACCTAGCACCCGTATGCAAGGTCCTGCAAGAGCGGTCGCCCACATCATGTTGTGTTCAGGGCATTCTTTGCGAATGAATTTCATTTGAAATTGCCTAGCCGGAACCCTTATATATAGTTCAGAAAAGAACAGGTATCGGATTCATGACACCTCAGAGCCGAAACATAGCGACTTCCTGGTTGGTTGACGCAGGATTACGCCCGACGCGTCAGCGCGTTGCCTTGGCCGAATTGCTGGTGGGCGACGGCAAACATCGTCATGTCACAGCCGAAAGCCTGTTTGATGCGGCCAAGAAGAACGGCGATGCTGTTTCGCTTGCGACCGTGTACAACACCCTGCGCGCGTTTTGCGACGCCGGGGTGCTGCAGGAAATCACGGTGGACGGGTCAAAAAGCTATTTCGACACCAACACCCATGATCACCCCCACTTTTTCTGGGAGGATGAAAGCCGCCTAAGCGATGCGCCCTCGGATCAATTGGTGATTCAGCGCTTACCCGAGGCACCCGAAGGGGTTGAAATCGCATCGGTCGACGTCGTGATCCGCCTGCGGAAAAAATAATCTTACGGTTTTAGATCAGATAGGGCCTGCTCGGCGGTCGCAATCTGCGTGTCCGAGGGGCCAGTGCCATGTCGTGCCAGCACCACGGGTTCTGCCGTAAATGGGTCCGAAACGGGCAGGCTTAGCAAGGGCATCCCATCATAACTGGTATGGGCGGGGGGATTGGCATAGCTGATCGCAACCCCTTCGCCATGTGCCGCAAGGCTGCGCTGAATTTCCAACGAGGCCGCGCGATGTGCGACCGTTGGGTTTTCCCCGATCTGGCGAAACAGCCCCAATACATGCTGTGCCGACAACCCTTCCTCTGACAGGATCAGATGGTAGGCCGCCAGGTCCTGAAGGGAAACGTCGCTGTGTGCGGCCAAGGGATGATCCGGCGCCAGCAGAGCATGCGGCATGCTTGTGAACAGCGTCTGCTGGGTAAAACCTGCATCCATGCTGAGCCCATAGGTCAGGGCAAGGTCAATCCGCCCGTCAATCAGGCCCGAGATCAGCCCTTCGAAACTGTCTACCCTGTAGGTGATTGCAACGTCCGGCATCTGCACACGCAACTGGCGCAAGGCGCGTGAAAGCAGGAAGGGCGCCAGATCAACAAAACACCCCAGCCGCAACCGGGTCTTACCCACGTCTCTATCAGTGGCATTTTCCAACCGGGCGGCACTGGCCAGCAGCGCCTCGGCCTCATCAATGAAACTGCGGCCCTGTGGTGTCAGCGCCATGGCTGCTCCGCGCCTGCGGGCGAACAGGGGATAACCCAGCTGTTCCTCGACCCGCGTCAATGCGTTGGACAGCGCAGGTTGCGAGACATTCAGGTGCAGTGCGGCGGCGGACAGGCTGCCATGCCGCCCGATGGCGCAGACATATTCATATTGGCGCAGGGAAATATATAACATGAAGTTAAGTCTACCTTTGAAAGATATTACTTGAACAGAGGACTTTGTCATGTGCAGATCACACAACCCTACGGCACGGAGACTGACATGACGCACCCTCTGGTCACGCGAGAGATGATCGACACTTTCCAGCAGGACGGCGTGGTCCTGATCAAGGGGCTTTATACCGGTCATGTCGAAGCGCTGCGCGAAGGCGTTGCCGCGAATATGGCAGAACCCGGCCCGTACGCGTCAGAAAACAAGAAACAGGGCGAGACCGGTCTGTTCTTTGACGATTACTGCAACTGGTCGCGGATTGATCAGTTCCGGGATGTAATCGAAAACTCTCCGGTGGCCGAGGTTGCAGCGGATCTGATGCAGTCCCAAACCGTGCAGATGTTTCACGATCACGTTCTGGTCAAAGAGCCCGGTACCTCAATGGCGACACCGTGGCATCAGGATGGTCCATATTACTTTGTCGAGGGGCAGCAGACCATCAGCTTCTGGTCGCCGCTCGACCCGGTTAAAAAAGCGACGCTGCGCTGCGTGGCGGGGTCACACCGTTGGGAGAAAGAGGTGTTGCCGACCCGCTGGGTATCGGAAGAAGGGTTCTTCCCCGACGAAGGCCAGTACATTCCCGTTCCGGACCCGGATGCCGAGGGCATGAAGGTTGTGGAATTCGAAATGGAGCCGGGTGATGCAGTGGCGTTCAATTATCGCACGCTGCACGGCGCGCGCGGTAACCAATCAGACAGCCGCCGTCGGGCGTTTTCGCTGCGTTTGGTCGGGGATGATGCACGGTATGTGGAGCGTCCAGGCCGGACTTCACCGCCGTACCCTGGCCATGACATGACGCCCGGTCAACGCCTGCGCGAGGACTGGTTCCCGGTGCTGCTACGACGCTAGAGCGAGCTCAAAACCACTGGCCCGATTCGATCAGTCCGAGTTCGAGCAATTGGCCGGATTTCCACTGAAATGGCACCGAGTTGTGCCAACAGAAACTTGGAATGTCGAAGGTGGACCCGGCGTTGGTCTTCAACGCTTTGGCGGCGCGGAACGAACACACGGCTGCCGTCATATTGTGATGCCAAGGGCAGGAATAGGTGTTGTATTCCGGCTCGTTAAAGGTGTGGTCGGGCCGCAATTCCAGCCCCTTGCGCGATTTGAACAGAGCAATCCGGTCGATGCGGCGGCGCTCATAGGGGATGTGATCTTCGAACCGCCAGCGCAGGCCGCCGGACATGTCGAGCTGCCTCTCGATCGGGTGGCCTTCGGCGTCATGGCGGGTGTGGGCGTAATACCCTGTGCTGTCCAGCATGGCGTGATCCGGGGCGACGCCGTTTGGAAACGTGTTCAGGTCATCAGCATAAAGGTCGACGACATGGCTGAGCATCGCGTCGCGGCGTTCCTCGGCGTGGAAGGCCAGCAATTCGCCCACCGTGCGGGTCTCGCAAAACGGAAAGAACAGGTACTCGGCGTTATAGCAATAATACATCCAGATACCCGGCGCGGCCTGAATGATCCTGTTGATTGTGTCGAATGCAACTGTGCTGGGTACGCAGGTCAGGGTGACCCTGTGGATGCGGTCAGACAATTCAGAACCCAGTGCGAAATCCTGCGGCATGAAGGCAATCACGGACTTAAAGCCCAGATGCAGATGGTGCCGGAGCGTGCTGTCGACCTCGACATTGTCTTCAACAAAGATCAGCGCGACAGGGCCCTTGGCCAGGGCGGATTTGCCTGAGGTGAGGAAATCGTCGAGAGAGTCGTATTGCATTGCCTGTCCGGTTCCACTTTGCTGGAATCTGCTGTCAAAATCGGGTATCCGCCCCGGCATTGCAAGCGGCGTTCGTAGGGTATAGATGACGCCGATCCCGTCAGCGCAAAGGCCATACCCATGTCGGAACCCAAAAAGCTGTATATCAAAACCTACGGTTGCCAGATGAACGTCTACGACAGCGAACGCATGTCCGAGACGCTGGGTGGGCAGGGCTATGTGGAAACGCAAAGCCCCGATGATGCCGACATGATCTTGCTGAACACCTGCCATATCAGGGAAAAGGCCGCCGAAAAGGTCTATTCCGAACTTGGCAGGTTTAAGGGCCTAAAAGCGGAAAAGCCTGACCTCAAGATCGGTGTGGCGGGGTGTGTGGCACAGGCCGAGGGCGATGAGATTATGCGCCGTCAGCCTCTGGTCGATCTGGTTGTGGGGCCGCAAAGCTATCACCGCCTGCCCGAGATGGAGGCGAAGACGCGCACCGGTGCCAAGGCGCTGGACACGGATTTCCCCGAAGAGGACAAGTTCGAAAAGCTCAAAAACCGTCCCAAGGCCAAGCGTGGCCCGACGGCGTTTCTGACCGTGCAGGAAGGCTGTGACAAGTTCTGTGCCTTCTGCGTGGTGCCATATACCCGCGGTGCCGAAGTCAGCCGACCCGCAGATCGTATTATCCGCGAGGCGCAAGACCTGGTTGAACGCGGCGTGCGTGAGATCACTCTGTTGGGTCAGAACGTCAACGCCTATCACGGGGCTGGTGCAAACGGAGACATGACACTGGCCGGGCTGATTTGGGAGTTGAACAAGGTTGATGGGTTGGAGCGCATCCGCTTTACCACCTCGCACCCCAATGACATGGCCGACGACCTGATCGAGGCGCACGGAACCTGCGAGAAGCTGATGCCGTATCTGCATCTGCCGGTGCAGTCAGGCTCTGACCGAATCCTCAAACGCATGAACCGCAGCCACACCGCCGAAAGCTATCTGCGCCTGATCGAACGTATCCGCGCTGCGCGGCCCGATATCGTGATGTCTGGGGACTTTATCGTTGGCTTCCCTGAAGAGACCGAAGAGGATTTCCAGGCCACCATGGATTTGGTGGAAGAGGTCAAATACGGCTATGCCTATTCCTTCAAATACTCGACACGTCCGGGAACGCCTGCAGCCGAGCGGCCTCAGGTTGATCCTGATGCGGCGGATGACCGTCTTCAGCGCCTGCAGGCCCTGATCACGCGGCATCAGCGGGAAATTCAGGACGCAATGGTAGGGCGCAAGGTCAAGGTTCTGTTTGAAAAATCTGGACGGCTGCCAGGCCAGATGGTCGGGAAATCCGAGTATTTACATTCGGTTCACGTGTCTGACGCCGATGTCGCGGTCGGAGAATTGCGTGTTGTTGAAATCACCGCCTCAGGGGCAAATTCGCTGGCCGGTGCGCTGATCTGATGCCCCCCCAAAGTGCTGTTTGAAAGCCATAGTGGGTAATTGTTCCAAAAATTAACCCTTGATTTATCGCCGGTAACTATGTTCGGACAAAAGCCGGACGTATTTGGGGAAAAGGGTTTCTGTTTCCTAAAATTCAGGTCGGTGCTGACCCTGTTTTCGGGCCAGGACGATGGAGGGTACGAGTGAAATTCCTAACACGTTTCTTTGGGCCAAACGGCCGGTTTGTTTTTCCGGCGGTGCTGGTGCTTTCACTTTTTTCCAGCGCAACGGTGGCGGGTAACCTTGAACAGGGGGTGACGGATCCCCCGGTTGTCAGTCCCAAGCGTTTGGGCAGCGACGTTAGCGCGTTCTATCTGGGCCTGAGCGGGGCCTATGCATCGGGTGGCACGGACCGATTCGGACTGCGTACCCAGACGGATCTTTTCGAAATCGGAGAGCTGGACCTGAGTGGCGGCTACGGTGGTATCC
This sequence comes from Ruegeria sp. CJ9, assembly GCF_056536625.1. Classification (NCBI taxonomy): domain Bacteria; kingdom Pseudomonadati; phylum Pseudomonadota; class Alphaproteobacteria; order Rhodobacterales; family Roseobacteraceae; genus Ruegeria; species Ruegeria sp. CJ9. The sequence continues at coordinate 236,148 of NZ_JBQFPY010000006.1, forward strand.
GTGGCGGTTGGCGTGGTGTTCTACCGGCAATCGGCGGCCGGGATTATGTTTATGGGTTCGAACTCGGCTATGACTTCGGAAAGATCGACGATGAGGTGTCGATGGATATTGGCACTGTAGCTGTTACTGGCGGATCTGAGGTTTCGGACATTATTTCCCTACGTTTTCGCAACGGTTTGACCAACAAGAGCGGCACCGTTCTGTATTTTGTCTCGGTCGGGTACGTGCAGGGTGACATCACAACGTCAAGCAGCCTGTCCACGGGCGGCACGGTTCAATCCTTTGAAGACAGTGACTCTCGAAATGGGTTTTCAGCCAGTATCGGTGCAGAACACAGTCTGAACGACAACTGGTCGATCACGGGTGAGTTTGAATACGTGCAATTCGACTCGCGCGAGGTTGAATTCGACAACGGGTTCTCAACAAAATCCACCCCTCGCTACCGTGGTTTGCGTTTTGGATTGAATTACACCTTCTGAAGCTGTCCGCGATTGGGGTGGTGCTCGGCTGCGTCTGATTTCGGCGGTTTTACCATCTGTTTGGGAAAAAATGAAACTGTGGCTTGCGCCCACCGAGAAATGTTGTCTACGCTCGGGGTATAAACGCCAAGACAGGAGAACGGATTGGCCATCGGTGCCCTTACCCCACCGCAAGATGACATGCCCCAAAGTGAGGCGTTTGTTGAATTCCCTGACAATCGGTTGTTGATTGATTTGTGCGGCGAGTATGACCGCAACCTGACCGAAATCGAAACGAAGCTGTCTGTCCAGATCGTGCGCCGTGGCAATCAGTTGGTTGTCATGGGTGACGAAGACGCTCAGAAGCAGGCGATAGAGGTGCTGCAGGCCCTTTACACCCGTCTGGAAGGTGGGCGCGATGTTGAGGCCGCCGATGTGGATCGCGAATTGCGGATGGGCGGATCGGAACAGGAAACCGGCAGCCGCGACGGTGATCAGCTTGAGATGTTCAAGGGCGGCACGGTTGAGATCAAGACCCGCAAAAAGCTGGTCGAGCCGCGCACAGACGCGCAAAAGGCCTATGTTCAGTCGCTGTTCCAAAATGAACTTGCGTTTGGGATCGGTCCCGCAGGCACGGGTAAGACCTACCTGGCTGTTGCCGCTGGCGTGTCGATGTTTATCGGTGGACATGTGGATCGGATTATCCTCAGCCGCCCCGCGGTCGAGGCCGGTGAAAAGCTGGGTTATCTGCCCGGTGACATGAAGGACAAGGTCGATCCGTACATGCAGCCGTTGTATGACGCGCTGAATGACTTTTTGCCCGGCAAACAACTGGCCAAGCTGATCGAGGAAAAACGAATCGAAATTGCTCCTCTGGCCTTTATGCGCGGGCGAACCCTGGCCAATGCATTTGTAGTGCTGGATGAGGCGCAAAACGCCACGACCATGCAGATGAAAATGTTTCTGACCCGTCTGGGTGAGGGCAGCCGCATGGTGATCACAGGTGACCGCTCGCAAGTCGACCTGCCGCGCGGGGTTCAGTCGGGGCTGAAAGATGCGGAACGTTTGCTGAAAACGATCCCGAATATCAGCTTTAACTACTTCACCTCGAAAGATGTGGTCCGCCACCCGCTTGTCGCCGCCATTATCGAAGCGTATGAGGCCGACTCGGGCCGTGAGACGGGGTAATCGTCCGCAGCCGAAGGCTTTGGACGTGGTGACATGAACCTTGAACTGACAATTGAAGACGCACGTTGGCAGGGGCTGGAACCCTTGGCCACGCGTGCCATTCAGGCGGTGTTGGACTATTGCGGTTTGGACTCTGACCTGTGTGAAGTCAGCCTTTTGGCCTGTGATGATGCGCGCATCGCCGAACTGAATGCGGAGTTTCGGGAAAAGCCCACACCGACCAATGTGCTCAGCTGGCCCGCCGAGGATTTGGCAGCCGAGGAACCGGGGCAGAGCCCGACGCCGCCTGAGCCGGACTTCACCGGTGAAATCCCGTTGGGGGACATTGCGATTGCCTACGACACCTGCGCGCGCGAGGCGGATGAGGCAGGGAAATCAATGAATGATCACGTCATGCACCTGATCATTCACGGGACTTTGCATCTGCTGGGCTACGATCACATTCGTGACACCGACGCCACTTTGATGGAAACGGTTGAGGTCGCTATACTTGGCAAAATGGGTATCGATGACCCATATAATATGTAGACGGGCCATCAAGGCCGATTATTTGGAATAGGATTATGGGCGAGACAGACGGCAGTTCTATGGCGGCGCAGGGCGCGCAAACCAGGAACAGCGGTGAAGATAGTAAAGAGAAAGCCGGTTTCTTTTCTCGAATAGTGGATGCGTTTTCGCCACAGGGCGAGGATGAGGAAAGCCAGGTGACCAACGGTCACGAGGTCGACAAGGCACAGCCGCGCGGCATGATCAACCTGCGGCGGATGCGGGTTGAGGACGTGGCCATCCCAACGGCCGAGATCATCTCGGTTCCTTCAACGATTACCAAGGATGAGCTGGCGAAGGTGTTCCGCGAAAGCGGTCTGTCGCGGATTCCGGTGTATGAGGGCACGCTGGACACGCCTTTGGGGTTCGTCCACCTAAAGGACTTTGCCCTAACCCACGGATTCAACGGTGGGTCCAGTGAATTCGATCTGGTCAAGATGCTGCGGACGTTGCTGTTCGTTCCGCCTTCGATGCCGATTGGGGTTCTGCTGACCAAGATGCAGACGGAACGTCGACATATGGCGTTGGTGATCGACGAATATGGTGGTGTCGACGGGCTGCTGACGATTGAGGATCTGATCGAACAGGTCGTGGGTGAAATCGCGGATGAACATGACGCGGATGAAGATCAGCTTTGGGTTCAGGACAAGCCGGGTTGTTACATCGTTCAGGCCCGCGTCCCGTTGGAAGAGTTCGAGGCTGAAATCGGGCGCTCGCTGACCAGTCACGAGGACGTGGATGAGGAAGAAATCGACACTCTGGGCGGTCTGGTCTTTATGCTATCAGGCCGGGTGCCCGCACGGGGTGAGGTTGTCTTGCATCCCGAAGGCCCTGAATTCGAGGTGATCGACGCCGATCCACGCCGGATCAAGCGTCTGCGCGTCATGTTGCCGGATCTCGTTGTATGAACCCTGCACAGGGTTGGTCCATTTGGCTGAAATGTGCATTGGCGGCGCTGCTGGGTGCGCTGGCGGCGTTTGGCCTTGCCCCGTTTGGTGTGTGGGCGGCAACGCTGGTTGCTATGGTGCTGCTGGCGCCGTTGTTTCTGTCAACCGAGACTAGGGGCAGGGCCGCTTGGCTGGGCTGGGCTTTTGCCACCGGGTATTTCGCACATGGTCTCAGCTGGATTGTCGAGCCGTTCTTGGTGGACGCGGAACGTCACGCCTGGATGGCACCCTTTGCCCTGATCTTCATGGCCGGAGGGTTGGCGTTGTTCTGGGCGCTGGCCTTTTGGATCGCGCGGCGGCCTGCGGGTGACGCAAACACACAAGCCGTTTTTCTGGTTGTGACCGTGTCGCTGGCGGAAATGGCCCGCGGCTATGTGCTGACAGGATTTCCATGGGCGGGGCTGGCGCAGGTCTGGGTCGGCTCTCCGGTGGCCCAGCTTTTGTCATTGGTCGGACCCTATGGTTTGGGCGCGTTGACCCTGTTGGCGACGTTGCCCTTGGGGGCGGCGCTGGCGCAACGCGGTGGATTTGCATTACCGCTTGGACTGACAGTAGGCGCGGCCTGTTTGGCGCTGGGCTATGGCACCGCGCGTCCGGCGGTTACGGAAACCGATCATGTCGTGCGCCTGATCCAACCGAATGCGCCGCAACAGCAAAAATGGGATCCCGAATACGCGCCTTTGTTCTTTGCACGCCAGATAGAGTTTACTGCGGCGCAGCCTCGGCCCGATCTGATTGTCTGGCCCGAAACCTCGGTACCTGCCTGGCTGAGCAGCGCGCAGCCCTATCTGGATGCCATTGCCGATGCGGCGCAGGGCACGCCGGTTTTTTTGGGCATTCAGCGTGGTGACGGACCGCGTATCTATAACTCGATGATCTATCTGGATGAGAAGGGCCAGCAGCAGGGTCTGTACGACAAGCACCACCTGGCCCCGTTTGGGGAATATGTACCGTTCGGCGAGGTGATGGCAAAATTTGGTATCTATGGCATGGCGGCGACCAACGGCAATGGGTTCACCGCTGGGCCCGGGGCAGCTTTGATGGATGCGGGCAAGCTGGGCAAGGCGCTGCCGTTGATCTGTTATGAGGCAGTGTTCACGCAGGATGTTTTGTCCGCGCCGGGGCGCGCGGATTTTCTGTTGCAGATCACCAACGATGCGTGGTTCGGCACACGGTCTGGACCCTATCAGCATCTGGCCCAGGCTCAGATGCGCGCGATTGAGCAAGGCCTGCCGATGATGCGGTCAGCCAATACCGGCGTGTCGGCGATGATTGACCCTTTGGGGCGCATCACGCAGGCGCTTCCATTGGGTCAGGCTGGATATTTCGATGCAAAAATGCCTGCTCCGTTTGTCTCAACGGTGTATTCTAGGAATGGGGATGTTCCGGTCTTTGTCCTACTGGCGGCTCTCTTCGCGCTGTTTTGGCGCAACGCCCGGCGCGCGCATGCATAATTACCGATTGACCCTGTGTTTGTGTGGGCGTATCCCCTCGCATGCTCGTCACAACGGCTTCCTGGCGTGATGGGGAAATCTTAATGGAGCACTTTCATGTCTCGACAGAACTACACTTTTACTTCGGAATCCGTATCCGAAGGGCATCCGGATAAGGTTTGTGACCGAATCTCGGACGCTGTACTTGACGCATTTCTGAACGAAGAACCCGAAGCCCGCGTGGCGTGCGAAACCTTTGCGACCACCGACCGTGTCGTCATTGGCGGCGAAGTAGGTCTGTCTGATCAGGAAAAATTGCACGACTATATGGGCCGCATCGACGAGATCGCGCGCGCCTGTATCAAGGATATCGGTTACGAGCAGGACAAATTTCACCATGAAACCGTCGAGGTGACGAACCTGCTGCATGAACAATCCGCCCATATCGCACAGGGTGTGGATGCCTCGGACAACAAGGACGAGGGCGCCGGTGACCAAGGCATCATGTTCGGCTATGCAACCACCGAGACCCCCGCGCTGATGCCCGCGCCGATCCAGTATTCCCATGCGATCCTGCGGCGCTTGGCGGAGGTGCGCAAGAACGGGTCTGAGCCCGCGCTGGGCCCGGATGCAAAATCGCAGCTGTCCGTGATCTATCGGGATGGCAAGCCGGTCGGCGTCAGCTCGATCGTGCTGTCGACCCAGCATCTGGATGAGTCGCTGAGCTCGGACGACATCCGCGCCATTGTCGAACCTTATATCGCTGAAACCCTGCCCAACGGCTGGCTGAACGCTGATACCGAATGGCACGTGAATCCCACCGGCAAGTTTGTGATTGGCGGTCCTGATGGCGACGCCGGTCTGACTGGGCGTAAGATCATCGTGGACACTTATGGTGGTGCCGCACCGCATGGCGGCGGCGCGTTTTCGGGCAAAGACCCGACCAAGGTGGATCGTTCGGCTGCTTATGCCGCGCGCTATCTGGCCAAGAACGTGGTTGCTGCGGGCATGGCAGAGCGCTGCACTATTCAGCTGAGCTATGCGATTGGTGTGTCCAAGCCGCTGTCGATCTACGCGGATACGCATGGGACGGGTCAGGTGGAGAATGCGGATATCGAGAAAGCCGTTGATAAGGTGATGGATCTGACACCGCGCGGTATTCGTGAGCATCTGCAACTGAACAAGCCGATCTACCAGCGTACGGCGGCCTATGGCCACTTTGGTCGTCAGCCTGATGCGGATGGCGGTTTCAGCTGGGAGCGTACGGATCTGACCGACGCTCTGAAGTCGGCAGTCTGACCGTTCCACAATGAAACGGTGCGCCCTTGCGGGCGCGCTCTATTGTAGGAAATGCAATTTGGGGCGGCGTGTCGGCAGAACTGACGCGACCGCCCCTTGCTTTGACCCCGCCTGCGCAGTATGGGCACCGCCATGAGCACCCAGACACCCCAACGCCCCCGCAGAAACTTCTATGGCCGCTTTAAGGGCAAGGCCCTGAAGCAGAGTCAAAAGACGTATCTGAACGAAGATCTCGATGCTTTGTCGCCTGGTGCGGTGGACTGGGACGCAAATCCTGAACGTCATCCGCTGGACCTAAAGGCACTGTTCGGCGGTAAAGATGTCTGGCTTGAGGTCGGCTTTGGCGGTGGTGAGCACCTGGTCCATCAGGCCGCCAGCAACCCCGATATCGGTATCATTGGGGCCGAGCCGTATATCAACGGCGTCGCCATGTTGCTGGGCAAGATCCGCAAGGCCGGGGTCGAAAACCTGGCCGTTCATCCCGGCGATGCGCGGGATTTGTTCGATGTGCTGCCCGAGGCCAGCATTTCACGGGCGTTTCTTTTGTATCCTGACCCATGGCCCAAGACGCGTCATCACCGTCGGCGTTTTGTGACGCAGGAACATCTGGAGCCACTGGCCCGCACGCTAAAGCCCGGTTCGTTTTTTCGCGTTGCCACCGACATTCCCGACTACGTCCGCCAGACGTTGGAGGAGGTTCCACGTGCCGGGTTTGAATGGCTGGCCGAACGCCCCGCTGATTGGCGCGAACCGTGGGATGACTGGATTTCCACCCGCTATGAACAAAAGGCTTTGCGTGAAGGCCGGACGCCACATTACCTGACCTTCCGGCGCAAAGACTGATTGCCGCTGGACCAACCGGCTCCAATTCGCTAATCCGCCTTGAACTGATAGCGAAAACAGGAGCCCCCATGTCCGGACACGGCACGCCCATCCCGATGACCTCGCATCCCTGCGGCCCGCTGACCGGCACAGCAGAAGTGCCCGGTGACAAGTCGATCTCGCACCGGTCGCTGATCCTGGGCGCAATGGCGGTGGGTGAGACCAGAATCTCGGGCCTGTTGGAAGGTGAGGATGTTCTGGACACCGCCAAGGCCATGCGTGCCTTCGGGGCTGAGGTCACGGATCACGGTGACGGTGAATGGAGTGTGCATGGCGTGGGCGTTGGTGGATTTGCCGAGCCCGATCAGGTGATTGACTGCGGCAACTCGGGTACCGGTGTGCGGCTGATCATGGGCGCGATGGCGACCTGCCCGATTTCCGCGACCTTCACGGGTGATGCAAGCCTGAACAAGCGACCGATGGCCCGCGTCACCGATCCACTGGCACTGTTCGGAACGCAATCGGTTGGGCGCTCGGGCGGGCGGCTGCCGATGACCATCGTGGGTGCGGCAGAGCCTGTACCGGTGCGGTATGAGGTGCCGGTGCCGTCGGCGCAGGTGAAATCCGCGGTGCTGCTGGCCGGTCTGAACGCGCCGGGCAAGACCGTTGTGATTGAGAAAGAGGCCACCCGTGACCACTCGGAACGGATGCTGGCCGGTTTCGGGGCCGAAATCAACGTCGAGGATACGGATGAAGGCCGGGTGATCACGCTGACCGGCCGCCCTGAGTTGAAACCGCAGGTCATCGCTGTGCCGCGCGACCCGTCCAGCGCGGCTTTTCCGGTATGTGCGGCACTAATCACGCCGGGCTCTGACGTGTTGGTGCCGGGCATCGGCCTGAACCCGACCCGCGCGGGGCTGTTCACCACATTGCGCGAAATGGGCGCGGATCTGACGTACGAAAATGAGCGGGAAGAGGGCGGCGAACCCGTCGCTGATCTGCGCGCGAAATACTCTCCGAATATGAAGGGGATCAATGTGCCGCCCGAACGCGCGGCCTCGATGATCGACGAATATCCTGTGTTGTCTGTGGTTGCGGCCAATGCCAACGGCACCACGATGATGGGCGGCGTGAAAGAGCTGCGCGTCAAGGAAAGCGACCGGATTGACGCCATGGCGCGCGGGTTGCGGGCCAATGGTGTGACCGTGGACGAGGGCGAAGAATGGTGGTCGGTCGAAGGGTTGGGCATCGGTAACGTCCCCGGTGGCGGCACCTGCGAAAGCTATCTTGATCACCGCATTGCCATGTCGTTCATGGTCATGGGGATGGGTGCGAAGTCTCCGGTTTCCGTGGATGACGGTGGGCCAATCGCGACCTCGTTCCCGATTTTCGAGCCGCTGATGGCCGCCCTGGGTGCCAAGGTCGAACGCACATGAGTTTCACCGTCGCCATCGACGGCCCTGCGGCGGCGGGCAAGGGGACGATCTCGAAAGGGGTGGCGGCGCTGTTCGGTTTTGCGCATCTGGATACGGGGCTGCTGTATCGCGCGGTCGGGCGCCGAATGCTGGACGGGACTGACCCCATCGAGGCGGCGCAGGCATTGACTGCGGAAGAACTGAAACAAGGCGATTTGCGTACGGCCGAGATTGCGCAGGCGGCCTCGAAAGCGGCAGTGATCCCCGAGGTGCGCGCGGCGTTGGTGGATTTCCAGCGCGCCTTTGCCCGTCGGGCAGGGGGGGCTGTGCTGGATGGGCGCGATATCGGAACGGTGATTTGCCCCGAGGCCGAAGTGAAACTGTTTGTTACCGCCAGTGCCGAAGTGCGGGCAGAGCGCCGCTTTTTGGAACTGCGCGCAAAGGGCGCTGATGTGACCCGAGAGTTTGTGCTTGCAGATGTGCGCGAACGCGACGTGCGGGATGCCGAACGCAGTGCTGCGCCGATGAAGCCTGCCGCAGATGCTGTGCTGTTGGATACGTCTGATCTGAGTATCGAAGCTGCTTTGGCCCAGGCCGTAGCTCTTGTCGAAAGCAAACGCCCCGCAACGTCCTAACGCCGCGGGGAGAGGTAATTACAGCTCGCCTACGGCGACGGATTTGATCTGCGCCCACTGATCATCAGCGGTTTTTGCTGTGGCAGGCACGTCTTTCAGAAACGCAGCCCGAGTTTCAGCGTTCAGGAACAGATACAGCTTGCCGTCTGTGACCAGATACTGGTCCGGGTCGCCATCAAATTTCTTGCCGACAGACACGCCGAAGGAACAGAACCCGCCGTGCTGTGGCAGATAGGCGGTGGGGTTGGCCTCGAACGCCTCGAGATTGGCGGCGCTGGTGAAGTAGTACGATGCTCCGTCGTAGGTCGAGGAATGGGTGGCAAACCCTTCGACCGGGTTACCTTCGTTGACCAGGGCCACCAGATCGACGCCATGTGCTGCCAAGGGCGCGCCCGCGGCCGAGATGCCGTTCGAGACATTGATCTCATCCGCTGCAAAGGCCGGTGCGGCGATCAGGGGCAAGGTGGCGATCAGGGTTGTCAGAACCAGAGATTTCATTGTGTTTTCCTTTCCTGTTCAGGTTCGGGTCGGCGGGGGAGCCAACCGCTGAAACAAAGTTAGGGGCAGTGTTTTGAACGGGCTATCGCAGTAAGATCGGCAAACCTTGCAGATCGTTCAAACTTGTGGCGGCGCACGACATACTCTCCACTAAGCTTTGTTTGGTCAGGGTCCAGGCAGGTACCTATTGTAAGGGAGTAGCCTGCAGGAGAGATGCCATGATCCGACTAGCCCTAGTGTTGATTTTTCTGGCCGGAGGTCTGGCGGCCCAAGATGCGCCTGAGACCGAGCCACCGATGGACTATGAACGTCTGGGCAAGATCCTCTTTGCGCTTGATCCCGAGGCACAGCCGCAGGGGCCGGGCTTTGCTTTGACGCTGTCGGATGTGCCTGTTCTGGTCGTCACGGATATCAGCACTGATCGCATGCGTGCGATGGTGGCGGTTCGTAGTGCTGATGAACTGTCAAAAGAGGAATTGCACAGAATGATGCAGGCCAATTTCGACACCGCTTTGGATGCGCGCTATGCGATTGCCAACGGAATCGTTTGGGCAACATTCATTCATCCGCTTTCGTCTTTGAAGAAGGACCAACTGATCTCTGGCTTGGCGCAGACAGTGAATATCGCTGCAACTTACGGCACGTCCTACACCGGAGGGGCGATTCAATTTGGTGGCGGTGACAGCAACGAATTGCAGCGACAATTGATCGAAGATCTTCTGAAGAAAGGTGAGGAGATTTGACGAGCGTTCAGGATTCGAGCCTGTGCTGATACCTGCCCACTCCACAGATCTCAATCCTGTACGATAGGCCTGAAATTCCCAGTGCTATAGGCCCTAGCTGGACGCAATAAAGCTGTTATAGTCTTCGATACGCCATAAGGGAAAGCTGCGATCTAAGTCCAAAACACAAAAAATGGGCACGTAGCTATAATATCCCTTGAGCCAACAGGGACAAAAAAACATGAATAATCGTTTGCGCAAGATCACCATCGTCGGTGGCGGCACAGCAGGGTGGATGACCGCGCTGATACTGGAAATGGTGCTTTCACGCACGTCAGCGGAAAAGGATCGCCCTCGCATATGTCTGATCGAGAGCCCCAATATCGCGACAGTGGGTGTGGGCGAGGCGACAGTGCCGCGCATGCCGGTCACGCTCCGTCAGGCGGGTATTTCCGAGCGGGACTTTTTTCGCGAAACCAACGCGTCGTTCAAGCTGGGTGTGAAGTTTTGCAACTGGAACAAGGACCGCAAAGGCAATCGCATCGATTATGTGAACCCCTTTGCGCATGGCCAATTGTTGGAAGGGTTGGAAACAGCCGAGTATTTCTTGCGCTTTGGCAATGGGGATCGGGATTTTACGCGGTCCATCTCACCACATGATGATCTGGCTCGTCTGTGCAAAGGCGCACGGCAGTTGGGGCAGCCTGAATACGAACAGCGGTTTGGCTATGCGTATCATCTGGATGCTGTGAAATTTGCCGGCATGCTCACCAAAGTCTGCACCAAGCGCGGTGTGGAGCATATTCAAGATGAGGTGAAATCGGTCGAACTGGATGAACAGGGCAATGTCAGCCATCTGATGTTGGAACGCCAGGGCCGCCATGACATCGAGATGGTCATAGACTGTACAGGGTTCCGCGGCTTGATCATCAACCAAGCGCTTGGCGAACCGTTTATGGATTACTCGGACTATTTGCCAAATGATCGTGCCATGGCGTTGCAGATCGAGCATCCCAACCCAAAGAAGATTGAAAGCGTCACGCGCTCGACCGCTCTTGGCGCAGGTTGGACCTGGCGGGTGCCTCTCTATAACCGTGTGGGAACGGGTTATGTGTTCTCATCCGCGCATCGCACGGATGATCAGGCGGCGGATGAATACCTCAAATGGCTGGGTGACAGCGGCAAGGGCGCGACGCCGCGCGTGATCCCCATGCGCATTGGGCGTGTGCGCAATGCCTGGGTTAAGAACTGTTTGGCGATCGGCCTGTCCGGCGGGTTTATTGAACCGCTAGAGAGTACGGCGATACATATGGTCGATCATGCGGTGCGGTGGTTTGCGGAACACTTGCCCACGCGAGACATCGAGCCATCCTTGCGGACGCGGTATAACCGGCAGATGAACAAGCTTTATGATGAGGTTCTGGAGTTCATCTGTCTTCACTATCGATTGGGTAACCGCACTGACGATCAGTATTGGATCGATGCGCGGACAGAGATGAAAATACCTGACCGGTTAGCCGAAAACCTGGAGCTATGGCAGCATCGTCTGCCAATGGAACATGACATCGAATTTGCGACGTTGTTCAACTTTCGCGTTTACCAAACGGTTCTATTGGGTAAACAGGTTTATGATACCGGTTACGGGACCGGCATCCGTGATCGTCTGCGGCCACTAAAGCGACAGATTTGGTTCCAGGGTATGAAGACTGCGAAAGCGCATCTTGCGCAGATCCTCACAAAAATGCCGGATCACAAAATGCTGTTGCATGATATCCGAGGGGAGTTGCAGCGACCAGCATTCGGCAAGACAATGGCGACGAAGCCGACAGTTGCGATGCCGGGCGCGGCGCCATCATCCGTACCGATCCAAAACATGCCGAACTTTGCCGAAATCCAAAGCGGCGCGAAGGATTTGCAACTGTTCTAGACCTTCTTTGCGTTCGCTACTGAGGGCGCTTGAGGTGAAACTGAGGGTGGAGTGTTATATCTCTACCCTCAGAATGGCTCTTTGACGCTCTAGGCGCGCGATTGCGGCGACACGGATCAGTTCGGGCGCAGTGACCTTCAATGTGAGCTGATACGAGCTTCTCAAAAAAATGTGAGGAATTCTGAACTAGAGCGCGGATCCTTCGCGCTGCTTTTCTTGCTCGGACGGGGTTGGAGTGTGGTTGAAGACGAATGCCGTTCGACAGGCTTCTTCTCCGCCCAGCTCGGCAATCTTCTTACGCTGATCCTCAAAGGCACGCGCGTTGACCTCTTCGGGATCACATATTTCGCGCAGACGGCGTTCGCCTTCGACCAACGCCGCTTGAACTTCGGGGTCGTTAACTCTGTCCGTGGCGCGATTGGTCTGTTCATTCGGGTCCGATGCAAGATCAAATAGTTGGGAGTCATGCCCAACGTAATAGACATATTTCCACTTGTCCCAGCGCACCATAAAGCTGCCGGTTTTTGACCCCCCGTCATGATATTCACTGAACCCGGTTCGGTTGGGATCATCCGGTGCCGTGGCCAGATCGATAAGCGAAACGCCCGGTTGATCGGCATTGCCTGCATCATCAGGAACACCGCAGACGTCCCGCGCGGTTGCTGCAATGTCTGTCAGGTTTGTACAGGTTGAGACTTGCTTGCCGTTGGGAATACCGGGCCCGGCGAGGATCATCGGAACCCCGGCGCTGGCCTCATACATCACCTGTTTGGTCCAGAACCCCTGATCGCCCATCATGTCGCCATGGTCTGAAACATAGACAATGACCGTATTTTCGGCCTGACCACTTTGGGCCAGAGCTGTCAGGATGCGCCCCACGCAATCGTCCATGAAGGATGTTAGCCCGTAGTATGCGGCCTTGGCTTCGCGCATCTTTTGTTCATCAAAATAGTCATCGTAGTTGAAGAACGACGCAATGTTTTGCAGCTCTGCGTGATCAGGGAGGCCGTGGCCATAGCCTACCGGCAGGTCCATATCCGCGGAATCATAGTGGTCGTACCATTCCTCGGGGCAAGTCAGCGGATAATGCGGGCTGACCAGGGACACAAAGGCGGCCCATGGTGCATCGTGACGTTTCGGATCGGTCAGCCATACCTCAGATGCGGCGGTAATATCCAGATCATAGTCGGTATAGGTGCTGGACCCGGTGCCGACATCACCCGCCAGTTCGGCGGCTGAATCATACGCGGGCGGGTTCTCGCGCAGCAGGCCGACGGCCCAACCAATTCCTCCGACGACATGCATGGGAAGTATCTCCTGCGAGAAACCGTTGTCATCCTCGGCCGAGCGAAAATGCAACTTGCCGATCGACACGACCTCGCGCCCCGTGTCTCGCAGTTGACGCATCCAACTGCGCGGGTGCCCGGCATAGGGTGTCGCGCTGTCCCAGTGACCAGTGGTATGCACCCACTCTCCGGTAGCCAACGCGGCGCGGGTGGGAACGCACATTGGCGACGGTGTATAAGCCGAGGTGAACATCGTACCCCGCGCTGCCAAGGCGTCCAGATTGGGGGTTTTGACGATCGGGTGGCCAGCGCATCCCATCGCGTCCTTACGGTGTTCGTCGGAAATAATGACCAGAAAATTCAAATCGTCTGCTCCTTGATCGCTGGATTGAGCCTAGCATCGTTTCGCCGACGGAGGACTTCAACTTGCGACAACTGGGTCGCTTTCCGGCTTTGACTTGCAGTGCTTCAGCAGACTCGCTATAGAGCACGCGTCTGAACAAGGGCGGTCAACGTCCGGATGACGTATCTGAGCAGGGCCGGGTTACCTCGGCCCTTTGTGTTTGTGTAGTCAGATGCGCCCCGGATCACGCCTGAAGGCATCATGAAACAAGACCGGCGGAAACAACCGCTCGGCCAGTAAAAACGTTATGTAAAGGAAAACAACGCCACATGGCTAACGCATCCATGGAGGAATTCGAAGCCCTCCTGAACGAAAGCTTCGAAATGGACACACCCGAAGAGGGTTCTGTTGTCAAAGGCAAGGTTCTGGCGATCGAAGCCGGCCAAGCCATCATCGACGTAGGCTACAAAATGGAAGGCCGCGTTGATCTGAAAGAATTCGCAAATCCCGGCGAAGCTCCTGAAATCGCTGTAGGCGACGAGGTCGAAGTTTACCTACGCGCCGCAGAAAACGCCCGTGGCGAAGCTGTCATCTCGCGCGAGATGGCCCGCCGTGAAGAGGCATGGGACCGTCTGGAAAAAGCATATGCCGACGACCAGCGCGTCGAAGGTGCAATCTTTGGTCGCGTCAAAGGTGGCTTCACCGTCGATCTGGGTGGCGCAGTTGCGTTCCTGCCCGGCTCGCAGGTTGACGTTCGCCCCGTGCGCGACGCTGGCCCGCTGATGGGTCTGAAACAGCCGTTCCAGATTCTGAAAATGGACCGCCGCCGTGGCAACATCGTTGTTTCGCGCCGCGCAATCCTGGAAGAATCGCGTGCCGAGCAGCGTGCCGAAGTCATCGGCAACCTGTCCGAAGGTCAGACCGTCGAGGGTGTCGTCAAGAACATCACCGAATACGGTGCATTTGTTGACCTGGGCGGCGTTGACGGCCTGCTGCACGTCACCGACATGGCATGGCGCCGTGTGAACCACCCGTCCGAGATCCTGACGATCGGCGAAACCATCAAGGTTCAGGTCATCAAGATCAACAAAGAGACCCACCGCATCAGCCTGGGTATGAAGCAGCTGCAGGAAGATCCGTGGGATCTGGTTGCCGCCAAGTACCCGCTGGGCTCGGTCCATCAGGGTCGCGTCACCAACATCACCGACTACGGCGCGTTCGTCGAGCTGGAAGCTGGTGTCGAAGGTCTGGTGCACGTGTCCGAGATGTCCTGGACCAAGAAAAACGTCCACCCCGGCAAGATCGTTTCGACCAGCCAGGAAGTCGACGTCATGGTTCTGGAAATCGACGGCGCCAAGCGTCGCGTGTCTCTGGGCCTGAAACAGACTCAGCGCAACCCATGGGAAGTGTTTGCAGAAACACACCCCGAGGGCACCGAGGTCGAAGGCGAAGTCAAGAACATCACCGAATTCGGTCTGTTCATTGGCCTCGAAGGCGACATCGACGGCATGGTTCACCTGTCGGACCTGTCCTGGGACGAGCGTGGCGAGGATGCGATCCAGAACTACCGCAAAGGCGACATGGTTTCAGCCGTTGTCTCGGAAGTTGACGTGGAAAAAGAGCGTATCTCGCTGTCGATCAAAGCCCTGGGCGGTGACAAGTTTGCCGAAGCCGTGGGCGGCGTGAAGCGTGGCTCGATCGTGACCGTCGAAGTGACCGCAATCGAAGATGGCGGCATCGAGGTGGAATACGAAGGCATGAAGTCCTTCATCCGCCGTTCGGACCTGAGCCGTGACCGTGCCGAACAGCGCCCCGAGCGTTTCTCGGTTGGTGACAAGGTCGACGTCCGCGTCACCAACGTCGACAGCAAGACCCGCCGTCTGGGCCTGTCGATCAAAGCACGCGAGATAGCCGAAGAGAAAGAGGCCGTGGAACAGTATGGTTCCTCCGACTCGGGCGCATCGCTGGGCGATATCCTGGGTGCAGCGCTGAAATCGGGCGACTAAGCCCGGGCCTCAGCCTTAGCCGAATTTACGGCCCCGCGTATCCGCGCGGGGCCGTTTTTGTTGCGAATCAATATGTTCCAAAATTTGGGCTTATTCCGGCTGTCGTTCACGCTTTTGCGGTGAATTTCACGCTCGCAAGCAAAAAAACGCGTGACTTGGCGCGAAAATGAAGGCTTTGCACACAGAGTTTACGTTCCCCCGATCACGGTTTTTTCCTATACTGTCCAAATAAATAGAGATGGCTAACCGGTCGCCTGGGAGGGTAACGCTTATGATCCGTTCAGAACTGATTCAGAAAATCGCCGACGAAAACCCGCATCTGTATCAACGCGACGTCGAGCGGATCGTGAATACCGTGTTCGAGGAAGTGACGGATGCCATGGCACGCGGTGACCGCGTAGAGCTACGTGGCTTTGGTGCCTTTTCGGTAAAACAGCGCGACGCGCGCGTTGGCCGCAATCCGCGCACCGGGGAAACTGTTCAGGTCGAAGAAAAATGTGTTCCATTTTTCAAAACTGGCAAGTTGCTAAGGGACCGATTGAACGGTAAAGCCTAGGGCATGATACGCTACCTTCGATATGCTTTTCTGGCGATCCTCGGGATCGTTCTCATCTCCGTCTCGCTGGCCAATCGCGAAACGGTTGAACTGACCCTGATGCCCGAAGCTTTTGCCGAGCTTTTGGGCTTTAACCTCAGCACGTCGCTGCCGCTGTTTGTCGTGGTGCTGGGCGGTGTGGTTGCGGGCCTGATCATCGGTTTCCTGTGGGAATGGCTGCGCGAGCATAAGCATCGCCGTGATGCGACTGCAAAGAAGAGCGAAGTGCGCAAGCTTGAGCGTGAGGTTAAGAAGCTCAAGAAAAAGCAGAACGAAGGTCAGGACGAAGTTCTGGCGCTGTTGGACGAGGCCAGCTGAGGCCCTTTTATGTCTGATGTCTCCGTCAAAATCTGCGGTCTGACCGCCCCTGATCACGTGCGCGCAGCGGTGGATGCTGGCGCACGCTATATCGGGTTTGTCTTCTTTCCCAAATCGCCCCGCCATCTTGAGGTCCCGGCCGCCGCAGAACTGGCCCATTTGGTGCCCGCCGGGGTTGCCAAGGTCGCCCTGACGGTGAATGCGACGGATGAGGAATTAGACCGGATCGTCGCCAATGTACCGCTGGACATGTTGCAACTGCACGGCAAGGAAAGCCCGGATCGGGTGGCCGAGGTTCGCGACCGATTTGGTTTGCCGGTGATGAAGGCTATCGGCGTGGCCGAGGCAGAAGACCTTGCTGCGATTGATCTCTATTCCGAAGTTGCCGACCAGCTGCTGATCGACGCCAAGCCGCCACGTAACGCGGAACTGCCGGGTGGCAATGGTCTGGCGTTTGACTGGCGTCTGTTAGCGGGACGCAAATACTGGCAACGTCCGTGGATGCTGGCCGGGGGGCTGACGCCCAAGAACGTCGCCGAGGCGATCCGCATGACCGGCGCGCGACAGGTGGATGTCTCGTCAGGAGTCGAAGGCGCACCCGGCGTCAAGGATTCGGCATTGGTCCGGGCCTTTATCGACGCGACCCGGTGATCTGATCGGCAAACACCTGCGTATCCCCGATAGGGGAGGACGTAATCATGCTGGCGGCGATCGGCGGAGTTTCATTGAAACGATGGTACTATGGGCCAGAGTTCTTCTGGCGCGCCCGTCAGGCATTGCTACAAGCGCGCGGTGACCCCTTGTGCATGCATGCTGGCGTGTTCCCACACCAGGGGCTGTATTTCTCGCTAAGCGTCTGGCACGACCTCGAAGCCATGTTAACCTTTGCTCAGTCGGGTCCCCACCGCCAGGTCGTTCTAGCGGCCAATCGACTGGCAGATGTGAATCAGTTCTATCACTTTCCCTGTATTGCCGTGCCCAGCAACCAGCAGGCGTTACAGGTTTGGGCACAGCATGTTCAAGCGGCGGAATGATACGTTTTGCCATGGCAAATCCTGTCGTCACCTCCTATGAACAACGGGTACGACGAGGGAGACACCCATGGCCAACGATCTTTTCAATTCCTTCATGTCCGGACCTGACGAAAAGGGCCGTTTCGGCATATTCGGCGGGCGGTTCGTCAGCGAAACGCTGATGCCTCTGATCCTGTCGCTGGAAGAGGAATATGAAAAGGCCAAGGACGATCCCACCTTCTGGGCTGAGATGGACGACCTGTGGGCGAATTATGTGGGCCGCCCGTCACCGCTGTATTTCGCGGAACGCCTGACCGAGCATCTGGGCGGCGCGAAAATCTACCTGAAACGCGATGAGCTGAACCACACCGGCGCGCACAAGATCAACAACGTTCTGGGCCAGATCATTCTGGCGCGACGCATGGGCAAGACCCGGATCATTGCGGAAACCGGTGCAGGGCAGCACGGCGTAGCCACCGCGACTGTCTGCGCCAAATTCGGTCTGAAATGTGTGGTCTACATGGGCGCGCATGACGTGCAGCGTCAGGCTCCGAATGTGTTCCGCATGCGCTTGCTGGGCGCCGAGGTGATCCCGGTGACCTCTGGCCGTGGCACGCTGAAAGACGCGATGAACGACGCGCTGCGCGACTGGGTAACCAATGTCCGCGACACGTTCTATTGCATAGGCACCGTCGCTGGTCCGCACCCGTACCCGGCGATGGTCCGGGATTTCCAGTCGATCATTGGCAAGGAAGCCAAGGAACAGATGATGAAGGCCGAAGGTCGTCTGCCCGACACGATCATTGCCGCCATTGGTGGTGGATCGAACGCAATGGGCCTGTTTTACCCGTTCCTCGACGACAAAGACGTCAACATCATTGGCGTTGAGGCCGGCGGCAAAGGCGTGAACGAGAAGATGGAGCACTGCGCCTCGCTGACCGGCGGGCGTCCGGGCGTTTTGCACGGCAACCGCACCTACTTGCTGCAGGATGACGACGGACAGATTCTGGAAGGCTATTCAATCTCGGCCGGTCTGGATTATCCGGGTATCGGTCCCGAGCACTCGTGGCTGAACGATATTGGCCGCGCCAACTATGTGGCTATCACCGACAAAGAAGCGCTGGAGGCGTTCCAGCTGTGCTGCGCGACCGAGGGTATCATTCCGGCGCTCGAGCCCAGCCATGCGCTGGCACATGTGATGAAAATCGCGCCCGAGCTGCCCAGAGATCACCTGATCTGCATGAATATGTGCGGGCGTGGCGACAAGGACGTACAGACCGTGGCCAAATATCTGAACTTCGACATGTCGGATACCGAAGGCCGCAGCGCCGACTGACCAAGCGGTAAAATTTGAAATTTTTGACAAGAGCGGCGCGCCTGAAACGGGTGTGCCGCTTTAAATTTCAGCCCTGAGCTTTTCGAATATTGCGCAACTGGGTAACTTTGTTGCGTGACCGCCACAGGTGCGATTTTGACCTTCAGAAATTTATTGAGCGAATCCAAACCTTTCGCCTAAACCCGCCGTTACCGGTCACATCGGGCCGGACCCTAGCGGGCAGAGGTGATCACTCTCTCGGTGCGGACGGCGCTGCCGAAACCGTATGCCAGGGCCGAAACCGGGGATTGGTACGCTTTGTAGCTCAGTTGGATAGAGCGGCAGGTTTCCCATCTGTAGGCGAAGGTTCAATTCCTTCCAAAGCTCCAAATGTAGCTCATTCTGGTGAGAGCAATCGACCGCAAATCGATGTGTAACGGGTTCGAATCCCGTCATTTGACAAAGCTGTTAAGTCAGCACCGGCCTTCCACGCCGGCCCGTGAAAACGGTCCAAAATCATAAGGGTCCGGGTGTTCCCCAGCAGGGGTGACACCGCGCAACGTCAGGCTTTGGCCGGGCGGGGCAGGGGTCTTCGCTGCTCTGGTCTTGGGCCGGAGGGCAGATGACGGTGCCGCCGGATCGGTGCCCCGCTTAGCCCTTTGGGCAAGGCGGCGCATCGGTCCCGCGCCCCTCTCTCTGACCTTCCCGCGCAGGGGCATGGCGCGGGGGATGCTCGGATCTTTCCTGCCTTCGTCCGAAGGCCTCACACCTGTCACCCGTTCGGGGTGCAACCCACTGAAAACATG
Organism: Ruegeria sp. CJ9; assembly: GCF_056536625.1. Taxonomy (NCBI): domain Bacteria; kingdom Pseudomonadati; phylum Pseudomonadota; class Alphaproteobacteria; order Rhodobacterales; family Roseobacteraceae; genus Ruegeria; species Ruegeria sp. CJ9. Next base: position 255,720 of record NZ_JBQFPY010000006.1, read on the forward strand.
AAAAGGAGTTCGCATTTGCGACGACGATAGAGCGAGACGAAAAGGAGAAATGATATGACACTGTTCCAAGATCTGATTGACCGGCTGACCGGCCATCGGCGGCTGACCCTGACCGAGACCCAGCGGATGCTGGTCCTGCGCAACGGGGTGTTCGATGCAATCCTGGGTGCCGGGAAACACCGGCTGCCGCGCAAGGATGTGCTGACCGAGTTGCACGATCTGGAGAAGCTCTTTTTCGTGTCGCCCTATGAACGGGCACTGATGCAGAACCGGCCCGAGTTGGCCGCCAAGCATCTGACCGAGTTCCGGGCTGGGCCTGACGAGGTTCTGGTTCTGCTGCGGGATGGGGTCCCTGTTCGGGTGCTGAACCCCGAAGCGCGGGCGCTGGTCTGGAAGGCCGCAGGGCCGTGGAAGGTCGAGCATCACGCGCTGACCGAGACCATGGTTGTTCCCAAAGTGGCGGCTCAGCGGTTGGTTCGGGCCGGGCTGCGGCTGAACCTGACGCAGGTCGAGGTTGCCGAAGGGCATACCGGGCTGCTGACGGTTGACGGGGTACTGGTGGATCAACTGGACCCTGGGGCGCATGCCTTCTGGAAAGTGGGGCGAAACGTCGAGGTTAAACAGATCGACCTGCGGCAACGGACCCATGAGGTGACAGGGCAAGAGATCCTGACCAAGGACCGGGTTACCATCCGGGTCAACCTGTCTGCCGATTACCGGGTCATTGATCCGGTCACGGCGGTAGGGTCGGTCAAGGACTTCGATCAGGCCTTGCACCGGGCGCTGCAACTGACGTTCCGGAAGACCTTGGGGGCGATGACGCTGGACCGGCTGCTTGCCGAGAAAGTGACCGTCGACACCGAAGCCGCGGATCGGGTGCGGACACAGATGGCCGGGATCGGTATCGAAGTGGGGGAGATCGCGTTGAAAGACGTCATCCTGCCCGGGGAGATGCGGGAGATCCTGACCGCCGTGGTCGCCGCCGAGAAACAGGCTGAGGCCAACGTCATCCGGCGGCGGGAAGAAACCAACGCCACGCGGTCCCTACTGAACACCGCGAAGGTGATGGCGGAAAACCCGGTGATGCTGCGGTTGAAAGAGCTGGAAGCTCTGGAAACCATCGCCGGGAAGGTCGAGCGGCTGACGGTCCATAACGGGACTGAAGGGCTGATGTCTGACCTTGTCAAACTGCGGGAGTGATCCCGAATAAGGGCCGGTCCGGGGTTTCCTGGGCCGGTCCGCTTACTCTGAAGTGGCGTTTTCTTTCAGAAGGCGTAGCGGAATGATCTCAAGCGCCCGCTGATGGGTCGCCTCAAGATGCACCTTGGGCGCGCAACCTTCGTCATGGGCCTGCAGGAAGCGCGCGGCGCACAGGCACCAACTGTCACCGGGGTTCAGACCCGGAAAGTTGAACTCCGGGCGCGGGGTGCTCAGGTCGTTTCCAACGTATTTCGAAAAGGCCAGAAACTCGGCCGTCATCACCGCGCAAACCGTGTGGCTGCCCTGATCTTCGGGGCAGGTATTGCAAGCCCCGTCCCGAAAGAAACCAGTCAGCGGATCACGGGAACAGGGGCTGAGAACGCCGCCCAATACATTGATACTGTCTTGTTTTTGCATAGGACCACCTTACAGGCTTTGGGCGATCTTGCGGAACATTTCTATGTTTGCTTCGTTGATGCCGGGATCGCGGAACTGGCGATCTGCGCCGGTTGTGACGATCAGCACGCCGCGCGGCTGGTCGAAATAGATGTACTGGCCGTACACACCACGGGCCAGAAATTCACCTTCATGCGCGCCAAGAGGAATCCACCACTGATAACCATAGCCGATCTCGCCGGGCGCAGTCGGTGCGCTGGGCATGACGGATTCGGTGATCCAGTCGACCGGGACCAGTTGCTGGCCTTCATGGACGCCATTTTGCAGGATCATCTGACCAAAGCGTGCGAAATCGCGCGTGGTGAAGTTCAATCCACCTAACACAAAAGCAACTCCGGCACCGTCAGTCACGTAATAGCCGTCGTGTTCCAGGCCCAAGGGGTGAATGATCTTTTCGACCAGCAAATCTGTCACACTGCGCCCCGTGGCCCCGCGGATGACCATTCCTATCACATGGGTGTCAATCGACACGTATTGCCAGGTCTCGCCGGGCGTGGCGAACGTATCCTGCAGTGAGGCCGCGAAATCGTCCAACTCTCCGCCCAAGGCGATGACACGACCCATTCGGTTGATGTCCGAATTGGGGTCGAAATAATCCTCATCGAAAGTAACTCCGCTGGCCATGTTCAACACATTGCGGATCGACGCGCCGTTATAAGCGGTGCCCTCCAACTGCGGCGCATATTTCACCACGGGATCGTCCAGCGAGTCGATTGCGCCCTCGGCCAACAGGATGCCGAAAAGTGCGGACAGATAGCTTTTGGCCACCGACCACGAAATCCGGCGATCCTCGGGCGTGGTGCCCAGATAGTATTCTTCGAACCGGATTTGCCCGTCCTGCATCACCAGAAGAGAGGTGACAGCGCGATCTTCGATCCACGCATCGGTATCCTCGGGCAGATCAAAGCCGGGTCCGTAAGGCAATTCCCAGGTCGGCCCGTTGCCACGGGGCAAGTCGACCGTCAGGAAAGCGTCGTTCATATGAGAGAAGTTGTGAACGATCTTTTCCTCGGAAAATAACGAGTTCACGGCCATAAGGCGTTGCAGTTCTTCGCGTTTCCAGAACCCGACAACGACCGCTGCCAGCACCAGCATCAACACGATGCGCAGCACCCATTTCAACATAGATCTCATATGTCGCCTCCCCGATCCATGCTGCATTGGAACGCGCCAAAAGCCGTTGTGCAATTGGGACGTTGCGGCAAGGTCACCCGTCTTATTTGAACTTGTCCAGTAGCTTCTGCATGGCCGAGCGCGTATCGACCTCTGGTTCTGCAGCAAGTTTGGCGGTTGCTTTGGGCGCCTCGGCCGGTGACTTTGACGACCGGGGCGGGGCTGTGCGTAGGGCGACGGCGTTCATGAACTTGCCGCCATCCCCGTCGGCCAGATAGCCTGCACCGTCCGACACGCCGCGCAACACGTCGTCAAGCCAGTCAGCGTCGGCCCTGGCAAAGTCGCCCAGGACGTAAGGAGAGACCATTTCCTTCCGGCCCGGATGCCCGATCCCCAGCCGTACTCGATCATAGGCGGGGCTGATATGTTCGTGGATTGAACGTAGCCCGTTGTGCCCGGCATGCCCGCCGCCCGCCTTGACGCGCACCTTGCCGGGGGCGAGGTCCAGCTCATCATGAAAGATCGTCACATCGGTCGAGTCGAGCTTGTAAAACCGCATCGCCTCACCCACGGACTGACCAGAACGGTTCATGAAGGTCTGCGGTTTGATCAGCAGTACCTTTTCGCGGCCTAACCGACCTTCGGAGATCTCGGCCTGAAACTTGGATTTCCACGGGCCAAAGCGGTGATCCTCGGCAATGCGATCAACAGCCATAAAGCCGATATTGTGCCGGTTGCGGGCATATTTCGACCCCGGGTTCCCCAATCCGACAAACAATTTCATAGTCTCGTCCTTGTGCATTGCGACATGAGCAGGTGGTTGATGGCACGGAATGCCACCGGTTTTCCAGCCCATGTGCGCCAAAAGAAAACGGGGCCCGATCAAGGCCCCGTTTCCAAATCCGAATTGTTGGGTCCGGACTTATTCTTCTGCTTCTTCCTGGCCGACGACTTCAACTTCGTCAACGGCCACTTCTTCGCCTTCTTCCTCATCGTCGTCGGTCGCCAGACCGGTCGGTGCCGAAACGTTCGCAATCACGAAGTCTCGATCGATGGTCGGCTTAGTGCCTGCGGGCAGGTCCACGGCCGAGATGGTGACAACGTCGTTGATCTCCATGCCGGTCACGTCGACAACGATCTTTTCAGGAATGTCACCTGCGGTACACATCAATTCGACTTCCGGACGGACAACGGTCAGAACGCCACCCTTTTTGATGCCGGGGGCCTCTTCCTCGTTGATGAACTCAACCGGGATGAACAGCGCGATCTTAGTGGTCCGACGCAGGCGCATCAGGTCCAGGTGAGTCGGCAGGTCTTTGACAACGTCACGCTGAACGTCGCGGCAGATGACACGAACGTCTTCGTGGCCTTCAACCTTCAGGTTCCACAGGGTCGACTTGAACCGGCCTGCTTTCAGGCGCTTGAACAGGACGTTGAACGGGATCTGAATTGGCAGCGGCTCTTTATCGCCACCAAAAACAATGCCCGGAACCATGCCGTCTCGGCGTGCTTGACGAGCGGCGCCCTTGCCTGTCCCCGTCCGTTCCAGAGCTACGAGATCAGGAATCTCTCCAGCCATGATAATTCTCCAATGTTAGGGCGGGCATCCTCCAAGGCTGTATGCCCGCGTGAAGCCGCGTCCTTATCTCGATTCATTGGGTTTGGAAAGGGGTTCACCCGAATAATTTTTAGCGAGGCTCTGCCTCGCGCTCCGAGGTATTTTGGGCCAGATGAACAGGGGGTTCCAAGTTCATCTGGCCTCAATGACACAGTGGAGGCGGCCGTAAAGTCCGCAGCCCAGCCGCGGGTCAGCTCGCAGTTGGTGTATTTTGCCAGCGGCCGCCGAAATCCTCGGGAACCAGCAGATTGTGACGTCCCAAATCCCCAACATTGCGCTCGCCACATAGCGCCATCGTTGTGTCCAGCTCTGCCTGAATGACGTCCAGCGCAGTGGTGACACCTTTCTGACCCATTGCGCCTAGCCCATAGACAAAAGCGCGACCGACATAGGTGCCCTTGGCCCCCAATGCCAACGCCTTCAGCACATCCTGACCCGAGCGGATACCGCTGTCCAGATGTACCTCGATGTCACCGCCGACGGCATCCATGATCTGCGGCAGCATGCGAATAGAACTCAGCGCACCGTCCAACTGCCGCCCGCCGTGGTTCGAGACAACAATGGCATCGGCCCCGAGTTTTGCAGCCATCTTGGCGTCTTCGGCATCGAGGATGCCTTTGAGAATGACCTTGCCGCCCCATTGCTCCATCAGCTTTTCGACCTTGGCCCAGTCGAGGCTGGGGTCGAACTGTTCAGCCGTCCACGCACCTAGGGACGACGCATCCGAGATACCCTCGACATGGCCGACGATATTGCCAAACTCGCGCCGTTTCGCCCCCAGCATTTCGATGCCCCAGGACCACTTGGTCATCAGGTTCGCAATCGTTTTCGCGGTCAGTTTTGGCGGTGCAGACAGGCCGTTTTTCAAATCCTTGTGCCGTTGGCCCAAAATCTGCAAATCCAGCGTGATGACCAGGGCCGAGCATTTCGCATCTTTGGCCCGTTGGATCAGGCGGCTGACATAGTCCTGATCCTTCATCGTATAGAGCTGAAACCAGAACGGTTTTGACGTGTGCTCGGCCACATCCTCGATTGAATTAATCGACATGGTAGACAGGGTAAAAGGCACGCCGAATTCCTCGGCGGCTTTGGCGGCCTTCATTTCGCCGTCCGCGTGCTGCATGCCCGTCAATCCAACCGGCGCCAGCGCGACCGGCATCGCCACGTCTTCACCGATCATCTGCGAAGCGGTCGATCGCCCCGCCATGTCCACGGCCACCCGTTGACGCAGGCGGATATCCGAGAAATCCGAACTGTTGTCGCGAAACGTTTGTTCGGTCCAACTACCGCTTTCGGCATAGTCGTAGAACATCCGAGGCACCCGTCGTTCATAGATACGTCGAAGATCTTCGATAGTGGTGATTATGGGCATGAGGCAGCGCCTTTGATTGGTCGGTCAGGTAGTTCTAATGGCGCAACATCAAGGGCGCAATTGGCTGAGGCGCGAAAAAAACCGCAGCAGGCCGGTGGCTTGCTGCGGTTTTGTTTATTGGATCTTGTGATTGGTCGATCAGGCCGAATGGGCGCCGTCAGATAGTGTTTTTACAAAGTCCAGAACCTCGGCCACGGGCTTTCCTGCTCCGATCTGGCTGACAATGGCCGAGCCGACAACCGCGCCATCTGCAACGCTGGCGATGGCCTTGGATTTCTCAGGTGTGTTGATGCCAAAGCCCACGATCACGGGCAGGTCGGTCGCGGATTTGATCCGGGCCACTTCGGGGCCGACATTCGTGGCTTGCGCTTCGGCTGCGCCGGTGATGCCGGTGATCGAGACGTAATAGACAAAGCCGGAAGTGTTCTGCAGAACGCGGGGCAGGCGTTTGTCATCGGTGGTCGGCGTCGCCAGGCGAATAAAATTCAGACCGGCGGCCTGGGCCGGCAGGCACAGTTCCTCATCTTCTTCCGGCGGCAGGTCGACGACAATCAGACCGTCGATACCGGCAGCTTGCGCATCGGCCAGAAAGGTGTCCACGCCGCGGCTGTAGATCGGATTGAAATAGCCCATCAGAACAATCGGAGTTGTGTCGTCGGTTTCACGGAAGGCGCGGGCCAGGTCCAGTGTCCGCTGCAAGGTCATGCCACTGTCCAATGCCCGTTGCCCTGCGGCCTGAATGGTCGGGCCATCCGCCATGGGATCGGTGAACGGCAAGCCCAGCTCAATCACATCCACGCCAGCGCCCGGCAGGCCCTTGACCACCTCAAGCGAAGTTTCATAGTCGGGGTCCCCCGCCATTATATAGGCGACAAAAGCCTTTTTCCCTTCGGCCTTCAGGGCGGCGAACTTGGCGTCGATACGGGTCATCGGATGTCCTTGCAGTCAGGTTTGGACCTGATGTGCAGAAACTTTTCGCGAAAATCAATCCCGGTCCCGCGGGATACCGTCAGAATGCGAAATGATATCGCACCAGCGCCGAATTAACACCCGGGTTGTCATCCTGTGTGCTGGCATTGGATTTGTGGGTGATTGCCAAGGACACTTTGTTACCACTTTCTAAGGTGTATCCGAGACCCAACAGGGTGCGAATCTGGAACTCTCCCCCAAGATCGTTGCGGCCTTCGCCCTCTGAGAAATACCCCGGCATGACACTGCCTTCGACGAACCAACGCTCGGCAAACCCGTAGGTTCCGATCAGGCCGATACCGATATGAATATCACCTGCGGTATCCACAGTCAGGGCACTACCCCATGAAGCGGCAAAACGGGAGGCCTCGTGAAAGGGGCGATGCTGATACTCGAGCGAGAACACAGCCTCGTCCTCGGATTGGCTATCCGAGAAATCTGAAAATCCTGCGCCAAAGACAAGGGATTGAGCTTGCGCTGCTGGTGCGGCCAAAAGCAGCGCGAAAATTGCAGAGGTAAACTTCATATTACACATTCACTATATGTTTGTTTGCAACACCTTACGTGGTGATCTTAGTGTGCCAATTTCAATCCGGGCAAGTTCACGAATGACGAACGATTTCGTGATGTTGTAAATTGGTCTTTTCCTCATTTCCGCAGTCTGGCTTGCGCATTGATCCGGACCTGCATAGAAGCACCCCTCGAATGGCATCAGGAGGCCGCTATGGGTTTTAAAATGGGAATCGTGGGTCTGCCGAATGTGGGCAAGTCGACCCTCTTTAACGCGCTGACCAAAACCGCAGCCGCTCAGGCGGCAAATTTCCCGTTCTGCACCATTGAGCCCAATGTGGGGGACGTGGCCGTGCCTGATGACCGGTTAGACAAGCTGGCGGCGATTGCCAGCTCTAAGCAGATCATCCCAACACGGATGACCTTTGTGGACATCGCTGGTCTGGTTAAAGGCGCGTCCAAGGGTGAAGGGCTGGGCAACCAGTTTCTGGCCAATATCCGCGAGACCGACGCCATCGCCCATGTGCTGCGCTGTTTCGAAGATGGTGACGTGACCCATGTGGACGGCCGCGTCGACCCCGTGGCCGATGCCGACACGATCGAGACGGAACTGATGCTGGCCGATCTGGAAAGCATCGAAAAGCGCCGCGCCAATCTGGTGCGCAAGCTGAAAGGCAACGACAAGGAAGCACAGCAGCAGGAACGCTTGCTGGCCGAGGCGCAGGCGATGCTGGAAAATGGCAAACCGGCGCGTCTGGTTGAGGTCTCGGACGAAGACGCCAAAGCGTGGAAGATGTTGCAACTGCTGACCACCAAGCCAGTGTTATACGTTTGCAACGTGTCCGAAGAAGAAGCAGCTGACGGCAATGAATACTCTGCGAAAGTCGCCGAGATGGCCGCGGCGCAGGGCAATGCCCATGTCATCATCAGCGCCAAGATCGAAGAAGAGATCAGCCTGTTGGAAGAAGACGAAGCGCAGATGTTCCTGGAAGAGATGGGTTTGGAGGAACCCGGCCTCGACCGTCTGATCAAAGCTGGTTACGACCTGTTGAAGCTTGAGACTTATTTCACCGTCGGCCCGAAAGAGGCCCGCGCCTGGACCATCCGCACAGGCACCGCCGCACCACAGGCTGCTGGTGTGATCCATGGCGATTTCGAAAAAGGCTTTATCCGCGCCGAAACCATCGCTTATGACGACTTTATCTCGGCAAATGGCGAACAGGGCGCGAAAGAGGCCGGCAAGATGCGGGCTGAGGGCAAGGGCTACATCGTTAAGGACGGCGACGTAATGCACTTCTTGTTCAACACCTAAGAGGTCTCTGTGTGCCCGGTCCATCTGGGACTGGGCGCGTTTTTAGACGCCGGGGTTAGTTTCCGGGTTCCAGTTCCTGCCGTTGGGTGAAATAGTCCCAGACAACCCAGCTTTCCGCGATCTTTCCATCGGCGATCCGGTCGATCTGAACGCCGGTCCAGTTTACTGGCCGGTTAGTCGCGGGCACACCAAGGTATGCGCCTTTCTGGGTTCCGAAAAAGCGCCAATGGGTGGATACCCGGTCGCCTTCGGCGATCTGCCCAAAAATCTCGACCTTTAAATCAGGAAAGGCTTTGTGGTTTGTCTCGACAATTTCGGTCCAGGTGACCAAATCGACGCTTCCGGTTCCACCGGTTGCTAATGGCGCCTGATGGTTTTGATACTCGTCAGCGAAAATTGATCGGTCAATAGTGGAATCCGCAGCCCACATTTCAACAGCCTGTCGTGACAGATTTTTTGCTGCGGAGTTATCATTCTGTTGAGCCATCGCGTTTCCTCCTGCCGCAATTGTCAGTAGTATTGTTAACGTCAAAATACGCCCTGCCAAGCCGGTGAGCTGTCTGGTCATTGGCTTCCTCCGTCAGTCATGTCGACACCAGTTTACGATAGCGCGTGCCGGGCCATCGCGGAAAGTGCCGTCTGCGGGTCGCTGGATCGCAACTTGTGCTTTCACCGGGCCGCAAACACGCTACTCTGCGCTTCTGATCTTAAGAAGAAGGACGGCATGATCGAAATCCGTGACCTGCAACTGCTTAGCGCTTTGGCGCGGCACCGTCATTTTGCCAAAGCGGCCGAGGAATGCGGGATATCGCAACCCGCCTTTTCAATGCGTATCCGCAACCTCGAAGATCGCTTGGGCGTGTCGATCGTCCGCCGCGCCAACCGGTTTCAGGGCCTGACCGAAGAGGGCGAGATGATCGTCCAGCGGGCACGGCGTATCCTTGATGACACCAAGGCGCTGGAACAGCAGGTGCTGGCCGCCAAGGGTGAGATCACCGGCACCCTGATACTGGGTGTGATCCCGACCGCGATTGCCTTTACCGGGCGGCTGACCAAACGGTTGCGGGATGCGCATCCCCGCATCATTACGCGCATCGAGACAATGTCTGCCACAGCGATCCAGCACCGTCTGGACGAGGGCAGTCTGGACGCGGGCATCACCTATGGGGATAGCATCGGGACCGATCTGCGGCAGGTGCAACCCTTGTACGAAGAGACCTATGTCTTGCTGGTGCCGTCGCATATGACGGATGAAACCGGCCCCATACCATGGGCACGTGTGGCCGAATTCCCACTCAGCCTGCTAGAGCCACAGATGCAGAACCGGCGCATCCTCGACCGGATTTTCGCTGAACAGGGCCTGCACCCGGATGTCGTCGCCGAAACCAGCGGATTTACCGCTTCGATGGTCATGGCGCGCGAGGGGTTGGCGGCCACCGTGGTCCCTCGGGTGCTGGTGCGAGCGTTGGGTGATCTTAAGGGAACAAAGGTGCTGCCACTGGTCGATCCCGTTGTCAGCAAGCCGATTTGTCTTGCGACCCTTACACGGGATCCCGAATTGCCAACAGTCGAAGCGCTGCGTGCCGTGGTGACGTCTTTGCGGTGATAAACTGTCGTTATCGTGCGATTGAAATATGCGATTTGACGATATGCTATTCTGATGAGACACGGAGCTCAATCGGAGGGCATCATGGCACCATTAGACACCAAGCCATCAGGCGCACCCAAGGGCGTCTGGAAGTCAGGTAAAGGCAAGGGGCGGCACACGCCCAAAGGCCGTCAATTCACGGATGAGGCACAGGCGGAAATTACACGTCTGCTGGGCGACCGCCCACGCCGTCGCGATCTGCTGATTGAATTCCTGCATTTGATTCAGGACGCACACGGCCATATCAGCGCCGACCACATTGCCGCTTTGGCGGTCGAAATGCGGTTGGGGCAGGCAGAGATCTATGAAACGGCAACCTTCTATGCCCACTTCGATGTAGTGAAAGAAGACGAGGCCCCTCCGCCCGCGTTGACGATCAGGGTCTGTGATTCTTTGTCCTGCGAAATGGCTGGTGCCCAGCAATTGCAAAAGGCGCTTGAGGATGGTTTGGACGCGTCCGAGGTTCGCGTAGTCCGTGCCCCCTGCATGGGTCGCTGCGATACGGCCCCGGTGCTTGAGATCGGCCACAACCATATCGACCATGCGACGCCGGAAAAGGTGCAGGCAGCGATTGCCGCCGGTGACACTCACGCCCATCTGCCCGACTACGAGACCTTTGCTGCCTATGAGGCAAACGGCGGTTACGCCAAGCTAAAAAAACTGCGCGACAATGGTGATTGGGAGAAGGTGCAGGAAGACGTCCTGTCCTCGGGCCTGCGTGGTTTGGGTGGCGCTGGCTTCCCGTCCGGCAAGAAATGGGGCTTCGTTCGCATGAACGAAGGTCCGCGCTATCTGGCTGTGAACGGCGATGAGGGTGAGCCCGGTACGTTCAAGGACCGTTACTATCTGGAACGCACGCCGCATGTTTTCCTTGAGGGCATGCTGATCGCCGCTTGGGCGGTCGAGGCTGAGACTTGCTTTATTTACATGCGCGACGAATATCCGGCAGTGCTGGAAATCCTGCGCCGTGAGATTGTAGCGCTGGAAGAGGCCGGGATCGTTGAGCCAGGCTATATCGACCTGCGCCGGGGGGCTGGCGCCTACATCTGCGGTGAAGAATCCGCGATGATCGAGTCGATCGAAGGCAAAAAGGGCCTGCCGCGTCACCGTCCTCCGTTTGTAGCGCAGGTTGGGGTCTTTAACCGCCCGACCTTGGTGCACAATGTTGAGACGCTGTATTGGGTCACCAAAGTGTGCCGTGAAGGGCCGGAATGCCTCAACAGCACTGAAAAGAACGGTCGCACGGGCCTGCGCAGCTATTCGGTCTCGGGCCGGGTGGCGAAGCCTGGCGTTTACCTGCTGCCCGCAGGCTCGACCATTCTGGATGTGATTGAGGCCGCTGGTGGCATGGCCGAGGGCCAGACCTTCAAGGCGTATCAGCCGGGTGGACCGTCTTCGGGCCTGTTGCCAGCGTCGATGGACGATATCCCGCTGGATTTTGACACGTTGCAACCACATGGCACCTTTATCGGCTCGGCCGCCGTGGTGGTTCTGTCTGATCAAGACACCGCGCGTGATGCGGCGCTGAATATGCTGCGGTTCTTCGAGGATGAAAGCTGTGGCCAGTGTACGCCTTGCCGGGCGGGCTGTGAAAAGGCGGTCAAGCTGATGCAGGCCGACAAGTGGGATCAGGACCTGTTGGAGGATCTGTGTCAAGTCATGGGCGACGCGTCCATCTGCGGTCTGGGGCAGGCGGCCCCGAACCCGATCCGCCTGGTCATGAAACATTTCGCTGACGAAATCTGAGGGAGACAGAGCCATGCTTGATGCAAGCCCAACCAAGACCGTCACCTTCAACCTTAACGGCGACGACGTCACCGTGCCCGAAGGCACCACGATCTGGGACGCGGCCAACGGCCGTGGACTGGTAATCCCGCATCTGTGCCACAAACCGGCACCGGGCTACAAACCCGACGGTAACTGCCGCGCCTGTATGGTCGAGGTGGAAGGCGAGCGCACTCTGGTCGCCTCGTGTATCCGTCCGGCGGTTGAGGGGATGGTCGTCAAAACCGACACCGACCGCGCCGAGAAATCACGTGCGATGGTCATGGAACTGCTGGTCGCCGACCAACCCGAACACCCGCATGATGAGTCCAGCCACTTCTGGGACATGGCCAAGCTGAACGATGTCAGCGACAGCCGCTTCCCGGCCAAAGAGGCCAAAAAGATCCCGCTGCTGGATGACAGCCACGTTGCGATGCGCGTCAATCTGGACGCCTGCATCAACTGTAACCTCTGTGTCCGCGCCTGCCGTGACGTGCAGGTCAATGACGTGATCGGAATGGCCGGTCGCGGACATACCTCGCAGGTGGTGTTCGATCAGAACGACCCGATGGGGACTTCGACCTGCGTAGCTTGTGGCGAATGTGTTCAGGCCTGCCCGACGGGTGCCTTGATGCCGGCCACCGTGCTGGACGATCAGCAACATGGGGACAGCAAGGATTACGACTCTGAAACCGAAAGCGTTTGCCCGTTCTGTGGTGTTGGCTGCAAAGTCTCGCTGAAGGTCAAGGATGGCAAGGTCAAGTATGTCGAAGGCATCAACGGCCCCGCAAACGAAGGCCGTCTGTGCGTCAAAGGCCGCTTTGGCTTCGACTATATCCACCACCCGCACCGCCTGACCAAACCGCTGATCCGGCGCGAGGATGCACCTGCCAAGGGCCTGAACGTCGATCCCGGCAACCTATCGACCCATTTCCGCGAAGCGACCTGGGAAGAGGCGATGGATCTGGCGGCCACCAAGCTGAAGGCGATGCGCGACGAGGACCCGCGCAGCGTTGCGGGCTTTGGCTCGGCCAAATGCACCAACGAAGAGGCCTATCTGTTCCAGAAGTTCATCCGTCAGGGCTTCCGCCACAACAACGTTGACCACTGCACCCGTCTGTGCCACGCGTCGTCAGTAGCGGCGCTGATCGAAAACGTGGGTTCGGGCGCGGTGACCGCGACCTTCAACGAGATCGAAAACGCGGATGTGGCGATCATCATCGGGGCCAACCCGATCGAAAACCACCCCGTTGCAGCGACTTATTTCAAGCAGTTCACCAAGCGCGGTGGCAAGCTGATCGTGATGGATCCGCGCGGCGTTGGAATGCGCAAGTTCGCGGATGAGATGCTGCAATTCCGCCCCGGTGCGGATGTCTCGATGCTCAACGCGATCATGAACGTGATCGTCGAAGAAGAGCTATACGACAGCCAATACATCCACCGCTGGACCGAGAACTGGGAGGCCGAGAAAGAGCATCTGCGCCAGTTCACCCCCGAGGCGATGGCTCCGATCTGCGGCATTGAACCGGACCAGCTGCGCCGCGTCGCCCGCACATTCGCGCAGGCCAAGGCCGGTCTGATCTTCTGGGGCATGGGCGTCAGCCAACACATCCACGGCACGGATAACTCGCGTTGCTTGATCTCGCTGGCACTGATGACCGGAAATGTTGGTAAGCCGGGCGCGGGTTTGCACCCGCTGCGCGGTCAGAACAACGTGCAAGGCGCCTCTGATGCGGGTCTGATCCCGATGTTCTTGCCGGATTATCAGTCGGTTACTGACGACAACATCCGCGCCAAGTTCAACAACGTATGGAACTCTGAGGATTTCTCGAACGAGAAGGGCCTGACGGTTACCGAGATCATTGATCAGGCTTACGCGGGCAACATCAAGGGGATGTACATTCAGGGTGAAAACCCGGCCATGTCCGACCCGGATGTGGGTCACGCGCGCGAGGCACTGGCCAAGCTGGATCTGATGATCGTACAGGATATCTTCCTGACCGAAACGGCAAACTATGCTGACATCATCCTGCCCGCCTCGGCGCTGTATGAGAAAAACGGCACCGTGTCGAACACCAACCGTCAGGTGCAGCGGGTGCGCCCCGCTGTGACGCCTCCGGGTGAGGCGCGCGAGGATTGGAAGATCACGGTGGAACTGGCGCAGCGCATCGGTCTGAACTGGGATTACACGGATGTGTCTCAGGTCTTTGCCGAGATGAAGCTGACCATGGCGTCGCTGGATAACATTACGTGGGAGCGTCTGGAAACAGAAACGATCACCTACCCGTCGCTCAGCGAAACCGATCCGGGTCAGGCGATTGTGTTTGGCGATGGTTTCCCGCGTGCCGATGGCCGTGCGCGGTTTACCCCTGCCAGCGTCATCCCACCGGACGAAGCGCCGGATGACGAATACCCGATGATCGCCACGACCGGCCGTCAGTTGGAACATTGGCACACCGGGTCCATGACCCGCCGTGCTAAGGTTCTGGATGCCGTAGAACCGGAAGCGAACTGTTCATTGAACCCTCGAACGCTCAAGCTGATGGGGATCGAACCGGGCGAAATGATCCGTCTGACCACACGGCGTGGTTCGATCGAGATCATGGCACGCGCGGACCGGGCCATTGCCGAGGACATGGTGTTCATCCCCTTCGCCTATGTCGAGGCGGCGGCGAACATCCTGACCAACTCGGCAATCGATCCGTTTGGCAAAATCCCCGAGTTCAAGTTCTCGGCTATCCGGGTTGAAAAAATCGAAGACGCGGTCGCGGCAGAATAACCTTGTTGCGTACGCAGCATGAAAGGCGGCCGATTGGGCCGCCTTTTTTCTTTCCTTGACAGTAAGTTACTTGCAGCCAACCCTGTCGGCGTCACTGGTGCAGGAGTTTTACATGACCCGCCGTTTCGTCGATCTGTCCGTTCCGTTGGAAACCGGGATCGTTTCGGACCCGCCAATCATGCTGCCCGAAATCGAATACATGACCCATGATCAGACCGCAGAACAGGTCATGTCCTTCTTTCCCGGCTTGCAAAAACAGGACCTACCGGGCGGCGAAGGCTGGGCCATTGAGCGGCTGCAAATTGCCACGCATAACGGCACCCATCTGGACGCGCCGTATCACCACCACTCGACCATGAATAATGGCGAGAGGGCGATCACCATCGATGAGGTGCCGCTGGAATGGTGCATGAACCCCGGCGTAAAACTGGATTTTCGCCATTTCGACGACGGCTATGTGGTGTCTGCCGCCGATGTTGAGGCCGAGGTGAAGCGGATCGGGCATACCTTGCAGCCGTTGGATATCGTGGTCGTGAACACCTCAGCCGGTACGCAATACGGACAGGCCGATTACCTGATGAAAGGCTGCGGTATGGGGCGCGAGGCGACGTTGTACCTGACCCAACGCGGGGTGCGGGTCACTGGCACAGACGCCTGGAGCTGGGACGCACCCTTTGCGCTGACGGCCCAGGAATATGCCGAAACGCGCGACCCGTCGATTATCTGGGAGGGCCATCGGGCGTCGATGGATATCGGTTATTGCCACATTGAGAAATTGACCAATCTGGAAGACCTACCACCAACGGGTTTCGAAATTTCGTGTTTTCCGTTCAAGATCAAGGGCGCCTCGGCGGGTTTTGTGCGCGCCGTCGCAATATTCGAGGAGGATCCAGATGACTAACCCCCTCAGCGGTCACGATGGGCCCTATGATGCCCCGATTGAAATACGAGGGTTTAGAGTTTTGCCCGAGTGGATCGACTATAACGGCCACATGAATGTGGGGTTCTATGGCGTGGCCTTCGACCGCGCGCTGGATCACTTGATGGATGATCATCTGGGTCTGGGCGAGGCGCAGGTCGACGCATTGGGGCAGGGGCCTTACATCCTGCAGTCGCATATGAATTTTCTGCGCGAGATTAGGCAGTACGAACCGTTCTGGTTTCGCTTTCGGATGTTGGATTCCGATCAGAAACGGGGGCATTACTTTGCACAGATGCTGTCCGATGATGGTGAACTCTGTGCGACGCAAGAGGCGCTGTTCATGAACGTCAGTCATACGACCGGGCGTTCCACTCCATATCCGGACTGGGCGGTAGCGCGGTTGGCCCGGATGGTTCAAGATCATGCACCATTGGACCCCGCACCGCAGGTTGGGCACACCATTGGCATCCGCCGCAGCGATTAATAATCCCGTTCGAAAAACACGCCAACCCCGGTTTCTCCGCGCCCGTCGACTGAACCGCGGACAGTAAAACTGTCCGACACGTCAAGGTTCAGGTTCACCTCGGTGTCACCTTCGGTATTGACGGTGAAATCGGTGTAGAGATTGTCGCTCAGATACGCGCCGGCCCCCAGTCGGCCAGCACCGCCTTCGGACGCGCCAATATCCACCGTGTCAACGCCGGTCGAATCGCGAAGCCCTTTGGTTGCATCTCCCCCGGCACCGCTGAGCTGCGCCAGAGACGCCGCCATCTGGGCGATGACAAAGGGTGAAATTTCGGAAAACCGGTTGCCGAACAAGAGCATGGCCAGCGCCTCTTCGGCTGGGCGTTCAGGGTCGGAATAAACGTCAACCTCCGGCGCATCCAACGGGCCCGCGATTTCGATTGTGGCGGTGCCATCGGACGTGCTGGTGGATGAGGCGAACTCGATATACGGCGTCAGGTCGCCTTGCAGTGTCACGATGCCTTTTGTCAGGGCCAGCCTGCGGCCCAGAATGTCGAAATTTCCCCGGATCAGTTCGATTTGGCCGGATGGGATAACTGCGGTGGTCGTGCCGCCGATATTCAGCCGCCCCCCCAGTTCGGCGTTCACACCCCGGCCGCGCACGAAAACCGCCTTGGGCGCCAGCAGGCTGACATCCAGCGCGATACGTGAATCGCTTTTTTCCGCGCCTTCCTCGACAACAAGGCCCGCGCGTTCCCGTGTTAGGTAACCAGCCGCGCTTTCATTGACATGCCTGATCTCGGGGATCGGTGCAGCGCCCACGGCACCAGCCGCGGCAGCGAGGTTGATATTGGTTTCCTCGAACGTGATCTGACCGGAAATGGCGCTGTTGCCCGCCAGCGCTCCGGTCATGGCGATCTCACCGTTCAGCGTGGTCTCATACAGAAGCTTGTCTGTTAGCACCAACTGATTGAGCCGCGTAACAATGTTCGCGTTCAGCGGCGGTGTCAGGTCCAATGGCCCCGAGATGGTAAAAGTGCCGCCCGCGCGCATGCCACCATTCAACGAGATATTGGCGCGACTCTGCGCCAATTCGACCGAGCCGCTGATGCCGGTTATTGTCTGTCCGATCTCAGGGATCGCAATTGACGTGCCCGAAGTGGTGATAGAACCGCTGAGCGAACTTAGCTCGGGCTTTCCCTTGAGCCGCAGATTGTGCCGGGCCGATCCTTCGATCTTGTTGGGTGAGATAAAGATGTTGGCGACGCCCAGGTTGATGCCACCCTGCGCCCGCAGATCGGCCTCGCCGCTGTTTTCATCGAAGGTTCCAGCGATAGTGCTGTTGATCTCGGCCGGGCCATTGGCTGACCCGTCAATGGTCCAGACGCCATTGTCGCGCTTGGCCGTGCCGGTTGCCGCAACGGTGCCAGGGAATTCGGGCGCGAACCGTTCGATCCTGTTCAACTTGGCGTCGAAATCCAAATCGGCCGAACCATCGGTGTCTACTGTTCCGGTCAGGGCTGCATAGGAACTGTCCGGGCCGCTCAGGCGCATGTCCCCTTCCAGTCCCGATCCCGTTGGGGCAACATTCCCGTCCAACGTCAGCGGGCCGGACATCGACGTCATGACACGGGACAGGTCGTCAAGCTGGGCCGAGAAGGTCAGGCCACCCGCCTCTCGGTCCAGTTTGCCCGATGCTGTAGCCGATAGGGCAGTGCCCCTCAGGCTAAACTTACGGACTTCCATGCCATCGTCGTCTTTGTCGGCATCAATGTTCAGGGTCGTGCGGCCCTGGATCAATTTATCGACCAAATCAATCCCGGTCCGAAGGTCGTCAGCGTCCACATTGCCCTGAACGTCAAAGACACGATTGGCGAGATTTCCGTTGCCCTGCACATTCGCGGTGACCGAGCCGCCCAGATCCCGCTTGGCCAACCCCGAGAACAGCGACAGATCCGGGGCGTTCACACGGGCGGTGCCGTCAACCGAAAGCTCTCCGGTAGGGTCATCCACCGTTGCGGCGACTTTTGCAGTTAAGGCGGTACCGTTGACCGTCGCTTCGCGAATTTCAATCCGATCTGTCGTGCGTGCCCCGTCCCAGGTGATCGTGGTCTTGCCGGTCAGCAGCGGATCGATGTCGGACATTCCGGTTTGTATATCCTGTCCGATCACGCTGGCCGTGCCGTCGAATTCCAAAGTCTGCACGGTGCCTTTGCCGTCCATTTCCGCCCGCAGGGCGCCACCCAGTTCACGCTTGGCCAGACCGGAAAAGACCGACAGGTCAGACGCATTCACGCGGGCCTTGCCGTCAATGGTCAGGTTGCCGTCAGGTGTCGTGACCTCGCCGCTGGCCTTTGCCTGCGCAGCTTCGCTGTTCAGGTCAAACTCGCGAATGGTGATGCCGTCGATGCCTCGGCTGGCATCCAGGGTGATGGTGGTTTCGCCTTTGATGACGGGATCGATATCGTCGCGCCCGGTGACCAGATTGCTGCCCTCAAGCACCAGTTTGCCGTCAAAGCTACGCTCCAATGGTGAGCCTGTGCCGTCAACGCGGGCCGAGGCACTACCGCCCAGATCAAGCTGCGCCAGGTCCGAAAAACGCGACAGGTCCGATGCCTCAAGCGTGGCCGAACCGTCAACCGTCAGTCCACTATTCAATCCGTCGATCAACGCATCCAGCCCAAGGGTATAGTCGGTTCCCACCAGTTCGAACCCCGACAGGTTCAGAGACTGATCGCTGCCGTAATCGAACTGCCCATCCAACGTGATGCTCTCTCCCAAGGCCGTGTTCAGGGCCTGATCATTCAGATCGATCCCGTCGACGATGGCCTGAAGGTCTCCCATTACACTGAATGAAGTGCCCTGTTCTAACGTGCCCTGCGCGGTGATGCGGGCCGTGTCCAGTTTCGCTTGCGGAGATTGAAACGCATTCGCCGTCAGGCTCAGATCCCACAAATTGCCGTTTTTCTGATCGAACAAAGCGGAAATCTGCGCCGCTTCAATCGAGGTTTCGCCGCCTTTGACCGGCAAAACCACCGTTGTTCCGTCGGGCGGGGTGATCCGGCCTTGCAAGGCCGCCAATTGTAACGTGCCGCCTTCGGCCAATTGCAACTCACCCTTTAGGTCCAGGGCTTGGGTGGTCAATTCCAGATCGGGGATGTCCAGCGCGCCTTGCGGTTTGGTTTGGCCGTCCACGAACAGGCGTGTTTTCGGGCCAAAGAACGGGTCCAGATCCTCGGCCATAAAGGGAGTCAGGTCGCCACCCAGATCGGCGGTAAAGGCGATCCCGTCTGCCGCACCGGTTTCAGCGGCGCGCAGCTGTATCTGCCCTGTGACCTGTTGCTGATTGTCGCTGCTCAGGGCGATATCAGCAGTGAAATCGGTCACTGGGCCCGAGCCTGTGACCGACAGGCCGATCGGTGGGCTGTCGGGAATATTCAGCGCAGTTGATATCACGCCGCCTGCGGCCTCTTTCACCTGCAGGTCCAGATTGATCTCGCGCGAGGTGTTCTGGAACCCGGCGGTCAGTGTCACCTCATCCCCTCCGCGGTCCAGGCGGGTGACATCCAGGTTGGTGTCCAATGTACCATCGGCCAGTGACAGGTTCCCCGTCACCGCCAGATCGGCGGCAACCCCGATCAGAGGTTCACCCAGTGACAGCTCATCAATCCTGATTTCACCGATCTCGATGGAAACGGGCAGTTCCGGTAGTTCGAACGGTTTGGTTTCGGCTGTCGGCGCAGGCGTGTCCTTGGTGGTTGTGCCCGGCGTGCGGGCGATGTCGATTTCCTGCGCGGTCAGGGCATTGACGGAAAATCGACCCCGGATCAGGGCCAGCCGGTTCCAGTCCAGCTGAGCGTCTTTGATGGTCAGCCAGACACCTTCGTCGTCCGATACGGTGATCTCTTCAATCGTCGCGCGGGCGCTCAACGCGCCTTGCAAGCCTTTAACGGTGACGTTCTGATCATCCCCCGACAGGGTGTCCTGCAGAAAACGTTCCAGCATGCTGCCGCCGCCGTCATCCTCTTGCGCGAGTACGGGCGGCGCTGTCAGGATCAGCACAGTTGTCACAACCGGATATGAAAACTGCCGTATCAAAACGCTTGTCCGATCCCGATATAGAATTGCAGACCATCGCCAGTGTCGCCCTGAACCGGCAGGGCTAAGTCAACGCGTAGAGGGCCGAACCCCCCAAGATCATACCGCACCCCAAGCCCGGCACCGGAATGGTATTCTGCACCGCTGCCGATGAAAGAAGAAGTGTCCACAGTACCGAAATCATAGAACCCGACAAGCGATATCGTGTCGGTGATCTTGCCACGGACTTCTCCCGACAGCCCGAGGAAGGACTTGCCGCCTGCTTCACCACCGTTGACTGGAATGCCGAGGCTTTCGAACGGCTGCCCACGCACTGTGCCGGCACCACCCGAGAAGAACAGGAAATCCGGTGTCACATTGCTTGGGGAAGGACCGATTATCGATCCTATCTGAGCCCGACCAGCCAAAACGAGCCGCCCGCCCGTGCCCAGGCTGGTATAGGCGCGTGTGTCGGCGAACAGCCTGATGCCCGTGTCTGTGCCGGAAAAACCTACAAAGGGCATGATTTGCGCATCCAGATAGAATCCGCGAGTCGCGCTGACCTTGCTGTCACGCTCGTCCCATTCAGACCGGGTTGGGATAATGAAATAGCGGAACTTGCGGCCGCTGCCATAGGCGTCATCTGCATCCGACCACTGAAATCCAGCCGAGGCTTCGGCATAAAGCCGGTCGGAAAAGGTGCGACGCGCACCATAGGCCAGCGAGGCCACGGATACGTTGTAATTCTCGGTATTCCGCCGCTCCAGCAGGGCGCTCCAAAAGGTGTTGTCGTCCGGGCCCAGCCGGTCGGGTTGATCAAGGCGCAAACCAATGCGGCCGTCCAAATCCTCGGTTCCGCCGATATTGCGCAGAGCGGCTTCGAACCGCAGCCGTTCCGCGCGGCGGAAGACGTTGCGATGGGTCCAGGTCGCGGTGACGTCCAGCCCGGCATTCGAGGCCAGCTCGACCCCGAAGGTCAGGCGGCGTTTGGGCATGTCCTCAAAAGTTGCATCGAAATCCAACGTGCCATCGGGATTGGGCGTTTCATGTTCTTCGATCGAAACGATGCTGAACGTGCCTGTCCGACGCAAGCGGGTGCCGACCTTCTGGATTTCCGCTGGCGAATAAACCTCGCCCGAGGGAAAGCCGGCGATCTTGTTGATCGAGTGGTGGCGTACATCTGTATCGCCTTTGATGAACATCTTGCCGAAGGTCAGGCGCGGACCGGGCTCAAGGTCGATTTCAGCATCCAGCTTTCTCTGCGCATGGCGAGCGATGACGGTTTGGTCTTCAAGTTGGGCTTTGGCGTGACCGGCGTCCCGCCAGCCCTGCACCCCGGCCGAGGCCGCCTGTTGGATGGCACCAGTCGTGGCCAGTTTTCCGGGAGCGAACTCCTCTGGCAGGATTGTCTCCGGCGTAACGGGGGCGACGATAGCCGTTCCAAAAGTGAAGGTCGGTCCGGTATTTACCGTGATAACCGCTCGGTTGATCGTGTTGGGTACGGTTAGCGAGCTGATGTCAGCCGCTTCCCGGCCATCCAGCTTGATGCTGACGACGGGGCTGAAATAGCCCTCGTCATACAGAATCTGAACGAGTGTGCGGTAATCTGACAGGGCGGCAGACAGAACCTCGAGCGGGGTATCCAAGCCACGTTCATCTGCCGTCAGGACAGATGAGGTTTCTTCGATACGTTCAACCACGCCCTGGGGCGCACCGGGCGCGGACAGGGATGTTTCCAGCGCGGCCAGAGATGAGGGCAGAGCGGCGGCAATAACGCCAAGCAGACAATATTTCACAAAGGCCTGTGGCCTGCTTCCCCGCATCGAATGGCTCCAACTGCCCCAAGTCGAAATCAATTTCACCGTCTTATGAAAAACAACGGCTGATACCGTTCATGTTAGAGCATCAGTTTCCACACAGGGAAAGAACTTATCGAATGAGATGCCAAATTACCGGTTTGTGTGCCCCGTCAGCCCCGTTTGCGGGGCGGTAATGTGGCGCCAACCCATGAATACATTGACGGGCTCCTCCCGCCTGATCCCATCGCATCAATGATGCTTGTGATCTGTTGGGCCGGGCAGCGCCCGGGCAAGCCCGCGCGCTGCGGTTCCACGAAATTAAGGCTGTGCCATCAGGCGGGCGACGTCGAGCATACGTGCGGAAAAGCCCCATTCATTGTCATACCAGCCGAAAATGCGAACCTGCCGGTCGCCAACCATCCGCGTCTCGGGGCCTGCAATGACCAAAGATTCCGGTCGTGTACGCAAATCTGACGACACCAGCGGGTGATCGGTCCATCCCAGAACGGGAGACTGCACGACCGTCTTGCGCAGCTCGGCTTCAAAGTCAGTGGCGGACATACCGCGTTCAAGCGTCGCGACCAGATCCACCGCAGACACGCTGGCTGTGGGGACACGCACCGCCGCGCCCGAGATGCGACCCGCGAGATGCGGCATGACCTCATCAATCAAGTGCGTGGCGCTGGTGGTGGTGGGCACCATGGACAACGCGCCGGCGCGTGACCGGGCCAGATCGCCGCGCGGGGCGTCAATCATGGGTTGGCTGTTGGTATAACAATGGATGGTCGTCATATGGGCCGAGGCGATGCCGCCGATTCCATCCAGCACCTTGATCAGTGGGGCCAGCCCATTGGTGGTGCAGGACGCGTTCGAAACGATCCGGGCGTTGCCCAACTGCGCTTCGTTGGCGCCCAGAACGATCGTGACTTCGGTTGCGGGCGAGGGACCCGAGATCAGCACTTTGCCCGCCCCGGCGGTCAGCCCCTGGCTGGCAACATCCGAGGTACGGGCGACGCCGGTGCAATCCATCAGGACATCCACGCCGCTCAGGTCGACGCGGGACAGGTCGGGGCTGTGGGTCACCGGGATTGTGTGGCCGTCGATGACAAGGGTTCCGTCGCCGGTATCGACAGGCCCAGAGTAGGGGCCGAACGTGCTGTCGTATTTGAACAGGTAGGCACAGGTTTCCAGCGGTGCGATATCGTTGATCAGCACCAGCTCAATATCCTTGCCCCACGGCAAAGCCAGCAGCTGCCGCAGGATCGTGCGGCCAATACGACCGAATCCATTGATTGCGAGTTTCATGCGCAAGCTATGGCAGTGGGCCGCGCTGACCTCAATGCCCGTTTCGCGGCAAGATCAATTGCAGCTGACCTGCGAAAAGAACTGGCCTGAGATGTTTTGATACATGCTGGCCCGGATAGGCTTGCATCCGGTGGCTGCCTGAATGGCGGCCATAGCTTGAATGGTGCGCAGGCGCGGTGGCGGACCGAACGGGTTCAGATTGTTGTTGTCACGCGTGGCGCGGTACACGACCGGAGCATCCGAGACCTGCGTAACGGCCCATGTGCGGCTCATGACGAAGACCGATTTGGTTTCCTCTTTGGCGACTACAGGCGTCGCCTCTAAGGCCGTCAGGCCAATTACAGCTGCCAGTGCCAGCAGGGATCCGCGCAGTACCATTGAACAATCTCCAGTGCTAAAAACGGTGCTATTTCACCAGATTCAAGCGCTTCTGTGAACCCCTGCGCGGGAAAAACTGAATCGGCGTAAGTGGTTAGCCAGTTACGGGGTGGTTGCTGGTTCGCGTCTTTGCACAGTTGATCGTGGTTGTTTCGGTCCGCCCACGCACCATAGGGGGCATTCGTGCGGGGTAACTCAGTTGTGCCGGGCGAACGCCACGAATGGAATGCCATGCCAGTAGCGGCCTTAGACTGTCAAAAGAATTGTTCTGGATAGTTTTAGCGTTTGCCCAACAGGGCTTGGCCCCCGTTCGCTGCCGGTATAGTCTTGAATGCAAATCTATTTCAGCAAGGCGAGGCGATCATGAAAGCCTGGATATCTACTACATTGGTGGCTGTTGTTGTTCTGGCGGCAATCCCGACCGTGCAGGCCAAGCCGCTTTCCCGAATCATCGCAGAAATGGGGCTGACACCTGCCGATTTCGAGGTTGTGAACACAGCCGCTGACGCGATGCTGTCAGGCGCGACACCCCGGGTGGGTGAGGAAAGTTCCTGGGTGAACGAAGCCACCGGTTCGAAAGGCACGATTCGCGTCCGCGACGTACGTGACAACTGCGTACACCTGCAGCATTTCATTCGACCCGAAGGATCGGATCAGACTCGCGAGGTCAGAACCCGCCGGTGTCGCGACGCAGGCGGAAACTGGATCCTGACACCCTGATCTGGGTCTAGTAACCGCGGGCCCTGTCGACTTCGTGCAGCAAAGGGCCTCCTGCGCTCAGGCGGCGGAAATTCTCGCCCACATCAGCCAGCGCTTCGCCCAGATGCCAGCCCGACACGTGCGGCGTGATGGTGACACTGGGATGTGTCCAGAGCGGGCTGTCGGACGGAAGTGGTTCGGTCGAAGTCACGTCCAGCACCGCATGACCGGGTGTACCATGGTCCAGCGCGACGATCAGGGCGGTTTCTTCAATCAGATCCCCGCGACCCGCGTTCAGTAACTGGCTACCTGGCTTCATTGCCGCCAGCATCCCTGCATCGAACAAACCGATTGTCTGCGGGGTCGAAGGCAGGATCGCGCAGACATGGTCGCACTGACCCAGCAGTTCTGGCAGAGCCGCGTCGCCATGCAGGCAGGTAACCCCATCGATCTGCTTGGCTGAGCGGCTCCAACCCATCACTTGAAACCCGACCGCACGCAGCATTTTGGCGCTGCGGGCACCGATATGGCCCAGACCCAGCACCCCTACCACGGTGTCTGGCGAATAGAGTGGTGCTCTGGGGGCCCATTCCGCGCGGTTTTGCGCCTTTTCATGAAAGGTCATGTGTCGTTGATGGCGCAGAACATAAGCGACGAACCATTCGGCAATACCCTGCGCGGGGGCGTCCGGTTTCAGCCGTGTTATACGCACATGCGCGGGCAGGTGCGGATTGCTGACGATGGTTTCGACCCCGGCGCCCAGTTTTTGCACCAGTTTCAGGTTGGGCAGCCGCTTGGGGTGATCGTTGCACAGCACGACGACGGCGACCATCGTGATGTCGGTCGGATCACCAAGGGTTTCAGGCGTGCGTACATCCATGTCCGGGTGCAGCCGCCGAATGTCTTGGGCGATGTCGTTGTCGCTTATCCAGTCGGACAACCCGGTTTCGATCAGCAAAGCCATGTCGCGCCCCCCTCTGCTTCAATTTGCCAGTGATGACGTGCCGTCACTGAACTGGACATCGTTGCCGCAGCTAAGTCATTCTTTGGCCCAAGGTAAAGCCCGGTCATCGGATCGGATGACCAGACACGCACAGAAAACTTTTGAGGCAGCGTATGAACGGGACACAAGACCTGAACCAACAGGCCTATTTTCATCTGCGCCCTGATGGCGCTTTTGTGGGCAATGACCCCGCCCGGGGGCCGTGGTCGGCCGATCACTGCCACGCCGGGCCTGTCAGCGGTCTGATCGTGCGTGCCGCGGAAACCGAGGTGGGACCGGAAAAGATGCTGACCCGCCTGACGGTCGATCTGCTGCGCCCACAACCCTTGGCAGGGCTGCGCGTGGCTGCCGAGACTACGCGCCACACCAAGACGCTGGCGACCACGCGGGTAACGGTTCACGATCTGGACGACACGCTCTGCGCCACCGCGACCACGATGCACTTGGCCCGCCGTAACCTGGGACCGGTTCCGAATGTCTCGGTTGCTCCACCCCGGCTGGAAGATGCGGTGACGGGGCCATTTCCGATCGGTGAGATACGCCACGGTCTGCCGGGCTTCGCCAACTACTCAGAAGTGCTGTACCCGAAAGACGGCAATCAGGGCGCCGGTCCCAAGACGGTCTGGATGCGCACCCCGGCTTTGCTTGAGGGCGAGGACCCTTCGCCGATTCAGGCACTGTGCCCGCTGGCCGATTGTGGCAACGGCATCTCGTGGAACGCACCGACGACCGAGATGGGGTTCATGAACACCGATCTGACCGTGCAAATCCATCGTGAGCCGGGGTCGGATTGGCTGGCCTCAGAATCGCTGTGCCATTGGCAGCCGTCGGGGATCGGAATGTCCCAGTCCGTATTGTATGACACGCAAGGTCCTGTCGGTACGGCCCTGCAAACGCTGGTTCTGTTCCCGCCAAAATGACCCTTTGGCCGGTTTCTGCGGGCGCTGATTGAATCGCATTGCCGCGCGCGGACGCAGGCCCTATCTTTCACGCATGCGTTGGATTGTAACCCTGTTGACCTGCTGCCTGCCGATCCCGGCCATGGCGCACCCGCATGTCTTTATCGACACCGGGCTGGAATTCATTGTGGATGACGCCGGCCAACTGACCCATGTGCGGGTGACCTGGGCTTATGATGAACTTTACTCGTTGTATCAACTTGAAGACATGAAATTGGATCAGGATTTCGACGGAGTTCTCACTGAAAATGAAGAGAAATTCCTGGCCGGTTTCGACGCACAGTGGATCGAAGGGTACAATGGCGATCTGGTTGTCTTTGCAGATGGCGTGCCCGTGTCGCTGTCCGGCCCATTGGAACCGACAGCAACCACCGAAGATGGTCGTATCGTGACAACCCATTTGCGCGCGGTTGATGGCGACGCGGTGTCTGCATCTTCGCTGACGGCGAAGGCTTTTGATGAGACGTTCTACATTGCCTATGAACTGACCCGCCCGGTGACGGTGAGTGGCCCTGCGTCCTGTCAGATGGATCGGATCGACCCCGATATCGATGGTCAGCTGGCGCAGATGCAGGCCTTTTTGTTGACACTGGACGCCGATTACGACCTTGAGGAAAACGATATCCCGCTGGTCGGGGAAAACTTTGCGACCGAGATTTTCGTTTCATGTCCAAATACCTGATTGTTCCGGTTGCCATCGCCATTGCGTTGCTTCTGTGGTTTTGGGGCAGCGGTGGGTTTGACAGTCTGGCCGCATGGGCTGCGGGTGAGCAGCGCGAGTTTCAGAACCAGATCGCCCGATCCTTACGCGCCGCACGGGCGGAACAGCCCGAGGCCGTCGCCACCCTGCTGACGGTTTGTTTCGCCTATGGGTTCTTTCATGCCATCGGTCCAGGTCATGGCAAGGTGCTGATCGGCGGGTACGGGCTGGGTCGTCGGGTCGCCTTTTGGCGGTTATCCGCAATCAGCGTGCTGTCCAGTCTGGGGCAGGCAGTGACAGCAGTCGTGCTGGTTTACGCAGGCGTTCTGGTGTTTCAGATGTCACGCGAAAGCCTTGTGGGAACGACCGAACAGGTCATGGCCCCGATCAGCTATGCTGCCATCGCCGCGATAGGTCTGTGGCTGGTGTTTCGCGCCATTCGCAGCTTTGCCCGCAGACACCGCAGTAACACAGCGCAAGCGCATCACGACCACGGTCATCACCATGGTCACGACCATCATCACGACCACGATGTCTGTTCAGATTGCGGCCATCGTCACGGCCCCTCAGCGGAAGAAGTAGCGCAGGTCGGTAGTCTGCGCGAGGCGTTGCTGCTGATTGCCGGTATCGCGGCCCGACCCTGTACCGGGGCGCTGTTTGTGTTGATCCTGACTTGGCAGATGGGAATCGCGATGGTTGGCATCGCCGGGGCGTTTGCCATGGCGCTGGGCACGGCGCTAGTCACGACTCTGGTCGGGTGGACGTCGTTCGGGTTGCGCGGGGGATTGCTGGCCTCTGCCTCGGCCACAAGGTTTGCATCTGTGCTGGCCCCGACCATTGAATTGGTGGCGGGGCTGACGATAGCGGTGATTGCCAGCGGTTTGCTTCTGCGCACGATTTAACCGAAGACCGGTTCCGGATACCCGACCCGCGCCAGGTACAAGCCCTGCGGCGGGCATACCGGCCCACAGGCGGCGCGATCAGCGGCCTGCAGCGCGTGGCACACATCTTCGGGCGTCCACGCGCCCGCACCGACACGCTCCAGCGTCCCGACGAAGCTGCGCACTTGATTGTGCAGGAACGACCTGGCGCGGACGTGGAAATGTATCTCAGGTCCCGAGAAACCATCGACCTGTTCAACCCGCAACTCATCCAGCGTTTTGACCGGGCTGGCGGCCTGACAGATGGATGAGCGGAAGGTGGTGAAATCATGCCGCCCGATCAACATATCCGCCCCGGCCTGCATGGCATCGGCATCCAACTGGTGATTGATCTGCCAGACCTGCCCGGCGTCATGGGTCGCAGGCGCACGACGCATCAGGATGCGGAACAGGTACTGCCTCTCTAACGCGGAAAACCGGGCGTGCCAGTTATCGTCAACCTGTGCGGCTTTGACGATGGCCACCGGCTGCGGCTTGAGGTGATAGTTCAGCGCCTCAGACAGGCGGAAAGGGTCCCAATCCTTGACCAGATCGCAATGGGCGACTTGACCCAGAGCATGAACGCCCGCATCGGTGCGGCCCGCTGCAGCAATGGTGTGATCACCGGGTTGAATTCGCGACAAGGCCTGTTCGATTGCTCCCTGCACAGACGGTAATTCCTTTTGCCGCTGCCATCCGGCAAACGGTTCCCCTTGGTATTCGACTTTCAGCGCGTATCTAGGCATGGGCCGCTGGTAACCCGCCCTGCGAAAGGGGGCAAGGGTGGGAAAGCTCTGGCATGTACGGCGCCCTCTACCTATCTTGAGCGAAACGATAAAAGCGGGGCGACAGTTTGGTCATCTCATCCCTGGCAGACAGTCTTGTGCGCGGTGTCGAATCCGTGGGCGACCGTGTGTCTGAAACTCTGTTTGAACCGGTCATCCGTCTGGGCGTTACCGGGTTGGCGCGGTCGGGAAAGACGGTGTTCATCACATCCCTGGTTGCGAATCTGCTGGACCGGGGGCGTATGCCAGGATTGGTCGCGCAGCAGGAGGGCCGCATCAATTCGGTCTACTTACAACCCCAGCCGGACGATACGGTGCCGCGCTTTGATTATGAAAACCACCTGGCGGCGCTGACCGGGCCGCAGCCTCATTGGCCAGATAGCACGCGCGCCGTGTCCGAGCTGCGCCTTTCCTTCAAGGCCCGTCCGGCAGGGTTGCTTGCGGGTCTGCAGGGGCCGCGCACGGTTCATCTGGATATTGTGGACTATCCGGGTGAGTGGCTGCTGGATCTGGCCCTGCTGGATAAATCATACGAGGCCTGGTCAGCCGAAACCTTAAACCGTATCGAAACGCGGACCGAAGCGGCCGCGTATTTGACGCAGGCCAGGGTGGCAAACCCTGCGGATGTTCATGACGAACCCACGGCTCAGGCGTTGGCCAAAGCCTTTGCTGCGTATTTGAACGCCGCACGGGATGCAGGCTTTTACGACTGTACGCCGGGGCGGTTTCTACTGCCCGGCGATCTGGCGGGTTCTCCGGTGCTGACCTTTGCGCCATTGCCGGTGGAGGGCCACGCGCCGCGCCGCAGCCTGCACCGCGAAATGGCGCGGCGGTATGAGGCGTATAAATCGCAAGTGGTGAAACCCTTCTTTCGCGATCATTTCTCGCGGATCGACCGTCAGGTGGTTCTGGTCGATGCGCTGGGCGCAATCCACAAGGGGCCGCAAGCGGTTGAGGATATGCGTCGCGCGATGGCCGATATCCTGTCGGCCTTTCGACCGGGGCGCAATGCGTGGCTCAGCCAGTTGCTGTTGGGCAAGCGGGTTGAACGTATCCTGTTCGCAGCCACCAAGGCCGATCACCTGCACCACACGCAGCATCCTCGCCTAACCCATATCATGGAGGCTCTGACCCGCGATGCCCGCGACCGGGCCAGCTTTGCCAGGGCCGAGACGGCGGCGCTGTCGCTGGCCGCCCTGCGTGCCACGACCGAGGAAATCCGGACGCATAACGGGGCGGATCTGCCCTGTGTGCGTGGGACGTTGCTGAACGGCAAACAGGCGGCCTTTTATCCCGGTGATCTGCCTGATGACCCAGCGCATTTACTGGGTCCGGCCCGAAACGGGGCTGAAAACTGGTTGGATAAGGATTTTGGGTTTATGGCCTTTGCCCCAGCGCATTTGACCTTGCGTCCGGGCGATGGCCCGCCACATATCCGGCTGGACCGCGCCACGCAGTTTCTGATCGGAGACCGCCTGTGACCGTGACTCTCCGCCCCGCTCGTACCACGGATGCCGGAAAGATCGGAGAGATCCTGCACGGCTTTTCGCGCGAAAACGATTGGATGCCCGAGCTACATACCTGCGCTGAAACCATCGCCTTTTGCGGTTGGATGATCGATCTAGGGTGGGTCACGGTGGCCGAAACCGATACTGGCGTTGTGGGGTTTCTTGCGCTCAATGAAACCGAAGTTCATTCCCTGTATTTGACACCGCCAGAATGTGGACAAGGCATTGGACAGCGCTTGTTGGACCACGCCAAGTCCGATCAGATCGAACTGTCCCTTTTTGCGTTTCAGGCCAACCACGGGGCGCGCCGGTTCTATGAGCGCAACGGTTTTGCAGAAGTTGCCCGCAGCGACGGGGCCGATAACGATGAAAATCTGCCAGACATCAAATATGTCTGGCGGCGGAAAGGGGTGGCGGATGGCTAAAGGTCCGGTACTGATTGATCTCGATACGGAAGAACCTGCCGCCGACGTAGCACAGGCTCCGCCGGTCCCCGATATTGAGCCACCTCAAGGTCAGGCGATGCAAGCGGCAGCCCGCTTGGCTGCGCGGAAACCCTCGGTTCTGTCACGATGGTTTTGGGGTCTGGCGCTGGCCGTGATTGGCGCGGTGGTTTCTGTTGCCGCATGGGATTTCGCCACCTCGCTGTTGTTGCGGTCACCGATATTGGGCTGGGTGGTAACTGGTCTGATCGGTGCGTTGGTTCTGGTCGCCCTGATCATCGCCCTACGGGAGCTGGCAGCCATCGGGCGCTTGTCCCGCGTGGATGGGATGCGCCGCGCCGCAGATGCCGCGTTGGCTGAGGCGGATTTGGCACAGGCCCGTGCGGTCACCAACCGCCTGATTGCGTTTTACAAAGGGCGCGAAGAAACCCGGTGGGGCTTTGACCGTCTGGCTGAACGGATGGAGGAGCAATTCGACGCCTCAACCCTGCTGACCTTGGCCGAGGACGAATTGCTGGCCCCTCTGGACGCTGCCGCCAGCCGTGAGGTCGAGGCCGCCGCCCGGCAGGTCGCAACGGTGACGGCGCTGGTGCCCTTGGCGTTGGCCGATGTGGTGACCGCGCTTGCGGCCTCATTACGGATGATCCGTCGGGTTGCTGAGATTTATGGCGGACGCGCTGGATTTCTGGGCAGCTGGCGCCTGACCCGTGCAGTGTTCGTGCATCTGGTGGCGACAGGGGCCGTGGCCGTGGGTGATGATCTGCTGGAACCTATTCTGGGCGGATCGGTCCTTAGTAAACTGTCGCGCCGGTTTGGCGAGGGGCTGGTGAACGGCGCGCTCAGCGCGCGGGTTGGTGTGGCTGCGATGGAGGTTTGCCGACCACTGCCGTTTTCCGACCGGCACAAGCCATCTACGCGCGGGATGATCAAACGCGCGCTCAGCGGGTTGTTTTTCAAAACTTGACCTGACGCAAAGTCCTGTGGCCCGCTGGTGTGCATAACAAAGCCGGAGCCAGCCATGACCGATCACGGACACAGCCAGCAGGAAATTGCCGCGCGGATCAATGCGCCTCCGGGGCGAGGGGTGCTGCGGGACGTGGTGTATGGCGGTATCGACGGATCGGTCACCACCTTTGCCATCGTGGCCGGGGTTGCCGGAGCGGGGCTTTCGCCGTTCATCATCGTGGCGCTGGGGCTTGCCAATGTTCTGGCCGACGGGTTTTCCATGGCTGCCGGGAATTACTCGGGCACCAAGGCCGAGTTAGACAACATCCGTCGCATCCGCGCCATCGAGGAACGCCACATCAGCCTTTACCCGGAGGGCGAGCGCCGCGAGGTGCGCGAGATACTAGCCCAAAAGGGCCTGTCGGGCGACGTTCTGG
Organism: Ruegeria sp. CJ9; assembly: GCF_056536625.1. Lineage (NCBI taxonomy): Bacteria > Pseudomonadati > Pseudomonadota > Alphaproteobacteria > Rhodobacterales > Roseobacteraceae > Ruegeria > Ruegeria sp. CJ9. The sequence goes on from NZ_JBQFPY010000006.1 coordinate 287,806, forward strand.
ATGACGCCACCGATGCAATCACCGCCAACCACGACAATTGGATCAACCTGATGGTCGAAGGCGAATACGGGTTGGGCAGCGTCGATCCCCATCCGTTTAAAGCTGCCATGGCGACCTTCATCGCCTTTCTTGTCGCGGGCATGGTGCCATTGCTGCCATTCCTTTTATCGGTCGATCATGCCTTTGCCATCTCGGTCTGCATGACGATGGGTGTTTTCTTTGCCATTGGGGCCTTCAAAGCCCATTGGTCGCTGTCCCCGTGGTGGCGGTCCGGGCTCGAGACCTTTTTGATCGGCGGTGCAGCGGCCTTGATCGCTTTTCTTGTCGGCTCGCTGTTTCACCCCTGACGGCCAAGATTGTCGCAGTGGGTCCCATAGGGCTGGTCAATTGTTGGCCAACGGTTACGCTGCCGCAGACAGGTTCATCGGGTTGAGCAACCATTGCGGATTGAGAATAAAAACGTCCTGGTTTTAGGGGCTTATGGCTTTATCGGCGCTGCGGTGACGCGATCTCTGCAAGCCGAGGGTGCGCATGTGGCGGCCTTTGTGCGTAACTTGAAAACCGGGGTGCAGGTTCTGCCGGATGTCACGCAGGTGCAAGGCGATTTGCGGGCTTGTCTGCAGCCCAAGGACTGGGTCGCGCATCTGGAGCACGTTGACTGTGTCGTGAACTGTGCAGGAGCATTGCAGGATGGTCCCGCCGATGATCTCGAGGCTGTGCATCACACCGCCATTGCGGCCTTGGGGCAAGCCTGCGCGCAAAGGGGCATTGCGGTGGTTCAAATCTCGGCCATTGGTGCCGACCTCGATGCAGAAACGGATTTCATGCGCACCAAGGCGGCTGGGGACGCTGCGCTGCGGGCCTGTGATGTGCCGCTTTGGATTTTCAAACCCGGTCTGGTGATCGGGCAATCCGATTATGGCGGAACAGCGCTGCTGCGTATGCTGGCAGCGGTTCCTTTGGTACAACCCATCGCGTATCCGTATGTTTTGGTTCAATGCGTCGGCATGTCGGACCTGTGCCGTGCCGTGACCGCAGCCGTGGCCGATGAGGTCCCACAGGGCACTTACGATCTGGTCGAAGACACGCCCGCCCCACTATCTGAGGTCCTGGCCGAGACACGGCGCTGGATGGGTTTTCCCGCAGCGCGATTCACTGTGAGAATGCCGGCGGTTGTTACAGCCATAGTCGCACGCGGCGCTGATGCGTTGGGCCATTTGGGTTGGCGCTCGCCTTTGCGCAGCAATGCGATGACCGTGATGGGCGAAGGTGTGGTTGGTGATCCGGAACCGTATCGCGCCGCAACAGGCCGGTCACTGGCACCCTTGCCCCAGGTTTATGCAGGCCTGACTTGCGCCCGTGAACATCGGCTGGTTGCGCGAATGTCCTTGCTGATGCCACTGGTCGTCGCCGCGCTCAGCCTGTTCTGGCTGCTGTCCGGCTTTTTCGGGCTGATTGGTCTGCCTAAGGCTACATCGGTTCTGACCGGGGCCGGGTGGAGCACCGGAATGGCCGTTGCCAGCGTTTTGTTCTGGTCATTGGTCGACATTTTTTTGGGGCTTGCGATCCTGTGGCGACCGTGGGCTGCGCGCGCCTGTCTGGCGCAGGTCGCGGTGGCCTTGTTCTATTTGCTGGCGGCCAGTTTCACCGTACCCGGCCTGTGGCTGGACCCGCTTGGCCCGTTGATCAAAATCCTGCCGGCGATGACCTTGTCGCTTATTGCCTGGCCCCTGTTGCAGAGCCGCTGATGGACCCTGACCTGATCCTGCGTTTCTTACACGTTATCGGCGCCTGCGTCCTGTTGGGCACGGGGGCAGGCATCGCGTTTTTCATGCTGATCGCGCATCGTTCTGGTGACGCCAGGTTCATCGCGCAGACCGCAGGAACCGCGGTGCTGGCCGATCTGCTGTTCACGGCAACGGCGGTTGTACTGCAACCGGTGACAGGCGGATTGCTGGCGTGGCGGTTGGGCTGGCCTTTGACCGAAGGTTGGGTTTTGGCCTCGCTGGTGCTCTATGCGGTTGCGGGGGCGTTTTGGTTGCCGGTGGTGTGGATACAGGTTCGAATGCGCAGGTTGGCGCAGGCCTCTGCAGATGCGGACGCGCCGCTGCCTTGGGCTTATAACCGTCTGTTCCGCATCTGGTTCGCTTGCGGATTTCCTGCCTTTGCGTCGGTTTTGATTATCATCTGGCTGATGATCGCCCGTCCGTCGATTGGTTGGGTGTAGCCCTAAAGACCGACAAACAATTTATCGGGAATTCTGGCTGTTGCTGACTGTTCGCCTCAGGTAGCCTGACATCGAAACCGCCCGGAGAACCCATTGGAATCCCTTCTTGTCCTTGTCGGATTGATCGTGCTGGCCATTCCGGTCACCATCGTTGTGCTGTTAGTCAACCATACACGCCTACGTCGACGGGTTGAGCATCTGGAGCGCCAAATACTGTCCCTTGGCAGCGATGCGCCGGAACCGCAGCAGGTTGAGCCGCGCAAACCGACCGAAAAGCCGGACAGGGCATCAAAACCTGCCCCATGGTCTGCAGCCAAGGCGCAATCGGTCAAACCTGTGGCCGAGCAAACGCCACCCGCAGCCGTTGTCATTCGCGAGGATCGTCTGGCCGCGCTGACAATCTGGCTGCGCGAGAACTGGTTCTATGCGGTCTCGGCCCTGTCGCTGGCGCTGGCGGGGATATTCCTGGTTCAGTACGGCTTTGAAAGCGGGCTGTTGCCGCCATCCGCTCGTGTGATCGCGGCGTTGCTTTTCGGCGCAGTGCTGATTGTTGCTGGCGAGGTCATCCGGCGCAGATATGGTGATGACGAAAGCACAGCGACTGCCTATCTGCCGTCGGTCTTTTCCGGTGCTGGGCTGGTCACGCTGTTCGGAGGCGTTCTAGCCGCGCGGCAGCTTTATGACCTGATCGGCCCCGAGGTCGCTTTGACCGCAATGGTCGCGGTTGCGCTGGTGGGATTGGTTTTGGGCTGGTTTCACGGCCCTTTGCTGGCCGCTGTCGGATTAATTGGTGCGTTTTCTGCCCCCTTCGTGGTTGGTGGCACGTCAGAGAACCCAAGCTGGCTGTATACCTATTTCGTTGTCATCGCTGTTCTGGGTCTGGGAATCGACACGGTGCGGCGTTGGGCATGGATCTCGGTCCTAACCTTGTTTGGGGCCTACACAACCTGCCTGCTGCTGGTGTTGTCTTCGCCCCTGACCGAGGCCGCATACTTGTTTTGCGTGACGGCATTGGCTGTGATCGCCATCGCAATTCCGGTCCGGCGCGTTTGGCCCAATCATGGCGGGTCGATGATCTGCGAAATCGTTAGGCGGAAAAAGGGCGATGCATGGCCAGAATTCCCGACCCGACTGGGCTTTGGCGCGGTCGCTGTCAGCTCGGCGATTGTGTCGCTGCACTGGGCGGACAGTGTTGATGAGTTCTGGTTGGGCGTTGTTCTGCTATCCGGGATGACCCTTGGATTGATGTTGTGGGCACAGCGGGCCGAAGCGTTGCAGGATGCTACGGCACTGCCTGCGCTTGGTCTCGTCTGGTTTGTCCTGATGCATGGCTTGGACAACGGGATCGTTTTGCGCCAGTTTGCCGAGACCTTTGCAGAAACGCCCGAGGCTGACTTTCCTTGGGTGGTAACCATTCTCATCGCCCTTGGCGTGGTGATTTCGATCACTGCGGCATGGCGGTCGATGAATGCGCAAAGATACGCGGCAATCTGGGCCGGAGCAGCGGCGGTGTTTACCCCCGCGTTGGCCATCGCGCTTGAGGTCGGCTGGCATCCGGCCCACGTCATCGGGGCATACCCCTGGGCCTTGCACGCAATTGCGCTGGGCGTGCTGATGGTCGTTCTGGCGGAACGCTTTGCACGCGCGGATGGCGAGGGCCGGATGCGTCCGGCGCTGGCTACGATATCAGCCCTGTCCTGCCTGAGTTTTGCCTGCATCATTGTTCTTAGCTCGGCCGCGTTAACCATTGCGCTGGTTTTGATGGTCGTGATGGCAGCGGCGCTGGACCGCCAATTCAATCTGCCACCGATGACTTGGTTCATCTGGGCAGGCGTATTCACAGTTACCGTTCGGTTGGTTCTGACACCGGGCCTTGCCTGGGCCAGCTATGCACCGGTGCCTGAGATGGCGCTGGTGTATGGCGGGGCCACTTTGGGATTTGTGATCGGGTGGTTGCTACTGCGGCCGATGCATCGCCCGGTGGCGAGCCTGTTGTTGGAAAGCGCGGCTTGGGCAACCGGGGGCATTCTGCTGTCCTTGCTTTTGGAGCGCTGGCTGCAAAGCTTTGGCGAAGGCAACGCCACCAACAGCCACTGGGGGTTGGGCTTGCTGGCGATCATCTGGCTGCTTCTAGCCTTCGCGCAAGTCCAGCGGTTGGAACTGGGGGGTAAGCTGAACTACGTCCGCTATCTGCTGGCCGCGTTCTTTGCCAGCCACGGCTTGTTGCGTCTGGCGCAGGCGGTGGTCGAGGCGAACCCGCTGCTCGGCACAGCCGTGCCACCGGTTCTGGGACCGCCGGTTCTGAATACGCTGGCGGTAGCCTATCTGCTGCCTGCGCTGATTATCGGTTTCTCGGTCTGGCGCATTTACGCAACCCCGCTTTGGCTAAAGCGTGCCAGTTGGGGATTGACCAGTGTACTTGCCGCCCTTTGGCTGGGGTTGATGATCCGCCATGTTTGGCAGGGCGCCGCTGGGATGTATGAAGGCAACGGCGTGACACAGCCCGAACTTTACACCTACACCATGGCTCTGCTGGCGATTGGTGCGGTGCTGTTCTACCAATCGCTGGCGCGCCGATCCGACCTGATGCGTAAGGCGGGTCTGGTGGTGATCGGACTGGCCGTGGCCAAGGTGTTCCTGATCGATATCGCTGGCCTGGGTGGGCTGATCCGGGTGTTCTCGCTGCTGGCGCTGGGCCTGGCATTGGCAGGGCTGGCATGGCTGAACCGATGGGCCAAGCTGCGCCATTCGCCGCAGGACCCGGAACCTCTGGACCATTGAGGGCGGGCGTCCTATAAGCGCGGCCATGTATGACCGGATGGCCATCATTATTCGAATTATATCCCCGGCGCTCTGACCCATTGAGACGCCGGGCAAAGGTGTTTGAGACTTCGCACCGACCGCTTCGAGCCATAAGACGACCAGATCATCCAAAGGACGCCCCCAATGTGCGCCGACACGATCCAGACACCTGATTACAAAGACACGCTGAACCTGCCCAAAACCGACTTCCCCATGCGCGCCGGCCTGCCCAAACGCGAGCCCGCATGGCTGGAGCGGTGGGAGACCATCGGCGTCTATGACCGCTTGCGTGAAAAAGAAAACCGCACGCCCTTTACCCTGCATGACGGCCCCCCCTACGCCAACGGACACCTGCATATCGGCCACGCGCTGAACAAGACGATCAAGGACATGATCGTCCGATCCCATCAGATGATGGGTCATGATGCGCGCTATGTGCCCGGCTGGGATTGCCACGGCCTGCCAATCGAGTGGAAGATCGAGGAACAATACCGCAAGAAGGGCAAGAACAAGGATGAGGTGAACATCGTCGATTTCCGCCAGGAGTGCCGGAAGTTCGCCGAAGGCTGGATCGACATCCAGCGCGAAGAGTTCAAGCGTCTGGGCATCACCGGCAACTGGCCCGATCCCTACATCACCATGGATTATCATGCCGAAGCCGTGATCGCGGACGAATTCATGAAGTTCCTGATGAACGGCACGCTCTATCAGGGCTCGAAACCTGTGATGTGGTCGCCCATCGAAAAGACCGCGCTGGCCGAAGCTGAGGTCGAGTATCACGACAAGGAAAGCTTCACCATCTGGGTGAAGTTCAAAGTCGTGAATGCAGGCGACTTGGATGATGCTTTTGTCGTGATCTGGACGACGACTCCATGGACCATGCCGTCGAACAAGGCGGTCGTGTACGGTAAGGATATCTCCTACGGCCTGTACGAAGTCACCGGCGCACCTGAGGAATGCTGGGCCAGTGTCGGCGACAAGTTCTTGCTGGCAGACAACCTTGCCGCTGACGTGTTGGGCCGCGCCCGTCTGAACGACGATCAGTGGACCCGCGTCCGCGACGTGACGACGGATGAGTTGGCCAATGTTCAACTGACCCACCCGCTGGCCGGTGCCGAAGGTGGCGACGGCGAATGGGATGACATCCGCGACTTCCGCGCGGCTGAATTCGTGACCGATACCGAGGGTACAGGCTTCGTCCACTGCGCGCCGTCGCATGGGATGGAGGAATTCGAGCTTTACCGCGATCTGGGCATGCTTGAGCAGGTCATCACCTACAATGTAATGGATGACGGCTCGTTCCGCGCCGATCTACCGTTCTTTGGTGGAAAATACATCCTGTCCCGCAAGGGTGGCGAAGGTGACGCCAATAAGGCCGTGATCGACAAGCTGGTCGAAGTCGGTGGTCTGCTGGCACGCGGCAAGATCAAGCACAGCTATCCGCATTCGTGGCGCTCGAAAGCTCCGATCATCTATCGCAACACGCCGCAGTGGTTTGCCTCGGTCGACCGCAAGCTGGATGACGGCATGGGCGAGATGGGCGACACCATCCGCGAACGTGCCTTGCGGTCCATCGACGAACTGGTGAAATGGACGCCGCAGACCGGTCGCAACCGCCTGTATTCCATGATCGAAGCGCGCCCGGATTGGGTTTTGTCTCGCCAGCGTGCTTGGGGCGTACCGCTGACATGTTTCACCAAGAAGGGCGCGCTACCGACTGACGCGGACTATCTGCTGCGTAACGATGACCTGAACGCCCGCATCAAAGCAGCGTTCGAGAAAGACGGCGCGGATATCTGGTACACCGACGGGTTCAAAGAGAAAATCCTCGACGGTATCGCCAACCCCGACGACTACGATCAGGTGTTCGACGTGCTGGACGTGTGGTTTGACTCCGGCTCAACCCACGCTTTCGTTCTGCGAGACCGTGAAGATGGGACCGAGGACGGTATCGCCGATGTCTATATGGAAGGCACTGACCAGCACCGTGGGTGGTTCCATTCGTCAATGCTGCAGGCCTGCGGCACCAAGGGCCGTGCGCCCTATCGCAATGTGGTAACCCATGGCTTCACGCTGGACGCCAAAGGCAACAAGATGTCCAAGTCGCTAGGCAATACCATCGTGCCGGAAGAGGTCGTCAAACAATACGGTGCCGATATCCTGCGCCTGTGGGTGGCTCAGACCGACTATACCGCTGACCAGCGGATCGGGCCGGAAATCCTGAAAGGCACCGCCGACAGCTATCGCCGCCTGCGCAACACCATGCGGTTCATGCTGGGCTCGCTGGCTGACTTCACCGAAGCGGATCGGGTTGATCCGGCGGATATGCCACGTTTGGAACGCTGGGTTCTCAGCCGTCTGGCCGATCTGGATGAGCAGGTTCGCAAGGGCTATGCGTCCTTCGATTTCCAGGGCGTGTTCAGCGCGGTCTTCACTTTTGCCACCGTTGACCTGTCATCGTTCTATTTCGACGTCCGTAAGGATGCGCTGTACTGCGACGGCGACACGCTGCGCCGCCGCGCTGCGCGCACTGTGCTGGATATCCTGTTCCATCGCCTGACCACATGGCTTGCCCCGGTTCTGGTCTTCACCATGGAAGAGGTCTGGCTGGAGCGATTCCCCGGCGACGACAGTTCGGTTCATCTGGTGGATTTCCCGAATACTCCCACCGAGTGGCGCGATACGGAGCTGGAAACCAACATGGCCAAGGTTCGCCGTGTGCGCCGGGCTGTAACCGCCGCGCTGGAAATCCAACGTCAGGACAAGGTGATCGGTTCTAGCCTCGAAGCGGCCCCGATCGTGCACGTCGAGGATGGCGATACCCGCGACTTGTTGGCAACCTTCGACGTGGATGACATGTGCATCACATCCGGATTGACCGTCACTGGCGACCCGGCCCCGGCCGAGGCGTTCCGCGTGCCGGAAATCGAAGGCGTCGCGGTGCTGTTCGAAAAGGCCGAGGGCGACAAATGTCAGCGTTGCTGGAAAATCCTGCCCGATGTGGGCCGCCACGCCCATGAAGGCGTCTGCGGACGCTGCGACGAGGCGCTGAGCTAATATTTGACCCCCCGGCCCACACGCCGGGGGTTTTCTCTTCTTGCGCCCAGCCTGGCGATCTGAAACGCTGCCGTCATGCCGATGATTGCCGTTGAAACCCAGTTTGGTCGACTTGGCGTCGAAGAAACTGATGGCGCCGTCACACGTCTTGTGTGGAATGGGCGGGATGAGGGACTCGAGACCCCGCTGCTGCAAGAGGCCGCCGCACAGCTGAAGGCCTATGATCAGGGGAAACTGGACCAGTTTGACCTGCCATACCGCATAACTGGTTCCGATTTTCAAAAGCAGGTTTGCGATCTAATGTTTGCCATCCCGCTGGGCGAAACACGGACTTACGGAGATATCGCGAAGGAACTGGGCCAACCGCCTCAACCGGTGGGGCAGGCCTGCGGATCCAACCCGATTCCGGTGATTATCCCGTGCCACCGGGTACTGGCTGCCAACAGTCTGGGTGGCTTTTCGGGGGATGGCGGGATTGAGACCAAAGTCGCCCTGCTGCGCCATGAACGGGCAGCGGGCCTGCTGATCTGATCACGGAAATCTGTTGCAATCCGGCTGGTTGAGGCTCAACTTGTATCAGATAGAGAATTCAAGGGATCGCATTGCATGACTGCCTCAACAGACCCGGCCGTCCGAAAAAAGGCCATCATTGATAAACTGATGTCATTGGAAGCACAGGAATTGGCGACGGCACAGGCCCATTACGACGCTTTCCTGAAGGATTCTCAGCTGGATGACCGGGAAGGGCATGACAAGGACGATATCGCGGCCTCGCGCGAGAACGCGGATCTGGCGGCGGCTTTTGATGCCCCTGTGCATGCCCATCACGCCAAGATTGATGTGATTGAAAACACCGATTTCAATATCACCGATAGGGTGCAGCCAGGGGCCGTCGTCAAGTTCAACAATCGCCGCTTCGTGGTCTGCGTTTCGACCACGCGGTTCGATGTGGACGGCAAAACCTACATGGGCATCTCAACACAAAGCCCGATTTATCTGGCCATGGTCGGCCTGCAAGAGGGTGACGTGTTCACCCACAACGGCACCGAGTTCGAGGTTCAAGAGGTCTTGTAGCCTGCGCTTTTGCGCTGCGGGACGATCTGTTGCGCTATTCCTGCGAAGACCAGATACAAGCTAGTTATCACCAGACCCCAGTGCGCCCAGCTTTCGGGGTGGAAATCGACCCAGGCCGCCCAGCCTGCAAAGAATGTCCAGGCAAAAGCCATCGGCAGCGACACCGCACGCCACCGCTCGGTCCGCACCGGGTGGATGAATTTCAGCGGCAGGAACATCGCCAGGGACAACAGCGACACCAGCAGCAGGATGACCCAGAAATTGGGCTCTAACGCAAATATGACGATCACGAACATGTTCCAGCAACCGGGGAAGCCAGAAAATGAATTATCTTTTGTTTTCATGCGAGTGTCTGCAAAATACATCGCACTACCAAAAGTGATGACAATGATGGCAAACCAACCGGTCCAGCCATCCATCAGCCCGGATTTGAACAGCGCGAAGGCCGGAATGAATACATAGGTCAGATAGTCGATGATCAGATCCAACAGCACCCCGTCGAATTCGGGCGCATTCTTTTTGACATGGTAGTGCCGCGCCAACGGCCCGTCGATCCCGTCCACGATAAACGAGACCACCAGCCACAGATACATCAGGCTCCATTTTTCCTCGACGGCCGCCAACATGGCCAGCATTGCGAAAACAGCACCTGTGGCAGTGAACAGATGGACGGAAAGGGCTTTGAATCTAAGAGTCATGAAGGGTTCATGTACGATGCATTCGGCAGATGCAAACCAAAAGCAAGATTAGAGTGAGTACCCAACGTTACGATGTAGAGACATCACGCTTTGGGATGGGCGCGGTTGTAGACCTCCATCAACCGCGCTGTATCCACAGCAGTGTATGTCTGTGTGGTCGAAAGCGATGCGTGTCCAAGCAATTCCTGAATGGCGCGCAGGTCTCCTCCGGCGGACAGAAGATGTGTGGCAAAGCTGTGTCGCATCGCGTGCGGTGTGGCTGTTGCCGGCAGGCCGAGTTGCATTCGGGCCTTGGCCATTACCCCCTGTATCGCGCGTGGATTCAGTGGGCCGCCGCGCACGCCACGAAACAGTGCTTTGTCCTTGGCCTGCAGGTGCGGACAAAGTCGCAGGTAGTGGTCCACCGCTGCGCGGGCCACGGGCAGAACCGGGACGATTCTCTCTTTGTCGCCTTTGCCGATGATGCGCAGGGTCTCCGGCAGGGGGGCATCTGCGCCGGTCAGTGAGAGCGCCTCGGAAATGCGCAGGCCGCAGCCATAGAGCAGCGTGACCACCGCCACGTCACGGGCCGAGACCCAATCGCTTGTCGATTGCAGCTCGACCGTTTCGATCATGGCGCGGGCGGCGTCTTCGGCCAGTGGCCGGGGCAGTTTCTTGGTAAACTTTGGCGCGCGGGTCGACAGCACGGCCGTGGGTTCAAACCCCTCACGTTCGGACAGCCAGCGATAAAAGCTTTTGACGGCCGAAAGTTTGCGGGCAAGCGAGCGTGCGCCCACGCCAGATGCGCGTTGATCGGCCATCCAGGCGCGCATGTCGGATACCGTGATCCGCGCCAACGCCGCCAGACCCTGCCGCTCGCTGTGGTGCAGGGTCATGAAGGACAGGAAATCTGTAATATCGCCGCGATAAGCGGTCTGCGTATTCTCAGACCGTCCGGCCAACGCCCCCAGACTGTCCAGCCAATGCTGCAACGCATCGCGACAGGCCGGAGAGATCAGGCTCATGACAACCAGTGGCGCATTGATCGTTCGAACACACTGGCAAAAAACGACAGCAGATCGGTGCCCAGTTGCGGAGTGAAATGGTTGGCGTCTTTGGATCCCATGACAATCATGCCGGGCAAGCGCCCATCGCCCAAATTCAATTTCAAACAGGCCTCGGACCTGAACTGATTGGCCGTAGCCCCAAAAATCCGGGGATTTGGGTTTGGAACCTGACGTAGAACAACCTCGCGTGCGGGGCCGCCGCGGTCTTGGCTGAGATAGGCGTTGATTGCGCCCGGCTCGACCACGGTCAGCACGCCGCCCAGTTTTTCGATTGCCTGATCTTCCTGCATCACTGTTGTTTCCAGAACCAACGTGATGTGATCGACGCGCAGAATCTCGGCCACGTCGCTGCCTAGCGCGCGCAGAAAATCTTCGAACTCGACCGGTTCCAGCAGGCGTAGGATGGCGCGATGCACCTGATTTGTGCCCGCAAGGTTTTCGTATGCCGCTGCAATGACCGAACGGTGCGTGTCCTCAAGCCGATCCAGCCGCGCCTCAAGCCGTTGCATGGCGATGCCGCGCAGGTCGATGACATTGTCACCGCGCGCCTGTTCGTTGGCTGCGACCAGCGCCTGCATCAGATCCTTGTCGTCCAGCACAGCGTCCGGTTCAGCCAGAATCGCGGCGCGGAGATTATCCTTGAGTTTGGTGTTGCTGCTCATGTCCCGTCCGGTCTTTTTTTGTTGAGCGGCTTATAACACGGGTTGGTGCATTTGCCTTGGAAAAAATACAGGCAAAAGTAGAATTAAACTTGGGCTGTGTCGGAAAAGCTCCCGCCTGCAATACACTGACCAGATGATCAGATTCTGCAGTTGGGCCGGGCGCGACGCCTGAAGGCGCCGCGCGGGTGCGTTACAGGATCAGAGGATTTTCTGACCGGTCTTGGCCCAATCAGCCAGGAAGGTTTCAAGACCCTTGTCCGTCAGCGGGTGATCCGCCAACTTTTTGATCACGGCGGGTGGTGCGGTGATCACATCTGCACCGATGCGGGCGCTATCTGTCACGTGGTTCACGGTGCGGATCGAAGCCGCCAGAATCTCGGTCTCGTACCCATAATTGTCATAGACCTGACGGATGTCGGCAATCAGGTCCATGCCGTCGAGGTTGATGTCATCCAGACGGCCAATAAAGGGCGAGATGAATGTTGCACCCGCCTTGGCAGCCAGAATCGCCTGATTGGTTGAGAAGCACAGGGTCACGTTAACCATCTGGCCTTCGTCGGTCAGCGTTTTACAGGCCTTCAGGCCGGCCCATGTCAGCGGTACTTTGACAGCGATATTCGGCGCGATCTTGGCCAGCTTGCGCCCTTCGGCGATCATATCGTCGGCTTCGGTCGCAACCACTTCGGCGGACACGGGGCCGTCGACCAGATCGCAGATCTCTTTGGTCACTTCCAGAATGTCGCGTCCCGATTTCAGGATCAGCGAGGGGTTGGTGGTTACGCCGTCCACCATGCCCAGATCGTTCAGTTCGGCGATGGCGTCGATCTCGGCGGTGTCTACGAAGAATTTCATGAGGGCAGTCCTTTGATGGGTTGGCCTTGGTCGCGGATGCCTTTACCTCAAAGAGACCCATGCTGAAACCCCCTGGCCCAAGGATATGCATTGAGCACTCAGGAGTATTTCGACCAAGGTGAGCTGGTGGCCGTGCTGACCGCACAGCCGCTGGACCGGACGCTGGATTACAAGGCGCCCGAGGGCGGGTGTTTTCTGGGCGCGTTTGTCGAGGTGCCGCTGGGCCCGCGCAAGGTTCTAGGCGTGGTGTGGGGGCCAGGGCAGGGCGGCTTTGATCTAAGCAAGGCCCGATCGGTGATCCGCGTGCTTGAGGTTGCGCCGATGCGCGAAGAGATGCGCGTGTTTCTGGGGCGCGTGGCTGACTACACGCTGACGCCGATGCCATCAATGCTGCGGTTGGCGACGCGCGCGCCTGGACTGGGTGATCCACCGTCAATGCGCAAGATTTACCGCCTTGGACAAGGTGAGCCAGACCGGATGACCGACGCACGGACCCGCGTTCTGGAGGTTCTGCAGGACTATGGCGGGTTGGCATTTACGCTGAAGGAATTGGCGGAACAGGCTGGTGTGACATCGTCAGTTGTCAAAGGCTTGGTGAAACAGGGTGCCGTGCGCGAGGAGGACAGCCCGCGCGATTTGCCCTATCCACAGTTGGATCCGGATCTGCCGGGCAAGACCCTGACCGAGGATCAGGCGGCAGCGGTTGCTAAGTTGCAGACCGGTCAGCGTACCGGCGACTATGGAACGACATTGCTGAAGGGGGTGACCGGCTCAGGCAAGACCGAGGTCTATCTGGAAGCTGTGGCCGAGGCGTTGCGGATGGGTCGGCAGGCGCTGGTGTTGCTGCCCGAGATTGCCCTTACCGCCGAATTCCTGACGCGGGTTGAGGCGCGGTTTGGCGCGCGCCCGGCCGAGTGGCACTCGGGTGCGACAATGACCGAACGCCGCCGGGTTTGGCGGATGGTCGGGCAGGGTGACGCGCAACTGGTCGTGGGCGCGCGTTCGGCGTTGTTCCTGCCGTTTCGGGATTTGGGTTTGGTTGTGGTCGATGAAGAACACGACACCTCGTACAAACAGGAAGACGGAGTACATTACAGCGCCCGTGACATGGCGGTTCTGCGGTCAGCCATTTGCGGAGGACGGGTGATTCTGGCCAGCGCCACGCCGTCGCTGGAAAGCTGGGCCAATGCCGAGGCGGGGAAGTATGAGCGGCTCGACCTGACATCGCGGTTTGGGGCGGCAGTACTGCCTGAGATGAAGCCGATCGACATGCGGGCCGAGCAGATGCAGCCGGGAACGTGGATTTCTCCAAGCTTGCGGCAGGCGGTGGGGCAGCGGATCGAAAGGGGCGAGCAGTCGCTTTTGTTCATCAACCGCCGCGGTTATGCGCCGGTGACGTTGTGTCGGGCATGCGGCGAACAGATTGCCTGCGATCACTGTGATGCGCGGATGGTTGAACACCGGTTTCTCAAGCGTCTGATGTGCCATCAATGTGGTGAGACCAAACCGATGCCTGGCGCCTGCCCCTCGTGCGGTGTCGAAGGCAAGCTGGCCCCGGTCGGGCCCGGGATCGAACGGTTGGCAGAAGAGGCCGAGGCGACATTCCCCGAAGCTAAGATCGCGATGCTCAGCTCTGATCTGTTCGGATCGGCGCGGGCGTTGAAGGCCAAGATCGAGGAGATCGCCGAGGGGGATGCCGACCTCATTATCGGCACGCAGCTGGTGGCCAAGGGACATAACTTTCCCAAACTGACCTTGGTGGGAGTTATTGATGCTGATCTCAGCCTGCATGGCGCCGACCTGCGCGCCGCCGAACGCACGTTCCAGTTGATGCGACAAGTCGCAGGTCGGGCTGGGCGCGCGGACAAGCCGGGGCAGGCGTTGTTACAGACGTTTCAGCCAGAACATCCGGTGATCCGCGCCATTCTGTCGGGTGACGAGGAAGGTTTCTGGAAGGCCGAGGCCGCAGGGCGGCAGGCGGCTGGCGTGCCGCCTTACGGGCGCATGGCCGGGATCGTTTTGTCCGGGCCCGAGGTCGGCCCTGTCTTTGATATCGGCAATGCCATGGCCCGAAACGATGCACCGCTGCGCGAGATTGGGGCGCACGTGTTCGGCCCGGCCCCCGCGCCCATCGCGCGTATCCGGGGCAGACACCGTGTACGCCTGCTGGTCAAAGCCCCGAAAGGTGCGCCTATTCAAGACGCTATCGCCCGTTGGATCGCCCCATTGCGCCTGAAAGGCGACATCCGACTGACTGTGGACATCGACCCGCAGAGCTTTTACTGACTCTGCACTGGCGCAGAGCGATTGTGCATGTGCAGCTTTCCTCTCGCCAAGCAGCATAAATGGGCGTAGAGGGGTCTCATGCTGAAACCCATGCCCCTTGCTGAGGCACAGAGCCTTCCGTTCTGGCGCCGCCCGGTGACGCTCTTGTTCGTAATGGCGTTGACCATGCCCATTGCCTTCAACGCGTGGAGCGCGCTGTTGAACAACTTCGTGATCGAAGTTGCCAATTTCGACGGTGCAGATATCGGCCTGTTGCACACGGTTCGTGAGATTCCTGGCTTTCTTGCCATCGGCGTGATCGCGGTGATCATCTTTATCCGCGAACAAGTGCTGGCGATGATCTCGCTGATGATGCTGGGTGTGGCAACGGCGGTGACGGCGTGGTTCCCAAGTTTGGGCGGGCTGCTGTTCGTTACCCTGTTCAGCTCGATAGGCTTTCACTACTACGAAACCGTCAACCAATCGCTGCAACTGCAATGGTTGCCTAAGGACCGCGCACCGCAGGTACTGGGTTGGCTGGTTGCAATGGGCTCGGCAGCTACGGCGGTTGTGTATGGTTTGATCGTGCTGACCTGGGAACGGTTCGATCTGTCCTATAACTTCGTGTTTATGGCGGCAGGTGGAGCAACGGCCCTGCTGGCGCTGTTTTGCTTGTTCGCTTTCCCACAATTTGATGCGCCTACACCGCAGACCAAGAAACTGGTTCTGCGTCGCCGGTACTGGTTGTATTATGCCTTGCAGTTCATGGCTGGCGCTCGGCGGCAGATTTTCGTCGTCTTCGCAGGCTTTATGATGGTCGAGAAGTTCGGATTTGAAGTGCATGAACTGACCAGCCTCTATCTGATCAATCTGATGATCAACATGATGGCCGCCCCGTTGCTGGGCAAGGCGGTGGCACGGTTCGGTGAACGGCGTACGCTGATCTTTGAATATGCCGGTCTGGCCATCGTGTTCGCCGCATATGGCGGCATCTACTGGTTTGGCTGGGGCGTCATACTGGCCGCAACCCTCTATGTGATCGACCACGTTTTGTTTGCGCTGGCTTTGGCGCTGAAGACCTATTTCCAGAAGATCGCCGATCCGGCCGATATCGCGCCCACGGCGGCTGTGGCCTTTACCATCAACCACATCGCGGCAGTGTTCCTGCCTGCGTTGCTGGGCCTGCTTTGGGTGGCCTCGCCAGGAGCGGTCTTTGCACTGGCCGCCGCGATGGCGATGGTGTCGCTGGGCTTATCGCTGCTGATCCCGCGCCATCCTGAGGCTGGCAACGAAACCATCCTGTCGAAATACGCCCCGGCCCCCGCAGAATAGGCGCAACTGCTTGACCTTGGCGGGCCCACGCCCTAGGCGCTGTTTCAACTGAGACAGGAGGCCCCCATGCCCACATTCACTGCGCTTACCACTCTGACCGGCAAGAAAGCCGCCGAAGGTCTGGGCGAAGCGATGGAGCGGCTAGAACCGGAACCCACCGGTGTCGGCGTGTTCGAGGTCGAAGACGGCTCGGGCCTGTGGGAAGTTGGTGGTTATTTTACCGAAGCCCCCGATGACACCGCATTGGCCGTTCTGGCCGCGGCCTTCGAGGCCAAGCCGTTTGTGGTTTCGGAACTGCCCGAAACCGATTGGGTTGCCCATGTGCGCCGCGAACTCGCCCCGGTCGAGGCAGGGCGGTTCTTCGTCTATGGCAGCCACGATGCCGATAAGCTGCCCGAAGGGCGCATCCCGCTATTGATCGAGGCCGCGATGGCCTTTGGCACCGGTCACCATGGCACGACCTTGGGTTGCCTCAAGGCGCTGGATTTCCTGCTGGACGATGGATTCACGGCATCCAAAGTTGCCGATATCGGCTGCGGGACTGCCGTTTTGGCCATGGCCGCCGCGCGGGTTTGGGACGGTGATATCATAGCCAGCGACATAGATCAGGTTGCGGTAGATGTGGCCGAAGCCAATCTGAAAGCCAACAATATGGCCGGTAGGGTTCAATGCATCGAAGCCGCTGGATTCGATCACCCGGATCTGCAGTCGCACGCCCCTTACGACCTGATTTTTGCCAATATTCTCAAAGGTCCATTGGTTGCCTTGTCCCCCGAAATCGGAGCGAATCTGCGGGCCGGAGGATATGCAATTCTTTCGGGAATCCTCAATGAGCAGGCCGATGATGTGATCTCGGTTTATCTACAAAACGGGTTCAATTTAACTAAAAGAGATGAGATTGGTGAATGGACAACGCTAATCTTAAGCAAACAGGGCGTAATTTAGACCATTTTCAGGAGTTTCATGGATTCTTGCCTCTTTTTTGTCGCAATCTGTAACTACCGTCAGGACGTGGTTACGGGGGCGGTTTATTGGAGGCTGCCATGACGGGAAAACAACTGGAATTTGGTCAGCGCGTTCATCGCCTGAACAAGAAACACGCCAAGCTCAGCCGGGGCTATCGCGCCACGATGCGCAAAGATGGCCTGGTGGTGATGAAACCGCAGCGAGTCAAATCTGCGGTTCCGGCTAAGCTGCTTTTGATCTGTCTTGCTGGGCTGTTTGCATTCAAGACCTTTTTGCTAACCAGCCTTGGCGCTTCGGCCTATCAATATCGCGTTGATAGTCTGGCGCAGGGTACGTCGGTTGAACAGGCCGGCGCCTGGGTCATGCAGATTGACCCCGTGTCAGAGTTTTTGGCGACGAATATCAATAGCCTCATTCGCTGAATTCGGTCAGCTTTGAAAAGAAACGCCGCGCATCGTGAAATGCGCGGCGTTCTTTTGTGCCCCTGAGGGAGGAAAGGGGCGAATGAGTGATGGTTGCGTCTTACCGACGACCTTCCACCACGACGTCAATATCGCCGCGGCACAGGCCGATATCTTCCAGTTCGCGATCAGTCAGACCGCTCAGCGTGTTGCGGGTTACACGGGCGTCATTCCATTCTGCGACGGCGTTTACGACCGATGCGAAAGTTGCGCCGATACGGCCGACGAGGCCGAATGAGCCAGTGGTGGCGCGGGTGGTGTCCAATGCAGCCATATCCTGTTTCCTTCTGGTTGGTGTTACAGTTTTGATACTAAGCGGGCATCTAGTGACGTGGATTTGGCCGCGCAAGAGCAGAAATTGCATGTGTCCTATGCAATTTTTGCAAGGGTGGATTTTTCTAAAAAACCCTTAATTTATTAGCCATTTAACGGTCATGGAACGTGTCGAATTCAGGCATTTCACTGTCGCAAACAAGCCGCGCTGTCGCGGGTGGGTTAGGTGTGTCGTTTTCAGACTTCGTGTCAATTCGCTTGGAAAATGTTCACGCTTCGTGCTAATCGGAAACAAAGATCACAAAAAACCCGAGCAGGCCGAGGCACGACATGCGAATTCTGGGCATTGATCCGGGGCTAAGGACCCTGGGATGGGGCGTCATCGAATCACATGGCAGCCGCCTGACTCATGTTGCCAACGGTTTGTGCAAGTCGGACGGGGATGATCTGGGTGAGCGGTTGTTGTCACTGCACAATCAGATCGTCGAGGTCATCGCCGAGCATCAACCTGATCAGGCAGCTATCGAACAGACCTTCGTCAACAAAGATGGGGCCGGAACGCTAAAGCTTGGTCAGGCGCGCGGAGTGGCCTTGCTGACACTGGCGCAGGCCGGATTGCCGGTGGGGGAATATGCACCCAACCGGGTCAAGAAAACGGTTGTGGGTGTCGGTCATGCCGAAAAAGAGCAGGTACTTCACATGGTCAAACTACAGCTGCCTGGGTGTCAGCCCAAAGGGGCGGATGCGGCGGATGCGCTGGCGATTGCCATCTGTCATTCGTATTACGGCACAGCGCCACAGGCGCGCATGAAAGAGGTGCGGGCATGATTGGGAAACTGACGGGGCGGCTAGATTATCGCGCGGCGGATCACGTGCTGATCGACGTTCGCGGCGTGGGTTACCTCGTCTATTGCTCGGACCGGACGATGGCGGCGCTGCCGGGGGTGGGTGAGGCTGTCTCGATCTACACCGACATGGTGGTGCGAGAGGACCTGATGCAGCTTTATGGTTTTCTGTCATTGGTCGAAAAGGAATGGCACCGGCTGCTGTGCTCGGTGCAGGGGGTTGGGGCCAAGGTTTCTTTGGCTATCCTTTCGGCATTGGGCCCCGATGGGGTCAGCCGTGCAATTGCTCTGGGCGACTGGGGCGCGGTTAAGGCGGCCAAGGGTGTCGGACCAAAGACCGCGCAGCGCATTGTGCTGGACCTCAAGGACAAGGCGCCGGGTGTGATGGCCATGGGCGGAACCGTAACCGAGGCAATGGACGGCCCAGAGCTAGAGGTTGTCGAACTGGCGGAACCGGCACCTGCGCCGAAGCGAGCGGTGAAGCAGGCTTCGGGGGCTGCGGCGGCCTCGGCAGGGGCGTTGTCGGCGCTGTCAAATCTGGGGTATGGGCCGTCTGACGCGGCATCCGCCGTGGCCGAAGCGGCAGCCAACCTGCCTGACGCGGGTGAGGCTGATCTGATCCGAGCAGCGCTGAAACTGCTTGCTCCGAAGGGGTGATTGAATGGTAGATGCAGATCCCACCCTGCGGCCCGAGCCGATGCCCGAGGATAATGACCGCGCCCTGCGTCCGCAGGGTCTGGACGAATTCATCGGTCAGGCCGAGGCACGCGCCAATCTGCGTATCTTCATCCAATCCGCCCGTCAGCGGGGCGAGGCAATGGATCACACGTTGTTTCACGGCCCTCCGGGGCTGGGGAAAACCACTCTGGCGCAGATTATGGCGCGTGAGTTGGGGGTGAATTTCCGCATGACCTCGGGGCCGGTGCTGGCCAAGGCGGGGGATCTGGCGGCGATCCTGACCAATCTTGAATCGCGGGACGTGCTGTTTATCGACGAAATTCACCGTCTGAACCCAGCGGTCGAAGAAGTGCTGTATCCGGCGATGGAGGATTTCGAACTGGATCTGGTGATCGGCGAAGGCCCTGCCGCCCGGACCGTTCGGATTGAATTGCAGCCCTTTACGCTGGTCGGTGCGACCACGCGGATGGGTCTGCTGACCACGCCGCTGCGCGACCGCTTCGGGATACCGACCAGGCTGCAGTTTTATACGGTCGACGAGTTACATGAGATTGTCACCCGCAACGCCCGAAAACTGGGGGCACCTGCGGATGATGACGGTGCGCGTGAGATTGCGCGACGTTCGCGCGGAACACCGCGGATTGCTGGGCGGCTGCTGCGGCGGGTTGTCGATTTCGCCATTGTCGAAGGCGACGGCCGGATCACGCGCGAACTGGCGGACGGGGCCTTGACGCGGCTGGGCGTGGATCATCTGGGGTTGGATGGCGCAGACCGGCGCTATCTGAAGCTGATTGCCGAGAATTACGCAGGTGGTCCGGTGGGGATTGAGACCCTGTCGGCGGCGCTGTCGGAAAGCCGCGATTCGCTGGAAGAGGTGATCGAGCCCTTCTTGTTGCAACAGGGTCTAATCCAACGCACCCCGCGCGGCCGGATGTTGGCGCAAAAGGCATGGACGCATCTGGGCATGGCCGCACCGAAGGGACAGAGCGATCTGTTTGGTTGAAGTACGCACCATTAGATTTTATGCCACCGGCGGCCGTATTTGATTCGGAAAAGGGGCAGGGCGTGACACCCGATCAGATCGAGGCGCTGTTTACGCGCGAAAGTGGTGAGTTTCTGTTTGCCCGTTGGGGGCGCCCCATCGTGCCGATTGTCTTTGGTGTTGAGGATGAAACACTGGCAACCGTCAAAGGCGCGATCGAGGCCGTGGTGGCATTGGCCGGGCACAAGATGGCCGAAACGGATCCGGAACTAGGCGCCAATTGCATGGTGTTCTTTTTCCGCGACTGGCAAGAGTTGCTGGAGGTTCCCGATCTGGATCGGCTGATCCCCGATCTGGCACCCCTGGTGGATCGTCTGGTGGCTGCGGATGCCAACCAGTACCGGATTTTCCGCTTTGAAGAAGACGGAGCGATCCGCGCGGCTTTTGTTTTTCTGAGAATGGACAAGGAACTGTCCAAGGTTCCGGCGGAAACACTCGCGCTTAGCCAGGTGGTGCAGACCATCTTGCTGTGGTCGGACACCGCATTTCGGACCCAATCCCCATTGGCTGTTGCCGGGGAAACAACCGTTCTGCGGCCCGAAATCGCCGAGGTGATCCGCGCGGCCTATGACCCGATCCTGCCCGGGGCTGCGCAGGATGCGTCACACGCGCTGAGGCTGTTTGCGCGGCTACAAGCGCCGCAATAAAGCCTAGGCAAGTGGTTTGCTCTGGTGCTGAAACGCCTTAATTAGATCGCTGCCGGTGTCAAAGTATGCGTCAGGCCCGACCAGATCGGTGACACCGTAGCGGTCCAGTTCTTTGCGGACATCCGGTTCGACCAGCAGAAAAACCAGTCGAATGTTTTTGGACTGCAGCAAGCCGTGGATATTTCGCAATGAGTAACCTGCGGTGAAATCCACATCATCAATGGCAGAAGCTTCGATGCAGAACCACCGCAACTTGGGGTCGGCCCTATTGACGATTGAAGCGACCTCGTCCGACAGCCGTTGCGTGTTGGCGTAATAGAGGCTGTGGGAAAAGCGATAGATCACCAGGCCGGGTTTGAACTGGTTTGACGTGGCGACGGGACTTATCTGCCAGCCGCCATCAGGGCTTTGGGCGATGATCGCGTTCTTGGGGTGGTATCCCCGGCGCGTGTGGTCGATCAGCGACAGAACCATGGCAAAGATGATCCCTTGCTCGACCCCGATCAGAACCACAACACCTGCTGTGGCCACCGCGATCCAGAATTCTGACCGTGCCTGACGATAAATGGCAGCAAGGCCCTTCAAATCGATTAGCTTTACACCGATCAGGAAAACTATCGCGGACAGCGCGGCATTGGGCAGGAACGCAAGCGGCCCGGTCAGAAACAGGATCACCACCAGAACAATCGCCACCGTCGTCAGTTGCGCGATTTGATTGCGGCCTCCGGCGCTGGCCACCATCTCGGTTTTGGTGGGGCTGCCGTTGACGACGAAAGTGCCAGTAAAGGCCGCGCCGAGATTGGCCAAACCCAACCCGACAAGATCGGTGTTTTCGCTGAACTTGTCCTCGTACCGGGCCGCATAAGCGCGCGAGGTTGCGGCGCTCTGGGCAAGGATCACCACAAAGATCGACAGGGCGGTAGGGGTCAGTTGCTTGAACAGAGCCCAGTTCCAATCCACATCCGGGATTGAAAGGGCGGGCAGGCCACCGGAAACTGCGCCCAGCACGGTGACGCCCGCCGCGCTGAACTGGAAAGTCCAACTGCAAAGGATGATGCCCAAAATTGCGATCAGCGGGCCGGGTATTTTGGGCGATAAACTTTTGCACCCAATGACGACGACCAGAACGGACAAGGATACCGCGATCGTTGGCCAGCTTGTCTGGTCATAGTGCTGTATCAAGCCCTGAAGTTTGGCCAGCGTTCCGTGGCCCGACGCCTCGATCCCCAGCATTCCGGGCACCTCTCCCGTGGCCACCTGAATGCCTACGCCAGTCAGAAAGCCAACCAGTACTGTCCGAGATAAGAAATCGGCTAGAAAGCCAAGGCCGATCAGGCGCGCGGCAATCAACAGCACTGCTGCCATCAGCGCCAGCAGAGAGGCCAGCGCCAGATATTCCGAAGATCCTGACACCGCCATACCCGCCAGAGCAGACGCAGTTATGGCCGCCGTGGCGGAATCCGCCCCCACGACAAGATGCCGCGATGATCCGAACAGGGCGAACAGCGCCATCGGTATCAGGATCGTGTACAGTCCCGTCACCACAGGGGTGCCTGCGATTTTGGTGTAGCCCATCACCTCGGGGATCGCGAGACAGGCAAAGGTCAGTCCGGCAAGAACCTCAGTCGGCAGGGACGACCGCTTGATCGGCACGATACCCTGCAGGATGGGCAGTGGGAATTTGCCCTCTTCTCGGTGGGGGGTGGCCATGGGATCCCCTTTAAATTCAAACCTCTATTTGGTCAGCCTAACCAGCTAGGGGATAAATTTCGATACCAAGTGTTGGGTGACCAGATTTTTTGTAACCTTATAGGGATTGCGCGTTGGCCTGTATCTGTGTGAGGCATGTCCTGCCCCGTTCCAAAGATTTCAACAGGATGGAATGCCAGTATGACCGACCCGCAAAAGCACATCTATTCGGTTCGGGTCTATTATGAAGACACCGACATGGGCGGCGTGGTCTATCACGCGAATTACCTGAAATACATCGAGCGCGCCCGGTCGGACTATGTGCGCCGGTTGGGCAATGACCAAAATGCGATGCGCGATGATGGGATAGTTTGGGTCATCCGGCGGATTGAGGCGGATTACCTGGCCCCGGCCAAGTTCGACGATGAGTTGACCATCGAAACTCATTTCATTTCACGCTCGGGCGTTCGGCTTACGATGGGGCAGTTGGTAAAAAGAGGCGAAACCGAGATTTTTCGTGCCACTGTCACCGCCGTTTGCATGAATGCACAGGGCAAACCGGTGCGGCTTCCGGCAGAGATTCGCGCATTGCTGTAACAAATTGCGGCGTTGGGGTGGTTCTGTTGGCTTTTCAGGACCATCTGGGTTAGCGTTTGACAAAACAAGGCCAAACGAACGGCCAACAGGCAAAACAAAGAGCAGGTTCATGGAAGCTGAAACGCTGGCGCTGGCGCAGGAGATCGATTTCTCCATGTGGGGGCTGTATGCCCGCGCGACCTTTATCGTCAAACTGGTGATGCTGATGCTGATCGGCGCATCTATCTGGTCCTGGGGCATCATCATTCAAAAGCTGATCAACTACCGCGCGGCACGACGTGAGGCCCAGGTGTTTGATGAAAGCTTCTGGTCAGGGAACCCCCTTGATGAGCTGTTCGAACAGATTGGAACGCAGCCTGATGGCAGTTCGGAAAAGATTTTTGCCGCCGGTATGATCGAATGGCGGCGGTCTCATCGCACTGATGGCGGGCTGATCGCCGGGGCCACGGCGCGGATCGATCGATCCATGGACGTTGCCATCGCGAAAGAGGCTGAGACGCTGCAAAAGGGCCTTCCTATTCTGGCGACCGTCGGCTCGACCGCGCCGTTTATTGGTCTATTTGGAACCGTTTGGGGCATCATGAACGCCTTTATCGAGATTGCCGAGCAACAGAACACAAACCTCGCCGTTGTGGCGCCGGGTATTGCCGAGGCGTTGCTGGCCACGGGTCTGGGCCTGCTGGCGGCGATCCCGGCGGTCATTTTCTACAACAAGCTCAGTGCGGATAGTGACCGGATCGTTGGCGGGTACGAAGCCTTTGCTGACGAGTTCGCCACCATCCTGTCGCGACAGTTGGACAGCTAACGATGGGCGCGGCAGTTCAGCAAAACGGTGGTGGGAACGGGCGCAGACGCGGGCGGCGTCGCGGCCGGGCGCAGCCAATGGCCGAAATCAACGTGACGCCGTTTGTGGATGTCATGCTGGTGTTGCTGATTATTTTCATGGTTGCGGCCCCGCTTTTGACCGTTGGGGTGCCTGTAGACTTGCCGAAAACGGCGGCCAGTGCCTTGCCCGGCGATAACGAAGAACCACTGACCGTAACACTGACCGCGGATGGACGCGTGCAGATCCAGACGACGGACGTGGTGCGCGAAGAGTTGATTGGCAAACTGCGCGCCATTGCGGCAGAACGCAGCAGTGATCGCGTGTTCCTGCGGGCCGACGGGGCGATTCCTTACGCGCAGGTGATGCAGGTAATGGGTGCGTTAAATGCGGGTGGGTTTTCCAATGTGGGTCTTGTGACCGATAGCGGCGGGCCGGCCCTGGACGAAGGTGGAGAGTGAGGCCGCGCGGTGGATACCGGCACCAAGATCTCGGCTATTGCCCATGTCGTCTTGATTGGATGGGCTTTTTTCGGCGGCACGTTCCGGTCCGACCCCCTGCCTATGGCTGTGCAGGAGGTGTCGGTGGTCTCGGTTGATCAGTTCGATGCTTTAACCGCACAGCGCACCGCGCCTGAGGTGTCGACACCCGTTGCCCTGCAACCGCCCGAAGTGCCCACCGAAGATGTGACACCGCCCGCACCGGTTGAAGAAGAACAAACCCCACCCGAGGTTGTGACCCCAGCTGAACCCGAGCCCGATCCCGTACCCGAACCGGTCGAGGCTCCGCCAGAACCCGAAGTGGTCGACGAAGCGCCGACACTGGATCAGCCCGAGCCAGTGACCGAAGTGCTGCCCGTGGCTCCGGGCCCCGAGGCGCAGCCGCGCCCCGCTGACAAGGTTGCACCGGAACCCATTGCGCCACCACCGCCCGAGGCGGAACCGGACGAAGTGGAAACGCCCGCTGTGTCGCTGGATGAGGGTGCGGATACCCAGCAGGAACAGCAGGATCAAACCGCTCCGGAAGAGGCCACGGATCAGATCGTGACCGAAGCCGAGGAAACCAAAGAGAACGCTCCGCGTACGTCCCCGCGACCGCAGGAGCGGCCAAACCGACCCGCGCCACCGGCAGATCCGGTAGCGGCAGAACCTGAGGAGCAGGAGTCGACGCCACCAACACAAGTTGACGAAAGCGCCGTTGAAGATGCTTTGGCCGAGGCTTTGCAAGAGAGTAGTGAGCCTGCTGGTCCTCCACTGACAAGCGGTGAAAAAGATGCAATGCGTCTGGCTGTGTCACAGTGTTGGAACGTGGGGTCATTGTCCACGGATGCCTTGCAAACGGTTGTAGTCGTTGGATTTTCATTGACCCGTGAAGGGAAGGTGGAAGGCGGTAGCCTGCGTATGATCGATAGCTCGGGCGGAACAACGGCGTCTGCTAAACAAGCTTACGAAGCCGCCAGACGGGCAATATTGCGCTGTGGCGCCAAAGGATACGACCTGCCTGCTGACAAATATGCTCAGTGGCAAGATATTGAGATTACATTCAATCCCGAGAGGATGCGGATCAAATGATGAGATTTCTGACCAGCCTATTGCTTGGCCTGACGATTATGACAGCGCCGGTATACGCACAGAGCGGACCGCTGCGTCTGGAACTGGATCAGGGGATCATTGAACCCTTGCCTTTTGCGGTTCCGAATTTTGTGCCTGACGGGCCAGCCGCGGCGCAATATGCCAACGACATCTCTCGAGTCGTAGCCGCCGACCTGACCGGTACGGGGCTGTTCCGCGAAATCTCATCGGACGCATTCATCAGTCGGGTCAGTAGTTTTGATGCGCCGGTCCAGTTTGCCGACTGGAAAGCCATCAACGCAGATGCGCTGGTGACGGGTGCTGTGAACGTCTCCGGCAACCGGCTGACTGTGCGATTCCGGGTGTGGGATGTGTTTTCGGGTCAGGAACTGGGCAACGGTCTGCAATTTGCAGGCACTACCGAAGGGTGGCGACGCATGGCGCATAAAGTAGCCGATCAGGTTTACAGCCGCATCACGGGAGAGGGCGGATATTTCGACAGCCGCGTGGCCTTTGTTTCCGAAAGCGGGCCCAAGGATCAACGCCTGAAACGTTTGGCGATCATGGATTATGACGGAGCCAACGTGCAGTACCTGACTGACAGTGCCGCCATCGTCCTTGCCCCGCGCTTTTCGCCGTCGGGCGATCGGTTGCTCTATACCAGTTATGAAACCGGTCAGCCACGCATCTATGTTCTGGACGTCGACCGAGTGAAAAGAACCGAATTGCAGACGCAAGAAGGCACGATGAGCTTTTCCCCACGCTTTTCGCCCGATGGCCGCTCGATTGTTTATTCGCTGATTCAGGGCGGCAATACCGACCTGTGGAAGATGGACCTGGCCTCGGGCCAAAGCGTTCGTCTGACCAATACGACGGCCATTGAAACCGCGCCTAGCTATTCCCCGGACGGTTCGCAGATCGTGTTTGAAAGCGACCGCTCGGGCACACCGCAGCTGTATATCATGCCCGCCAATGGGGGTGAGGCAACACGGATCAGCTTTGGTCAAGGCCGCTACGGCACCCCGGTCTGGTCGCCGCGTGGCGATTTGATTGCGTTTACCAAGCAAAACAAGGGCCGTTTTCACATCGGTGTCATGCGTACGGATGGCAGTGAAGAACGACTGCTGACCTCATCCTTCCTTGATGAGGGGCCGACCTGGTCCCCCAATGGCCGCGTCATCATGTTTACCCGCGAAACGCAGGGGGCCAGCGGGCGGGCGACGCTGTATTCCGTGGATATTTCGGGGCGGAACTTGCATCCGGTGCGCACTCCGGATGGCGGCAGCGATCCGTCTTGGGGGCCATTGCAGAATTGATCGGGGCAGGCGGTTGGAAAAGTTCACAAAAATCCTGCACTGTGATACAGAGACGGCAATAAACCGATAAAACAACGAGGCACTTGAAATGAACGTATTGGGCAAAGTTCTGGCTATAGGCGCGCTGAGTGTAATCGCCGCCTGTACCAACAACGATCCATCGGCACTGGGTGGCGGTTTTGGAAATGGCGCAAATGGTGCGATTGCGCCGGGCTCGCCCAGCGATCCGCGCTCGCCCGCCTATTTCCAGCAAACTGTTGGCGACCGGGTATTGTTTGCAGTGGATCAGTCCACACTGACGCCACAGGCGCAAACGGTCTTGCAGGGGCAGGCAGACTGGCTTTTGGCCAACCCGGATTTCGTGGCTACTATCGAGGGTCATGCAGATGAACAAGGCACACGCGAGTATAACCTTGGTCTGGGCGCGAAACGGGCGAATGCGGCCCGCGACTATTTGATCTCGCGCGGGGTGGCAGGGAACCGCCTGACAACAGTCAGCTACGGCAAGGAACGCCCGATTGAGATTTGCAGCACCGAGGAATGCTATTCCAAGAACCGCCGCGCGGTTACGGTGCTGACCGGTTCAACCTTGGGGTAAAATGATGAGACTTGCAGGATGGGTTCTGGCCGCAGTTATTGCGACCGCCGGTGTGGCACAAGCACAGGATCAGCAGACGCTGGCGGATATCCGTCAGGAATTGACAGTGCTGCACGTGGAGATTCAACGTCTAAAGCGTGAGTTTTCGACGACCGGATCTCCGGCGCCGAACCTGTCTGGCAGTTCCATTCTGGAACGAGTCGACGCGATCGAGGCCGAGTTGCAACGCCTCACGAGCCAGACCGAGCAGCTTAATCAGCGGGTTCAGAACGTCGTGACCGATGGCACCAACCGGATCGGCGACCTGGAGTTCCGTCTGGTCGAACTGGAAGGCGGAGATCTGAGTACGCTTGGCGAAACCTCGACCCTGGGTGGTGATTCAGGAGCTACGGTCGGTTCTGCGGCACCCATTTCACCAACGCCCTCTTCGGTAAGTGAGCAGGGGGAACTGGCGATCGGTGAACAATCAGACTTCGAAGCTGCTGCGCTGGCCCTGTCCGAAGGGGATTTTCAGGCCGCAGCCGACCAGTTCGCGCAGTTCGATTCGTCGTATCCAGGCAGCCCGCTTGCGCCCGAAGCACATTTGAAGCGCGGGCAGGCGCTGGACGGATTGGGCGACACGCGTGAGGCCGCACGGGCGTTCCTGGCCAGCTTTACCGGCGATTCCGAAGGTGCGTTTGCCCCCGAGGCTCTGTTTGAACTGGGTGCCGCGTTGGGTCGTCTGGGACAAACCGAACAGGCCTGTATCACCCTGACAGAGGTTGGCGTGCGGTTCCCGGCCTCGGCCACAGTATCCGCCGCCACTCAGGAAATGGCGTCGCTGGGCTGTTCTTGACGGGCGAGGCCGAAACACTTCGATCTGAACTCCGCACGCGGCTGCCTGACCGACTGCCGCCACGTTTGGGTATCGCCGTGTCTGGTGGCGGGGATTCGGTGGCGCTGATGCATCTGTTGCATGAAATCGCTCAGGCCGAGCAGGTCGATCTGTTTGCTGCCACCGTGGATCATGGATTGCGCCCCGACTCGGCATCTGAGGCTATTTGCGTGGCCGAACAGGCCGCTGGATTGAATATCCCGCACGAAACGCTGCGGTGGCAGGGGTGGGATGGCACAGGCAATCTGCAGGATCAGGCCCGTCAGGCGCGGTATCGATTGTTGACCGACTGGGCGAACCGGAATGACATATCGGCGATTGCTTTGGGACATACAGCCGATGATCAGGCCGAGACTGTTCTGATGCGGTTGGGCCGGGCGGCCGGTGTGACAGGATTGTCAGGGATGCCTTGGGTGCGGGACCAAAACGGCGTGTCGCTACTGCGCCCGATGTTGGGAATCACTCGGCAAACCCTGCGCGGCTACCTGTCGCGGATCGGCGCAAGTTGGATCGAGGACCCGTCGAATCAGGACTTTAAATTCGACCGGATCAAAGCGCGTGAAGCCCTGACAGGGCTGGAACCGCTGGGGATTTCTGCACAATCGCTGTCGCGCGTGGCCGAAAATCTTGCACAAGCGCGTGAAGCACTGGCGCATTATACGCAGGAATCCGCACGACGAGTTACTGATGTGGATAACGGGGACATTTGCGTGGACCGCAACGGCTTTGAACTGCTTCCGGCAGAGATTCAACGGCGGCTGGTCATTGGAATCACCGTGTGGATCGCAGGACCGGGCTATCCGCCGCGCGGGGCTGCGGTGGATCAGGCCGTGGCAGCCGTTCGGGATGCAAAGACCCTGACTCTGGCGGGCTGTTTGTTGATCCCACACGGCGATAAAATGTGGTTTTGCAGAGAGCTAAACGCCGTGGCGACAGAAATCACCGCCCCGGAAAAGCTTTGGGATGACCGCTGGGTTCTGTCCGGCCCTCGGGCCGTGGGCGCCGAGGTGCGTGCGCTGGGTGAGACTGGTTTGCCGCAGGTGCCGGAATGGCGCGCATTGGGCAAACCACGTATGGCGCTTTTGGCCTCGCCTGCCGTGTGGAGCGGTGAAAACCTGCTTGCTGCACCCCTAGTTGATTATTCCAACGGTTGGACAGCCGAAATGGCCCCACAAAGGCCCGAGTTTTACTCTTCGCTTTTATCGCATTGAACATGCTTGAATCATCTCTATTTTATAGGGCAAACCGGCAGACCCGCACCTGCCGAAATCTTTTGGGAGATATTCCTTGGGCAACGCTCGTAACATCGCCTTCTGGGTCGTTCTTTTTCTGCTGATCCTTGCACTGTTCAATTTCTTCAGTGGCCAGGGCGGAACGCTTCAGAGCAATGAAAGAACCTATTCCGATTTTGTCAGCGCAGTTGAAAGCGGCGAAGTCAAAAATGTGACGCTGGACGGTGAACAGATTCGCTATTCCACGCAAAGCGGCGCGACCTATGTCACCATCAAACCCGCCGATGCCGAAGTCACCAAGCTGCTGATCGATGAAAACATTCCCGTTCAGGCCGTGAAACAGCAGCAATCCGGGTTTCAGTCCTTCCTGATCACGCTGCTGCCTTTCCTGCTGCTGATCGGGGTCTGGATTTACTTCATGAACCGGATGCAGGGCGGTGGCAAAGGCGGCGCGATGGGCTTTGGCAAGTCCAAGGCCAAGATGCTGACCGAAAAGCATGGCCGCGTGACCTTTGACGATGTCGCGGGCATTGATGAGGCCAAGGAGGAGCTGGAAGAGATCGTGGAATTCCTGCGCAACCCGCAGAAATTCAGCCGTCTGGGCGGTAAGATTCCGAAAGGCGCATTGTTGGTTGGCCCCCCGGGTACTGGTAAAACGCTGCTGGCCCGTGCCATTGCTGGTGAGGCGGGTGTGCCGTTCTTTACCATCTCGGGCTCTGACTTTGTCGAGATGTTTGTTGGTGTCGGTGCATCCCGTGTCCGCGACATGTTCGAACAGGCCAAGAAGAACGCGCCTTGTATTGTCTTCATCGACGAGATCGACGCCGTGGGTCGCCATCGTGGTGCCGGTTATGGCGGTGGTAATGACGAACGCGAACAGACCCTCAACCAGTTGCTGGTCGAGATGGACGGGTTCGAGGCCAACGAAGGCGTGATCATTCTGGCAGCCACCAACCGTAAGGACGTTCTGGACCCTGCGCTGCTGCGTCCGGGCCGGTTTGATCGTAACGTGACTGTCGGCAACCCCGACATCAAAGGCCGCGAAAAGATTCTGGGCGTTCACGCACGCAAGACGCCTCTGGGCCCCGATGTGGACCTGCGCATCATCGCGCGCGGTACACCAGGCTTCTCGGGTGCGGATTTGGCGAACCTCGTGAACGAGGCCGCGCTGATGGCCGCGCGCGTGGGCCGTCGCTTTGTCACCATGGAAGATTTTGAGAATGCCAAGGACAAGGTGATGATGGGGGCCGAGCGTCGCTCGATGGTGCTGACACAGGATCAGAAGGAAAAGACCGCCTATCACGAGGCCGGTCACGCCGTTGTCGGCCTGACTCTGCCGCTGTGTGATCCGGTCTACAAGGCGACGATCATCCCGCGCGGTGGTGCGCTGGGCATGGTTGTTTCGCTGCCGGAAATGGATCGCCTGAACTATCACCGTGACGAATGTGAGCAAAAGCTGGCCATGACCATGGCGGGCAAAGCCGCAGAGGTGATCAAGTACGGCGAAGACCATGTTTCGAACGGTCCTGCCGGTGACATCATGCAGGCCAGCCAACTGGCGCGCGCCATGGTGATGCGCTGGGGAATGTCGGACAAGGTCGGCAATATCGACTATGCCGAGGCGCATGATGGATACTCTGGCAATACCGCCGGGTTCTCGGTTTCGGCCCATACCAAAGAGCTGATCGAGGAAGAGGTGAAGCGTCTGATCCAGCAGGGTTACGAGCGCGCCCACCAGATTCTGACCGAACAGAACGAGGAATGGGAGCGTCTGGCACAGGGTCTTCTGGAATATGAGACGCTGACCGGGGACGAGATCAAGCGCGTCATGAACGGTGAATCGCCCAGCGAGGGTGATGATGATGGTGACAATCCCGACGAGGGCAGCGCGCCCAGCGTGACAGCGATTCCTAAGACAAAGGTCAAGAAGTCTCCGCCCGATGGTGGGATGGAGCCGGAACCTTCAGCTTAAGTACATCAGACCCGGGCATTGTCCCGGGTCTTTTTTGCTTCACTTCACAGTCGGGATACGTACGGTGCGAAGAGCCGTTGTCAGGAATTTGGAGCGAGGCCCCACATGCCGGTGATGCGAAAAACCGAGTATTCGGCGCAGGTTGTCTGGTTGGGGCATGTACCGTCAGGTGGCTCGCTGCGCGCCCGTCCGGTCGATCGGTTGGATCTTGATTTTGCCGGGGAAACAGGCGCCCGTCACGCAGGGGTCAATCGAGCCTCATGTATGCGTATGAAGAACCTGTACCCCGAAGATACTGAAATTCGAAATGTGCGTCAGTTGACGATTCTGTCGTCCGAAGAAATGGACGAGATCGCAAGTGAAATGGGGCTGGAAACGCTCGACCCCACCTATTTGGGGGCGTCAATCGTGCTAAAGGGAATACCGGATTTTACCCATATTCCGCCCTCATCGCGGCTGCAGGCCCTCGATGGGCTTACGATGACCGTTGATATGGAGAACCGCCCTTGCATCTATCCAGGGAAAGAAATCGAATCTGACATTCCAGGCTATGGCAAGACGTTCAAACCCGCCGCCAGGGGCCGTCGCGGCGTCACGGCCTGGATCGAACGTCCGGGAACGTTGAAGCTGAACGACTCCGTCTCGCTTTTTGTGCCGGATCAGCGCGCGTGGGAACCCTCATAAGCCTCGGAATGTTGCGCTAACAGCGCCAGAACTGGGTCAACGCCGTTTCACGCCATGATTATGTCGGAATTCATATCCATTGCGATTGTACACGACGGTATGGATTGATCAGCACCGACGTATTGCGTCGGCACGCACGGCATTCAATCAGGGACCCTGCCCAATGAGCTACAAATCCGACATCGAAATCGCCCGTGAGGCGAACAAGAAGCCGATTCAGGAAATCGGTGCGAAAATTGGCATCTCCAGTGACGATCTGCTGCCTTACGG